>NZ_JBHRZI010000011.1:546851-627664 GCF_042649515.1 Lentzea rhizosphaerae | reverse complement strand
CCAAACAGATCAGCTGACAACTAGTCCGTAGGCCGCGGCGAACGCGATCGCCGTCTCGATGTCGATCAGGGCTCCGGCGAGCTTGGCCTGCCGCAGCCCGTTCGCGTCGATCTTCGCCCCGCGCAGGTCCGCGCCGTCCAGTTTGGTGTCGAGCAGCCGCGCGCCCATCAGGTCGGCCGCGCTCAGGTCGGTGTTGCGCAGATCCGCCTCGCTGAGGTTCGTCTCGCGGAACCGCTGCCCGCCCAGCTTCAGGTCGTGCAGCGGCGCCTTCACGAACGACGCGAGCGTGAAGTCCACCTCCGTGAAGGTGATCGGCCGCAGCACGCAGTCGACGAAGTTCGAGCCCATGAGGCTGCACGAGGTGAACGAGGAACGCGTCAGCACCGTGCGGTCGAAGGTGCACTGCCGGAACGCCGTCGCGTGGTGCCTCGACTCGCCGAGGTCCGTCCGGGTGAAGTCGCACCGGGTGAACGTGCACCCGCTCGTGACGAGCTCGCGAAGATCGGCTTCGGTGAAGTCGCAGTCGGTGAAAGACCGCTTCTCCCAGTGCTGACCGGGGAGGTTGGCGTCGGCGTAGTCCTCGCCGATCTCTTCGTCGGGGATGTCCACTCTCACACTCTCGCATTGGCCACGTGTTGGTAACGTGCGGGTCGCCGGGCGACCTGCCCGACGTCAACGAGGACCGTCATTCGGGAAGGCTCATGACCCGCACGCCCGTGAACGTCACTGTCACCGGTGCAGCCGGCCAGATCGGCTACGCACTGCTCTTCCGCATCGCTTCCGGCCACCTGCTGGGCCCGGACACCCCGGTCAACCTGCGTCTGCTGGAGATCACCCCGGCGCTGAAGGCCGCCGAGGGCACCGCGATGGAGCTCGACGACTGCGCCTTCCCGCTGCTGAAGGGCATCACGATCACCGACGACGCGAAGACCGCGTTCGACGGCGTGAACGTGGCCCTGCTCGTCGGCGCCCGCCCCCGCACCAAGGGCATGGAGCGCGGCGACCTGCTCGAGGCCAACGGCGGCATCTTCAAGCCGCAGGGCGAGGCGATCAACGCCGGCGCCGCGGACGACGTCAAGGTCCTCGTGGTCGGCAACCCGGCCAACACCAACGCCCTCATCGCCCAGCAGCACGCGCCGGACGTCCCGCGCGAGCGCTTCACCGCGATGACGCGCCTGGACCACAACCGCGCCCTGTCGCAGCTCGCCAAGAAGCTGGGCGTCGCGGTCACCGACATCCAGAACATGACGATCTGGGGCAACCACTCGGCCACCCAGTACCCGGACCTGTTCCACGCCAAGGTCGGCGACAAGACCGCCGCCGAGGCCGTGAACGACCAGGCGTGGCTGGAGAACGACTTCATCCCGACCGTCGCGAAGCGCGGTGCGGCGATCATCGAGGCCCGTGGCGCGTCTTCGGCCGCTTCGGCCGCGAACGCCGCCATCGACCACATCTACGACTGGGTCAACGGCACCGAGTGGACCTCGATGGCCATCCCGTCGGACGGCTCGTACGGCGTGCCCGAGGGCATCATCTCGTCGTTCCCGGTCAAGTGTTCCGGTGGTTCGTACGAGATCATCCAGGGCCTGGAGATCGACGAGTTCTCCCGCGCCCGCATCGACGCCTCCGTGGCCGAGCTGGTCGAGGAGCGCGACGCGGTGAAGGGCCTCGGCCTGATCTGAGACGTGGCAATGTGGGGAACGTGCGGATTCCATGGGACGTTCCCCAGCCACAGCTCTCCGAAGACGTGCATCCTGCGCTCGCTGACGCCGCCCGCGCGGCGTCAGCGGCGTACGGACGCGCCCGATCTCTGCACACGCGCATCGAGCTCCGCGAAGAAGTGGCGGACGGCGCGGACGGAACACCGACGATGCGCGTTGATCGCATCGTCGAGGACGCGGTGTTGGAGTCCATCCACCGCAATCGCGTGAACCTGCTCTCCGAGGAAGCCGGGTTCGTCGACAACGGCTCCTCGATCACCCTCGTCATCGACCCGGTCGACGGGTCCGCGAACGCCGCGTTCGGCGTTCCTCTCTCGTGCTTCGCCGGCGCGCTCGTGGAAGACGGCACGGCTAAAGAAGCCCTCACGACGTGGTTCGACACGGGCCGTGCGTGGCACGCGCGCGCAGGAGTGCCGACGTCGTTCCGCACGACAGGACGCACGTCGTTGGACGGCGCGGCCGTGTGTTTGATGCGCCCGAAGACCGGCACGCAGGACGCGTGGCTGCGCATCGCGAACCGCGCCGACCGCATCCGGGTGCTGTGCACGACCTGCCTGGAGACCATGCTCGTCGCAGAGGGCACCGTCGACGCCTTCATCGATCCGGGCAGCGACACGCACCGGATCATGGACCTCGCAACGGCCCTGGTCACCGTGCCCGCCGCGGGTGGGGTGCTGGTCGACCTGCGCGGGCGTCCGTTCACGTTCGAGCCCGACCTGACCCACCGGTGGTCAGGCGTGGCGGCAGCGACTCCTCAGCTGGCCGAGGAGCTGATCGCGACGGTGCTCGGTTAGATCTCGCCCCGCGGCTCGACGATGCAGTCGGGTCCGGGGAAGACGAGGCCCTCGTGGCCGTCGTTGAAGCGGACCAGGTACGGCGGCTGGCCGTCGGTCCCGCGCACTTCGAGGATCTCGCCCAGTCGCTCCTCGAGTCCGACGGAGCGGCTGTGGACGTGGAGCCTGTCACCAACTGTTGCTTGCATGGTGCTGCAACACCTCCGGTGTGCGGCGTGAGGCATGGCGCAGTGGACGCCGTAAAGCCTAGGCCGACACCGGAGGTGCGCAACAGGGCTCAATTGCCTGTCGGTGTTGTTCGCTACCGTGACGGCGAGATGGTCACGGTGATCCAGGCGTACCGGTTTGCGCTCGATCCGACCGCAGGGCAGCAGGCTGTGGTGGGCGGAGAACTCCAAGGAGGCGTACTCGTCCGGTCTGGCCAACCTCGCTACGGCGCTGACGAACTGGCGGGACTGCCGTGCCGGTTCACCACCGGCGCGTTCGGCCTGTCAGACGGTGATCGGCGGCACGTGAAGCTGCCGCGCGTCGGCCTGGTGCGCACGCACGAGTCCACCCGCAAACTCGCCCGCCACGTCGAGCGTGGCACCGCTCAGATCCGGTCGGCCACCGTGTCCTACCGTGCTCGACCGCAACCTCAACGCAGCCCGCTGCCTCGCCGGACTCGTCGGCAGGACAGCGGAGGGCACGTCCACGGCGAGTTGCGCCGGGACGGTGAACACGCCCGATGGAAACCCACGTCAGACCCACACCGTGTGGGCAACGGGTACCGCCACGGGAAGACCCGCATCACCCGGTGTGGGCCAACGTCGCCGCCGCAAGGCGACGGCTGTCTGAAGGCCGTGAAACTCGTTTCAAGGCACTTCAGACAACGGCTCAAGTGCTCATCCGCCGCAGGCGGTGGAGACCTTCTCGACGAGCGCCGCCTTCTGGGTCACCCAGTCCGCCGCGGAGTTGACGTTCTGCATCCCCTTCGCCGCTTCGTCGAGCGCCTTCTTCACCTGCTCGTCAGGCGAGGAAGACGCGAGCTTCTCCAGCTCGGTGGCCTTGGCCTTGGTCTCCTCCAGCGCCTTCTGCGGGTCGGTCGAGCTCGGTGAGAAGCCCAGCAGCTGGATCGCGTCGGCGCACAGCTTCACCTTGTCCGCAGTTTGGCTGACTCCCTGGATCGTGTCGCAGGCCGTCAGGCCACCCAACGCGATGACGGCCGCTGCCAGCGTTCCAACTACGCGCATTCGCTCTCCCTCTTGCCCGAAGTGTCCGTTTACCTTCAGTTATGACTCTACCGATGAGCATCCTGCTGGACCTGACGTTGGTAGAGCTTCCGAATCACGTCGTCGATCTCGGGCTCCACGACGGCGAGGTCGTGGACCTCCACCTGCCGCACCACCTGGGTGATCAGCTGAGCCGCCGTCGTCTCCGCTCTCCTGAACGTGAGGTGGTGTCGCAATCCGTTGGCCTCGCTGCGCACCGCCGTTACTCCAGGGACGTCCGGTGCTGGTCCGGGTTCCCTGAGGTCGATGACGAGCTCACGTTCGGGGGTGACCTCGGCGCGCAGCTCCGCGAGCGGCCCGTCGGCGAGCACCCGGCCGTGGTCGATGACCATCAGCCGCGGGCAGAGGCGTTCGATGTCGTCCAGGTCGTGCGTGGTGAGCAGGAGCGTCGTGCCGCGGCGGGTGTTGATGTCCGCGAGGAACTCCCTGAGCCGTTCCTTGGACTCGAGGTCCAGGCCGATCGTCGGTTCGTCGAGCACGAGCAGCTCCGGCGCGTGCAGGAGAGCGGCGGTGATCTCGCCGCGCATCCGTTGCCCCAGCGAGAGCTGCCGCACCGGGGTGATCAGCAGCTCCTGCAGGCCGAGGAGTTCGACGCACTCGTCGAGCCGCTTGCGGTAGTCGGCGGCGCTCACCCGGTAGATCGACCTGAGGAGGTCGAAGCTGTCACCCAGCGGCAGGTCCCACCAGAGCTGGCTGCGCTGGCCGAACACCACGCCGATGCGTTTGGCGAGATCGCGTCGTTGCTTCGACGGATCAACGCCGCTCACCCGGATGTGGCCGCTGGTGGGCACCAGGATCCCGGTCAGCATCTTGATCGTCGTGGACTTGCCGGCGCCGTTCGGCCCGACGTACCCGACGGCTTCCCCGGCCTTCACGTCGAACGAGACGTCGTCGACCGCCGTGACGGTCTTGTAGTTGCGCCGCAGGCCTTTCGACGTGGCGACCTTGAACTCCCTGCGGAGCTCCCTGACCTCGATCATGATCCCGTTCCCCGGTAGTGCCTGACCGCGAACCGCCACACGAGCCCGGCGACGACCGCCGCCAGCGCCGCGACGAGCGGTGATGTCCAGCCGACCCAGCCAGGCAGGCCGAGCGGGTCCTGCTTCCCGAGCAGCGCGAGGCTCGGGTAGTACGCCACGAACGCGCCCGGCACGACGAACGCCATCACCCACCGCAGCGGCCGCGAGTAGACGTTGATCGGGTACGACGTGAAGGAGTTGCTGCCGTACGTGACGGCGTTGGCGAACTCGCGTCCCTCGACGATCCAGAAGCAGATCGAGCAGGCGACCACCCAGACCGAGCTGTAGATGACGGTGCCCGCCAGGGGAGTCGCGATCGTCAGCAGGACCTTCGCCGGTGTCCAGTCGATCGCGACGTGGGTGAGCGCGTAGATCATGACGCCGAGCGCGCTCGTGATGCGCCCGATCCGGCGCAACCTGATGTCGGAGCACATGATCTGCGGCAACGTGCCGAGCGGCCGCATCAGCAGCACGTCGAAGCTGCCGGTGCGGATGTAGGTCGGCAGGTTGTCGAGCTGCCCGGCGAAGAGGTCCGCGACCCCGAACGCCGCTCCCGCGAACGCGTACATCAGCAGCACTTCGTCCCTGGTGAAACCGCCGAGCGCGTCGACCTGGCTGAACAACACCAGAATCACGATCAGCTCGTAGCCCTGCGCCAGCACCTGCGACACGAAGTCGACCGCGAACGAGGCGCGGTAGGCCAGCTGGCTGCGCAGCTTCGCGCCGATGAGCTTGGGGTAGATGAACTCAGCCACCCTGGACCACCACCTTGCGCACCGCGCGCTGCAGTGCGACGTGCCCGATCCCCAGGATCACCGCGGCCCAGAACACTTGGTACAGCAGGAGTTTCACGACGCTGCCGTGCCCGAGGAACACGTCGATCGGCGCCTGCAGCAACGCCGGGAACGGCGACGCCCACAATGCGTCGCGTGCCCACTCGGGGAAGAACGAGATGGGCACGGTCAACCCGCACAGCAGGCCGGAGGAGACGTTCCAGAACCCGTACAGCCCGCGGTTGTCGAGCAGCCAGAACGCGCTGAGCTCCACCAGGAACCGCACCCCGAAGCTGATCACCAGCGCGATCGTGGCGCTGATCAGGAACAGCGGCCACCGGACCGGGTTGTCCGGGAACTGGAAGGGGAACAGCAGCATGCCGAATGCCATCGGCGGCGCGAGCCTCGTCAGGAACGCGAACCCGCCGCGCCCGACGTCCTGGGCGAGCAGCGCGCCCTGCAGGTGCCATGGCCGATAAAGGTCTACTACTACGTCACCGGATCGCACGCGCTCGGCGAGCTCGTTGTTGCCCCACAGGAGGACGAACCCGAGCAGCCCCTGCCCGATCCAGACGTAGGTGTTGATGGCAGCGATGTCGTAGTCCGCGATCTCGCCGCCTGCCGCCTTGAGCGCGGCGGCGATGACGGAGACGCGGAGCAGGCCGAAGACCACGTTCGCGGTCATTCCGGCCAGCATCGCTTGTCGGTAGGTCGAGTACCTTCGAAAGCCGGCAATGATCAAATCGGCGTGGACACGCACGTCGGTCTACGTTAGTGACCGTCGCAAGTGGATTTGTTCAACTGCCGAAGGCACTGTTCACGACCTCGCCCTCCTCGGGATCGGAGCCGAGACAGAGGAAGTAGTTGCGCGTGCCGTCCTTGAAACCGACGGCGGTCATCTCCCAACCGGTCGTGTCCACGGTGGGCCGGGTGTTGGCTTTCATCACCGCGGGTGTGCAGACGTTCTTCACCTCGGACGAGGCCAGCAGTTCGTCCGAGTCGACCGCCGGGATCTCACCGGAGAGCCAGCCGCCGGCGAACGACTCCCAGTAGTGCAGATCCGCGCATCTGCCGACCTTCCGGGCGGTGGCCGGCATGCCGCCGATGTTGGTGACGCCGCGGAAGCAGGTCGACTTGTCGACGCAGAACCCGCTGTCGCACTTCTTGAGGAACGGCGGGACGTCCTCGGCTCCGCCCTGCTGCGTCGTGGCGGGCCCAGGGCCCTGGGCGGTCGCCTGTTCCTTGGTGAGGAAGTTCCACGTGAGCACACCCGCGACGATCACGACGACAAGCCCTGCCGCGCCCGCGACCAGCGGCCACGTCCTGCGCTTGGTCGGCGGCGTCACCGGCACCGTGGGCTGCCGCATCGGGTCGCGCAGCTCGTCGCGCAACTGCGCGGCACTCGGCGTGCGCAGGTTCGCGTCCGGGTGCAGCGCTCTCGCGAGCGTCTCGTGCAGGGCCGGCGGCACTCCGTTCACCGCGGGCACGGGCCGGCGCAGGATCTCGCCGAGCTGGTCGAACGACGTGATCGGCCACGGCACCGGACGCGGCGGCTTGCCCGCGAGCAACGTGTAGAGCGTGGCGGCGAGCGAGTAGACGTCGGCCTGTGGCGTGGGTTCTGCCATCGCGAACGCTTCCGGCGGCGCGTAGCTCGGGCTCAGGGCGTCACGCGTGACCGTGCTGCCGCCCTGCGCGTCCAGCAGCGCCGCGAGCCCGAAGTCGGCGAGCTTCGGCGTGCCGTAGCGGTCGACGAGGATGTTGCCGGGCTTGATGTCCCGGTGCAGCACGCCTTCCTGGTGCGCCGCGGCGAGTGCGTCCGCGAGCTTGACCCCGAGGTCGCGGACCTGCTCGGGGTGCAGCGGCCCGCGCGCGTCGAGCTGGTCGGCGAGCGACCCGCCCGTGCACAGCTCCATGACCATGTACGGCGTGCCGTGCGCGGTGATGTTCGCGTCGTGCACCCCGACGACATGCGGATGCCCCGACAACTTGGCGGCGGCGTGCGCCTCGCGGAGGAACCTCCTCCGGTCGCGCTCGTCGGCGAGCACGCGGTTGTCGATCTTGACCGCGACGTCGCGGCCGAGCTGTGCCTGGTGGGCGCGGTAGACGGTGGCGAATCCACCTGCGCCCAACGGTCTCAGGTCGGTCAGGCCGGGGATGTGGGGTGCGGTCACGCGCGGGAGCTTAGTTCCGCACCCCGACAATCCGGGCTCAGACCGTGCAGTTCAGTGAACCGCTGCGAAGTGCGTGGCTGTTCGTGTTGTCGTCGTCCGACCACAACACGACCTTCTTGCCGTTGACGCAGTTCGGCGAGATGGCAAAACCTTCGAGGTTCACGTTCGGCAGCGTCGACGGCCGGTTGTACGTCGCCGTGACCTTGAACGTCCCGCTGCTGATGGCGAGCGTCGTGGTGCGTCCGCTGCAGTTGTTGTCGCAGAGGGCCCACAGCCTGCTGCCGTCGAACTCCAGGTCCATCACCTGCGCCTGGCCGCTGTCGAACGTGCTCAGCAGCACGGCCTTCGTGCCCTGCAGGGCGTACACGTAGACCTCGCCGGTGGCCTCCAGCCCGACGAAGAACAGCCCGCTGCCGTGGCCGGGGTAGTCGGCGGGGTTGTACGTGCTGCCGCCGTCGACCTTGAAGCCGTTCTGGGTGAGGTACGAGTCCGGCACCCAGGAGATGGCCTCGGGCCCGTCGTTGGGGTCGACCTCCGGCATGCCGCCGAGCTCCCACTCGGCGACCGCGTTGCTGCCGGTGCCGTACTTGAGGATCATCGGCGTGCTCACGTCACCGTCGTCGTTGTCGCGCTCGACCGCGACGAAGAGCCCGTCCGGCGTGCTCACGACCCCTTCGGCATCGGGGTCGCCCTGCCCGTTCGCGAAGTTGAGCGACCTCTTCTGGTCGACCTTCCACGTGCTGCCACTCGGCACGAGCCGGTAGAGCGTGGACGGGCTGTTCTTCACCGCCCACACGACGTTCGCGTTCTCGAACGAGAGCCCGCTGAGGTTCTTGCCGAAGACGTTGGACCCGTCCGCGTACTTCGTGGCGGAGTCACCCGGCCACGTCGTGGCGGCCTGCGCCGGACTGGCCACCAGACCCAGCGCGAGGACCGTGAAAACGCCGATCGCCTTGATGCGCAACGCAACCGCCCCTTCTCTCACGAGGCACGGTGGCACCTCGTTCGGGCTGGCGGCGTGCGTCCAGTGGACCAGACGGTGAACTTCCGGGCTACTTCTTCGCCGCGGCCTTGGCGGCCTTCTTGAAGTCGCGCACCTCGAGCAACGACTTCTGGTCCGTGACGTCGGCGACGCTACGTCGGCTTCCTTCCTCGCCGTAGTGCCCGGCGGCCTCGCGCCAGCCGTCCGGCGTGATGCCGAACTGTTTGCCCAAAAGGGCCAGGAAGATCTTGGCCTTCTGGTCGCCGAACCCGGGCAACGCCTTGAGCCGCTTGAAGACCGTCGCCCCGTCACCTTCGGCCCAGATCCGCGTGACGTCGCCGTCGTAGTGCTCGACGACGAACTGGCTGAGCGCCTGCACCCGCTTGGCCATGGAACCGGGGAAGCGGTGCACGGCGGGCGGGGTGGCCATGATCGTGGCGAAGGCCTCAGGGTCGGCCTCGGCGATGCGGTGCACGTCCAGGCCGTTCATGCGGTCGGCGAGGACCTTGGGGCCGGAGAACGCCTTCTCCATCGGGATCTGCTGGTCCAGCAACATGCCGGTGAGCAGGGCGAACATGTCCGACGCGAGGAGTGCGTCCGCGTCGGGGTTCTGCGCGAGGCGCAGCGTGCGGGTCATGGCGGCAATCCTGACACGCGGGGCGGGTGGCCACGACTTCTGGCGAGGTCGGGCCCCGTGCCGGGCTAGGCGCCGGCGACGCGGACCTCGGACACGACCTGGCGCACCAGCACGCGCAGGGCCTCGCGGTCGACCGTGGCCGGGTCGTCGGCCAGCCAGTCGCCGATCTCGCGGACGAACTGTTCGGGCGTCATCGGCGGCACCTCGAAGTCGAGGTCGTCGTCGCAGGTGACCTCGCCGGCCCGGCTCGGGTAGACGATCAGGGCACCGCGGATCTCGAGCCAGGGGAGCATCTCGGCGAAGCGCTCGACGCCGTCCAGCAGCTGTGAGCCGCCGCCGCGGAACGGGTGGCCGTTGCGCCAGAGCTCGCCGTCCTCGTCGCAGTAGTAGTGGCCGGGCAGCCACGACTTCGACTCGATCAGGACGAGGCGGCGGCCGCAGAGCAGGGCGTGGTCGATGTCGGTGAAGACGGAGCCCGGCCACGCGAGGCCGTGGAAGATGCGCACTCCCGGTAGCTGCGTCATGTACTCGGTCAACAGTCCGGCGGTCAGCCGTTCGCGTCTGTTTTCACCCGGACGGCCGAAAATCGTGTTCCCGTCGTACTCCCCGGCGAACGCCCGTTCGGCCCGCGCCGTGGCCATGTAGCGGCGCACCAACCGGAACGCCCCGTAACCGGCGCCCGCCACGAGCGGCAGCCAGACGGCCAGGAGCAGCGGCGACAGCGGCATCGCCAACGGGAGGAGCAGGACGAACCACCCACCGATGGCGGCGGCCGCCGGGGCGTGACCGAGGCCCGCCGCGGGCACGTAGCGGACCCGCTGTCCCAGGTCGATGCGGTTCCACCAGTCCATCGAACCGAGGTCGACGCGGGGACGCGGTGCCATGTAGTTCGGGTCGTCGCCGAAGTCGCGCAACCGGCCCGTGTGGCCCGTTCGGCGAGGTCGCGGCCGTGCCTGCGGGCGAACGACGGGTGGCGGCGGCGCGGCCGGGCGGTCGTAGTCGGCGCGCCGGACCGGGTCCTTCAGCGTCTCGTAGGCCTCCTGGAGCATGCGGAAGCTGCCGGACGTCCCACCCGCGTCCGGGTGCATGACCTTGGCGAGAGAGCGGTAGGCCGACTTGATCTCCGAGGCGCTCGCGCCCCGGCTGACACCGAGCAACTCGTAGTAGTCGATCCCTGGCACGACACCGTCCAGTCCGAGGTTGGTGCATGAACCTTATTGGGTCCAACACTTTCGCCGGGCATACGGCCCGCGATTCGCCGACTAGGGTGGGACTACGCAGTGCGATGGGGCCTGTAGCGCAGTGGTCGACGCGCCCTCCGCCACGGAGGGAGAACGCCGGTTCGAATCCGGCCGGTCCCGCTCTCTCCGGGGACATGTGTTCGCGGAGAGCGCGAACCACGTCGTTCGCCGTCACCCCGGGCCCTCGCGCTGGGACCCCCACACCCTCCCTGGCTGTTGCCTTTCCTCCTTCCCGTACGTCCCGGCCCTGTTTCCGGTTCACCATTGACGACAGTGGTCTAGTCCATTTAGCTTGTGAGCAGCGCCGCCGCGCCGTCACCCATCGAGGAGACCGCCATGTTCAGGCGCAGAATCATCGCGGCCGCGACAGCCCTCTTCACGGCAGCCACCCTTGCGGCACCGGCATCCCAGGCGGCTGGGGACCCCGGAGCCCAGGCGATCACGAACCGCGTCGTCGGCTACTTCGTGCAGTGGGGCGTCTACCAGCGCAATTACCACGTCAAGAACATCCGCACGTCCGGCTCGTCCAGCAAGCTCACGCACATCAACTACGCGTTCGGCAACGTCTCCGGCGGCCGTTGCGTCCTCGGTGACGCTTACGCCGACTACGACAAGTTCTACGACGCAGCGTCCTCTGTGGACGGTACGTCGGACACCTGGGACACGGGTGCGTTGCGCGGCAACTTCAACCAGCTGCGCAAGCTGAAGAAGCTGCACCCGAACCTCAAGGTGCTCTTCTCGTTCGGCGGCTGGACCTGGTCCGGCGGTTTCCCGGCGGCGGCGAGCAGCCCGAGCGCGGCGGCGGCGTTCGCGGACTCCTGCTACAAGCTCGTCGAGGACCCGCGCTGGGCGGACGTGTTCGACGGCATCGACATCGACTGGGAGTACCCCAACGCGTGCGGGCTCACCTGTGACACCAGCGGTTTCAACTCGTTCAAGACGTTGATGCAGGCCGTCCGCACCCGCTTCGGCAGCAACAACCTCGTGACCGCCGCGATCACCGCCGACGCCTCGACCAGCGGCAAGATCGACAAGGCCGACTACGCCGGTGCCGCGCAGTACGTGAACTGGTACAACCCGATGACGTACGACTTCTTCGGCGCGTGGGCGGCCCAGGGTCCGACGGCACCGCACTCGCCGCTCACCAGCTACGCCGGCATCCCGCAGCAGGGCTTCAACACCGACGCGGCGATCCAGAAGCTCAAGAGCAAGGGCATTCCGGCGAACAAGATGTTGCTGGGCCTCGGTTTCTACGGCCGCGGCTGGACCGGCGTCACCCAGTCCGCGCCCGGCGGCACCGCGACGGGCGCCGCACCGGGCACCTACGAGGCGGGCATCGAGGACTACAAGGTGCTCAAGACCCGTTGTCCCGCCAACGGCACCGTCGCCGGCACCGCGTACGCCAAGTGCGGCAGCCAGTGGTGGAGCTACGACACCCCGGCCACTGTCCGCAGCAAGATCTCGTGGGCGAGCGGCCAGAACATGGGCGGCGTGTTCTTCTGGGAGCTCTCCGGCGACACGAGCAACGGCGAGCTGATCAGCGCGATCCGTTCCGGAATCGGCTGATAGTCCACCGGAAGAGGCGCAGGATGTTCGGGTGGACGCACTCGAACACCTGCGCCGGCTCTGCCTGGCACTGCCAGAGGTGACGGAACGCCTGAGCCACGGTGAGCCCACGTGGTTCGTCCGGGGCAAGAAGACCTTCGTGATGTTCGCCGACCACCACCACGACGACCGGCGGGCGTTCTGGTGCGCGGCGGGCCCGGACGTCCAGCAGACGCTCGTCGCCCAGGCCCCGGACACCTACTTCCGCCCGCCCTACGTCGGCCACCGCGGCTGGCTCGGCGTGTACCTCGACGTCGAGGTCGACTGGGACGTCGTGGCGGACCTGGTGGAGGACGCCTATCGGGTGATTGCCCCGAAGACGCTGGTCGCGCAACTCGACGACTCGAGTTGCCGACCCGACTGACCTGGCCCAGGCTTCCGCGCATGGCGACCTGTGACGTCTGTGGCAACGAGTACTGGATGGCCTTCGAGGTGCGCACCGTCGGCGGCGGCGTGCACACGTTCGACAGCTTCGAGTGCGCGATCCAACGCCTCGCGCCCCGCTGCGAGCACTGCGACTGCCGGGTGATCGGGCACGGCGTGGAGGTGGAGGGCCAGTTCTTCTGCTGCGCCCACTGCGCGCGGATGGGCTCGTCCGACCTG
This sequence comes from Lentzea rhizosphaerae, assembly GCF_042649515.1. Lineage (NCBI taxonomy): Bacteria > Bacillati > Actinomycetota > Actinomycetes > Pseudonocardiales > Pseudonocardiaceae > Lentzea > Lentzea rhizosphaerae. The sequence continues at coordinate 614,847 of NZ_JBHRZI010000011.1, read as the reverse complement.
GGTGCGCAGATCCGCGACACCGTCGGCGCCCATCCGGGCTAACTGAGCACCAGGTCCAAGCTGAGCGGCACGGGCGGTGGCAACGAGCTCGTGCCCGCTCGGAACGCTTCGAGCAGGTAGGCGACCAGGCGCTGGGACGCGGCCACCGCCACCTCCACCGGCACGCCCGCGAGACCGCTGTTGGCCAGGAGTACCAGCGTCAGGTCGTGCGGCGAGAAGTCGGCTCGCAACTGTCCGCTGTCCTTCGCCCGCTGCACCAGTGCGGCGAACCCCTGCCACGTCCGGTCCCGCACCTCGGAGTGCATGTCGGGGAACGACGCGACGAACGCGGCCGTGAACCCGCGGTCGGTGGCCTGCAGCAGGCACACCTTCTCGATCATCGTGCAGAACCCGCGCCACGGGTCCGGATCGATCAGCGCCTCCTCGAACACGGCCTGGCACACGTCGAACTGCTCGGTGAAGGCCTCCAGCACCAGCGCTTCTTTGGTGGGGAAGCGCCGGTACAACGTCGCCACGCCAACGCCCGCACGACGTGCGATCGCGGCCATCGGCACCTCCAGCCCGCGCTCGGCGAACAACTCGCGCGCGACGGCCAGCACCCGCGCCCGGTTCTCCCGCGCGTCGGCACGCATCTGAGACGGTCCGGCAGTCATTTCTTCTCACTTCCGGCCAAGTGGACGGGGGTCTCCACTTACGAGGCTACGTTAGAAGACATGGACTTCAAGGGACCGTGGGTGCGTCGCCTCAACAGGATGATGGTCGCACTGCGCGACGCGCCGCTCGTTGGGAAGCTCGTGCGCAGGGGGATCACCATCGCCTCCTACACGGGACGGCGTTCCGGCCGAACGTTCTCCACACCCGTTAGCTACCAACGAAAAGGCGACATCGTGAGCATCTCTGTGATGATGCCGGACGACAAGACCTGGTGGCGCAACTTCAGCGGCGAAGGCGGCCCGCTCACGCTTGAGCTCGATGGCGCACAACGGACCGGGCACGCGACATCGCACCGTGATGACCAAGGTCGCGTGACGGTGCGAGTTCGACTCTAGAACTGATCGGCTCGGCGAAGTAGCGTCGGCCTGTGCCGGAGCAAGGAGAGATCATCGCCGAGCGGTACCGGCTGATGTCGTCGATCGGACAAGGGTCCATGGGGGTGGTCTGGCAGGCGCGCGACGAGCGACTCGACCGCGTGGTCGCGGTCAAGCTGCTCAACACGGACCGGCGGTCCCCCGAAGCGGTGGCGCAGATGTTGCGCGAGGGCCGGGTCGCAGGTCGGCTGCGTCACCCGCACGCGATCAGCGTGCACGAGGTCGTCGAGCACGACGGCAAGCCCTGCCTGGTGCTGGAGTACCTGCCCTCCCGCAGCCTCGCGGCGCTGATCGCCGAACGGGGCGCGCTGCCGCCGGGCGTGGTCGCGGCCGTGGGCAGGCAGATCGCCGCCGCGCTGGCGGCGGCCCACGCCGAGGGCATCGTGCACCGGGACGTCTCGACGTTCAACGTCCTGCTCGCTGAAGACGGCATCGCGAAGATCACCGACTTCGGCATCGCCCGCGCGGTCGGCGAGGGCACGGTGAACGATGCCCGCCTGATCGTCGGCACGCCGGCTTTCCTGGCGCCGGAGGTGGCGGCGGGCGAGGAGGCGACGTTCGCCTCCGACGTGTTCTCCCTCGGCGCGACCCTCTACGCGGCGCTGGAGGGCACACCGCCGTTCGGTGTGGACGAGAACCCTTATGCGCTGCTGCAACGCGTGGTCCGCGCAGAGTTCGAGCCGCCGCGGTCGGGTGGCCCGCTCAACGAAGTGCTGCTGCGCCTCCTGCGCCGGGACGCCGCCGAACGCCCGACGATGGCCGAGGCCCACAAGCTGCTCGCCGCGGTCGCGGAAGGACTGCCGCTGCCCGCTGGGCCTCCGAAGAGCGGGACGCGGCAGCTTTCCGCGCGCCGGCACGTGCCGCGCAAGGTGATCGCGATGGTCGCCGGTGCGGCCGTCCTGGTCGCCGCCGGTGTTGTGATCGGCACCGTCGTGCGGGGCGAACGGCCCGGCAATGCCCAGACGAACCCCACCACGACAACGACCACGGCCACGACCGCCTGCGACGCACGGTACGAGGTGACCAACTCGTGGCCGGGCGGCTACCAGGCAGAGGTGACCGTGCGCAACACCAGCCCGAACGGCCTCACCGGCTGGACAGTCACGTGGCAGCCGCCTGCGGGCCACACCATCGGCAACCTGTGGAACGGCACCCTGGCCCAGAACGCGACCGCCGTGACCGTCACCAACGCCGGCTACAACGCCGTGGTCCCCGCCGGGGGAACCACCACGTTCGGGTTCGTCGCCGCCGGCCCCGAACCCGCCCGCCCGGCCGTGAGCTGCTCTGCGGCGTGAATGAGGGCTCACCGGTCAGCCAGGCGGCGGGGCTCCAGGAACGCCGCCACCAGGTAGGCGCCGCCACCCAGCACCGCCAGCACACCGAAGAAGCCGGGTCCTGGCACGAACAGCGATGCCGCTGCGACCAACGCCAGCCACGTGCCGAGGTTGTAGTGCAACGCGTTGCGGCGCACGGCTCCCTCGGCGATGTAGATCAGGCCGACCACGATCGTCGAACCCGCCGGCCAGAGCACGGTCTGCAGCTCCGGCACGTCGAACACCGTGCTGAGAGCGGTGATCGCCAACCCCAGCGCCACGAACCCGGTGATCCACGCCGTGCCGACCAGCTTCTCGGCACGACGCCGTTCGGGAGAGGCCTTGCGCTGGATGCGCAGCGACGCGGACGTCGCCAGGATCGTGCCGGCGAGGAGACCGCCGCCGAGCAACCCGATCGGGAGCCAGCCCGGCATGAGCACCGCACCTGACCTGGACAGCACCGCGGCACCGTGGCCGAAGACGTGGGCGAACGCGAAACCGAGATATGCGGCGATCATGACAAAGCCTCCGAAGTGAGTGAGTTGATCAGGCGCGGAGCGACGGCGGAGAACACGTGCGTGCGGCGGCTCGACGCGCGCTGGTGGGCGAGACCGTGCAGTCCCAGCCAGAGCGCGAGGGCGTTCGCGGTGTGGCCGGTGAACAACCGAACTGTCGGTTCGGCGAGGTCGAAGGCGCCGAACATCACGCGGTAGCGACTGGGGTGAAGAGCGGCGAAGTCCAGGTAGGCGAGGCCTGCCGCGTGGACGTCGGAAGCGCTCAGGACAGCGGAGGAGAGTTCGGCGAAGGCCGCGTGACACACCGCCAGCAGGATCGCCGAGCCAGCGGGGAAGTGCGGGTAGATCGACGACGTGGGCAGGCCCGCCTCGCGAGACACGGCCCGCAGCGTCACGGCGTGGTCCCGGTCGACCAGGGCGGTCGCCGCCGCGACGATGAGCTGCCTGCTCACGGCTCCGGGACGATGACGACCTTGCCCAGCACGGTGCGCGACTCGGCCAGCGCCAGTGCGGCGGCGGCTTCCGGCAACGGGATGCGCGCGGCGATCTGCGGCGTGAGCACACCGTCTCCGACCAGGCGCAGCACGGCGGAGAGGTCCTCGGCCAGCCGCGCGCGGAACGCGGCGGGGCGGAAACGCTTGCCGGCCCAGAAGTTGTAGAACCCGGCGCGCTTGCCGTTGGGCAGCAGGTTCCACAGCATCAGGCGTCCGAACAGCTTCAGCACCGGCAGCATCGCGTTGCCCGGCTCGTCCTTCGTCGCGGCCGACCCGTAGTTGACCAACGCACCGCCACGGCGCAAGAGCCGCCACGACTCGTGCAGACCTTCGCCGCCGACGTGGTCGAACACCGCGTCGACACCATCGGGCGCGATCTCACGGATGCGGTCGTACATGTTCGGGTCGCGGTAGTCGACGGGAATCGCGCCGAGCGCGCGCACCGCGTCGTGGTGACGCGTGGAGGCCGTGCCGATCACCCTGATGCCGGCGTGACGAGCGAGCTGCACCAACGTCGACCCGACACCGCCGTTGGCGCCCAGCACGACGATCGTGTCGCCGCGCTCGACCTTCGCGACGCGGTGCATCATCTGCCACGCCGTGACGCCGTTGACCACCACGGTTTCCGCGGCGGCGGCCTCCACCCCGTCCGGCACGGGCACGAGGTCGGCGGCCTCGACGATCAGGTGACTCGCCCACCCGCCGACCTTGGTGACCGCGGCGAACCGGTGCAGCTCGATCGCCGGGTCGACGCCGGGGCCGGTCGCGACGACCGTGCCGACCACGTCGTAGCCCGGCACGAACGGGAACGGCGGTTGGTCGAAGTACTTGCCCAGGCGCATCTGCTGCTCGGCGAACGAGACGCCCGTGGCGTCCATGCGCAGCACGACCTGGCCCTGACCCGGCGCGGGCAGGTCGCGAACCCGGACGTGCAGGCCGTCGGGCTCGACGACGCCCGGCAGGACGATCTCGGTGGCGTGAGTGGTGGTGGCGTTCATCTGTCGGCTCCTCGGCTCGTTGTGCTTACGGAGATAAGCTAACGGCCGTAAGTCTAAGACCACAAGACCTAACGCCCATAAACTTTCAGGTGTATGGTTACGGCCGTGACCAACACGGAACCGCGCAGGCGCAACCGCCGGGGCGAGGGCGGGAAGCTGCGGGAAGAGATCATCGCGGCGGCAGTCGCGCTGCTGGACGAGGGCGGCGACGAGCGCGCGGTCACGCTGCGCTCGGTCGCACGCAAGGCGGGAATCGCGGCGCCGTCGATCTACGCGCACTTCGCCGACCAGCCGTCGATCATGCTGGCCGTGGTGCAGCAGGAGATGGACAGGCTCGCCGCCACCCTGCGCGAGGCCGACGAGAACGCCGGCACCGACCCGCGGCAACGGCTCTTCGCGGTCTGCAACGCCTACCTGGACGTGGCCAGGGCGCACCCGCAGCGCTACCGGATCATGTTCGGCGGCCTGTGGACGCCGTCGGTGGACGACACCTCGATCTCCGACGCCGACCTCGAGTCACTGGGCGCCGAGGCCCTCACGCTGCTGGCCGACGTGCTCGGCGCGTGCGTGGAGGCCGGGATCGCGCACGGCAGCGACGACCTCTACGGCGACGCGGTGGCGTTGTGGCTCGGGCTGCACGGCCTCGCGCACCAGCGGGCCGTGGTGCGCAAGATGCCCGGACCGGCCGACGTGGGGGACCGGTTGATCAGGGCTCTCGCGCACCTCAGGTGACTAGCTTGAGTTCTGACCTCGGAGCGTTTCAGGCATATTTTTTGGCGCGAAAAGCACGTTCGGGCCATCTATCGGCCCGAACGTGCTTTTCGCGCCAATCAGCAAGCGCTCGGTGCCTACTTCGATACAGGCACTAGCCGAACACGTCCTCCGGGTCGCAGTTCATGACCACTTCGCAGTCGCAGTAGCCACCGAGTTCGCACAGGGCGTCCTCGATCGGATCCCACGCGAGGCCCTGCGCGCTCACCCAACGCTCGGTGTGCCGCCACGTGTGGTCGCAGCCTTCCTCGACCACGAGCGCGTCGACGAACGCCACCAGAGCCGTGAGCTGCTCGCGGCTCAGCGGCAGTCCTGCGACCCGCGCCTCGACCTCGGCGCGCTTGTACTGGTCGCGCAGCTCCTTGCGGCGAGCCTTGTCCGGTGGAGTGCCCATGTCAGGGCGCCTCGAACAGGGTCGACACCGATTCCCCGACGTTGATCCGCCGCATCGCCTCGGCCAACGCCGGCGCGATCGACAGCACCTTCAACTTCGGCACGACCTTCTCCTGCGGGATCGGCACGGTGTTCGTCGCGACGATCTCCAGCACGTCGTCGAACGCCTGCAACCGGTCCAGCGCGCCGGACGAGAACAGCCCGTGCGTGCAGGCGACCCGGATCGGTCCCGCCCCGCGTTCCCGCAGCTTGTCCAGCAGCTCGACGACGGTCGACCCCTTGGCGATCTCGTCGTCCAGCACGATCACGTCCCGCCCGGCCACGTCGCCGATCACCGTCGAGATCTGCACCTTGTCGTCGGCGAACCGCTGCTTGGCGCCGGCCGCGACCGGCACGCCGAGGATCCGGGCGAAGTGCGCGGCCTCCTTGGCGTTGCCCAGATCCGGTGACACCACAACGGTGTTCGACAGGTCGTGCTGAGAGAAGTGCGCCGCCAGCTCGCGCAGTGCGTGCAGGTGATCCACCGGCACGGAGAAGAAGCCGTGCACCTGCGGCGAGTGCAACGTCATCGCCAGCACGCGGGAGGCTCCGGCGGCGACCATCAGGTCGGCGACCAGGCGGCCGCCGATGGAGATGCGCGGCGCGTCCTTCTTGTCCGAGCGCGCGTAGGCGTAGTGCGGCAGAACGACCGTCGTGCGTGCGGCGGACGCGCCACGGGCAGCGTCCAGCATCAGCATCAGTTCGACGAGATGTTCCTGCACCGGCGGCACCAGTGGCTGGATCAGGAACACGTCCCGCTCGCGGCAGTTCGCCTGCAGCTGCACCTCGAGGCAGTCGTTGGCGAACCGGGTCAGGCGGCTGGGTGACAGGTCGACACCGAGGTGACCACAGATCTCGGCGGCGAGGGAGGGATGGGCGGAACCGGTGAAGACAGCGATGTCACGCACACCCCCGAACCTAGTCGACGACCAGCACCAACTTGCCGTCGCGGAAGAACGGGACCAGGTTCCCGCGCGTGTCGACCGTGTGGGTTCCGCGCGGTAAGACGGCCTCTATGGCCGTGAACGCGAGGATGTCCGACACACCGTGACGGCCGCGCAACGACCGTTGGCCCTGGAACCGCAGAGCGCGCCCCTCGCGGCGGTATTGGTGCGCCTCAGCAGCAGTGGAGGCGCCTACTCGCAGCGCCTCCGGGCCTACCAGACGCCCCGAGGACGCACCGCGCACGGCGACCCCGAAACCCTGCTCGACGAGTGAGTTCACCACCGCGTCGGACGGGGGCACGGGGAGCAGGAAGGACATCGCGTGGTGGCCGTCGACCTCGTGCACCACGACCGTCCTGGCAGTGGTCAGCAGGGTGTCGTGCAGCTCCAGTGCGATCTTCTCCGCTTCCCAGCGGTTTTCGTAGCCGGCGTCGACACCGACGAAGGTGCTGGTCACCTGACCTCCACGAAGATCGGGTTGGTGTAGCACCACAGGTCCTCCCACGGGTTCGCGGCTCCCGGAGTGTCCGCCTGCGGTTCGAACGCGCCGCGGTTGCCGTCGGTTCCGCGCAATCGGAGGTAAAAAGGTTCTCGGACGTTGCGGAACGTGTGCGTGAAGACCGCATAGTGCCAGCGCGGCTCATAGGACCGCTCGACCTTCACATGTGGCGTGGACAACGTTTCAGATGATGATCGTCCGGTTACCGCACCTCTGATGAGGTCCAAACGGCGCAATCGGGGGATGAATCCCGCGCTGTTCGGGCGTGTCGCGAGACGCGCCTTGACCAGCACCGTCACGTCCGAACCGCGCCGCACACGCAGACGTCCGCCCATCGTTTCGCGGCCACCGGTGCCGACGGCGGTGAACTGCAGGTCGTCGACCAGTCCGCCGTGCGAAACCCACGCGCGACCTGCCCGCAGGCCCTCCATCACGGCGCCGCGCGTCCGCCTGGTCGCTCCGACGACGGTCCGGGAGAACTCGCAGGGGAAGAAGTCGACGTAGGGCGGCGACGCCTGGGGCGGGCCGCTGTCGACCGGGTCGAGGTGCTTGCCGGTGAGGTCGAACTGGTTGCCCGGCTCCGGCACGCGGACGATCGTGTCGCGCGAGTTGAAGTGCGAGTCGGAGTTCGACGTGATCCACCAGCCGAGGCCCTCGGCGAGCAGGGAGTCCCAGACGCCGCCGAGCTTCGCGGTCATCCAGTCGAAGCCGCCGTACGTCCGGTACGCCTCGGCTGGATAAGGCGCGTAGGAGTTCGAGCCGGGGCTGTTCGCGTAGCCGCCGCGGTAGCCGCCGGGACCGCGCAACGGATCGCCGTCGCCCTGCGCGCCGGGCGCACCCTCCATGCCGACAACGATGTCGGGCGCCAGGTCGCGCATGTTCCGCAACTCGTAGGGCGCCACACGGCCGTTGCGCATCGGGTGGTTGACGAACACCAACGCGGACTTCATCGTGCCGTTGCGGATCTTGGCTTGGAGGAACCGGATCGCGTCCAGGGCCTTGCGCTCGTTGGCGGGGCTGGACGCTTCGGCGCCGTTCAACCGCCAGTCGAACTGCCGCTCGAAGTCGCGCAGCACGCCGGCTTCGTCGTGGCAGTCCTCGAAGAAGAGAGTGGCGTGTTCGGCGCCGGGCACGTTCCACTCCATGCCCTGCCACAGCAGCAGTTGAGGGAACTTCTGCTGTGCGCGCCGAATGTCCGCCGCGGTCGCCTCAACGGAGTGCGCCTCGTGCGACGCGTGTCCGTGGTCGGTGATCACGAGCCAGTCCGTGCCGTGCCGCAACGCGCCGCGGATCTGCTGCTCGATGGTGTACATGCCGTCGTACGAGTACTGCGTGTGCGTGTGGTGGTCGCCGGAAAGCCAGTGATAACGGGCAGAAGCAGACGCACGGCCCGTGCCCAACACGCCAGCTACACCCAGTGCACTCGCTCCCTGCAAGAAGCGCCTGCGGGCCACTTCGGACATGGCTGATCCTCCACGCGACGGGTCGGGGTCCGTGGAGGTTAGGCCGATCGGGTGAGGCGCAGGTGGCTGCCGAATGACCGGCGGACGAACAACATCAGATCGGCAGGAGGTCGACCCAGTCCAGGAACGGCAGCGCGCCGGTCGCCTGCAACGCCGCGAGGCCCAGCCACACCGACAGGATCGTCACCACCGGCCCGACGATGGCCATCTCGACGACGCCACCCGTCTTCATGCGCATGATCTTCGGCGGCGCAACCGGGTACCACGTCTTGCCCATGATCGGGATCGGCCACAGCATCGGGCAGCCCTGTTCGGTGATCGCGTCACCGACGTAGTGCGCCACGCACCCGACGCCGACCGCGATCCCGCACGCCGCAGCGGAAGCGTTGGTCTGCGCGGTCCACGCGATCATGGCCCACGTCACTCCCGCGGAGACGACGGTGATCATCAACGCGTCCTGCTTGGGGTTCCAGTCGTTCATGATCCCGCGCACGGCGAGGCCCGCGAACACGAACATCAGCACCGGCAGCGCCCACTTCTGGCTGTTCTGCACGACCGCGGTGGTGAAGATGGCGGCGAACAGCGCGAAGACGAGCGTGTGTGTGAGACCCCGATGTCCGCCGTCTCTCTTGGAATCCTTCTTCAGCCGTGTTGTCCGGTAAACGAAGCTGCTGACCGCGTTGATCCCCGCCGACAGCCCGCCGCTCAATGCTCCGAACGTGCGCGAGATGGTCGAACCGGGGTGGTCGAGGTCCGGCAGAAGTGCTGCTCCAGTGGCAAGAACCGCGCCAACGGCCCAGCTCTGCGGCGAGAGCTGGCCGATCGGGTGACTCGATGCGAGTGCGGTGACGGCGCTCCAGGCGAGCAGCCCGCTCATCGCATGTGTTGGCCCAGTTGACACTTACTCCCCTTCAGTGATCACCCGACGGTGAAAACAGTAGCCGCAGGTATCACGTGTCCGAGCCAGAACTCCATATCTCCGGACAACCAACTCCTCGGCAAGGAGCTCGGACATGGCTCAGGTTTGGCTCATCACCGGCAGTTCCCGCGGCATCGGCCGCAAGACCGCCGAAGCGGTGCTCGCCGCCGGACACCGGCTCGTCGCGACCGCCCGCAATCCGCGCGATCTCGACGACCTCGTCTCTCAACACGGCGACCGGGTCAGATCTGTTGCACTGGACGTGCGCGACACCGCGCAGGCGAAGGAGGCCGTGGCGACCGCGGTCCGCGAGTTCGGCCGGCTCGACGTCGTCGTGAACAACGCGGGCGCCGGCCGCGTCACGTCGATCGAGGAGTGCTCGGAGGCCGACTTCCGCGACCAGCTGGAGATCAACCTCTGGGGTGTCGTCAACGTCACGAAGGCCGCGCTGCCCGTCCTGCACGAGCAGCGGTCGGGTCACTTCATCCAGGTCGGGTCGACCGCCGGGCACATGGCGTTCGGCGGCGGTCTCGCCCCGTACGTGATGGCCAAGTTCGCGCTGCGCGGCTTCACCGAGTCGCTGGCCGCGGAGTGCGCGCCGTTCGGGGTGAAGGCCACGATCGTCGAGCTCGGCGGCTTCCAGACCGACTGGACCGGCCCCTCTCTGGTGGTGACCGAGCCGGGGGAGGACTACGTTCCCTCTGTCGGGGCAATGCTCGACATGATGCGTGGCGCGCACGGCAACATGCCTGGTGATCCGGCCGAGGCCGCGCGAGTCATGCTCGACGTGGTAGCCATGGACGAGCCGCCACTGAGTCTGCTGCTCGGCAGCGACGCGGTGGACATGGTCCGCCTGGCCGACCAGGCACGGAACGCAGAAATCGACAAGTGGGAGCACGTGAGCCGCTCGACGGACTTCGACCCTGAATCGGTGTAACCAGGGTCGCAGGCACACCTCGGCGGTTTACCAGTACGCTTGTCTTGCTTGCATCGTCGCGAGAGGAGCGCCCGGAGTTATGGGCAAGATCAAGGTTCAGGGCACCGTCGTCGAGCTCGACGGCGACGAGATGACCCGGATCATCTGGCAGTTCATCAAGGACAAGCTGATCCACCCGTACCTGGACGTCACTCTGGAGTACTACGACCTGGGCATCGAGCACCGGGACGCCACGGACGACCAGGTCACGATCGACGCCGCGAACGCCATCAAGAAGCACGGCGTCGGCGTCAAGTGCGCCACGATCACGCCGGACGAGGCGCGCGTCGAGGAGTTCGGCCTCAAGAAGATGTGGGTCTCGCCGAACGGCACGATCCGCAACATCCTCGGCGGTGTCGTCTTCCGCGAGCCGATCATCATCTCGAACGTCCCGCGCCTGGTCCCGGGCTGGACGAAGCCGATCATCATCGGCCGTCACGCGCACGGTGACCAGTACAAGGCCACCAACTTCAAGGTGCCCGGCGCCGGCAAGCTCACGATCACGTTCCAGCCGGAAGACGGCTCGGAGCCGATCGAGCACGTCGTCACCGAGTTCCCGGCGGAGGGCGGTGTGGCGATGGGCATGTACAACTACAACAAGTCCATCGAGGACTTCGCCCGCGCCTCGTTCTCCTACGGCCTGCAGCGGGGCTACCCCGTCTACATGTCCACGAAGAACACGATCCTGAAGGCCTACGACGGTGCCTTCAAGGACATCTTCCAGCGCGTGTTCGACGAGGAGTTCAAGGCGGAGTTCGACGCCAAGGGCCTCACCTACGAGCACCGCCTGATCGACGACATGGTCGCCGCGGCCATGAAGTGGGAGGGCGGCTACGTCTGGGCGTGCAAGAACTACGACGGTGACGTCCAGTCCGACACGGTCGCGCAGGGCTTCGGCTCGCTCGGCCTGATGACGTCGGTCCTCATGACCCCGGACGGCAAGACCGTCGAGGCCGAGGCCGCCCACGGCACCGTCACGCGCCACTTCCGCCAGCACCAGGCCGGCAAGCCGACGTCGACGAACCCGATCGCGTCGATCTTCGCCTGGACCCGCGGCCTCATGCACCGCGGCAAGCTGGACAACACCCCCGAGGTGATCCGCTTCGCCGAGGCGCTGGAGCAGGTCGTCATCGAGACGGTCGAGGCCGGTCAGATGACCAAGGACCTCGCGCTGCTGGTCTCGAAGGACCAGGAGTGGCTGACCACCGAGGACTTCCTCGCCGCGCTGGACGAGAACCTCAAGAAGAAGATGGCGTCGTTCTGACGTTCGCCTGATTCGAGCACGCGAGAAGGCCGTCCCGGTCACACCGGGGTGGCCTTCTTCGCTTTTCGTCACCCGGTCGGTTCCTCTTGCGGGTGGTTGCCGCGCCGAGCCGTCCACAGGGGACTTCCAGCCGCTATATCTGCTGCTCGGGGCAGTTCGCGGTACAGGAGGCGGCGTCATGTTGGGTGTTCCGGTCAGGGGAATGATCGTGATTGGGGTGCTGGGCGTCGCCGGTGTCATGTACGTGGCGAACGGCGGCAAGCCGATGGGCAGCGACAAGGGCGCGGAGATCTGCAAGATCACCGTGACCGCCGACATCCTCAACGTGAGGTCCGGCCCCGGCGACATGCAGCCGATCGTCTCGACCATGCCGCGTGACGCGGTCGCGGACGCCCAGGCACGCGTGGAGAACGGCTACCGCATGCTGAGCGACCGGCGTTGGGTGAGCCAGCAGTTCGTCGCGCTGACGAGCGACTCGACCTGCAAGTGAGCCACCGGCGCCGTGGCAGACTTGGGTCATGCTGCGGAACATGTTTCGGTGGGGCAGGGGCAAGGGCGTCACGCAGTGCTCCTGCGAGCCCGAGTGGCAGGGCCTCTACACCGAGATCGACGGCCAGCGCCAACTGGCGCTGCCCCGCGACGAGATGGCCACGATCGTGGGCTACCTGGACCTGACCGCGCACTGCGCGGGCTGCGGCGCCGAGTACCCGAAACCCTGGGGCCTGGCCTCTAGGTAGGCTCCCGCCTCGTGCTCACGGTCTCCACGGTCAACGTCAACGGTCTGCGCGCCGCCGCCAAGAAGGGCTACCTGGAGTGGATGGCGTCCACGTCCGCAGACGTGGTGTGCCTGCAGGAAGTTCGCGCCGAACCCCACGAACTGCCCGCAGAGGTCCACTCGCCTTCGGGCTGGCACGGCGTGTACGCCCCGTCGTCGTTGAAGGGCCGCGCGGGCGTGGCCGTGCTCTCGCGCGTTGAACCGTCCTCGGTCCGTGTGGGCTTTGGCACTGCCGAGTTCGAGTCGAGCGGCCGCTACGTGGAGATCGAGCTGCCGGGCGTCGTCGTCGGCTCGTTGTACCTGCCGTCCGGCGATGTCGGCACCGAGAAGCAGGACGAGAAGGACCGCTTCATGGCGGCCTTCCTGCCGTACCTGGTGTCGTTGCGAGAGAAGGCGGCCGTGTCCGGCCGTGAGGTGCTCGTGTGTGGTGACTGGAACATCGCGCACCAGCAGGCCGACCTGAAGAACTGGCGCACGAACCAGAAGGAGTCCGGCTTCCTGCCGTACGAGCGGGAGTGGATGTCGTCGGTCTTCGCCTCCGGGTACAACGACGTGGTGCGCGCGCTGCACCCCGATGTGGCCGGGCCGTACTCGTGGTGGTCGTACCGGGGCAAGGCGTTCGACAACGACTCGGGGTGGCGGATCGATTACGTTGTCACAACAGACCGCCTCGCTGCTTCAGCGACATCCGCCGTGGTCGAACGCGCCGCAACCTACGCGGAACGCTGGTCCGACCACGCCCCGGTCACGGTGACCTTCGACTGGCCCCGTTGACCTCCCTGTTGGTCGTGGACGTCTGCAAGTACCACCAACTCGTGATCAAACCGCCTCTAACTACTACCAACTGGGCACCTTGACGCCCCCGCATCCGGGAGCAGTCCGGCCTGTCCCCGGCGAGTTGGTAGTAGTTAGAGGCGGTTCCAGTCTTACTGCTAGCTCGGGGCAGGGGCGCGGATCTTAGCTCGAAACCAGTCGTGTGCTGGTCGAGCTGAGGTATGTCCGCAGATCGATCAGCCGGAGGCGAAAGGCACCTCTGGTGGTCGGAGAGATCATCACGATATGCGCGGTCACCGCTGCGGCCGTGGCCAAGCCAGCGTTCGACTATCTCAAGGTCCGCGTGCTGGCCAAGAACGCGAACAAGACCGACATCCGCGAGATCGCCAAGGTCGCGTTCCCTCGCTACCAGATCGGACCGCTGCGGCGTGGCCCTGCCGACGAGGTGACTGAGTCGTCCGAAGGTGGCGAATCCGAGGGCGACGACTGCTCCGACTGATCCAGTCCGCCCAGCCTTTATCGCTCCCGTCCCCGGCCTGACCACTCGATTTCACCTGCCAGCTCCCCGAATCTGAACACGATTCACCATCGGTCAGATCAAGGGGGCGGCACATGGCGGGCTTCAATCGGCGTTCGTTCCTGCTCGCGATGGGCGCAACAGCGGCGGGCGTGCCACTACTCGACGCGCAAGCGATTGCCTTCACCGCGGGCACCACGCTCGAGGCCACCGCCACGCCGATCGGCACGAGCGGTTACCGCAGGCTGGCGGCGGGGCCGGGCTGGCCGACCGTGATCCGCAACGACCTCGTCCAGGCCAAGGCGGGGCGGGAAGCCAGGCGGCGGGCGCTGGTCAGCTTCGTGCAGTTCAGCGACATGCACATCTGCGACGCCCAGAGCCCGCTGCGGTTCGAGTACCTGCACCCGATCATGGGCTCCAGCGCGCACCGGCCGCAGGAGGCGCTCACGGCGCAGGGGTCGACGTCGCTGGTGCGCAGGGTCAACGCGGTCCGCAGAGGACCGTTGACCGGGCGGCCCTTCGACTTCCTCATGACCACCGGCGACAACACGGACAACCACGAGAACGTCGAGCTCGACTGGTTCCTCACGATCCTCAACGGCGGCCGGATAACGCCCAACACCGGCGACGTGCGGTACGAGGGCGTGCAGAACTCCGGCATCAGCACGTTCTGGCAACCGGAGCTCGCGGGCGTGGACGACTACAAGGCCAAAGGCTTCCCGCAGCTCGACGGACTGCTCGACGCGGCTGTCAGGGAGTTCACCAGCCCCGGCCTGAACATCCCCTGGTACTCCACCATCGGCAACCACGACGACAGCGTGGTCGGCGCGCTGCCGGACGGGCTGCTCGACAGCTGGTACACCGGGCGGAAGAAGATCGTCGGGTTCGGGGATCCGGTGCAGAACGCAAAGGTGGCGCAGGCGTTCAACGACCCCAAGGCGGTTCCTGAGGCGTTGGCCATCCTCGCTGGCGGCGGCGTCGTCCGGACCGTCACGCCTGACAGTCGACGTAGGTTGTTCGACACCGGTGAGTTCGTGCGCAAGCATCTGCCGTCGGGCGGGCACGGTTACACGGAGGCGAACGCGGACGGCGTCAACGTCTTCTACACGTTCCGGATGGCGCCCGGTGTCACCGGCATCAGCATGGACACCACGAACCTCGCGGGGTTCTCCGAGGGGTCGATCGGGCTGCATCAGCTCAATTGGATCGAGAAAACCCTCAGGCGGAACAGTTCGCTCTACTACGACTGGCTGGGACTGCCGCAACGGCAGAACGTCACCGACGAGCTGTTCGTGCTGTTCAGTCACCACACCAGCAAGACGATGGGCAACGTTCTGCCGGATCGGCGTCGTCCGCTCGACCCGCGCATGAACGGCGACGCGCTCGTGAACCTGCTGCACCGGTTCCCGAACGTGCTGGCGTGGGTCAACGGGCACACGCACCGCAACGTGATCACGCCGCACCGGCACGAGACGCCGGGAAGGAGCTTCTGGGAGATCAACACCGCCGCGCACGTCGACTACCCGCAGCACGCCCGCGTCATCGAGGTCGCAGACAACGGGGACGGCACGTTGTCGCTGTTCACGACGCTGCTCGAAGCCGATGCGCCGTACCAGGCCGACTACGACGACCGCAGCGACTCCGGTCTCGCGAGCCTGTGCCGGGAGTTCACCTACAACGACATCCACTCGCGGACGAACCCGCTGGGCACGCCGCTCGACCGGAACACGGAACTGCTGGTCACCGTGCGATGAGTGGGATGTCCCACAGCTCATCACAACTGATCAGGAATTTCGGCGGCCTAAGGTCGTTGACGTGGCAGTGGACATCTCTCTAACCCCACCGCAGCCCCGTCCGAGCGCGGCGGCCATGCGGCGTGCATTGCGCCGGGCAGCCGACGGTGCCGTCCTCGACGCGACCGAGGCCGCCGTGCTGCTGCACGCGCGCGGAGAGGACCTGGACGCGTTGCTGACCGCGGCCGGCAAGGTGCGGGACGCGCACCTGCTCGCCGAGGGGCGGCCCGGGGTCGTCACGTACAGCCGGTCGGTGTTCATCCCGCTGACCAGGTTGTGCCGGGACCGGTGTCACTACTGCACGTTCGCGACCGTGCCGCACAAGGTGCCCGCCGCGTTCCTCGAACGCGACGAGGTGCTGGCGATCGCCCGCGCGGGTGCCGAGCAGGGGTGCAAGGAAGCGCTCTTCACGCTCGGCGACCGGCCGGAAGATCGTTGGCCCGCCGCGAAGGAGTGGCTGGACGCACGTGGTTATGAGTCCACTTTGGACTACGTGCGCGCCAGTGCCATCGCGGTGCTCGAGGAGACGGGTCTGCTGCCGCACCTCAATCCCGGCGTGCTGAGCTGGGAGGAGCTGACGCGGCTGCGGCCCGTCGCGTCCAGCATGGGGATGATGCTGGAGACCACGGCCGAGCGGCTGTGGAGCGAGAAGGGCGGCCCGCACTACGGCAGCCCCGACAAGGATCCCGCGGTCCGCCTGCGGGTGCTGACCGACGCCGGACGCGTGAACGTTCCGTTCACCACCGGAATCCTGATCGGCATCGGCGAGAACCTCGCCGAGCGCGCCGAGTCGTTGCTGGCGATGCGCCAGGTCGCCAAGCAGTACGGGCACATCCAGGAAGTGATCATCCAGAACTTCCGCGCCAAGCCCGACACGGCGATGCGCGGCATGCCCGACGCCGACCTGACCGAGCTCGCGGCGACGATCGCCGTGGCACGCCTGGTGATGCCGTCGACCGTGAGCGTGCAGGCGCCGCCGAACCTGGTCGGCGAGGAGTTCGGCCTCATGCTGCGCGCGGGTGTCGACGACTGGGGCGGCGTCTCGCCGATCACGCCGGACCACGTGAACCCCGAGAAGCCGTGGCCTCAGGTCGACCGGCTCGTGGACATCACACGCGAAGCCGGATTCTCGTTGCAGGAGAGGCTGAACGTCTACCCGCGCTACGTGCGCGCGGCGGCGGGGCAGTGGATCGACACGCGGCTCACCGCCCACGTTTCCGCGCTGGCACTGGAAAGCGGTCTCGCGAACCCGGACGCTCCCGTGGTCGGCCGCGAGTGGCAGGAGCCCGACGGCGGGCTCGACACGTTCGGGCGCGCCGACCTGAACACCGCGATCGACACCGAAGGGCGCACGAGCGATCGCCGCGGTGACTTCGACGAGGTTTACGGCGACTGGGACGAGCTGAAGATTCCCGTTGCGCCGCAACGGCTTTCCGAAGACGTCCAACGTGGACTGAAAATCGCGGCGAACGACCCGGCCGCGTTGCTCGACGACACCGACGCCGCGATGGCACTGCTCACCGCCGACGGCGACGCGCTGGAGGAGATGACGCGCCTCGCCGACGACCTGCGGCGCGAGGTGGTCGGCGACGACGTCACGTACGTCGTCAACCGGAACATCAACTTCTCGAACGTCTGCTACGTCGGCTGCCGCTTCTGCGCCTTCGCCCAACGTGAACGGGATGCGGATGCGTTCAGGTTGAGCGCAGAGGAGGTCGCGGACCGCGCGCAGGAGGCGTGGGACTCCGGCGCCACCGAGGTCTGCATGCAGGGCGGTATCGACCCGAAGCTGCCGGTCACCTACTACGCGGACGTCGTGCGGGCGATCAAGAAGCGCCTGCCGCAGATGCACGTCCACGCGTTCAGCCCGATGGAGATCGTCTCCGCCGCCGCGAAGGCCGGCGTGAGCGTGCGCGACTGGCTCACCGAACTCAAGGAAGCGGGCCTCGACACGATCCCCGGCACCGCGGCCGAGATCCTCGACGACGACGTGCGGTGGGTGCTGACCAAGGGCAAGCTGCCGACCGCGACCTGGCTCGACGTCGTCAGCACGGCCCACGACCTGGGCATTCGCTCGTCGTCGACGATGATGTACGGCCACGTCGACCACCCAGGCCACTGGCTCACGCACCTGCGCGTGCTGGCCAGGTTGCAGGACCAGACCGGCGGTCTCACCGAGTTCGTCGCGCTGCCGTTCGTGCACCGCAACGCCCCGATCTACCTGGCAGGAGTCGCCCGTCCCGGCCCCAGCCGCCGCGACAACCGCGCCGTGCACGCGTTCGCACGGTTGGCGCTGCACGGGCGGATCGACAACATCCAGTGCTCGTGGGTCAAGCTCGGCGACGAGGGCACTGCGGAGATCCTCAACGGCGGTGCGAACGACATCGGCGGCACGTTGATGGAGGAGACCATCAGTCGCATGGCAGGGTCCGAACACGGGTCCGCGCGTACTGTGCGTGAGCTTGAGACCCTGGCTTCGCTCGCAGGGCGTAACGCCCGTCAGCGGACTACGACATATGGGCGAGTGCGAACCGATCAACAGTGACCGATAGTCTGATTCGGCGCATCGACGCTACCGGTGATCGGTAGCTTGGCGGCCAATCAGTCAGCAAGGTTCACCCTTCCGGGGTGGGTCTGTGCCTTGGGGAGGCTCGGCAAGTGCACGGCATGAGTCTGGTACTGAGCGCTGCGGTTGAGAGCAGCATGACCGGTACCGCTGCTGGTCCCGTGGGTCTGATCGCGGTCACGGCGGGTGTGGGTGGTCTGGTGTACGGCCTGGTCAAGCGGCGCAAGCCGGCGGTCGTCCCGGCGGCGAACCAGCGGATCGACCTGGTTCAGCAGGACACCGCGCAGAACTGATCCACCTGGTCTGAGAAGATTTCGTCCGTGTCCACGGAGAGCGCACCCACCAGCCGTCCTCGTGTCCTGTCCGGCATCCAGCCGACGGCGGGCTCGTTCCACCTCGGGAACTACCTGGGTGCGGTGCGGCAGTGGGTGGCCCTGCAGGAGGACCACGACGCGTTCTACTGCGTCGTCGACCTGCACGCGATCACCGTGGAGCAGAACCCGAAGGAACTGCGCCACAACACCCGCGTCTCGGCAGCTCAGCTGCTCGCGCTGGGCATCGACCCCGACCGCGCGACGCTGTTCGTGCAGTCGCACGTCCCGGAGCACGCCCAGCTCGGCTGGCTCATGCAGTGCATGACCGGTTTCGGCGAGGCGTCCCGGATGACGCAGTTCAAGGACAAGTCCGCACGCCAGGAGCAGTCCGTTGGCGTCGGCCTGTTCACGTACCCGATCCTGCAGGCCGCGGACATCCTGCTGTACCAGGCGCACTACGTGCCGGTCGGCGAGGACCAGCGCCAGCACCTGGAGCTGACCCGCGACCTCGCGACGCGGTTCAACTCGCGCTACGGCAAGACGTTCCGCCTGCCGGAGGCGTACATCGTCAAGGACACCGCCAAGATCTTCGACCTGCAGGACCCGACGGCGAAGATGAGCAAGTCGGTGCCCGGCGGCGTCGTGGAGCTGCTGGAGGACCCGAAGCGGTCGGCGAAGAAGATCCGCTCGGCCGTCACGGACACGGGCCGCGAGATCATCTTCGACGTCGAGAACAAGCCGGGCGTCTCGAACCTGCTGACGATCTACTCGGCCCTGACCGGCCGTTCCGTGGAGTCGCTGGTCTCCGACTACGACGGCAAGGGCTACGGCGACCTCAAGAAGGACCTCGGCGAGGTCTTCACCGAGTGGGTCACGCCGGTCCAGGAACGCGTCCGCACGTACCTCGACGACCTGGCGTCCCTCGACAAGATCCTGGCCCGCGGCGCCGAGCGCGCCCGCGACGTCGCGTCGGTCACGTTGCGCCGGTCGTACGAGAAGATCGGGTTTGTTCTGCCCGAGTAGTGCACTTGCACTAGCGTCCTGACCGTGGACAAGTGGCGGCGGAAGTACGCGTGGCTGGACCACGTCATGCTGGCGTACGAGCGCTACACCGAGAGGTACGGCACCCACTACGCGGCGGCGGTGACGTACTTCAGCGTGCTGTCTCTGGTGCCGATCCTGATGATCGGGTTCGCGATCGCCGGTTTCGTGCTGCAGTCCCAGCCGGACCTGCTGGCCGAACTGCGCACGGCGATCGCGGAGGCCGTGCCGGACGAGAACCTGAGCAAGCAGATCAACGAGGCCGTGAACACGGCCCTGGACTCCAAGGGCACGGTCGGCATCATCGGCCTGCTGGGCGCCGCCTACTCCGGTCTCGGCTGGATGGGCAACCTCCGCGACGCCCTGACCGCGCAGTGGGGCCACGCCAAGGAGAACCTGCCGTTCCTCGGCACGTTGTGGCGCGACCTCCTGGCGCTCATCGGTCTCGGACTCGCGATCGTGCTGTCGTTCGGCATCACCGCCCTGGGCTCGGGTTTCGCGGACCAGGTGCTGGTGTGGCTCGGCCTGGACGACGCCGGCTGGGCGCGGGCGCTGGTGAAGATCGCCTCGATCCTCCTCTCGCTGCTGGCGAACTGGATGGTGTTCCTCTGGGTGCTCGCCCGGCTGCCGCGCAAGCCTGTGGGCTGGCGCAGCGCGCTGCGCGGAGCTCTGGCCGCCGCCATCGGGTTCGAGGTGCTGAAGCAGGCCGCCACGATCTTCCTGTCGTTCGTGACGTCGTCGCCGACCTCCGCCGCGTTCGGGTCGGTGATCGGTGTGCTGGTGTTCGCGAACCTGGTGGCGCAGTTCTTGCTGTTCATCACCGCTTGGACGGCTACGGCCAAGGAGAACCGGGAGCCGGAGGTGGTGGCTGCGCCGCCGCCTGCGGTGATCTCGCCGGTGGTGTCGGTGCGGTCGGGGCCTGCGCCGTCGTTGATGTTGGGGGTCGGGGCTGTGATGGGGGCGTTGCTGGGGTTGAGGTGGCGTAGGAGGTAGGGCAGGCCGGACCTGAGGCCGCCCGCCCGTCGCTCGATGGCTGTCGCCCGCCCTCACCACCTCACGGCGGCTCCACGATGCGCACCGCCGGCCTCGGCCGCGCCGCTGCCGCCTGGTGCGCGTTCCTCAGCTCCGCCGCCACCGCGTCCGGCTGGTCCCGCAGGCGGGTCGGCAGGGTTTGCACGACCAGGATTCCTGCTGCTGCGTAGCGGATGTTGCGCGGGAGGGTGCGTTCGTAGTCGCGCGGGTCGTAGTGGAACGCCCTCGAGTCGATCTCCCAGGCCAGGCCCACGTCGTCGAACCAGGCGTCCGGTCTGCCGATCAGCTGGCCCGTGGCGTCGGCGATCTGGACGTTCCAGTGCGGTTTGGTCAGGCGGATTCGGCGGGAGAGCATGCGGGCGTCGCGTTCTGCCACGGACTCCGCGCGGCCCAGCTCTTTGAGGACCTCGCGGACCAGCTTGGTGCCGTAGCGGTTGGTGCGGGCCTCCTCGCGGAGGCTTCCGGGGGTGCAGCGGCCCTTTTGGATGGCTGCGGCCACCAGCGCCGTGGCCTCGTCCGCCGAACGCATCTGCCGGCACGCGTCGACGACGGCTCGGGCGGCCGACACCACCGGGAAGCCGTCGATGGTGGTCGAGCGGGGCATCGGTGAGGCGCGTTCGACGATCAGAGTGCCGCTGCCGCGCGCGGAACCCGGCACCAGGACGTGGATCTCGGAGCCTCTGGCCGGCAGGCCGTGGCGGCGGCAGGCTTCAGCGCCGGTCAGCACGGCTCCTGGGCCTGCGCGCAGCAGGGCCGCGGTGACCTGTTGGTCGCGCGTGGGCGGGCCGTTGTGCAGCAGCACGACACCTGCGTGCATGCGTTGCCACGGCCCGCCCGGGCGGCACTTCGGCCAGGGGTTCGCCACCCCCAGCGACTTCAGGGCGGTGGTGCTGATGACACCGAGATCGCTGCGTTCGCGCAGTTGTTCGATTCGCATGTCGACAGTGTGACGAGCGCCACCGACAGTTTTTGACGGCTCAGCGCCGGGCGAGCCTCTTGCGGTCGATCAGCAGCAGGAGCACACCCGCGGCGGCGAGCAGGCCGCCGAGTGCCGCCAGCCAGCCGATCGAGGCACCCGTGTTGGCCAGGCGGTTGTCCTGGTGGCGCGGAGGCTTCGCGACCGGCGGGGTCGTCTTGACCGGAGGCGTTGTCGTCGACGGCTTCGTGGAAGTCGAAGAAGTCGAAGTCGAAGGTGTCGACGTGGTCGTGGACACCGAGGACGTCGTGCTGCCCGGCCTCGTGTACGTGGTGGTCGTCGACGAGGTCGAGGTTGTGGACGACGTCGTCGACTTCGACGTGGTGGTCGACGGCTCCGTGCACGTGGTGGTGGTAGTCGTCGACGTGGTGTAGGTCGGCTTCGTAGTCGTCGTGGTGGGCTCACCTCTTGCTTCTGGTGAGCGCCATCCTGGACGTACTTTCGGGCACCACGCGGCGGCGCAGACCCGGTCGTCGCCGGAGGCCGAAGCCTCCGGGCCCGCACCGTAGAGTCCGACGACGGTCAACACCGCGCCCGCGGTGAGCACACCGATGTAGGCGATACGTGACATGGCACGATCGTTGCGCCGAGATACCGCACGTCGCGCGTGCGGCGCGCACACGTCACCCAGGCGTGCACGCGACATCCCTCGATCAGGTCCAGAAGACCGCGATCCCCACGTTCAGCACGACGAGTGACGCCGCGGTCGGCAGCAGCCAGGACGGCGCCTTCGGCTTGTTGACGTTGATCGCGACCACGGCGGCGATGGCCACGACGACCAGCAGCTTCACGCCGATCTTGATGTGGTCGTACTTCACCGAGTCGACCAGCGGGTCGATGCCGACCAGCGCCACACCGGTGAGCAGCTGCAGAGCCGCACCGTGCAACCAGCCCTTGTTGACCGGCGCGTCCTTGCCGGCCTTGGCCTGCAGCATGATCATCGCGACGAGCATGCCCATGCCCAGCAGGTGCAGGAACACCAGCAGCAGACGTACGAACTCCACAACGTTTCCTATCGACGTCGAGTGGCCAGGAAGCCCCGCACGCCCAGCACCCCGATGACGGTGCCGAACACGAGCGAGGCGATCACGAGCACCAGGTGCACCGTGAAGAAAGCGGTGGGCCCGTCGTTGAACGAACGGGGGTCCTTCCAGATGTTCTTCAGGAACGTGGGCCAGATCACCCACGACCACACTCCGAAAGCCACCAGAAAGAGTGACATCGGGCGCGAGAGCTTCACAGCGACCAGTATCGGACGTGGTGCGTGCAAGCCGCTAAACGGGGGTGGATAGCCTGGAGCCGTGCCCTTCACCCAACGGCTCATCGTCGCCCTGGTCCTAGCAACGGCCACAGCCGCGTTCGCCGCACCGACCGGCACCGCACAGCAGGCCGCCGGCTCGGCGCAGTGCGCTAACCGCGAGACCCCGCCGCCCCCGGTGGACACGTCGGAGCAGCCCGCGCCCGGTCAGAAGGCGCCGACCGCCCTCGAGGTGCCGGAGAAGCCCGTCGGTGGCGACCGGCTCGGCGAATGCGGCCTGATCCTCCCGCCGAACTCGGCCCAGCCGCCGAGCGGCATCACCGCGGCCTCGTGGCTCCTCGCGGACATGGACAGCGGCGCCGTCATCGCCGCGTACGACCCGCACGGCCGTCAGCGCCCGGCGAGCGTCATCAAGGTTCTGCTCGCGATGGTGGTCGCGAAGGAGCTGCGCGGAGACCTCGTCGTCACCGCCTCCGCCGAGGACACGCAGCAGGAGTGCACCTGCGTGGGCCTCAAGGACGGCGGCCAGTACACGGTTCGTCAGCTGCTGCAGGGCCTGCTGCTCACCTCGGGCAACGACGTGGCGCACACGCTGGCCCGTCAGCTCGGCGGCGTGCCGAACGCGCTGCGCAAGATGAACGCCATGGCCAAGGAGCTCGGCGCCCTCGACACCCGCGCCGTCACCCCGTCCGGCCTGGACGCCCCCGGCACCAGCACCTCCGCCTACGACGTCGCCCTGATCTTCCGCGGCGCGATGAAGTACGAGGAGTTCGCGCAGACGATCAAACTGCAGCAGGCGCAGTTCCCCGGCCGCAACGGCGGCACGATCATGCTGACGAACGACAACCGCCTGCTCGCGAACTACCAGGGCGCGATCGGCGGCAAGAGCGGCTTCACCGACGACTCGCAGCACACGTACGTGGGCGCCGCCGAACGCAACGGCCGCCGCCTCGTCGTCGTCCTGCTGCGCGGTCAGGTGCAGCCCACGCACATCACCGCCCAGGCCGCGAAGCTGCTCGACTACGGCTTCGCCATGGGCCCCGGCGGTGTCGGCAAGCTCGTGGACGGCGCCCCGCAGCCGAAGCCGAACGTCGTCCCCACCCAGAGCAACGACGACAAGCAGGACGACGCGGCCGCCGTCGACTCCCGCACGGGCCGCCCGACGCCGACGGCGTTCGGCACCGTCGGCCTCCCGATCACGGCCGTGGCGGGCATCGGCCTGCTGGCCGGTGTGTTCCTCTACATCCGCAACAAGCGGGCCAAGGCGGCACGGGCACGCCGCCAGGCCGCACAGGCGGCACAGGGCGTCTGAGCCGCCACGAAGGACACGCTACGAGCCCCCAGCGCCAACGCTGGGGGCTCGTTCGCGTTCCGGGACCATCACGGCGGTGAGCGCGAGGACACCGGCGATCAGCACGATCGACGCCAGCACCGCTGCGGACGTGCCGAACCGGTTGCGCACGGCTCAGGTCGTGCTGCAGGACGGGCGGATCGTCGACTGCGCGCACGACCGCGAACCCGACCTCTTCTGCAGAGCGGCGGACGTTCTCCAGAGGTGGCAGGACATCGCGCCCGACGCACCGGACGAGCTCAGCGCGAACCTCAAGATCGATGCGCGCGGCGTGACCGTGTTCGGCGCCGGCCCACCCGGCGCCTTCCTCGATCTGGCACCGGCCGCCGGCGACGTCCGCACCCCGCCCTACTACGAGCTCAAGCAGTCGTTCGACGATCTGGGCGACCTCGGTCCAGGACCGGTGCTCAGCAGATCCCACTTCTCCCGGCAGGACTGCTGCGCTTCCCGCAGTCCCTCCAAATGCAGAAGCGCCGCGCCCCCAACGGGAACGCGGCGCCCTCAGAGCAACCGATCAGACGCGCTTGAACAGCAGCGCGCGCTTCACTTCCTGGATCGCCTTGGTGACCTGGATGCCACGCGGGCAGGCGTCGGTGCAGTTGAACGTGGTCCGGCACCGCCACACGCCGTCGATGTCGTTGAGGATGTCGAGCCGCTCCTCAGCGCCCTCGTCACGCGAGTCGAAGATGAACCGGTGCGCGTTCACGATCGCCGCCGGGCCGAAGTACGAGCCCTCGGTCCAGTAGACCGGGCACGACGTGGTGCAGCAGGCGCACAGGATGCACTTCGTGGTGTCGTCGAACCGCTCGCGGTCGGCGACCGACTGGATGCGCTCGCGCGTCGGCTCGTTGCCGTACGTCACGAGGTACGGCTTGACCGCGCGGAACGCCTCGAAGAAGGGCTCCATGTCGACGAGCAGGTCCTTGTTCACCGGCAGGCCCTTGATGGGCTCGATGGTGATCGTGGTCTGCTTGTCGCCCTTCTGCAGCAGGTCCTTCAGCAGGACCTTGCACGCCAGGCGGTTCACGCCGTTGATGCGCATGGCGTCGGAACCGCAGATGCCGTGCGCGCAGGAGCGGCGGAACGTCAGCGTGCCGTCCACGTACCACTTGATGTAGTGGAGGAGGTTCAGCACGCGGTCCGACGGGAGCGCGGGGATGTCGAACATGTCCCAGCGCGGCTCGTCGTCGAACTCCGGGTTGAACCGGCGGATCTTG
Source organism: Lentzea rhizosphaerae (assembly GCF_042649515.1). Taxonomy (NCBI): domain Bacteria; kingdom Bacillati; phylum Actinomycetota; class Actinomycetes; order Pseudonocardiales; family Pseudonocardiaceae; genus Lentzea; species Lentzea rhizosphaerae. The sequence continues at coordinate 589,557 of NZ_JBHRZI010000011.1, read as the reverse complement.
ACGGTGACCGTGACAGCGCCGTCCGGAACCGGCGGCTGGGAGCCGCGCGAGCCAGCAGTGGTTTCAGCGGTGGCGGTCATCAGTACTTGCGCTCCATCGGCTTGTACCGGGTAAAGGTGACGGGCTTGTAGTCGAGGCGGATGTCCGCGGCAAGACCCTCGCCCTGCTTGTAGAACATGCTGTGCCGCATGAAGTTCGTGTCGTCGCGGTTCGGGTAGTCCTCGCGGGCGTGACCGCCGCGGGACTCCTTGCGCGCCAGGGCGCCGACGACGAGAACCTCGGCCAGCTCCAGCAGGAAGCCGAGCTCGACGGCCTCCAGCAGGTCGGTGTTGAAGCGCTTGCCCTTGTCCTGCACGGAGATGTGGGCGTAACGCTCCTTGAGCGCCTGCACGTCGTGCAGCGCCTGCTTCAGCGTGTCCTCGGTGCGGTACACGGACGCGTTGGCGTCCATGGTGGCCTGCAGCTCGGTGCGGATGTCCGCCACGCGCTCCTGGCCGTGCTCCGACAGGGCGAGAGCGACCTGCGCCTCGACGGCGGCGGCCGGGTTCTCCGGCAGCTCGACGTGCTCGTCGCGGGACAGCGCGTACTCCGCGGCGGCGATGCCGGCGCGGCGGCCGAAGACGTTGATGTCCAGCAACGAGTTCGTGCCCAGGCGGTTCGCGCCGTGCACCGAGACGCACGCGCACTCACCGGCGGCGTAGAGACCCGGAACGACGTTGTCGTTGTCCCGCAGCACTTCGCCGTGGATGTTCGTCGGGATGCCGCCCATCGCGTAGTGCGCGGTGGGGTACACCGGGACGGGCTCGACGACCGGGTCGACCGCGAGGTACGTGCGGGCGAACTCGGTGATGTCCGGCAGCTTCGTCTCCAGCACCTCGGCACCGAGGTGCGTGCAGTCGAGCAGCACGTAGTCCTTGTTCGGGCCGGCGCCACGGCCTTCCAGCACCTCGAGGGCCATCGAGCGGGCCACGATGTCGCGCGGCGCCAGGTCCTTGATGGTCGGGGCGTAGCGCTCCATGAACCGCTCACCCGAGGCGTTGCGCAGGATCGCGCCCTCGCCGCGGGCACCCTCGGTCAGCAGGATGCCGAGACCCGCGAGGCCCGTCGGGTGGAACTGGTAGAACTCCATGTCCTCCAGGGGCAGGCCCTTGCGGAAGACGATGCCCATGCCGTCACCGGTCAGCGTGTGGGCGTTCGACGTGGTCTTGAAGACCTTGCCGAAACCACCGGTCGCGAACACGACGGACTTGGCCTGGAAGACGTGGATCTCGCCGGTCGCGAGCTCGTACGCGACGGCGCCGGTGCAGACCGGGCCGTTCTCCGTCTCGGTGAGGCAGATGTCGAGCACGTAGAACTCGTTGAAGAACTCGATGCCGTGCTTGACGCAGTTCTGGTACAGCGTCTGCAGGATCATGTGACCGGTGCGGTCCGCGGCGTAGCAGGCGCGGCGCACGGCGGCTTCACCGTGGTTGCGCGTGTGGCCGCCGAACCGGCGCTGGTCGATCTTGCCCTCGGGCGTGCGGTTGAACGGCAGGCCCATCTTCTCGAGGTCGAGAACGGCGTCGATGGCCTCCTTCGCCATGATCTCGGCGGCGTCCTGGTCGACCAGGTAGTCGCCGCCCTTGATCGTGTCGAAGGTGTGCCACTCCCAGTTGTCCTCCTCGACGTTGGCGAGGGCGGCGCACATGCCGCCCTGGGCCGCGCCGGTGTGCGAACGCGTGGGGTAGAGCTTGGTGAGCACCGCGGTGCGGGCGCGCTGGCCGGACTCGATCGCCGCGCGCATTCCGGCACCACCAGCGCCGATGATGACTACGTCGTACTTGTGGAACTGCATTGTGGTGGGCTCCCCGCGCGGGTCAGTTCGACGAGATGTTCGGGTCGAAGGTGAAGATCACGAACGTGCCGAGCGAGACGATCAGCACCATCGAGACGTAGAGCAGCATCTTCAACCAGAACCGGGTGGAGTCCTTGCGCGCGTAGTCGTTGATGACCGTCCGCACGCCGTTGCCGCCGTGGATCTGCGCGAGCCAGAGCATCGCGAGGTCCCAGAACTGCCAGAAGGGCGAGGCCCACCGGCCGGCGACGAAGCCGAAGTTGATCTTGTGAACACCGCCGTCGAGGATGTTCATGATGAACAGGTGACCCAGGACCAGGACCACGAGCAGCAGGCCGGAGAGGCGCATGAACAGCCAGCTGTAGAGCTCGCCGTTGCTGCGGCGGGCCGCGGGGCGGCGCGGCTGGCGGGGCTTGTCGAGTGCGAGAGACATGGTCAGTGACCCCCAACCAGGTCGGAGATCGTGCGCTCCATCATGAAGTAGAAGCCGGGGATCATCACGACGACCCAGACGGCCAGCACGGTCCAGAGCATGACCCGCTGGTACTTGGCGCCCTTCTCCCAGAAGTCGACCAGCATGACCCGGATGCCGTTCAGCGCGTGGTAGAGCACCGCGCCGACGAGGCCGACCTCGAAGAGGTTCACGACCGGGTTCTTGTAGGTCTCGATCACCGTGTCGTACGCGTTCGGTGACACCCGCACGAGTGCGGTGTCGAGCACGTGGGTGAAGAGGAAGAAGAACGTGAGGACACCGGTGATCCGGTGGGCGACCCAGGACCACATGCCCAGATCACCGCGGTAGAGCGTCCCACCCCCTCGGGTGGTGCCCGACCGCTCGGGTGCGCCTGCGCTGGTCATGCGCCGCGGCCTCCAACGTCAGTGGTGGTGGTCGGTGAACAGTTCTGCCCGACCATGACCGGAAAATCCTAGTCCCGCACGTTGGAACCAACCCAGCAGGCGCACCCGCTCTGTGATCGATGAGACACGCTGTCGATCGGCCAAGCGGTCTTTATCGATCCCGAAATGCGGTCCACGCCACATCTGAAGTGCACGCGGGGAGCTTTCGTTCGCTTGGAGCGCACGGAGGGGCCCCGCGTGCCGTCCGGGGAAAAAGAGGACGGCGGCCCAGGACCTCCGCCTTGGTCCGGGCCGCCGTCGTGGCAAGGGCACTTGCCGACCTGTACACGGCGCAGGACCCGCGATCGGTTCAACGTCGGGTCGTCGGCGCGCGGAACTGGGCCGTTTGGACGACGATCAGTGACGGGGAAGCGGCCGAAGGGGACGTTTCGCCACGCGCCGAACACGAGTGATCACCAAAGGTGCGGCCAAAGCGTCGAATGCGTAACCGATAGGGGTCTTTGTTGGTGCTGGCCGCAACGTGTCTGGTTACTAAGAGGTACGGTGCGCCGTCTAGAACCCAACAACGTCGTTGGGGAGGAACCTCAGGGAGGAGACGAGCCGTGCGTCGTCGTATGCGTGGCGTCGCGGTCGCCGCGATCGCGCTGACCAGCGTGATGACTATGGCCGCCTGCGCGAAGGACTCGGGTGGCGGTAGCAACACCTCGAACAACGGCAGTGGTGCCGCTTGCGAGTACGCCACCCCTCCCACTGCGCCCGCCACCTCGAACACCAGCGCGGCCGCCGGTGACAAGGTGGACGGCAGTGCGCTGAAGGTCGGTCTGGCCTACGACATCGGTGGTCGTGGCGACGCGTCGTTCAACGACTCCGCCGCCGCCGGCCTGGACAAGGCCATCACGGACATGGGCATCAAGAAGGAGAACACGCGCGAGCTCTCCGCTGCCCCGAACGAGGACGAGGCGGCGAAGCAGACCCGTCTGCGCCAGCTCGCGTCCGAGGGCTTCAACCCGATCATCGGTGTCGGCTTCGCCTACGCCGAGTCGATGAAGCTCGTCGCCGCGGAGTTCCCGAACGTCAAGTTCGGCCTGGTCGACTCGGCCGTGGACGGCGCCGCCAACGTCACGCCGCTGCTGTTCGCCGAGCAGGAGGGCTCCTTCCTCGCCGGTGTCATCGCCGCGTACCAGAGCAAGAAGTGCCACGTGGGCTTCGTCGGCGGCGTCGAGATCCCGCTGATCCAGAAGTTCGAGGCCGGCTACGTGCAGGGCGCGACGGCGGCAGCGCCGAAGATCAAGGTCGAGAAGAAGTACATCACCCCGGCCGGTGACTTCACGGGCTTCCAGGACGCGCCGAAGGGCCAGGAAGCCGCCAAGGGCCAGATCGACAAGGGCGCCGACGTGATCTACCAGGCCGCCGGTGCCTCCGGCAAGGGCATCTTCTCGGCCGCCAAGCAGGCCGGCGTGCTGGCGATCGGCGTCGACTCCGACCAGTACAACCAGGCGACCGTCGCCGACACCAAGGACGTCATCGTGTCGTCCATGCTCAAGCGCGTCGACGTCGCGGTCTACGACTACATCCGGGCCGTCGCCAAGAACGACCTCACGTCGCTGCCGAAGGTCTTCGACCTGAAGGTGAACGGCGTCGGTTACGCCACGTCCGGTGGCAAGATCGACGCCAAGCTGCAGGGCATCCTCGAGGGCTACAAGGCCCAGATCATCGAGGGCAAGATCACGGTCAAGGACAAGCCGTAGTCCGCTGACCAAAGCACACACCGGGCCCTGTGAGGATTTGCCCTCACAGGGCCTGGTGCGTCGTAGGAGGAGCCTCGACGATGAGCAGTTCCACGTCCGTACGGACGGACGATCCCCCCGCCGTGGTGCTCACCGGCATCACCAAGCGATTCCCCGGTGTGGTCGCCAACAGCGACGTCCACCTGACCGTCCGCCGTGGCGAGGTGCACGCGCTCTGCGGTGAGAACGGCGCCGGCAAGTCCACCCTGATGAAGATCCTCTACGGCATGCAGCCGCCGGACGAGGGCACCATCGAGGTGAACGGCGAGCAGGTGCGGTTCCGCACGCCGTCCGACGCCATCAAGGCCGGTATCGGCATGGTGCACCAGCACTTCATGCTCGCCGACAACCTCACCGTCCAGGAGAACGTGGTCCTGGGCGCCGAGGCTCTGCACGGCATCGGCCAGAAGGCCCGCAAGCGCATCATCGAGCTGTCCGGCAAGACCGGCCTCAACGTCGACCCCGGCGTGCTCGTCGAGCAGCTCGGCGTCGCGGACCGGCAGCGCGTCGAGATCCTCAAGGTGCTCTACCGCGGTGCCAAGGTGATCATCCTGGACGAGCCGACCGCCGTGCTCGTGCCGCAGGAGGTCAACGAGCTCTTCGACACCGTGCGCGGCATGCAGGAGCAGGGCTACACGTTCCTGTTCATCTCGCACAAGCTCGACGAGGTCCGCGCGATCGCGGACTCCGTCACGGTGATCCGCCGCGGCACGACCGTCGGCAGCGCGGACCCGAAGACCGTGTCGTCGCGCCAGCTCGCCGAGATGATGGTCGGCAGCGAGCTCCCCAGCCCGGAGACCCGCGAGTCCACCGTCACCGACACCGTCGTGCTCGACGTCGAGGGGTTGAAGTTGCTGACCCCCGACGGGTCGCGGCCGATCCTCGACGACATCGACCTGGTGGTCCGTTCCGGCGAGGTCGTCGGCATCGCCGGTGTCGAGGGCAACGGGCAGACCGAGCTCGTCGAGACGATCATGGGCATGCGCAAGGCCGGCAGCGGCACGATCACGTTGCAGGGCAACGACCTCACCAAGCTGGGCACGCTCGCCCGGCGCGAGGCGGGCATCGGCTACATCCCGGAGGACCGCCACCGCCACGGCCTGCTGCTCACGCAACCTCTTTGGTACAACCGGATTCTCGGCTACCAGACCCGCAAGCCGACGTCCAGGGGCATCTGGCTCGACACCGACGGCGCCAAGAAGGACACCGAGCGGATCGTCACCGAGTTCGACGTGCGCACGCCTGGCATCGACGTGCCCGCGGCCGCGCTGTCCGGCGGCAACCAGCAGAAGCTCGTCGTCGGCAGGGAACTGTCCGGCGACCCGGTGCTGCTCATCGCGTCGCACCCGACCCGCGGTGTCGACGTCGGCGCGCAGGCGTTGATCTGGGACGAGATCAAGCGCGCCCGTGCCGCCGGCCTCGCGGTGCTGCTGATCTCCGCCGACCTGGACGAGCTGATCGGCCTGTCGGACACGATCAAGGTCATGCTGCGCGGCCGTCTGGTGGCCGACGCCGACCCGAGCACCGTCACGCCCGAGGACCTCGGCAGCGCGATGACGGGTGCGGGCAGCACGAGCGCGGCGGTCCAGGAGACCGCTGTCGTTGAGGAAGGCGAGAACTGATGGGAAACCTGCGCGGCAAACTCCTGCCGCCCGCGTTGGCGATCGTCTTCTCGATGCTGCTGTGCGGTGTGGCGCTGGTGATCTCCGGCGCGAACCCGCTCAGCGCGTTCGGTGCGATGGTGACGCAGGTCGGCAAGGGCTCGACGCTCGTCGACATCATCAACTCGACGGGCATCTACTACATCGCGGCGCTCGCGGTCGCGATCGGGTTCCAGATGAACCTGTTCAACATCGGTGTCGAGGGCCAGTACCGCGTCGCGGCCGTCGTCGCCGCGGTCGTCGGCGGCTCGATCGCGCTGCCGCCCGGCATCCACACGCTGGTGATCATCATCGTGGGCGCGCTCGCCGGTGCCGCCTGGGCCGCGATCCCCGCGATCCTCAAGGTGACCCGCGGCGTGAACGAGGTCATCTCGACGATCATGATGAACGGCCTCGCTATCGGCCTGTCCGCCTATCTGATCCGCCGCGACGTCTTCGGTGAGCTGCGGGGCAACAACATCCGCACGCCGGAGATCCCGGAGAGCGGCTGGATGCCCGGCATCTCCTTCGGTGGCGGCGGCACGATGTTCGGCTTCCTGTTCGTGGCCATCGTCCTGGGCGTCAGCTACTGGATCATGATGAACCGCACCAGGTTCGGCTTCGAGCTGCGCGCGTCCGGCGAGTCCGCGACCGCCGCGTCGGCCGGTGGTGTGAACGCCAAGAAGATGATCCTGGTGTCGATGCTGCTCTCCGGAGCCATCGCGGGCCTCATCGGCCTGCCGGAGATGCTCGGCCGCGACCACACGTTCAGCCTGAACTTCACCGCGGGCATCGGTTTCTCGGGCATCGCGATCGCGCTGCTCGGTCGCAACCACCCCGGCGGCATCGCGTTCGGCGCGCTGCTGTGGGCGTTCCTCGACAAGTCGGGTCTCGCGCTCGACAACGTCGGTGTGCCAAGGGAGATCGTCACCATCATGCAGGGCTCGATCGTCCTGTCGGTCGTCGTCGCGTACGAGGTGGTGCGCCGCGTCGAGCTCGCCGCGGAACAGCGTCGCGTCGGCCGTGAGCTCGGAACTGTCGGAGGTGCCGCGTGATCACGACGATGGAGGAGAAGCCCCACGTCCCGGCGGCGCCTCGCAGGAAGAAGTTCCCCGGCTGGGCCGTCGGAATGATCAGCGTCGCCGGCGCGGTCGCGTTGCTGTCGATCACGTCGTACATGACGAACTTCCCGCAGCTCACCTCGTCCGGCACGACCCAGACCGCGGTCCGGCTGATGCTGCCGATCCTGCTCGCCGGCCTCGGCGGCCTGTGGGCGGAACGCGCGGGCGTGGTCAACATCGGCCTCGAAGGCATGATGATCATGGGCACGTGGGGCGCGGCGTGGGCCGGCTACCAGTGGGGCCCGTGGGCGGCGCTCGTGTCGGCCGTCGTGTTCGGTGCGCTGGGTGGACTGCTGCACGCGATCGCCACGGTCACGTTCGGCGTCAACCACATCGTCTCCGGTGTGGCGATCAACCTGCTCGGCGCCGGCCTGACGAAGTACCTGTCGACGCTGGTGTTCTTCCCGCTGTCGCAGAACCCGCGCCAGTCGCCGCCGGTCCAGCCGTTCGACACGTACTCGGCGGCGGGCTTCGCGGACTGGCTCGGTGAGCTGGAGAAGGGTCAGCTCCTGTTCATCTCGGACGTCGCGGGCATCCTGCGCGGCCTGGTCACCGGCGTCTCGCCGTTGACGATGCTGACGATCCTGCTCGTGCCGCTGTCGTACTACCTGCTCTGGCGCACCCGCTTCGGCCTGCGCCTGCGCTCGGTCGGCGAGAACCCGCACGCGGCGGACTCGCTGGGCGTGAAGGTGTACTTCCACAAGTACGTCGCCGTGATCGTCTCCGGTGGCCTCGCCGGCCTGGGCGGCGCCGCGCTGGTGCTGAACCCCGGCCAGCTGTCCTATTTGGAGGGTCAGACCGGCGGCCGCGGCTTCATCGGCCTGGCCGCGATGATCTTCGGCAACTGGCGGCCCGGCGGCCTGCTGGGCGGCGCGGCGCTGTTCGGTTACGCGGACGGCCTGCAGCTGCGTTCCGGCGGCGACACGGTGCTGGCGCTGGTCTACGGCGTGGTGATCCTGCTCGGCGTGATCGTGGTGTACCAGCTGATCAAGCGGAAGTGGTTCTCCGCGGCGGCGGCGATCGTCGTGGCCGTGCTGCTGTACCTGCTGTACATCAGCCTCGACGAGATCCCCGGCGAGTTCGTGTCCTACGCCCCGCACATGGTGACGCTGGCCGTGCTTGCCGTGGCGTCGCAGCGGCTGCGCATGCCGGCCGCCGACGGTGTGGTGTACCGCCGTGATTGATTGGACAGTGTCAATTGATTGGGATGGGCTCAGGGCACGGGCAGTGGAAGCGGCGTCGTTCGCCCACTGCCCGTACTCGGGGCTTCAGGTCGGTGCGGCGGCGCTGTGCGACGACGGCCGCGTCATCGTCGGCTGCAACGTCGAGAACGCCTCTTACGGCCTCGGGTTGTGCGCCGAGTGCACCCTCGTCGGCCAGCTGCGGCTGACCGGCGGCGGCCGGTTGGTGGCGGTGGCGTGTCGTTCCGGTGCCGGCGACCTGCTGATGCCGTGCGGCCGCTGCCGTCAGCTGATCTACGAGTTCGGTGGCCGCGAGTGCCTGGTGGACACCGCTCGCGGGCCGCTGCCGATGACCGAGGTGCTGCTCGACGCGTTCGGACCGGAGGATCTGCCGTGAGCTTCTCAGCCGTGGACGTCATTCGCGCCAAGCGCGACGGACGTGTCCTGTCGGACGCGGAGATCGACTGGGTCATCGACGCCTACACGCGCGGTGTCGTCGCGGACGAGCAGATGTCCGCGCTGGCCATGGCGATCTTCTTCAACGGCATGACTTCGGCGGAGACCGCGCGCTGGACGCAGGCGATGATCTCGTCCGGCGAGCGGTTGTCGTTGCACGTCTCCCGGCCCACGGTGGACAAGCACTCGACCGGTGGGGTGGGCGACAAGATCACGTTGCCGCTGGCGCCTCTGGTTGCGGCTTGTGGTGCGGCTGTTCCGCAGTTGTCCGGGCGCGGGCTCGGGCACACCGGTGGGACGTTGGACAAGCTGGAGTCGATCCCTGGGTGGCGTGCGGCACTGTCCACTTCGGAGATTCTTGAGCAGTTGTCTTCCGTTGGTGCTGTTGTTTGTGCTGCTACGGAAGGGCTTGCTCCTGCTGATCGGAAGCTCTACGCGTTGCGGGATGTCACCGGGACCGTCGAAGCCATTCCGTTGATCGCTTCTTCGATCATGTCGAAGAAGATTGCGGAGGGGGCTGAGTCGCTGGTTCTGGATGTGAAGGTCGGGTCTGGGGCCTTCATGAAGGATCTGGCTTCGGCTCGGGCTCTGGCTTCTGCGTTGGTGGGTATTGGCGTTGAGCACGGGGTTCGGATTTCGGCTCTGTTGACTGACATGTCGGTGCCGTTGGGGCGGGCTGTTGGCAATGCTGTTGAGGTTGCCGAGTCCGTTGACGTGTTGCGTGGTGGTGGGCCTGCTGACGTTGTTGAGCTGACGGTGGCGCTGGCGTCCGAAATGCTTTCCCTGGCCGGGATCTCCGCTGATCCGGCTGCAGTGCTGGCCTCGGGTGAGGCCTACGAGACGTGGGCGCGGATGATCCGGGCCCAGGGCGGCGATCCGGACGCTGCGCTGCCGGTGGCGTCGCACAGGCACGTGGTGACCGCGCCTGCTTCCGGTGTTCTGTCCACTTTGGATGCTTACGGCGTCGGGGTGGCGGCGTGGCGTCTCGGTGCCGGTCGGGCGCGCAAGGAGGACCCGGTGCAGGCCGGGGCCGGTGTGCTGTGCTTGGCCAAGCCCGGTGATGTCGTTGAGGCCGGTCAGCCGTTGCTGGAGCTGTACACCGATACGCCGGACGCGGTCGAGGGTGCCTTGCAGGCGTTGGAAGGTGCCTACTCGGTGTCGGAGTCGGCGCCGGAGCGGTCGCCGCTGGTGATCGACACGATCCGCGGCTGACGTCGCGTGATCGGGAACGGCAGCGTCGGCACCAGGTCGTCGACGAGGTCGTTCCCGAACACGCACAGCGTCTGTTCCCAGGGGTGCCCGAAGGTCCCCTGGGACATGTCCTCGGTGAGGAAGACGTGGTAGTCGCCGTCGGGGAACGGCGTCACTGGCCACTGCGGCCAGCGCGTCGCCTCGATGATCCCGTGTGGCCGGAACCGGTACGACGGGTGCTGCCAGTCCAGCACCAGCAGCTTCGTTGTGTCGTCGAACACCCGCTGGAAGGACTGCAGGACCAGCTGGTCGACCTGCTTGGCGCCGGCGTCGAACTCGGCGTGGTCACGTGCACCGAAGATCGGCGACAGGTCGATCGTGACCGAGCCGGGTGGTTCGTCGATCGCTGGGCCCGCGCCGCGTTGCCGGTTCGGCCTGAACCCGAACGTGCGCTCGAACTCGTCCCACAGCTTCCCGTCGTCCTGGACGTGCTCGAACGATTCGTGCGCCATGGGCGGAGTCTAAAGAAAACGGCCCTTGGAGCTGCGCGCAGCTCCAAGGGCCGTTCCACGTTCGTCCGACTCAGGCGCCCTCGGCCGCCAGGTCGTCGTCGTCCATGTCCTTGCCGCCGGTCACCGGCTTGGCGCCGTTCTTGCGGGTGCGGCGCTGCGGGCGGGGCAGGGCGGTGGGCGGCGGGGGAGGCGTGGGCGAGCCGCCACCGAGGATGAGCTCGGCGAAGGTGGCCATGGCCTCGTCCAGCTGGCCGCCGATGCGGAGTTCCGATTCCTGGTTCGACTTGCGGACCAGGGACTGGAGGGCGTCGGTGTCCGGGCGGGCGCCCACGGTCTCGGCGACCTTGGACAGGCTGGCGTCGACCGTGCCGCCGAGCTCGGAGATGCGGGCCGCGAAGCCGTCTTCGACCTTGTCGAGGCGGTTGGTCATGTTGTCGAGCTGTGAGGTGACCAGCTCCAGGCGGCGGGCCAGGGACTCCAGGCGGTCGGCTGCGTCGACCTGGTCGCGGGACTGTTCGATCGCCGCGTACAGGGCCGTGCGGGCCTCGTCCAGCTTGCCGTTGACGGTCTCGCGGGTGTCGGCGACTGCGGAGGCCAGCTCGGTGCGGGTCTCGGCGAGCGAGGAGGCCAGGGCGTCGCGGGTTTCGGCGACCGTGCCTTCCAGGGAGCCGCGGGTCTCCGCCACGGCTCCTGCCAGCGAGTCGCGGGTCTCGACCAGGGAGGCGGCCAGCTGGTTGTGGCGGTCGGTGACTGCGGAAACCAGCTTCTCGCGGCTGTCGGCGACGGCGGCGGCCAGGTCGGCGCGGGCGGCGGCGAGGGCGTCGCGCTGCTCGTCGGCGCGGCCGTGGATGCCGGAGAAGGACTCGGCGAGGATCTTCTGCAGGGCCTCGCGGGTGCCGTCGAGGTGCTCGTGCACGCCCTCGTCGACCTCGTCGAGGCGGCCGCGCAGGGCGGCTTCGAGGGCCTCGATGCGCTCGCGCAGCGGGTTCGTGACGGCGCCGGGGATCGAGTCGACCTTGCCGTCCTGCTTGTCGAGGTGGCCGTCGAGGTCGTCGATGCGCTTGTGGATGCTGGCGAGCTTGTCCTCGAGGCCGTCCATGCGGCCCGCGACGCCCTCGAAGCGGCCGGCGACGCCGTCGAGGCGGCCGTCCAGCTGGGCGAAGGGCTTGGCGAGCTTGTCCACCAGGGCGTCGACCGCGCGACCGATGTCGGCGACGGCGTTGTCCTGAGCCTCCAGCTTGGCGAGGGCCTCGTCGAGACGCTCCGCGAGGACGCTGACCTCGGTGCGGTCCGGCAGCTCCGACAGGCGCTTGCGGACCGAACCCAGCGACTCCAGAGGCGACATCCGGGCGTGGATCTCGTCCAGCGCGTCGAAGATCTGCTGCTGCTCGCTCTCACGGATCTCCGCGGCGCGCGTGAGCATGTTGCGCATCCGATCGAAGGACATCGTGGAGTTGTTGTTCTCTGTCACGGCTGAGTGCCTTCGTCCAGGGGAGGGGGAGACCACGGGAGCCTATCCGCGTCACGGGACGTCTCTGTACCACCCCCGGCAGTAAACGGCCGGGTGCGGACGGGCGACTGACCCGGTCAGGCTACCTGATTACTCTGAACGCCAAGTTACTGGCCGGAAGCATGCGGTAGCGACCCGTGATGTTCCTACCTTGGGGTGACTCAAGCCTGATTGTGGTTGCAGAAAGTTGCTGATCACGGATCGGCAACGACGTTGAACCGACAAATGATCATATCGGCGACAAGATCATTTTGGCCAGCGCTGAAGCGGCGTGTCGGCTGAAGTAACGTGTAGCAATGTCCACGCCGCTTACCTTGGAGTCCATCCGCAGCGCGCCGAAGGTGCTGCTGCACGACCACCTCGACGGTGGCCTCCGCCCGCAGACGGTGATCGAACTCGCCGATGCCTCCGGCTACCAGGGCCTGCCCACCACGGACGCGGGCGTGCTCGGCGGCTGGTTCCGCGACAACGCGAACTCGGGTTCGCTCGTGCGTTACCTCGAAGGTTTTGCCCACACGTGCGGTGTCATGCAGGACGAGGCCGCTCTCGTGCGCGTCGCCGCGGAGGCCGTCGAGGACCTCGCCGCCGACGGGGTCGTCTACGCGGAGATCCGCTACGCCCCCGAGCTGAACACCGAGAAGGGCCTCTCGCTGGAGCAGGTCGTCGAGGCCGTCCAGGAGGGCTTCCGCCTCGGCGCGGCCCGTGTCGCCGAGACCGGCCGCAAGATCCGCATCGGCACGCTGCTCTGCGCCATGCGCCAGAACGAGGGCTGGCTGCGCATCGCCGAGCTGGCCGTCCGCTACCGCGACCTCGGCGTCGTCGGCTTCGACATCGCAGGCCCGGAGGCCGGCTTCCCTCCCACCAGGGGCCTCGACACGTTCGAGTACCTGCGCCAGCAGAACGCGCACTTCACCATCCACGCGGGTGAGGCGTTCGGCCTGCCGTCCATCTGGGAGGCCATCCAGCACTGCGGGGCCGAACGCCTTGGCCACGGCGTGCGGATCGTCGACGACATCAAGGTCTCCGGCGACGGCACCGTCCAGTTGGGACGGCTCGCCGCCTACGTCCGCGACCGCCGCATCCCGCTGGAGATGTGCCCGACCTCGAACCTGCAGACCGGCGCCGCGGCCACCATCGCCGACCACCCGATCGGCCTGCTGGCCAAGCTGCGGTTCCGCGTCACGGTCAACACCGACAACCGCCTGATGAGCGACTGCTCGCTCTCCAGCGAGTTCGCCGTGCTGGCCGAGACCTTCGGCTATGGGTGGGCGGACCTGCAGTGGTTCACGATCAACGCCATGAAGTCGGCGTTCATCGGGTTCGACGAGCGACTGTCGATCATCAACGAGCTGATCAAGCCGGGGTACGCGGCGCTCACCGCGTAGCTGTTGCCCATGCGCTCTCGTCGATCGGGCTGAGCGCGCGCAACGGCTCCCACCACGCGCGGTTGGCCGCGTACCAGCGGATGGTGTCCCGGACGCCGGCTTCGAAGCCGATCTCCGGGCGCCATCCGAGCTCGCGGCCGATCCGCGCGGAGTCCAGCAGGTAGCGGCGGTCGTGGCCGGGTCGGCGCGACCGACTTCCGCGATCGTGGCAGGCCGAGCTCGTCGAGGACCAGGCCCGCGATCTGGTTGACGCTCGCCCTTCGACCTCTGCGCCCAGATTCAGGTCCGGCGGTGCTCGCGGCCCGCTCCACCGCGTCGAAGGCTCGGCAGTGGTTCAGCACGTCGGAAGTCCACTGACGAGTGAATCGCGGCCAAGTTGTCCACAGATCGCCGAGCGGCGCTTTTCGCTGGTCAGCGGCACGTTACGCTGGAACAGGGACGCCCCCGGGAGGGTGGGGGACTGCGCTCTGGCAGTTGATCTTTCTCGAAGTACGAGCGTGCCGCGTGGTCCGCGCCCGCCTTCGACGCGATGTGGGGCGTGCGTTAGGGATGCGGCGACTCTTCGTGGAACGCGTCGACGGCATCCAGTGCGAGATCGCCGTACACCTCGCACGTCGACACGTGGTGGAACCGTCGCACACCTGCGCGGCGGCAGGCCTCCAGCAACGCCTGCGTGCCGAGCACGTTGGTGCGGAAGAACCGCGCGGGGTCCAGCACGGCGAGGCTGTTGTGGGACTCCGCCGCGAAGTTCACGACGACGTCGACGCCCTCCACGTCGGCCTCGGCGATGTCCGCGTGGACGAACGGCACGCCGGACGGCAGGTTCGCACGCGTGCCGCGGTAGGTCAGCGCGTCGAGGGCGATCACCTCGTCCGACGGGTGTTCGCTCAGCCAGTGGCGGGTGAAGTGCGAGCCGATGAACCCGGCCGCTCCGGTGACGAGCACGCGCATGGTCAGTCCTCCGAAGGAATCGCTGCGACGCCGGGAGGTTCCGCGCCGGGCCAGCCGCGGAACTCGACCTCCAGCTGGAACCGGTGGCCCAGGTAGTGGTGCTCGGACAGGGCGATCGGGCGTTCCGCAGTGTCCAGCGCGGTGCGGCGCACCAGCAGCACCGGCGTGGCGGCCGTGACGCCGAGCAGGGCGCCGATCTCGCCCGCGGCAACGGCTGCGATGTTCTGTCGGACGACGGCGATCTGGGTTCCGTTGCGGCGCAACGTCTCCCACGTGCCGGGTGACTCGGCATCGGCGCGGCTGACCGGTGCGGCCAGCTCCAGCGGCACCCACTCGGTCACGACGTCCAGCGGGGTGTCTCCGGTGCGGCGCAACGAAAGCACGCGCAGCACCTCGCCTGCCCCGAACGTGTGCGCGACGCTCGGAGGCGCCTCGCGGTAGCCGTACTCGAGGACGGTCCGGGTCAGGTCGACACCGGCTTCCGCGACGGCGGACCGCGCGTGCTGGAACGTGCCGAGCGCCAGTGGCTGGGCGAACGACACCACGTACCAGCCGGCGCCCTTGCGCGACGCGAGCAGGCCCTCGTCGCGGAGCTGTTCCAGGGCGCGGCGCACGGTCACGCGGCTGACCTCGTGACGCCGGCCGAGCTCGGCCTCGCTCTCGATGGCCCCTGCCGGGCCGTAGTCGCCGAGCGTGATGCGTTCCCTCAGCTCAGCGGCGAGGCGCTGCGACCGCGAACCTGTCATAAACCTGTATCATACAGGCGGGCGACCGGATCTGGTTCTCCCGGAAAACGATGAACGGCGCTTTTGTCCACCTGAGGTGGACAAAAGCGCCGTTCATCGTCAAAAAGGTCAGTTGACGTTGAGTCGGTCCTCGAACGTCGCCTGCAGCGCGCGGAACGCGGCCACCTCGGCGTCGTACGGAGCGGACGGCGCGAGACGCGTCGGGTCCGGCGCGACCACGAACGACACGAGCCAGCCCAGCGACTCCGAGGAGGCGAGCGCGTCCTTCACGGACTCGTCCTCCGCCCACTCGCCCGCGTCCTCGAACAGCTCGACGGCGAGGTCCAGCTGCTGCGGGTCGAGGGAGTCGGGGCCCTCTTCCATGTCCTCGGCGATGCCGGTCAGCACGTAGACGTTCTCGTCGTCCACGTCGACGTCGAGCTCGCCCGCGGTGGCCTTGACCTTGACGTCGTTCCACGTCTCGACCTCGGCCAGGTCGTGCTCGTCGTTCTCGGCGACGAAACGGCTCAGGCCGCGCGCCGAGGTGAAGACCTCGATCTTGCCCCGGCGGCCCAGGAACACCGGGTCGTCGCCGAGGTAGCAGCGCAACGTGTAGAACTCGCCGGCGGACGTGATGATCTTGATGGGGTCGATGCCCGCCTCTGCCCAGAAGCCGGTGGGCTCTGCCTTCTCCTCGTCGGAGTCCTCGTCGTCGGAGCCAGCGTCGACGGCGGCTGCGGCGGCCGCCTCCTCCAGCGCGGCGAGCTCCTCCTGCGCGACGGCGAGCTCCTTCTCCGGCACCTCGGGCGTGCTCACGACGCTGTCGATCGCGTCGAGGACCTCGTCCCACTTCTCGGAGACGACCTCGGACAGCTCGTCCCACAGCTTGGCGCCGTCACGACCGCTGAACGGCAGCGTGCCCTGCGGCAGCAGCGAGAAGCCCTCCGCCGAGTCGAGCACCTCGTGGACCTTCTCCAGGTCGCAGACGTCCGCGAGGGCGCGCACGATCGCGATGACGTCGGCGAGCTCACCGATCGTCCAGGTGTCCGGGTCCTCGGCGATCAGCTCGGGCACGCCGACGAGGTCGAACTGGTGGTTGTCGTCCGGCGAGAGGTCCGCGACGCCCAGCGACGGCACGATCGGCCACGCAGGGTGATCGGTGAGGTCGTGCTCCTCGGCGGTGCGCACGAAGGCGGCGAGGTGCGCGGCGTCGGGGAAGACGAACAGGTCTTCCTCGTCACCGAGGAACGCCTCCCACTCCTCGCCCTTCTCGCGCCAGCGGGGTGCCCACAGCGTGACGACGTCACCCTGCGTCAGCCCCAGCTCGATGGGGACGATGTCCTGCGCCATCCTGACCTCCCGGTCACGCCTGCCTGATGCCGTGGGCGAGCCTAACGGTGCTGATCACCGGCGCCCAAAGGGGTTCTCGAAGAACGCGTCCTCGTCGGGGTCCTCGACGATCGGCGCCCTGGACCGACGCCGCGGAGGTGCGTCGGGAGCTGCGGATTTCGGGGGCACGACGGGGTTCCACGTCGACCGGAAGGGTGAGTCGCCGGCGATGGACTCGACGTCGATCGCCACGCCGTCGCCCAGCGCCAGCGCCATCCGGTTGAAGCTCGTCTGCACGGCCGCGTTGGTCGCGAGCCGCACGGTCTCGGTGACGACCTCGCCGACCGCCTGCGGCCCCTGGCCGAGCAGCGCCGGGTGCAGGTGCAGGGCCTTGATCTCGCCCTTCGCGGTGGCCGTGGCCGTGCAGAGCCCGTTGGGGTGCTCGACCGTCTCGGCGGTGACGGCGAGGTCGCGCTGGAGCTGCTCGACGGCCTGCCTGCGTTCCTCGTTCACCGCTGCCACCCGAACTCGTCCTCGTCCCGCTCGCGCACGAAACCCAGCTCGGTCAGCTCGCGCGGGTCGACGACCCGTTCCAGCGTCTGGTGCAGCCGGCTGCCGGCGTTGCGCCGCGCCTTCTCGGCGACGCGCATGATCTCGGCGGCCAGGCCGTGCGGGCCCATCCGCAACGCCGCGGCGCTGACCGCGATCTGCTGCGGCGGACCGCCGGGCGTCGCGACCACCGTCACCGCGCCGTCCGGTGAGGACGCCCGCCCGGTGACGGGACCGCTGCGCGTGACGTGCTCGGACACGGCCTGCTCGACATCGCGCACCTTCCGTGCGGCGCGCTCGACGTCGTCGTCCACCCGATCACCCCCTACCGCCACAGTGTGCCGCATCGCGGAGCAAGGGGTTGTGTGGTTCGAGCCGACGTGGCTGCGATCGTGTGTCCCATGATCCTGCGTTCGGTCGTGCTGTTCGCCCTCGCCGCCCTCATGGAGATCGGCGGCGCGTGGCTCGTCTGGCAGGGCGTGCGGGAGCACCGCGGCTGGGTGTGGATCGGTGCCGGTGTGATCGCGCTGGGCCTCTACGGTTTCGTCGCGACCCTGCAGCCCGACGCGAACTTCGGCCGGATCCTCGCGGCCTACGGGGGCGTGTTCGTGGCGGGCTCGCTCGCGTGGGGCGTGGTCGTCGACGGCTTCCGGCCCGACCGCTACGACGTGATCGGCGCCCTCGTCTGCCTCGCCGGGGTCGCCGTGATCATGTACGCGCCGCGGTAGCCGCTTCGAGCAGCGCGGTGAGCTCGGCGGCCACATCGTCCAGCGGTTCGATGCTGCGCTGGGCGCGGCACATCGCGACCGCGCCCTCGGCACTGGTGACGACGAGCCGGGCCAGCCGCCGCGCCGGGTCCTCGGCGACGCCTGCCTCCTTCAGCGCGTCGGCGAGCTGGGTCGTCCAGATCCGGAACGCCTCGGCGGCCGCGTCCAGCGCCTCGGAGTTCACCTCGATGGACACGGCGAGCACCGGGCAGCCCGCCTGGAAGCCGGACTCGATGACGACCTGGCGCCACATCGTGAAGAACGCCCGCACGCCCTCGGCCGGACCTTTGCGGAGCTTTGCCGCGAGCACCGTCCGCACGGTGTCCGACGCCCACTGGACGGCTTCCGTCGCGAGCTGGCCCTTGCCGCCGGGGAAGTAGTGGTACGTCGAGCCGAGCGGCGTTCCCGCGTGCTTGGCGACCTCGCGGATGCTCGTCGCGTTGAGGCCGCGCCGGCGGATCATGTCGGCCGCTCCGGTGACGATCTGCTGTCGGGACATCGACCCGCCTCTCTGGCTATAACGCTCGTCATAGGTTAGCGTCCGTATGACAGTCGTCATAGATCGGAGTTCGCCGTGCCCATGATCGAGCTGACCGCTCCTGCCGGATCGCTGACCGACGCCGGTCGCAAGAGCGTGCAGCGGGACCTGGGGGCGTTGCTGCTCAAGTGGGAGGGCGCGCCGGACACCGCGTTCTTCCGCTCGGTCTGCTGGACGTACCTGCACGAGCTGCCCGCGGGTGCGCAGACGACCGGTGAGGACGACGCGCCGCGGTTCCGGGTCGACGTCCGGGTGCCGACGGGCGTGTTGTCCGACCGGCGCAAGGCCGGGCTGGTGCAGGACGCGACGGCCCTGGTGCTCGACGCCGCCGGGCTCGGTGAGGGCGACGCGATGCGGGTGTGGGTGCTCATCCACGAGCAGCCGGAGGGGACGTGGGGCGCGGGCGGGCAGATCGTGAACTTCACCGAGCTGAAGGCAGCCGCGCGGGCGGCTCAGGCAGAGCGCTAGAGCGCCGGTCAAGGGAGCGATCCCACGAACCGGGCGTCGTCGATGAAGGTTCCCTTCATAAAGATCAACCAGGGCTGGCCGACCGCTACCTGACCGGCGCTCCAGGTCGGTGGTTCAGCCCGTCGGCCGGTAGAAGCCGTAGAACGACATCCCGCTGTTCGTCGTCCGGATCTTCCCGACCTGCACCGGATCCCCGGCCTCGACCATCTGCCCGTTGCCGATCACCATCGCGACGTGCCCGTCCCACACCACGAGGTCGCCCGGCAGCAGCTGGTCCGGCGGCACGGACGCGCCCATCGCCTGGGACGAGGCCGGCCGCGGGATGTCGAAGCCCGCGTTCTTGTACGCCCACTGCGTGAGGCCCGAGCAGTCCGTGCCCTGGGGCGGGTTCGCGCCACCCCACACGTACGGCGTTCCCAGTGCCGACAACGCGTTGCGCACCGCCTTGGCCGCGGTCTCGTTCGGCGCCTCGGCACTGCTGCCGTCGGGCAGGTTCACGCCGACGCCGGTGCCGGGCTGCGGCGGAATCGCCACGGGAAGCCGAGGGCCCGAACCGCCACCGCCTCCACCGCCGCCCCCTCCTCCGCCCCCTCCTCCGCCACCGCCACCGCCGCCGCCACCCGAGCCGGAGCCACCGCCCGAACCGGAACCGCCACCGGAGTTCGAGCTGGAACCGGACTGGGACGACGAAGCAGCGCTCGAAGCAGAAGTCGTGCCCTCGTCACCGCCGAGCGGCTCGCCGAGCTTGCTCAACGCCCCGACATCGGGCTTCTGCAACCCGTTCAGCTGACCGACGAGCTGCGTGAGCTGGTCACGCACCTTCTGCACTTCGGCGGAAGTCCTGCCCTGGTAACCGGAAGCCATCCCCGCGAGGTCCGCGAGCGCGGCCAGCACGATGCCCGGACCGGCCACCAGCGATGCGGCGACCGCGGCGGCCAGCTTCGGGGTCGCCTTCGACGTGAACTCGTCGATCAGGCCCTGGATCGCGGTGCGTCCGCCGGTCACCGCGGACACGCCGCTGGAGGCCACGGTCTTGAACACGGAAGCGTTGGAGGACAACGTGTTCGCGGCCGACGTGAAGGTCGCGACACGGCCGGTGAACGTGTTGGCCTTCTCCCCGGACCACGTGTTCAGCACGGCCGTGGAAGCCGACGAGTGCCGTGATCCCAGGTCTGTCAAAGCGGTCTGCGCGCGGCCGAACGCGTCGCCGGCACGCGTGGCGCCGCCGGTGTCGCCGTCCAGCTTGGCCAGATCTTCCTTCATCGGTGCGATGAAGGAGCTCAGGAGCCCTTCGACGCTCATGCACGCGCCGCCTTCTCGAGCGCCGCCTTGTGCGCGTCCTCCTGGGCGATGTAGGCGTCACGGGCCTTGGCGACGGCGGTGCCGAGACCGGCCAGCCCGGTGGAAGCCGCCTTCAGCGCGTCGAGCTGGGCCTGGGCCGCGGTCTGGAAAGCGGCGTTGAGACCCACCTCGTTGCCGATCTTGCCGAAGCAGTCGCCGGGCAACGCCGTCGTACCGGTCAGCGTGCCGGTGCCGACCGCCCCCACCTCGCTCGCCAGACCGCTCACCGCCGACGCGTATCCGGTCAAGGCGTCGAGGTCGGCCTTGAGTCCCTGTTCCGCCATCTGAAAGCTCTTCCCCCAGTCGTGACCTGTTCGCCCCGATCCTGCCCCGATGAGCGGTACCTCGCCCGTCGTTCCGGCAAGATCATGGAACCGTGGGTGTGATCGAGCACTGGAACCGGATCCTGGCATGGCTGGCGGAGCACGCTCCTGCCACCCGTGCCGTGCTGCGTCCGAGGTACGACGCGCTGCCGGAGCTTCGGGTTCCGATCGACCTCCAGCTGTGGTGGAGCGTCTACGGCGGCACCGAGGAGGGCCTCTTCGCCGAGATCCTGCCGCCCTTCTACACGCCGCTCGGCGCCGATCGCGCGTTCGTGCTCAGGGACACCCACCAGAGCAAGCCCGCGGACGGTTCGGAGGCGGGCGCGCCGACGGCCGGGTTCCACCCCGAGTGGCTGCCGATCGCGTTCGACGGCACGGGTGACGTGCTCGCGATCGACCTGAGGCCCGGCGTGCTGCGCGGCTGCGTGGTCGAGTGGGACCGGGAGCGCAGTGAGATGATCAAGCCGGAGTTCACGTCGCTCGTCGAGATGTTCGACCAGGTCGCGACGGCCCTGGAGACGCGCAGCGCGGTCGGGCACTGCTTCCCGATGGTCAACTCGGCCGGCGAGCTGGGCTGGCGGACCTGCTAGACCTTGCCGATGATGTGCAGTTCCTCGAGACCGGTGATGATCAGGTCGACGCCCAGCGCCGCCAGCAGCACGCCGAGGACCCGCACGAGCACCCACGCGTAGGTCATCTGCACGTAGCGCATCAGGATGCCCAGCACCGCGATCGCGGCGAGGTCCAGGGCGATCACCGCGGCGAACGCGGCGGCCAGCACGAACGTGGACGCCGCCGTGCTGGTGTCGGACATCAGGAACAGGTAGGCGATCGCCACCGGGTTCGCGTAGTACGAGGTGGCCAGCTCGTGCGTGCCGCCGGTCGGGTCGTGCTGCGGCTCCTGCTTGCGCCCGAGCACGAGGTCCAGCGCGTGCACGAAGAGGATCACGCCGCTCGCCAGCATCAGCGCGCCGCCGCTGATGTGGAACAGCTGGATCAGCAGGCGTCCCGCTCCGACCACGAAGAGTCCGGTGGCCAGGGCGATGCCGGTGGTGCTGAGCGCCACCCGCCAGCGCTGCCTCGCGTCCGCGCCCTCGGTGTCCAGCACGAAGGCCACCAGGATCTTCGGCGGACCCACGACGGCGACGAGGATGCTGAACGCCTCGACGAAGCTCATGCCGTTGATGATCGAGCCGGCGCGGTGGTGCCGCGACTCGGCGAGCGCAACTCACCCCTGGTGGGCGAGCTTCGCGACGTGCCGGCCGCGACCTGGCGGCCCTACCTCACCCCGGCGAACGGGCGTTGCGGCAGAGCGGCCGTCTTCAGGCGCGCCCACACCTTCACGGCTGCCAGCGCACTCAGCCACCCGAGCGCGGTGCCCGTGGTGTTGGCGATCAGGTCGTCGACGTCGAAGATCCGGTTGGCCCACAGCAGCTGCGAGCCCTCGATCAGCAGCGAGACGCCGTAGCCGATCAACGCGGCCTGGCCGATCGAGCGACGGCCCCAGAACATCAGCATCGCGCCCAGCGGCACGAACAACAGCACGTTGAGCGTCATCAGGTCGAACGCGATCCGCCCGTCGCGGAACGTGTCGGCGATCCACTGGAACGGGACCAGCTGCACGGACTGGCGCGGCGGCACGGTCTGCATCGGCAGGAACGTCGCCGCGAACAGCATGCTCGCGTACACGGTGATGGTCGCGCCGCGGAACGTCAGCTGACGGAAGAACAGCTGCGGCAGCAGGAAGACGACCGACAGGAAAAGGCCCCACTGGATGCTCGCGAGATGTGCATTCGTCATGAATCCAAATTAGGAAAATGGCCTTCAGCGCACATCGCGCTGAAGGCCACTTCGGTCCTCGTACTTCTGGTCGAGGTCTACTCGGCCGCGTAGTCCCGGGGACTGATCCCGCGTAGTACCGGACCGCACGCCAGTGCTGCGACCAGCGCGACCACGACACCGACGCCCACGGGAGCGACCACCCACGGGGTGAACGGCATTTCTCCGCGACCGACCATTCCGCGCGCCAGGGTGAGCAGTCCGAAACCGACGACAATTCCCGCGCCGCACGCCGCGATCGTGACCGCGAACACCGGGAGCATCACTTCCCGGCGCAATGCGTGACCCAGCACACGAATCGGAGTTCCGGCCGCGATCAACGCACCGAAAGTGCGCCTGCGGTCGATCACCGACCCCGCTGCCGCCACCGCCGCGCCGATCCCGCCGAGCACCGCGGCGATCGAGAGCCCGATGACCGTGGCCCGTTCCAGGTCGGCCATCAGCGTGTCGCCGTACAGGCCGCGCTGCTCACCGTCCACCAGCCGCACGCCCGGCAGCGTGCCGACCAGCGCCGTGTGCACCGCGTCCCGGTTCTCCGGCGTCGTCGGCACCCCGACCATCGACACCTCGCCCGCGATCGACGGCAGCAGGTCCCTGTCGATGAAGGCGCTCACCCGGCCGGCGCCCGCGAAAGGACGCGTCTCGTACTGCGCGGGCAGCTTCGCCGTCACCGTCCTGCCGGGGCCTGGCGACGTGAACTCGTCGCCCGCCAACGATGTGGGCGCGTACACGGCAGGTCCCGGCCGGCACGTGAGACCGGTCAGCACCTTCGACACTTCGGCGCACTGCCCGACGACCACGTAGGTGCCGCGGCCCTCGCTCTTGATCAGCCCGTCGAACATCGTGACGATCGGGGCCGAGGTCGCGAGCCGCAGCGGCGTGACGTCGTGCGTCACCTGTTCCGCGACGATCGCGCTCTCCTGCCACGTCGAGTCGCGGTAGGGGACCTGGCTCGCCAGGCCCGGCAACATCGTCAGCGCCATCGACCCGGTGAAGACCGCGATCACCACGCCCGCCGAACCGCGGAACGCCGCCACCGGATCACCGGAGAGCCGCCGGCCCGCCAGCAACGTCGACGGCCTGCGCCACCGCCCCACGAAGAACCTGCCCACCTGCGCCGTCACCACCGGTCCCGCCAGCACCAGCGCGAACGCCACCGCGCCGAGACCGAGCAGCACCACGGTGAACTGGCTGTCTCCGCCGGACTGCTGCGCGTACACGATGCCCAGGAAGAACACGCCCATCGCACCGACGATCGACAACAGCCGCCACGACCGCACCGTGCGCTTCTCCTCGGCCGCGAGCGGCCGATTCACCACGCGCCGCAGTCCCGTGATCGCCGCCCCGACGACGAGCACCGGCGCGAGCACGGCGACCCCCGCCACCACAACGGGATCCGGCACGAAGTCGCCGGGGAACCAGGTGCCGCCCTCCCACGGGATCTTCGCCGTGACGTGGCTGAACGGCTGCGCCAGCAGAACGCCGAGCACGCTGCCGACGACCGCGCCGACCGCCGTCTCGATCGCCGTCATCACGACGACCTGCCGCGGCGACGCGCCGGCGAGCCTGAGCGCGGCCAGGCGGCGTTCCCGCTTCGCCGCCGTCAGCCGTGCGGCCGAGGCGACCAGCACCAGGCACGGCACGACGAGCACCACGAGCCCGACGCGGGTGAGCAGGTAGAGCATGCCGTGGTAGTCGTCGCGGTACGAACCGCGGCCGGCCTGCAGTCCTGGTGCCGGGAAGCCGTTCTCGACCTTCTCGTGGCCGACGACCGCGACGAGCTCGTCGGGGAACTTGAGCGCTTCCGGCCCGAGCAGGCCGATCTGCCTGCCGGGGAAGCGGTTGCCGAGCTTCTCCGCGGGCGTGCTGCGCACCAGGTCCGCAAGTGCGGGGGAGAGCAGCACCTCGCCGTTCTCCGGGAACTTCGGGATGCCGTTCGCGACGGGCACCGCACCCTGCTCGTTGCGTGCGACGTCGAACCGCTCGATGAGCTTGCCGTCGTACGAGTCCTTGTTCGCCGCGATGGAGATGGCGTCTTTCTGGCTCTGGCTGAAGGCTTCGCGCCACGCCGTGCGGTCCGCCCGCGCCTGCAGACCGTTCGGGGCGGCGAGAAGCCAGAGGACCAGCGACACCGCGATCATCACGCCGAGGGCGACCAGCACCGTCGCGACCTGGCTGCGGCGGTCCCTGCGCAGCACCGCGAGAGCGATCCTCACGCGGACACCCCCGCGGCGATGCGACCGTCCTGGATTTCCACGACGCGCAGCGCACGGTCCGCGATCGCCTTGTCGTGCGTGACGATCACGACGGCCGCGTTGGTCTCCTCCGCGGCGGCCAGCAGGGCGGTCATCATCTCCTGGCCGGTGCGCGTGTCGAGGGCACCGGTCGGTTCGTCCGCGAAGATCACCCGCGGCCGGTGCGCCAGCGCCCGCGCGATCGCCACGCGTTGCGCCTGACCGCCGGACAGCTGGTCGGGACGCCGTTTCTCCATGCCCTGCAAGCCGAGCCGGCCGAGCCACCGCCGGGCCGCGCCGAGCGCCTCGTCGCGCGAACCGCCCGCGAGCAGCATCGGCAGGGCGGCGTTCTCCTCCGCCGTCAGCTCGGCGACGAGCATGCCGGACTGGAAGACGAACCCGAACGCCGTCCGCCGCAGCTCGCTGCGCCCGGTCTCGTTCAGCTCACCGATCGCGCGCCCGTCGAGGAACACCTCGCCGCCGTCGGCGCGCAGGATGCCGGACAGCACGTGCAGCAGCGTCGTCTTGCCGGAGCCGGACGGCCCGACGACCGCCAGCACGTCCCCTGGGGAGATGTCGATGTCCACCCCGGCGAGCGCGTGCACGTCGCCGTAGGTCTTGACCAGGCCACGAGCGGCCAGAACCGAATTCATGACGTTGAAGGTGCCGGGTCCGGGCCCGCGAAACCTCAGCCTTGACGACACACCGGATCGGCCGGATGACCGAGGCCACAGGGGTGTGATGGTCCTACCGTTGTCTGTCGTGGACAGTCATCGGGGCCAATGGCCGATCGCCGCCGGGCTGGCGTTGCTGATGCTCGGCGAGCTCGTGTTGATGGACGGGCTGCGCAGCGCCGGGGCGCTCGTGTGGCTGCTCAGCGTGCCGCCGTGCATCGCGGCCGTCGCATCGTTCAAGTCGCGCGACTTCGCGATCCCGGTGACCGTGGCGTCGATCTTCGTGTCGTCGTTCGTCATCCGGCTCTTCCACGTGAACATGCCGACGATCCTGAGCCCGCTGACCATCGCCGAGACCGCCGCGTGCCTGGTCCTCACCGCCGTGATCGTGCGCGAGGAGCCGCGCCGCGCCGCCACGTGGTCCGTCGGCTGGCTGATGGCCGTGAGCTTCTTCGCCGCGATCGTCCGCGACAACTGGATCTCGGGGAGCAACTACAACGAGATGCTGGGCTCGCTGGTCCTGGGCTTCGGGGCCGTCGGTGTCGGCCTGTACTTCCGCGCACGGGACACCGAGAGCGGCAGGCTGATCGCGGCCGCCGTCACCGACGCGCAGAAGGAAGAGCGGATCGCGCTGGCCCGCGAGCTGCACGACGTGGTCGCGCACCACGTGACCGGCATGCTCGTGCAGGCCCAAGCCGCGCTGGAGGTCTCGGACGACGACCCGAAGGCCGCCCACCGCCTGTTGCCGGGAATCGTCCGATCAGGCACGGAAGCGCTCGGCGCGATGCGGCGGATGGTCGGCACCCTGCGCCAGGGCGAGAACGAGATCGCCACGACCGACCTGGCCGCCGACGTGATCGCGACCGTCGAACGCACCCGCGAGCTCGGCTTCGAGACCCGGCTGCGCATCGACCTGCCGGACGAGGTGCCACCGGAGCTCGGCCGCTCGGTGTTGCGCCTGGTCCAGGAGTCGCTCACCAACGTGCACAAACACGCGCAGAGCCCCACCATGATCGACGTGGAGATCTCGCGGACGCCGCAGAACGCGCTCCGGGTCGTCGTTGCCGACGACGGTCAGCCGCACGAGCTGAACCAGGGCGGCTACGGTCTCGTAGGCATGCGTGAGCGGGTCGACCTGCTCGGTGGCCTGTTCTCCGCGGGCCCGCGTGAGAACGGCTGGCAGGTGCTGGCCGAGCTACCCCTGGAAGGAAGCAAGTGATCTCGGTCCTCATCGCCGACGACCAGGAGATGGTCCGCGTCGGTTTCCGGATGATCCTCGAGAAGCAGCAGGACATCACCGTCGTCGCGGACGTGGCGGACGGCATCTCGGCCGTCACCGCCGCGCGTGAGCACAAGCCCGACGTGGCGTTGCTGGACATCCGCATGCCCGGTCTGGACGGCCTGGAGGTCACCAAGAAGCTCTCGCCCACGACGAAGGTCGTCGTGGTGACGACCTTCGACCTGGACGAGTACGTGCACACGGCGCTGGAGAACGGGGCTTCCGGGTTCCTGACCAAGGACGCAGGCCCGGCCCTGCTCGTCGAGGCGGTGCGCGCGGCGGCCCAGGGCAACGCGTTGATCTCGCCGCAGGTGACCGTGCGGATGCTGGAGCACTTCGCGCGGCCCGCCGAGCGGCCGGATCTCGGGCTGCTCACCGCACGCGAACAGGACGTGGTGCGGGAGGTGGCGCGGGGTCTGAGCAACCAGGAGATCGCTTCGGAGCTCTACCTGTCGCTGTCGACGGTGAAGACGCATCTCGCGTCCGTGCAGACGAAGCTCAACGTGCGCAACCGGGTCGGGATCGCCTCTTGGGCGTGGCGTGCCGGTCTGGTGAACTCCTGAGCATGTCGGAGTTCCCGCGCACCATCGGAAAGGTCGCGACTCGCGAGCTGACCGCCCACGGCTACACGACGTTCGACTCGCTGACGAAGGTGTCGGCGAAGGAACTGCTGAAGATCCACGGCGTCGGCCCGAAGGCGATCAGGATCCTCGGGGAGGAGCTGGCGGCCCGGGGCAAGACCTACGCCGCCAACTAACCCTGGTTGTTGGTGCGTCTGCAAGTACTACCAACTTCGAGTTGGTGGTACTTGCAGACGCTGGATCAGACGCCCATCGGGTGCCAGACGGTCTTCGTCTCCAGGTAGGCGCGGATCCGCGACAGGTCGGGCGTGACCGTGAAGTCCTCGCTGACCTTGTTGCGCAGCACGCGCTTCACCGTGCCGGCTGCGGAACGCTCCAGGTCGGCGCGCAGCGACTCGGGTGCGCCGGTCAAGTCCAAAGCGTTCACGTCGGCGTGCGACGCGAGCCACGGCGCGATCTCCGCGGTCCGCCCGGTGATGATGTTGACGACGCCACCCGGCACGTCCGACGTCGCGAGCACCTCGGACAGCGTGATCGCGGGCAGCGGACGGTCCTGCGAGGTGATGACCACGCACGTGTTGCCGGCCGCGATCACCGGCGCGATCACGGACACCAGGCCCAGCAACGACGACTGCTGCGGTGCCAGCACGGCCACCACGCCCGTCGGTTCCGGGGTGGAGAACGAGAAGTACGGCCCGGCGACGGGGTTCGAGGAACCCAGCACGGCCGCGATCTTGTCCGTCCAGCCCGCGTACCAGACCCAGCGGTCGATCGCGGTGTCCACGAGGGACTGAGCTTTCTTCACCTGCACGCCCTCGGACGCGGCGACCTCGGTGATGAACTGCTCGCGGCGGCCCTCCAGGACCTCGGCCACGCGGTACAGGACCTGGCCGCGGTTGTAGGCCGTGGCGCCGGACCAGCCGGGGAAGGCCTTGCGGGCGGCGGCGACCGCGTCACGGGCGTCCTTGCGGGAACCCTGTGCGGCGTTGGCGAGGAAGGTGCCCTTCGAGTCGGTCACCGGGTAGCTCCGGCCCGACTCGGAGCGCGGGAAGGCGCCGCCGATGTAGAGCTTGTAGGTCTTCGCGACCGAGATGCGATCAGACATCGAGGTAGGCCTCCAGACCGGTGCGGCCGCCCTCACGGCCGAAGCCCGACTCCTGGTACCCGCCGAACGGCGCGGCCGGGTCGAAGCGGTTGAACGTGTTGGACCACACCACGCCGGCGCGCATCCGTTGCGCCATCCAGAGAATGCGCGAGCCCTTCTCCGTCCAGACGCCGGCGGACAGGCCGTACGGCGTGTTGTTCGCCTTGGCCACGGCCTCGTCGGGCGTGCGGAACGTCAGCACTGACAGCACCGGGCCGAAGATCTCCTCGCGGGCGATCCTCATCGCCTGCGACACGTTGGAGAACACGGTCGGGGCGAAGTAGAAACCCTTGTCCGGCAACGGGCACGACGACGTCCAGCGCTGGGCGCCCTCGGCCTCGCCCGACTCGGTCAGCTCCTTGATCTTCGCGAGCTGCTCGCGCGAGTTGATCGCGCCGACGTCGGTGTTCTTGTCCAGCGGGTCGCCGACGCGCAACGTGCTGACGCGCGCGTGCAGCTTCTCCAGCAGTTCGTCCGCGACGGATTCCTGGACCAGCAAACGAGATCCGGCGCAGCAGACGTGGCCCTGGTTGAAGAAGATGCCGTTGACGATGCCCTCGACGGCCTGGTCGAGCGGCGCGTCGTCGAACACGATGTTCGCCGCCTTGCCACCCAGCTCCAGCGTCAGCTTCTTGTTCGTGCCGGCCAGCTGTCGCTGAATGATCTTGCCGACCTCGGTCGACCCGGTGAACGCCACCTTGTTGACGTCGCCGTGCTCGACGAGCGCGGCACCGACGTCACCGGCACCGGGGATGATGTTCACGACACCCGGCGGCAGGTCGCACTGCTGGATGATGTCGGCCAGCACCAGCGCGGTCAGCGGCGTGGTCTCAGCCGGCTTGAGCACGACGGTGTTGCCGCACGCGAGCGCGGGCGCGATCTTCCACGCGGCCATCAGCAGCGGGAAGTTCCACGGGATCACCTGTCCCGCAACGCCCAGCGGCTTCGGGTCCGGCCCGTAGCCCGCGTAGGAGAGCTTGTCCGCCCAGCCCGCGTGGTAGAAGAAGTGTGCCGCGGCCGTGGGCACGTCGACGTCGCGCGACTCCTTGATCGGCTTGCCGTTGTCGAGCGACTCCAGCACCGCGAGCTCACGCCCGCGCTCCTGGATCTGCCGCGCGATCCGGTAGATGTACTTGGCCCGCTCGGAACCGGGCATCTTCGACCACACGCGGTCGTAGGCGCGCCGTGCCGCCTTGACCGCGGTGTCCACATCGGACTGCGACGCGGTCGAGACCTCCGCGAGCACCTCTTCGGTGCCGGGGTTGATGGTCTTGAGCGGTTCGCCGGAGCCTTCGACGAACTTGCCGTCGACGAACATCCGGTAGTTCGGCTTGAGGTTCGCGATGTCCCGCGACTCGGGCGCGGGGGCGTATTCCCACATGTCTTCAGTCCACCGTCACGTAGTCCGGGCCGCTGTAGTGGCCGTCCAACTGGGTCCGCCGCTGCATGAGCAGGTCGTTCAGCAACGTCGACGCGCCGAACCGGAAGAGGTTCGGGTCGAGCCACTCCGGACCGGCCACCTCGTGCACGGCCACCAGGTACTTGATCGCGTCCTTGGTGCTGCGGATGCCACCGGCGGGCTTGACCCCGCGCAGCTCACCCGTCTGCGTCTTCCAGTCCCTGACGGCCTGGAGCATCACGTGCGTCACCGGCAGCGTCGCGGCGGGCTGCACCTTGCCGGTCGAAGTCTTGATGAAGTCACCACCGGCCAGCAGAGCCAGCCAGGACGCGCGGCGCACGTTGTCGTACGTCACGAGCTCGCCGGTCTCCAGGATGACCTTGAGGTGCGCGTCCCCGCAGGCCTCCTTGACCTTGACGATCTCCTCGAACACCTGCCCGTAGCGGCCGGAGAGGAACGCGCCGCGGTCGATCACCATGTCGACCTCGGTGGCGCCCTGCTCGACGGCGAACCGGGTGTCGGCGAGCTTGATGTCCATGGTGCTGCGCCCGCTGGGGAACGCCGTCGCCACGCTGGCGATGTTGATCCCGGTGCCCGTCAGCTCCTCGGCCGCCGTCCTGACCATGTCCGGGTAGACGCAGACCGCCGCCACCTTGGGCACGTCCGGCCGGTCGGGGTCCGGACGCTTGGCCTTGGCGGCCAGGCTGCGCACCTTGCCGGCGGTGTCCGCACCCTCCAGCGTGGTCAGGTCGACCATGCTGATCGCCAGGTCGATGGCGTGCAGCTTGGAGGCCTTCTTGATGCTCCGCGTGCCGAGGCCCGCGGCTCGTTGCTCGACGCCGACCTGGTCGACGCCGGGGAGCCCGTGCAGGAAACGCCGCAGCGACGATTCGTCGCGCGCGGCGTCAGCCAGGGCCGACGGCAGTGTCGTTGGAGCAGCCATGAGTGCGAGTCTAAGCGGAATGGGACGCCCGTCCTAAGTGAGGACGTTTCCCCTGGTCAAGCAGTGTAGAAGCACGTCGGATACCGCTCCGTGAGCTCCAGCTTCGCCATCTCGAACTCGAACAGCGCGGTGCCGTTGCCCGCGAAGTCGGAGCTGCCCAGGCACTCGTCGAGAACGCCGTGCAGGGTGCGCACGACAGCGCACTTGCGCGCTGCCGGAATCTGGTCGACCCACAGGCAGTTCGCGGCCGCGGAGTCGTCGCACACCTCGAGGTCCGCCGGGTCGGTGGAACGCGCGCGGAGGGTGGCGATCACGATCTTGAAGTAGCCGCTCCGCATCGTGACCTCGCCGTCGTCGAAGGCGATCATCGCGACCATCAACGCCTCGCCAGCTGCGCCCGGTACAGCGGCACCGTCGTCTCGTCGATCTCCGGCGCGTCCTGGGCCGCGCTGCCCGTGCGCTTGAGCTTCTGCCACGGCAGCACCGCACCGGCCAGCGCGGTGATCACCGACTGGATCACGACGAGGTACATGAGCTGCCGGTACACGACCGGTTGCAGTGCGACGGCCCAGAGCGGCCGCAGCCGTTCGCCGTCGAGCCGGAACGCGATCACCGCCGGGATCAGCTGCAGCACCAGGAACCCGAGCCACGCGAACGCGCCTGCGACGGGATCGGTCCACAGGCTCAGCACCGCGAACACGTCGATCGCGGGCGCCAGCACCGGCAGCAGGACCTGGTAGAGGAAGAGGTACGGCAGCGCGCGACGGCCGAGTTTGCCGCCCATGCCGCGGTCGAAGACGGCGCCGCGGTGCTTCCACATCGCCTGCAACGTGCCGTAGCACCAGCGATAACGCTGCCGCCACAGCTGGCCGAGGCTTGCCGGTGCCTCGGTCCAGGCCCGCGCGTGCTCGGTGTAGACCACGGACCAGCCGGCGCGTTCCAGCGCCATCGTCAGGTCGGTGTCCTCGGCCAGCGTGTCCTCGGGGACGCCGCCGACCTCGCGCAGCGCCTCGACCCGGAAGCCGCCGACCGCGCCCGGCACCGTCGGCATGCACTGCATGACGTCGTACATCCGGCGGTCGAGGTTGAAGCCGATCACGTACTCGATGTGCTGCCAGCGGCCGAGGATCCCCGACCTGTTGCCCACCTTGGCGTTGCCCGACACCGCGCCCACCGCCGGGTCGGCGAAGGGCTGCACGAGGTTGGCGACGGTCTCCGGTTCCAGCACGGTGTCGCCGTCGACCATCACGACCAGTTCGGTGCGGGTGTGCCGCAGACCGGTGTTCAGCGCCGCCGCCTTGCCCGCGTTCCGCTGGCGCACCAGGGAGACGTTGGGCAGGTGCAGGCTCCTGACGACCTCGGACGTGCGGTCGGTCGAGCCGTCGTCGATCACGATCACGTGCACGGGGTTGGTGCTCGAGAGGATCGTGCGGACGGTCGCCTCGATGCCCGCTTCCTCGTTGTAGGCGGGCACGAGCACCGTCACCATCTGCGGCTTCAACCGCGGCGCGTGCTTGCCGGGTTTGCGCCGCGCGTGGATCGCCGTCGTCACCAGCAGCACCGCCGCACGGGCGAGCGCGAGCACGCTGGAGATCAGGACGAGCCACGTGAGCAGCTCCGTGACGAACCGCGAGAACCGCACGGCCAGCGACACCGCCGTGCCCTCCGCGCGTTCGGCCGCCGTCGCCGGACGGATGACCTGCTGCACGCCGTACGCCTCGCCGGCGGTCTGGAACGTGAACCCGCGCTCCTTCAGGCTCGGGATCAACTTCTCCAGCGCGGCAACGGTTTGCGACCGGTCGCCGCCACCGTCGTGCATCAGCACCACGGCGCCCTTGGTGTCCTTCGGCGTCGACTTCTCGACGATCGCGTCCGTGCCGGGCCTGCGCCAGTCCTCGCTGTCGAGGTCGGAGAGCAGCACGAGGTTCCCGGCCGCGGTGACCCGTTGAATGCCGACGAGATCCTCGTCGTCGACCGCGTCCGGCCGGTTCGAGTAGGGCGGCCGCACGAGCTGGCTGAACTGCCCGGTGCCGCTCGCCACGACCAGCCCGGTCTGCCCGAGCTCGATCCGTGCGCGGGTCTCGCCCACCTTGCCGAGGTCGACGTGGGTGAACGTGTGCACGCCCACCTCGTGACCCTCGGCGTGGACGCGTTCCAGCACGTCCTGGTGCTGCGCCGCGTTCGCGCCGGTGACGAAGAAGGTGGCCTTGATCCCGTTGCGACGCAGCACCTCGAGGATCTTCGGCGTCCACTCGGGGTCGGGCCCGTCGTCGAACGTCAGCACCACCGTGCGGTCGGGCGTGGTGCGCGAGCTGAGCCCCGACCCGGTGTCGCCGATCAACGGCCCGCCCTGGTGCACGCTCTCCGGCACGGTGTTCGCGGGTCCAGCCGTCGGCGCGGCACCCTGGCCGACGCGGCCGACCACGAACGTGTCCAGCAGCAACGCGCCGAGCAGGATCACCATGGTCAGCCCCAGCAGCACCCAGTGTGCGCGCGGCTGAGGTCTCACGGCTTGCCCCCGCCGGGGTTGCTCGGCCGGTTCGACGCACCCGGTGGATCGGTGCGCTTGTTGCCGTTCTCGGCGCTGCTCGTGGTCGTCGTCGTGGTGTTCGCCACGGGAGCCGCGCTCGTGGCGGCCGGCGGAGTGGTCGTGGTTTCGTTGCGTGGCAACGATGTTGCTTCGGGTGACGAAGCAGGGGTGTCCGTGGTCGTCGTGACGGCCGGTTCGGCGTGCGGGATCGGCAGCAGCGTCGTCGGGTTCACCGGGCCACCGGCGAGCGCGATGACGAGAAGTACCAGGTAGGACAGCACACCCACGGCGACAACGCCGATGGCGATGCGCATCACCTTGCGGCGGCGGCCACTCGGATCAACGAAAACGGGTCTGTCAGAGGGAGTCGTCATGACCTTCGCGGGGGAGGCGGCATGCGGTCGCAGGAGGCTAACCGGTTACCTCTTCCAGCGGAAGTCGTTCTTTTGTGGCACGCGGGGCCCTTGCGTGCGCTCCTGGAGTACGAAAGCTCCCCGCGTACTCTCGGCAGCAGGGCCCCGGCAAAGTCGGGCGACCGTGTCGGCCCTTGACTCGTGGCGTTTGCAAGTACTACCAACTCAAGATCATCGGGCGTTCTGCTACTACCAACTGGCTCCGGTGGGCGAGCGGAACGCAGTTGGGTGTGGTTGGCGGCGGTTCGATCAAGACTTGGTGGTACTTGCAGACACCATCAGTCAGGCCCTACCAGCACCAACACGACGTTGCCGGGGCCTTGCTCCCGGCAACGTCAGTCGAGCAGCTCGCGCAAGATCTGCGACTTCTTCCTCTTGGGCCCCTTGACCTCGACACCGCCCATGATCGCGAGCCCGGTGATGCGCACGGTCGGAGCACCGGGAATGTGCCGCCGCCCCGGCGCGCGGTCCTCGAAGGCGCCCATGAACCCGAACCCGTCGACCTTCACGTTGATGTCGTCCGGCACGCGGATCTCGACACCGCCCCAGAACGCGAAGCAGCTGATGGTGACCTCGGCCTCGGCGAAGCTCGCGTGGGTCAGGTCGATCTCGATGCCGCCCATGACCGCGACGGCGTTGTGCATCCGCGGGACGACCCAGTGGCCCTTGCGGTTGATGCCGGACCAGAACGCGACCGAGACGGCACTGCCCGGCTCGCCACCGATGCGGTCGCTCATCGCGGGCTGGTACTGCGGCACGGCCGGCGTGTGCGGCAGGCCGCTCATCACCAGGTCTGCGGTGATGGGGACGAGCTCACCGTAGGTCTTCGCGGCGTAGACGGCCGCGAGCCGCTCGTCCAGCTCGTGGATGTCGAGGCGACCCTCTGCCGTCGCCTTGTGCAGCACCTGCGCGATCCGTTCCCGGTCCGCGTCCGAGGCGCGCATGTGACTCTGGTCAGCCGGTACCAGCTCGTCGCTCACCCGATCGAGTTTAAGGCTCCTACTTGCGGTTCGGGGCGTACTTGACCGTGATGGCGAATGCCAGCACCAGCAGTGCTCCGAGTGCCGTAGCGAGTGCCGGGCTGTGGCCCCACAGCGCGGGCAGCACACCGATCACCACGGCGAGTGACGCCGACACACCCAGGATGACCAGCGGGGATTCACACACTTGCTGGACGGGCTTCTGCTCGATCGTCACCGTTCGCACCTCCGCGTCTCAACTGGCTACGAGACACTTCGGAGTCGCTCTGTCGGTTCTGTACTCCCGGATCGGGTTGTATCGCCCCCGAATCGGGTTACGCGGTCGGCTGGCGCAGCGGCAGCCCGGCCGCCCGGTAGATCGAGTCGATCACCGTCATGTTCTTCACGGCGTCGTCCGCGGTCGTCGGGAACGCCTTGCCGTGCAGCACCGCGTCGGTGAACGCGTCGAGCTGGTAGGCGTAGGTCGCGCGCCGTCCGAACGTCTCGGCCGAGCTCCTGTCCTTGAGCCGCAACGACAACCGGTGGAACATGTGCGGGCCCAGCGGGTTGAAGACGCTCAACGTACCGTTCTCGCCGATCGCCTTCATCGACAGCTTGAGCACCGTCGACGACCACAGTGACGCGTGGACGGCACCCGTGTGGCCGGAGGGGAAGCGGAGTGAGGCGCGCATCGCCCTGTCGACGGACGGGCCGCGCAGCAACGCACGCGCCGAACGCACCTCTGGTTCCTCACCGCCGAGCAGGCGGGCCATGTGCACGGCGTAGCAGCCGGCGTCCATCATCGCGCCGCCCGCGAGCGAGTAGTCGTAGCGGATGTTGGAGAACATCGGCAGCGGGAAGCAGACGGAGGCCTCGACGTGCCGCAACGGGCCGAGCACGCCCGAGCGCATGATCTCGTCGGCGCGCACGGCCAGCGGGTGGTAGCGGTAGTGGAACGCCTCCATCACCACGAGCCCCGAGTCGCGGGCGGCCGAAGCCACCGAGGCGGCCTCGGAAGCGTTGGCGGTGAACGGCTTCTCGCACAGCACGTGCTTGCCCGCCTCCAGCGCGGCCAGCGTCCACTTGCCGTGCAGGCCGTTCGGCAGCGGGTTGTAGACGGCGTCGACGGCGGGGTCCGCGAGGAGCTCCTCGTACGAGCGGTGCACGCGCGGGATGCCGTGCTTGTCGGCGAACGCCTGTGCCCGTTCTGCCGACCGTGCGGCGACCGCCACGACTTCGGCGGCGGTCGACGAGCGGGCCGGGCGGATGACAGCGGGTGGCGCGATCATGGCTGCGCCGAGCACTCCGATGCGCACGTGGTCCGTCACGCGGACGACCCTACACCCATCAGTTAACGGCGTTCACTCCGTCAGATCGGTGGCCCTGGGCGGGAAGAACGGGATCTTGTCGATCGGCGCGGGGCCGGACCAGTTCCACGACTCCATCTGACCGCGCGACCTCCTGCCGAAGAACGCGCGCCACAGCTCGTAGCCGTCGACCTCCAGGGTGATCGGGCCGTCGCCGAGGTCGCCGAACTCCGTCTTCACGGTCACGTCCGGCATCCTGCGCGGAGTCATCCACACCAGGGTCGGCTGCCACACGGTGTCCGGCAGGCGTTCACGGCCGAGCGCCGCGCGCAGGTCGGCCTCGTGGGTGATCGCGTCCATCGCCAGCTGGAACGGGATCCGCTCCATCGCGTCGATGCGGGTGCCGTGCTCGTTCCACTGCTCCAGCAGGTCGTCCACGGGCACGTTCTCGCGCTCGGCGACGTGCCTCGCGGTCCACTCGTCGGACGGTGCGCCCTCCATGCGTCCGCTGACCAGATCGGACGCGCCGCCCGCCAGGTGTGCGACCAGCTGGTGCACGGTCCACTCAGGACAGGCGGGCACGGTGCGGGCGAGCTCCTCCGCGCCCAGGCCCATCGTCAGGCCGACGACGCGCTGGCGTGCCTCCCGGTAGATCTCTTCGAACACCCCTTGCTCCTCCCAGCGGTTACGGTGTCGGGCATGGACGTCCTGGTCGTCGATCATCCACTCGCCAAGGCGAGGCTCACAACCATGCGCGACGCGCGCACGGACAACGCTGCGTTCCGCGCGGCGTTGCAGGAACTCACGGTCATGCTGGTCTACGAGGCCATGCGCGAGGCGCCGCTGACGGAGGACCGCACGCACACGCCGGTCGCGCGCACCACCGGCTACCGGCTGGCGAACCCGCCGTTGCTCGTCCCGGTGCTGCGGGCCGGGCTGGGCATGGCGGACCAGGCGCACAAGCTGATCCCGGACGCCCAGATGGGGTTCGTCGGGCTTGCGCGCGACGAGGAGACGCTGCAGCCGACGCCGTACATGGAGTCGTTGCCGGAGAACCTCGCGGGACGTCCCGTGTTCGTGCTCGACCCGATGCTCGCGACCGGCGGCTCGATGGCCTACACGATCCGGTTGCTGACCCAGCGCGGCGCGACCGACGTGACCGCCGTGTGCGTGCTCGCGGCGCCCGAGGGCATCAACCACCTCGAGGACTCCAAGCTGCCGGTGCGTCTCATCACGGCGTCCGTGGACGAGCGGTTGAACGATTCCGGCTTCATCGTCCCCGGTCTGGGCGACGCCGGTGACCGTCTGTACGGGGCGGTTTAGGACATACCTCCGATCGGACGTAGCAGTGGTCTAGACCTCAGAGCTAACGTGCTCTGGACCACAACGCCGCTGCGAGCCAAAAAACTGGCACTGCCGATTGAGGAGTCACATGTCCAGACGGAGATGGGGTGTCGCCGCGCTCGCGGTCGGCGCCCTGTCAGCGTCGCTGGCCGTTGCGCCGGCGAACGCCGATGTCGAGACCAGTGGGCACCACGGTTACTCGAAGGCCCGGACCGTCGGGTACTTCATCCAGTGGGGCGTGTACGGCCGGAACTTCCGGGTCCGCAACCTCGTGGACAGCGGAGCCGCTGCGCGGCTCACGCACCTCAACTACGCCTTCGGCTTCCTCGACGAGTCGGGCAAGTGCATCAGCGCCGACCCGTGGGCCGACTGGCAGATGCCCCACACCGCGGAGCAGTCCGTGAGCGGCAAGGCCGACGAGCCGGGCCGGCTCGCGGGCAACCTGAACCAGCTCAAGCAGCTGAAAGCCAAGTACCCCAAGCTGAGGATCAACATCTCGCTGGGTGGCTGGACCGGTTCCCGGTACTTCTCCAACGCCGCGCTGACGCCCGAGTCGCGTGCCGCGCACGTCAAGTCGTGCACCGACATGTGGATCAAGGGCAACCTGCCGGGTCTGCCGGAGGGCGCCGCGAAGGGCGTCTTCGACGGCGTCGACCTCGACTGGGAGTGGCCGGCGAGCCCCGGCAACCCCGAGCCGCCCAACGTGATCCGCGACGCCGACCGTGAGAACTTCACGCTGCTGCTCGCCGAGTACCGCAAGCAGATGGGCTGGAACCGCGACCTGACCGCGTTCCTCCCGGCCGACCCGAAGCAGGTCGACAAGGGCTTCGAGGTCGCGAAGGTGTTCTGCTACCTCACCTTCGGCACTTTGCAGGGCTACGACTACCACGGTGCGTGGGACCCGGAGGCGAACCAGCAGTCCGCGTTGCGCGTGCCCAAGGGCGACCCGTCCAAGGACGAGTTCAGCTCCGAGGTGACGGTCAACGCGTGGCTGCGGCGCGGTGCTCCGCGGTCGAAGGCCGTGCTCGGCGTGCCGTTCTACGGCCGCGGCTGGACCGGTGTCGCACCCGGCACGCGCAACGGCCTGTTCGGCACGGGCACGCCCGCGCCGGCGACGTACGAGGCGGGCTACGAGGACTTCCACGCCATCAAGACGAAGCTCGCCGATCCGAAGTACAAGATCTACCGCGACGAGCGCGCCGGGTTCGCGTGGATCTACGACGGCACGACGTGGTGGACCTACGACGACACGACCGAGATGAAGCGCAAGGCTCGCTTCATCAACGAGCGCAAGCTCGGCGGCGCGATGATCTGGTCGCTCGACGGTGACACCGCCGACGGCGAGCTGATCAAGGCGCTGGACGGCGCCCTCAAGTAGCAGTGCTGAAGTGAAGGCCGCACAACGAGACGGACTGTCCTAACCGGACAGTTCAGCGGGTCCGGGGAGGTTTCGCGGCGGCCGCCTCCCCGGATTCCGCCAACCACCCCCTGCCGTGCGCGCGCAACGCCAGCTCGTAGGTGGCCTCGGCGTCCACGCCGGGCGGCAGGTTCCCGTTGAGCTCCAGGCTCACCAGGCCGTGCGCGATGCCCCACATCGACATCGCGATCTGCTCCGGGTCCTCCGCGAGGTAGACGCCCTGTTCGACCGCCCGCCGCACCGCGTTGATCACGGGCGCGAACGTCCTGCCCGCCGCGCGGCTCATCTCCTTCGTCGGCTCGACGACCTTCGAGTACAGCACCGAGTAGAACTGCGGGTCCTCCAGGGCGCTGCGCCGGTACGCCAGGCCGATCTGGAGCAGGTCCTCCGCCGGGTCGTCGGTGATCGGCACGTTCGCGAGGTTCGTCCCGAACCGGCTGAACGCCTCGTCGTAGAGCGCCTCGAGCAGCGCCGGCTTGCCGCCGAAGAGGGAATAGACCGCCGTCGTCGAGGTGTTGACGTCGGTGGCGATCTTGCGCAGGCTCACCGCGGCAGGGCCCTCGGTGCTGAGCAGCTCGCCCGCCCGTTCGAGCAGACGCCGCCGCAGAGCGTCGTCGTGGGTCTTGGGCCTGGGCATCGCGCAATTCTAACGGGCTCTGGCCTGAGTGGTATCACATTGATACCGTCTCTCCATGGCGATGACCTTGCGGTTGACCGAAGAGGAGAACCTGCGGCTCGCTGAACTGGCGCAGGCCGAGGGTCGCTCCAAGCAGGAGGTCGTGCGGCTGGCGATCGCGGACCGCTACCAGCGCATGCAGCAGGAGGAGAAGCTCGGCGAGGTTCTCGGGCGAGTTCTGCCCAAGTACCGAGGTCTTTTGGATAGGCTCGGATCTTCCTGAAACTGTCAGACCTCTGTGATCAACTGGGTGCTGTGATCTCCTACCTCGACGCCGGGGACCTCCTGGTGCTGGCCACGGCCGTGACCGGCGGCGATCTCGTCGTCAGGGACATCGGCCTGCTGGACACCGCGGCGTACCGTCCCCGCGCCACCGTTCTCGGCGTGGAGGCTTACGACACGCTGTGGCTGAAGTCCTCCGCTTTACTCGACTCGATCGTGCGAACCCGCCCTCTGATCGAGGGAAACTGGCGGCTCGGCTGGGTCGCCGCCGTCACGATGTGTGACATCAACGGCTATTGGATCGATGCCGACGAGGACGACGCGCTCGACCTCGTGCGCGCCCTCGGCCGTGACAAGATCGACGTCCCGGAGATGGCAGGTCATCTCGAAGCGTGGGGACTCCCGAAGGATTCCGCTTGACCTAGAGCGCACTCCAGGTCATAGCGTCGAGTCCGTGAGTTACTCGATAGCCCAAGCCGCGCAGCGCAGTGGGTTGTCCATCGACACCTTGCGCTACTACGAACGAATCGGGCTCGTCGACCCGCCCGCGCGAGACTCGGGCGGTCGTCGCAGCTACTCGGACGACGACCTCGGCTGGCTGGCCTTCGTGACGCGCCTGCGCACGACCGGCATGCCGATCCGCATGATGCGCGAGTTCGCGCAGCTGCGGCACGGTGGCGACCTGACGGCAGGCCGCCGCAAGCAGATCCTCGTGGAGCACCGCAACGACGTCCGCGCCCGCGTGGCGGAGCTGCAGACGTGCCTGGAGGTGCTCGACTACAAGATCGACCACTACGCGGTGGTCGAGCGTGACTTGGAGGCGACGGCTTAGGACCAGACCTGTCGCGCCCGCGCTGCCCCCGCCAGGATCTCGGTGCCGTCCAGCTCGATCCGCGTCTCGCCGACGCCCCGGGCTTCCCATCTCACGGCGACGACAACCGATCCGGGCGGGGGCAGCGGGTGCACGTAAATGCCCTGCCGCAGATGTGTTTCACCGCCACCGGCAGTTGAGGTGACGTTCAGCGTCACCATTGCGCTGGTGTCCTGTCCGTGTTCGAGCGGATCCAGCGTCGTGGCCTTGCGTCCGTCGGGAAACCGCACCGCCACGTTCAGTCCGTCAGGTGCCGGTGCGGTGGAAAGCGGGTGGTGCACGAAATGGGGAATCTCTCGGGTCGCCGTCGCGAGAAACAGTGCCATGTTGAGCGTGAAACCGTCCGGCCAATGAGAGATGCTTTCCAGCACGATGTGCACCTCGCCGGTCGCGACGAGGTGGATCTGCTTGGACTCGACATGTGCCGTGGTGTTGTCGAACGGCGGGAAGAAAACCGTCCGGCCCCGCGTTCGGAGATCGCTGAACAGGTCGCTGTTCATGATGAGAACCTAGCACCAGGTTGGGATGAGGGGACGGCTGTCCGCCCCCTCATCGGGTGGTCAGCCCGAGTAGACGTACGGGATCTCCGCCGGCGTGGAGTCCACCTCGCAGTAGGCCTCCGGCGGGTACTGCCCGCCGAACAGGACGCATCCGTCCCACGGCTTCTGCGGCCAGTACCAGCCGTCCGGCAGAAGCATGGTGACGGTGACACGTGCGGTGTACGTGCCCCAGCACTTCTGCGGGCCTTGCAGGCAGTACCCGGTCGAGGTCGACCAGGCGGACAGGCAGTCGTAGCACGAGTAGAACTCGGCCTGGGACCGCACCTGATCGTCGATGCGGTAGTCGGACTGCGCGGACAGCTCGGCCATCGCCTGGTTCGGCCCGGTCGCCGTGCAGATGACGTCGCCGTAGTACTGGGTCTTCGAGTCCACGAGGTAGTACTCGACGTAGTTCGCTTCGGTGTTGAACTGGATTCGCCCTTGGCATCCGCCCATCGGCGGATCCGTGGTGACGCCGACGGCTTCCGGCGACCGCGCGATTTTCGCCATGGGTAGTGCGACTTCCGACTTGAACTCCACCGTGGTGGGCTCAGGAGCTGGCTGGGCTGAAGCGCTCGGAGCGAATGTCGTCACCGTCGCGCAAGCGATCACAATCGCGGTCAGGACGCGTTTCATCGCAATGACAGTTGATCTTTTCATGTGCTTCCTTCCCCCAGGACTTTGTCATGCCGAAGGGGGCACTGTCATTCCCCCCAGACTGACAACGTGAGTTCTATATTGTCCTTGTGGACCGGGTGTTGTACCACCGAACGGGTGATTTGTCGCTCTTGCGATCATTGTTGACTTCCGGACCTGAGCGTTTCGAAATTGGTGCTTGAGCTGGAGCGCGCTCCAGCACCTAACGTTGACGTCATGACCGAAAAGCGCAGGAAGATCGGTGAGCTGGAAGTCGGGCCGCAGGGGCTCGGCTGCATGGGAATGTCGGAGTTCTACGGTGCCGGCGACGAGCAGGAGTCGATCGCTGTCATCCACCGGGCGCTGGAGCTCGGCGTGACGTTGCTGGACACGGCCGACATGTACGGCCCGCACGTGAACGAGGAACTGGTGGGCCGCGCGATCGCCGGCCGCCGCTCGGACGTGGTGCTGGCCACGAAGTTCGGCATCGTGCGCGACGGCGCCGAGCGCCGCGGCGTGCGTGGTGACCGCGAGTACGTGCGGTCCTCGGTCGAGGGCTCGCTGAAGCGGCTCGGCACCGACGTGATCGACCTGTACTACCTGCACCGCGTGCCGACCGACACTCCCATCGAGGAGACCGTCGGGGCGATGGCCGAGCTGGTCGCCGAGGGCAAGGTGCGGTTCCTGGGCCTGTCCGAGGCGGGCGCCGACACCCTGCGCCGCGCCCACGCCGTGCACCCGATCACGGCGCTGCAGAGCGAGTGGTCGCTGTGGTCGCGCGACATCGAGGCCGAGATCGTCCCGACGGCCCGTGAGCTGGGCATCGGCCTGGTTCCGTACTCGCCGCTGGGCCGTGGCGTGCTGAC
Organism: Lentzea rhizosphaerae; assembly: GCF_042649515.1. NCBI lineage: Bacteria > Bacillati > Actinomycetota > Actinomycetes > Pseudonocardiales > Pseudonocardiaceae > Lentzea > Lentzea rhizosphaerae. The sequence goes on along the minus strand of NZ_JBHRZI010000011.1, from coordinate 547,218 downwards.
CGGCCGTTTCACCTCGGCCGCCGACTTCGGCGCGGGCGACTTCCGCACCGTCGCGCAGCCGCGGTTCTCCGGCGCGAACCTCGACGCGAACCTGAAGATGGTCGAGGAGCTGCGAGCCCTGGCCGCCGACCGCGGCGTCACGGCGGGTCAGCTGGCGCTGGCGTGGGTGCAGCACCGCGGCGACGACGTGGTGCCGATCCCGGGGACCAAGCGGATCAAGTACCTGGAGGAGAACGTGGCGGCGGCTTCGCTCGAGCTGTCCCCCGACGACCTGGCAGCGATCGAGGCCGCGGTGCCGGCGTCGGCGGTGGCGGGTGACCGGTACCCAGACATGAGCACCGTGGGCCGTTAGCTGTTGGTTTGGCGG
>NZ_JBHRZI010000011.1:342482-546841 GCF_042649515.1 Lentzea rhizosphaerae | reverse complement strand
AAGGAATGCGAGGGTTTCGAACGGGTGTTCGAATCTATCCCCAGGGTTGTCCACAGGTTGGGGACAAGAGGCTGTGGACAACCCTGGCTTCATGTGGACAACTGGGCTGCGACAGTTGCGCCGAGTTCCCAGCAAGCCTCCAGATCGGCCTTCGACGGCTCACCCGTGACGAGGACGTGCTGAGCCGCCTTCTCCCAACCCAGCCCGGTCGTGGCCGTCTCGACGCTGCGCACCGCACCCGCCGTGTCGTTGTTGCCGTGCACGTAAAGCCCGAACGGCCTGCCGCGCGTGGAATCGAGACACGGGTAGTAGACGGTGTCGAAGAAGTGCTTCAACGCACCGCTCATGTACCCGAGGTTGGCAGGCGTGCCGAGCAGGTAGCCGTCGGCCTCCAGGACATCCACAGCGGTTGTGGACAACGCGGCTCGCCGCACCACCTCGACGCCTTCGATCTCGGGCGTGGTGGCACCGGAGACCACGGCCTCGAACATCGCCTGCAGGGCGGGCGAGGGCGTGTGGTGGACGATCAACAACCTGGACACGTCGAGCAACATAACGCCCATGACCCGCGCCTCCTACGACGTTGTTGCCGCCAGCTACGCCCAGCTCATCCCGGACGCGCACGACGGCCGTCCCCTCGACGCCGCGATCATGCGGGCGTTCGCCGAGCTCGCGAACGGCCCGATCGCCGACCTCGGCTGCGGTACCGGCCGCATCACCGGGCACCTGCACGAGCTCGGCAAGGACGTGTTCGGCATCGACCTGTCCGACGGCATGCTCGACCAGGCGAAGAAGCTCTATCCGCACCTGGACTTCTCCCAGGGCGACATCACGAAGCTCGACCTCGCGGACGACAGCCTGGGTGGCGCGGTCGTCTGGTACTCCACGGTCCACATGCCGGCGGAAGAGGTGCCGTGGCAGGAGTTCCACCGCGTCGTCAAACCGGGCGGGTACCTGTTGCACGCCTTCAAACTGGGTAACCGGAAGGGCCACATGACCCACGCGTACGGCCACGACGTGGACCTCGACGTGTACTGGCACGACATCGACGAGACCGTGAGCAACGCGACGAAAGCCGGGTTCAACGAAGTGGCACGCCTGCAACGTCAGAAGGGTGTGGACGAAGGGGGACCGCAGGCGTTCTTGTTGATGAGCAAACGGAACCCCGCGGCCCGGAAGACGTCCTAAAGGGTGGGAGGAAGGGGTGGGTGTACACAGGAGGGACCTTGACTTCCTCCCCTCGTGAACGAGGGGATCCCTGCGGCTCGCGCCGCGGGGTTTTCTGCTTCGTCGCCGACTGCCCGCCCGGAGGGTTCCGTTGAGGTCTTACACCGGCTCCACAGACTGTCACCGCCAGCCCGGCGGCCAGAATGTTGCGTGCCGCGTTCACATCCCGGTCATGGGTCGCGCCGCAGCCGCAGGTCCACACGCGCACGTGCAGCGGCATCGCCGCCGTGAGCGCGCCGCAGACCGAGCACAGCTTGGACGAGGGGAACCAGCGATCGATCACGATCACGTCCCGCCCGTACCAATCCGCCTTGTACTGCAGCATTTGCCGGCACTGCCGCCAGCCCGCGTCGTTGATCGCACGAGCCAGGCAGTGGTTGCCGACCATGTTCGACACAGCCAGATCCTCGATCACGAGCGTTTGGTTCTCACGCACGAGCCGAGTGGTGACCTTGTGCAGGAAGTCGGTGCGCCGATCGGCGATCCGGGCCTGCACTCGGGCGACCTTGATGCGGGCCCTGGCCCGGTTGTTGCTGCCCTTCTGCTTGCGGCTCAAGGCCCGCTGCGCCTTGACCAGGCGTTCCCGTTCCCGGCGCTCGTGCCGCGGATTGCCGATCTTCTCCCCGGTCGAGAGGACCAGCAGGTGGTCGAGACCGACGTCGATGCCCACCGCCGCATTGGTGGCAGGCAACGGCTGTACGCCAGCGTCTTCGCACAGCAGGGACACGAACCAGCGTCCGGCCGCGTCCCGCGACACGGTCACCGTCGAGGGCGCTACTCCTTCGGGCAGGGATCGGGACCAGCGGATGTCCAGCGGCTCGGCCATCTTCGCCAATGTCAGCACGCCGTCGCTCCAGCGGAACGCCGAGCGCGTGTACTCGGCGCTGGCGTGCGACTTCTTCCGCGACTTGAATCGCGGAAACTGCGCCCGCTTCGCCCAGAAGTTACCGAACGCGGACTGCAGATGTCGCAACGCCTGCTGCAGCGGCACCGCCGACACCTCGGCCAGAAACGCCAGTTCCTCGGTGCGTTTCCAGGCAGTCAGCAGCGCCGACGTGGTGTCGTAGCCGATCCGCTACTGGCGCTGCGTCCAGGCCTCTGCGCGGGCCTGCAACGCCAGGTTGTACACCTTGCGGACACACCCGAACGTGCGCGACAACTCCGTCGCCTGCGCCTTGCTCGGATAGAAGCGGTACCGGAACGCCCGCTTCACCTGCCCATTCACCGTTCACAGAATACCAACGCCATATGACCCTACGTGGGCGGCCCCGCCCCGCAGGAGTCCGGTTCCTCCCCGTCCTCACAGACGGGGTCTCGTCGAAGGACCTCAGATGAAGACCACCGCCCTAATGACCACCAGTCCTCGTCAGCGTCGCATCACCTGGGGTTTCGGCCTTGCGATCGGCATCGGGATGATCGGGTTCGGGCCCCTCTTCGCGTCGCTGTGGCCGGGGTTCGACCACAGTCCGTGGGACGTCAACACGATGTTGTTCGGACTCGGCGTGGGGCTTTGCACGATCGCGTACATCTTCGGGCGGATCGCCGTCGCGGCGGTCACGGAGGGTCGCCGCAACGCGATCGCCCCGCCGACCAGAAGGGCCTACTTCGTGGCCGGCGGGGGCTTTGCCCTGGCCGCGTTGTGCCTGGCGATCGCGCTGACTAGCTGACCAGCTCCGTCACCCGCTCACGCAGCTCGGCCAGCCGAGCCCTACCTGCCGCACGGGCGGACTCCAGTCCGTCCGTGACCGGCTGGACGACTTCCAGGTACGCCTTGAGCTTCGGTTCGGTGCCGGACGGGCGCACGATCACGCGCACGCCGTCGGCCGTCCACCGCAGCACGTCCGCGCCGGGCAGCAGATCCTCGGACGCGAAGTCCGACGGCGGCTCCGAGCGCAGACGGGACATCGTGGCGCCGATCAGCGACAGATCGGTGTACCGCAAGGAGACCTGGTCGGTCAGGTGCAGGCCGTGGTCCAGCGCGAGCTGGTCCAACGCGTCCAGCAGCGTCCGGCCAGAGGCCTTCAGTCCTGCCGCCAGGTCCGCGGCCACGACGGCTGCCGAGATGCCGTCCTTGTCCGCGACGAACTCCGGGTCGACGCAGTTGCCGAGCGCCTCTTCGTAGGCGAACACAAGACCTTCGCCCGCGCGTGCCAGCCACTTGAAGCCGGTCAGCGTCTCCGCGTACCGGGCGCCGTGCGCCGCCGCGATCGACTTCAGCAGCGACGACGACACGATCGTCGTCGCCACCAGCGGATCCGTCGACTCGGTGGTGGACAGCACGAGCGAGCCGAGCAGCACGCCCGTCTCGTCACCGCGCAGCATCCGCCACGTCGAGCCGTCGCGCACGCCCAGCGCGCACCGGTCGGCGTCCGGGTCCAGCGCGATGGCCAGGTCCGCGTCCACCGACGCCGCGAGCGAGAGCAACTCGTCGGACGCGCCGGGCTCCTCCGGGTTCGGGAACACCACGGTCGGGAAGTCCGGGTCCGGCACCGCCTGCGAACGCACCACGTGCACGTCGGTGAAACCCGCGCGCCGCAACGCTTCCACGGCGAACGCGCCACCGACGCCGTGCATCGGCGTCAACGCGATCCTGAGCTCACGCGAGTTCTGGCGCGGCAGCGAGGCAACTCGTTCCAGGTACTCGTCGACTTCGGCGTCGGAAACGACCGAACAGCCACTGGCCCGCGGCACGGACACGGCGGCGGGAACGGCCTCGATGGCCTTCTCGATCTCCCCGTCCGACGGCGGCACGATCTGCGAACCACCGGCCAGGTAGAGCTTGTAGCCGTTGTCCGCGGGCGGGTTGTGCGACGCGGTGATCTGAATCCCCGCAACAGCACCGTGTTTGCGCACCAGGAACGCGAGCACCGGCGTCGGCAACGGCCCCGGCAGCATCCGCACGTCGAAGCCCGCTGCCGCCATCACTTCGGCGGCAGCGGCGGCGAAGTCCTCGGAACCGTGCCGGGCGTCGCGTCCGACGAACACCAGGCCCGAAGTCCCCAACCACGACGCCAGGCCGGCGGTCGTGCGGACGACCGTGGCGACGTTCATGCCGTTGGTGCCCGCCCGCACCGGCCCGCGCAGCCCGGCGGTGCCGAACGTGAGCGGCCCGGCCATCCGGTCCTGCAAGTCCTCCAGCGCGGCGGCATCTCCGCCCATCGCCCGCGCCAACACGCCCTGCAGCTCGGTTCGAGTCGCGTCCGACGGGTCGTCAGCGATCCACCGGAACGTCGCGTCACGCAGTGCCGGCGTCAGGCTCATGCGCGGTCCACCAGCTCACGCAGCAGCGTGCCCATGCGCTGAGCGGCGGCGGCACCGGCCTCCAGCACCTCCTGGTGGTTCAGCGGCTCGCCGGTGATGCCCGCCGCGAGGTTGGTGACCAGCGACAGACCGAACACCTCGACGCCTTCGGCCCGCGCGGCGATGGCCTCGTGCACGGTCGACATGCCGACCAGGTCCGCGCCCATCGTGCGCAGCATCCGGATCTCGGCCGGCGTCTCGAAGTGCGGGCCCGGCAGACCGGCGTACACGCCCTCTTCCAGCGACGGGTCGATCTCCTGCGCCAGCTTGCGCAGCCGCGGCGAGTACAGGTCCGTCAGGTCCACGAACCGCGCGCCGACCAGCGGCGACAGCGAGGTGAGGTTCAGGTGGTCGGAGATCAGCACCGGCTGCCCGACGGACATGCCCTGCCGCAGGCCACCGGCCGCGTTGGTCAGCACGATCGTGGACACACCGGCAGCAGCAGCCGTGCGCACGCCGTGGACGACCTTCTGCACGCCCTTGCCCTCGTAGCCGTGGGTGCGGCCGAGGACGACGAGGACCTTCTTGCCGCCCACGTCGACGGAACGGATGGTGCCGCCGTGGCCGAGCGCGGTCGGCGCCTCGAAGCCTTCCAGCTCACCGACGGGGATTTCGCTCGCCGGCTCACCGATCACGTCGGCGGCGGGCCGCCAGCCGGAACCGAGCACGATCGCGATGTCGTGCTTCGCCACGCCGGTGCGGCTCTGGATCTCTTCCGCGGCCTTGCCGGCCAGCTCTTCTGGAGTCACCGCCAGATGTTAAACCGGGGCGAACGTCGAGGCGATCGCGTCGAACAGCCGTGCGCGCGCCTCGTCCTCCTGCTCTGTGGGCACCACCACTTCGACCACCCACAGGTCGTTGCTGAACGGCAGCACGCGGGAGAAGTGCGACCGCCTCAACGCGTTGGGTTCGTCACCCTCGACCGTGCGGTAGACGAACTGGATGCTGTCCTCGATGCGCGGCCCGGAGAGGTTCGGCGTCGGTACCGTCTCGCCGCCGAAGAACCGGCCGGGCCACCGCGACTGCACGCCCGTCACGTACGTCTTGATGTCGCGCTTCGGGTAGTAGTCAGGGAACCGCTGCACGGTCACCTGGTACGCCCCGCTGCCGGACACGAAGTGCACCACAGCCGACGCCGGGAACCTCAGGTCGGCGGCGCGCTGCTCGGAGTACATCGACCAGCTCTGCTCGACGTTCAGCTTGAACTCGCCGCCCTGGTCGCCGATCGCCGTCACGGCGGACGCGGTGCGCGGCACCAGCGTCGCCGAGTTGGGCAGCGTCGGCAGGGTCTGCACCGTCTGCTCGGTCGGCGGCAGCAGCGGCGCGCCCGCGGCCAGCCTGGTCAGCGCGAACCCGCCACCGGAACCCACCACGAACAGCAGGATGGCCGCGACCAGCACGAACGTGGAGGCGACCCGTCCGCGGCGCTGGGGCGTGATCGGCTTGGTGACCATGAACGGCAGCGGGCCCGGGTCGTCGGCCAGCGGCGCGTCCGGTTCGATCTTCGGTTTCGGCCGCACGACGACCGGCAGCGGCACGGACTCGCGGACCTCGAACGCGTCCGTGCCCGGCTCCGGCAGCAGCGGGTAGACCTGCTTGCGCACGTCGACCAGCGACAGCCGCTCGGACGGCTCCTTCCGCATCAGCCCGCTGATCACCGGCGCGAGCCGATGAGCACCCGCGGGCACCGGCACGTCACCGTTGATCACCGCGTTGATCGTCTGCATGACGTTCTTGCCCACGTACGGAGGTTCGCCCGCCATCGCGGCCCACATCGTCGCGCCGAGCGACCACCGGTCCGCCGCCTCGGACACGTCACCGCCCTGCGCCACCTCGGGCGCGATGTAGGCGGGCGTGCCCAGCGTGATGCCGCGCGCGGTCATGGTGGCCTCGGCGACGTTGCGCGCGATGCCGAAGTCCGTGAGCTTGACCCGGCCGTCGTCCGCGATCAGGACGTTGCCCGGTTTGACGTCCCGGTGCGTGATCCCGACGCGGTGCGCCGACGCCAGCGCGGCCGCGATCGCGTCCAGCACTGCGGCGCCCTGCTTCTCGGTGAGGCAGCCCTGCTCCTGCAACACCTCGCCGAGACTGCGCGACGGCACCAGCTCCATCACCACGTACGGGTCGCCGTCCTGCTGCACGACGTCGTAGAGCGTGACGAGGTTCGGGTGGGAGAGCGCGGCGACGGCGCGTGCCTCGCGCATCGTCCGTTCCCGCAGCTGAGCGGCCTCGACGTCGGGCATGCCGGGCGTGTGCAGAATGCCCTTCACGGCGACCTGCCTGCCCAGCACCTCGTCGTGAGCGGCCCACACGGTGCCCATCGAGCCCTGACCGAGCACGTGCAGCAACCGGTACCGATCCGCGATCAGGCGTTTCAGGTCACCTTTGTCCACGACTCGATTCTTCCTGACACACTCACTGCATCGTTAACGGCGGTGAACCTCACATAGCCGTGTCGGTACTGGTCGGTAACACTGCAACGCATGATGGAGTTGGCCTTGCCCGCCGAATTCCGCGCGAACGAGTTCCCCTCGGCGTCGAGGGAGCAGTGGCGTGAGCTGGTCGACGCCGTGCTCCGCAAGACCGGTGCGAGCTTCGACTCGCTGGTCACGAAGACGTACGACGGCATCGAGCTCCAGCCGCTCTACACCCTCGACGACGCGCTGCCCGCCTACGCCCTCGTGCCGGCGAAGCAGGGCTGGGACGTCCGCCAGCGCCACTCCGTGCCCGATCCGGTCGCGATCATGAACGACCTGGAGGGCGGCGTCACCTCGCTGTGGCTGGCCCTCCCCGCCTCGTCGCTGGAACGCGTGCTGGACGGGGTGTACCTCGACCTCGCGCCGATCGTGCTCGACGGAGACGTCGAGGCGGCGCGCACGATGCTGCGGATCTACGACCAGGCACCGCTGCTGGCAACGGAGGTGCGCGGCAACCTGGCGCTGGTGCCTTCCGGTGAGGCGCTGGACGTCATCAGGCAGGCCGTCGAGCAGTTCCCCGGCCTGCGGACCGTCGTGGTGGACGCGCTGCCGTTCCACGACGCGGGCGGGTCCGACGCCGAGGAGCTCGGTGCGTCCCTCGCGCTGGCCGTCTCCTACCTGCGCGCGTTGACCGACGCCGGACTCGGTGTCGAGCAGGCGTTCGCGCAGCTGGAGTTCCGCTACGCCGCGACCGCCGACCAGTTCACGACGATCGCGAAGCTGCGGGCCGCGCGCCGGCTGTTCGCGCGCGTCGCCGAAGTGTCCGGTGTGGACGTGCCGCAGGTGCAGCACGCGGTGACGTCCTCGGCGATGATGACCCGCCGCGACCCGTGGGTGAACATGCTGCGCACGACCGTGGCGTGCCTGTCCGCCGGTCTCGGTGGCGCCGACTCGGTGACGGTGCAGCCGTTCGACGCCGCCATCGGGCTGCCGGACGAGTTCGCGCGCCGCGTCGCCCGCAACACGCAGAACCTGCTGCTGGAGGAGTCGCACCTCGGCGAGGTGATCGACCCGGCGGCCGGGTCCTGGTACGTCGAGAAGCTCACGGACGCGCTGGCCGGTGAGGCGTGGTCGTGGTTCCAGGAGATCGAACGGGCGGGTGGGCTGCCTGCCGCGCGCGAGGTGGTTGCTTCGCGGATCGCTGCGACGTGGGAGAAGCGGTCGGCTCGGCTGGCGGATCGGAGCGATCCGATCACGGGGGTGAGCGAGTTCCCGAACCTGGGCGAGAAGCCGGTCGTGCGCGAGCCCGGAATCGATTCGGACTCGCAGGCCCCCTGGGGGGATGCACCCCCCATCCCAAGTCTCTCAAGCGGGTCTGACAGTTTCGGGCTGCCGCGCGTCCGCTACGCCCAGGCCTTCGAGGAGCTCCGCGACCTCGCCGACGCCCAGCCCGAACGCCCTCAGGTCTTCCTCGCCACCCTCGGCCCGGTCGCCGCCCACACCGCCCGCGCCACCTTCGCCGCGAACCTCTTCAACGCCGGCGGTTTCGCCACCCCGAACGCGGGCCCCACCAAGAGCCCTGAAGACGTCGCCGAGCAGTTCAAGGCCTCCGGAGCGAAGATCGCCGTCCTGTGCGGCAGCGACACGAGCTACGCCGACCAGGCCGTGCCGACCGTGGAAGCGTTGAGAAAAGCCGGTGCGCAGCGGGTACTCCTGGCAGGCAAGAAGAGCGACGCGCAGGTCGACGGCTTCGTGTACATGGGCTGCCCCGCGCTGGAGATCCTGAACAGCACCTACGACTTCCTCGCCATCAAAAAATCCCAGGGAGTGGAGCGATGATCCCCAACTTCGCGGACATCGACCTCGGCCCGCTCCCGTCGGCGAAGTACGAGACCGACCTGCCGGTGTGGGAGACGCCCGAGGGCATCGCGGTCCAGCCGGTCTACACCCAAGCCGACACCGACGGTCTGGACTTCCTCGGCACCTATCCGGGCATCGCGCCGTTCCTGCGCGGCCCGTACCCGACGATGTACGTCAACCAGCCGTGGACCATCCGGCAGTACGCGGGTTTCTCCACGGCCGAGGAGTCCAACGCCTTCTACCGCCGCAACCTCGCGGCCGGGCAGAAGGGTCTTTCGGTGGCCTTCGACCTCGCCACGCACCGCGGCTACGACTCGGACCACCCGCGCGTGGCCGGTGACGTCGGCATGGCGGGCGTCGCGATCGACTCGATCTACGACATGCGCACGCTGTTCGACGGCATCCCGCTGGACAAGATGTCGGTGTCGATGACGATGAACGGCGCAGTGCTGCCGATCCTCGCCCTGTTCGTCGTCGCGGCGGAGGAGCAGGGGGTGAAGCCGGAGCAGCTCATGGGGACCATCCAGAACGACATCCTCAAGGAGTTCATGGTCCGCAACACCTACATCTACCCGCCGCAGCCGTCGATGCGGATCATCTCCGACATCTTCAGCTACACCAGCTCCCACATGCCGAAGTTCAACTCCATCTCGATCTCCGGCTACCACATGCAGGAGGCGGGGGCGACCGCCGACCTGGAGCTGGCCTACACGCTCGCGGACGGCGTCGAGTACATCCGCGCCGGTCAGGCGGCGGGCCTGGACGTGGACGCGTTCGCGCCGCGGCTCAGCTTCTTCTGGGCGATCGGCATGAACTTCTTCATGGAGATCGCCAAGATGCGGGCCGCGCGCCTGCTGTGGTCGAAGCTGGTCAACGGCTTCGAGCCGAAGAACCAGAAGTCACTGAGCCTCCGCACGCACTGCCAGACCAGCGGCTGGTCGCTCACCGCGCAGGACGTGTTCAACAACGTCGCGCGCACGTGCGTCGAGGCCATGGCCGCGACCCAGGGGCACACGCAGTCGTTGCACACCAACGCACTCGACGAGGCGCTCGCGCTGCCCACCGACTTCTCCGCGCGCATCGCCCGCAACACGCAGCTGCTGCTCCAGCAGGAGTCCGGCACGACCCGCGTGATCGATCCGTGGGGCGGCAGCGCGTACGTCGAACGGCTCACCGCCGAGCTCGCCGCCAAGGCGTGGGAGCACATCACCGAGGTCGAGAAGGCCGGTGGCATGGCCCGCGCCATCGACGAGGGCATCCCCAAGCTGCGCATCGAGGAAGCGGCGGCGAGGACCCAGGCACGCATCGACTCCGGCCGCCAGCCCGTCATCGGCGTCAACAAGTACCTGGTGGACAACGACGAGCAGATCGAGGTCCTCAAGGTCGACAACGCCGGCGTGCGCGCGCAGCAGCTCGAAAAGCTCCGCAGGCTCAGGGAGGAGCGCGATCAGTCCGCTGTGGACAATGCTCTCGACGCCCTCACCAATGCCGCACAGGGCCAGGGCAACCTGCTGGAGCTCGCGATCAACGCCGCCCGCGCCAAGGCCACGGTCGGCGAGATCTCGGAGTCGCTCGGCAAGGTGTGGGGCAGGCACTCCGCCCAGATCCGCACCATCACCGGTGTCTACCGGCAGGAGGTCGGTCAAGTGTCCAACGTGGACGCCTGCCGCGAGGTCGTCGAGGCGTTCGCGGCGGAGGAGGGACGCCGTCCGCGCATCCTGGTGGCCAAGATGGGCCAGGACGGCCACGACCGGGGCCAGAAGGTGATCGCCACGGCGTTCGCGGACCTCGGCTTCGACGTCGACGTCGGCCCGCTGTTCCAGACGCCGGAGGAGGTCGCGCGCCAGGCCGTCGAGGCGGACGTGCACATCGTCGGCGTGTCCTCGCTCGCCGCCGGCCACCTCACGCTGGTGCCGGCGCTGAAGGCGGCGCTCACCGACCTCGGCCGCGAGGACATCATGATCGTCGTCGGTGGTGTGATCCCGCCGCAGGACTTCGACGAGCTGTACGCGGCGGGCGCCTCGGCGATCTTCCCGCCCGGCACGGTGATCGCGGACGCGGCGAAGGACCTGCTGGTGAAGCTCTCGGGCCAGCTCGGGCATGGGTAGGGTGATCGACGTCGCCGAGTACGCGAAAGGCGTGCTCGACGGCAACCGCGGCGTGCTGGCCAGGGCCATCACCCTGGTCGAGTCGACGCGCGCCGATCACCGGGCCAAGGCCCAGGAACTGCTGGTCGAGCTGCTGCCCAAGTCCGGCGACGCGATCAGGGTCGGCATCACCGGTGTCCCCGGCGTGGGCAAGTCGACGTTCATCGACGCGCTCGGGACCGTGCTGACCGAGAAGGGGCACCGGGTCGCGGTGCTCGCCGTCGACCCGTCGTCGACCCGCACCGGCGGCAGCATCCTGGGCGACAAGACGCGCATGCAGCGGCTGTCGGTGAACCAGAACGCCTTCATCCGGCCGTCGCCCACCAGCGGCACGCTCGGCGGCGTCGCGCAGGCCACCCGCGAGACGATCGTGCTGGTCGAGGCCGCGGGCTACGACGTCGTGCTGGTCGAGACCGTCGGCGTCGGGCAGTCGGAGGTGGCCGTCGCGAACATGACGGACTGCTCGCTGTTCCTGACCCTCGCGCGCACCGGCGACCAGCTCCAGGGCATCAAGAAGGGCGTCCTGGAGCTCGCGGACGTCATCGCGGTCAACAAGGCCGACGGCGAGCACGAGATGGACGCCCGCAAGGCGGCGCGCGAGCTGGCCGGAGCGTTGCGGCTGCTGCGCCCGCCGGACGCCCTGTGGCACCCGCCGGTGCTCACCTGCTCGGGTCTCACCGGCGCCGGTCTCGACGAGCTCTGGTCCCGCGTGCTGGAACACAGGTCGACTCTGACCGACGCCGGCGAGCTGGACGAACGACGGCGGCGCCAGCAGGTCGAATGGACCTGGATGATGGTCCACGACGAACTGTGGCGGCAGTTGCGCGAAAGCGCCGCCGTGCGCGCGTTGGCCCCCTCCCTGGAGGAGAAGGTCCGTTCCGGTGAGCTCACCGCGACCCTCGCCGCCGAGCAGATTTTGCAGGCGTTCCAATCGGACTCTCGGTAGGCGCTTAACTAGTTTGGGTGACCATCGATCGTGGTATTCGAGGTAGAGTTCAGGCCATGTCGAGGTTGCTGCTGGCCTGCGTGTTCGCGCTGATGAGCGTTGTCGGGTTCGCCGCTGGGGCGACCGCGCAAGAGGCCGCGAACGCGCCTGTGCCGGTGGCGCAGCAGACGACCGTGAACCCGGCTCCCAGTGTGAACGCGCCGCAGGAGCCGTCTCCGGAGGAGCGGGCGGAGACCAAGCGCAAGCTGTGGATGGGCGGTATCGCCGTTCTGCTGTTCGTGCTGGTCTACTACCGCAACAAGAAGCGGTGGGCAGCGTGGCGCAAGGATCGCGCGGCCAAGAAGGGCTGAGACCGTTCGTCCCAGATGGTGGGACGTAATAGTCAAAATTAAGCGTGCTTCTCGACCATTTGCGTCATGGTTGATCGGTCAGACCGAAACTCGCTCGCCGCTTGGCGCAGCGCTGCGACCGGCCAGCCGGTTGATCATCATCAGCGCACGGCGTCCCGAAGGTGGTGATGCAGGATGGTGGCAAATGGGTACCGACTTGAAGATGAGCACACGCTCGGCTGTCGAGCGGTACTCCGGCGCGCTGCTGGACCTGTCGCACTCGATCCACGCCGAGCCTGAGCTGGCCTTCGAGGAGCACCGCAGCGTCGAGAAGATCACCTCCCTGCTCGCCCGCGAGGGTTTCAAGATCGATCGCGGGGTGGCCGACCTGGACACCGCGTTCGTCGCCACGTTCGGCGACGGCGAGCTGGTGCTGGGTCTGTGTGCCGAGTACGACGCGTTGCCCGAGGTCGGGCACGCGTGCGGGCACAACGTCATCGCCGCCGCTTCCGTCGGCACGGCGCTCGCTCTGCGTGACGTCGCGGACCGGCTGGGTGTCACCGTGAAGGTGATCGGCACTCCGGCGGAGGAGGTCGGCGGCGGCAAGGTCCTCATGCTGGAACGAGGCGTGTTCGACGACGTTTCGTTCTCGATGATGGTGCACCCGGCGCCGTACGAGTCGTGCGCCGCGAAGTCGCTGGCCATCACCGACCTCGAGGTGCACTACAAGGGCAAGCCGTCACACGCGGCCGCCGCCCCGCACCTGGGCATCAACGCCGCGGACGCGGTGACCGTCGCACAGATCTCGATCAGCCTGCTGCGGCAGCACCTCGAGCCCGGCCAGATGGTGACCGGCATCGTCACCAACGGCGGCACCGTGCCGAACGTAATACCCGCTCGCGCATCAGCGATGTTCGATGTGAGGGCGGAGAATCTGGAATCGTTGCAGCGCCTGGAGAACCGGATCCGGGACTGCTTCCAGGCCGGAGCGCTCGCGACCGGCTGCACCCATGAGGTCGAGCAGGTCTCGCCGATCTACGCCGAGCTGACTCCCGACCCGTGGCTGGCGGACGCCTACCGGCGCGCGGCCACCGAGCTGGGACGACGTCCGCTTTCGCCGGAGCAGGAGCAGCGAGAGAAGATCGGCAGCACCGACATGGGCAACGTCACAAGAGTGTTGCCCGCCATCCACCCGACCATTGCCATTGACTGCGGAGACGCGGTGAACCACCAACAAGAGTTCGCGACCGCCTGTGCCTCGGCGTCGGCCGACCGTGCGTTGCTCGAAGGAGCACTTGCCATGGCCTGGACGACGATCGCGACAGCCACCGATTCCCAGCAGCGCGCACGGCTGCTGGCCCGCGGAGGTGCGGCATGACGGTTCTGGACTCCCGGCCCTCGGGCTCTTCATCTGTGAAGTCGTCCACCGAGATGCTCGTGGACCCCACCGGGGTCAGCATGTCTCCTGTGGATGATCTGGGAGAGGGCCGCGGCCCAGCCTGGCTCGACGACTGGTTGAAGGCGCACGCCTCGGACGTCGTCGCCTGGCGCCGGCACATCCACACCAACCCGGAGCTGTCGCGCCGGGAGTACAACACCACCGAGCTCGTGGCCAAGCTGCTGCGCGAGGTCGGCCTCAAGCCGCGCATCCTCCCCGGCGGCACCGGCCTGATCTGCGACGTCGGCAACGGCCCCCGTTGCGTGGCCCTCCGCGCGGACATGGACGCCCTGCCGCTGCCGGAGAACACCGGCCTGCCGTTCGCGTCCACTGTGGACGGTGTGTCGCACGCGTGCGGTCACGACGCCCACACGACGGTCCTGATCGGCACGGCCCTGGCTCTCGCGTCGGCCACCGAACTGCCCGGCCGCGTCCGTCTGGTCTTCCAGCCGGCGGAGGAGGTCATGCCGGGCGGTGCGCTCGACGTGCTCGCCGCAGGTGGCCTCGACGGCGTGGAGCGGATCTTCGGTCTGCACTGCGACCCGCGTCTGCAGGTCGGCCGCATCGGCACCCGCATCGGCGCCATCACGTCGGCGTCGGACCTGCTGGAGCTGCGGCTGTCCTCGCCGGGCGGCCACACCTCGCGCCCGCACCTGACCGCGGACCTGGTCCACGCGCTCGGCACGGTCATCACCGGCCTGCCGACGATGCTGTCCCGCCGCGTCGACCCGCGCTCCGGAACCGTCCTGGTGTGGGGCGCCGTCCACGCGGGCGAGGCGCCGAACGCCGTGCCGCAGGACGGTCTGCTGCGCGGCACGCTGCGCACCGGCGACCGCGACATCTGGGCCGAGCTGGAGCCGCTGGTCAAGGACCTGGTCACCGGCCTGCTGCTGCCCACGGGCGTCGGCTTCGACCTCCACCACCGCCGCGGCGTGCCGCCGGTGGTGAACGAGCGCGAGTCCACCCAGATCCTGCGCGCCGGCATCGAGGCCGCACTGGGAGACGACGCGCTCGCAGGTACCGAGCAGTCCTCCGGCGGTGAGGACTTCGGCTGGTACCTGGAGCACGTGCCCGGTTCGTTCGCGCGCCTCGGCGTGTGGAACGGCCAGGAGAAGCAGCGCGATCTGCACCAGCCGACGTTCGACCTGGACGAGCGCGCGCTCCTCGTCGGGGTCCGCGTCATGGTGCACACCGCGTTGGCTGCTCTCGCCTAGAGCGGAACCCTCTCGGTCTGAGCTGTGTTGTGGCGCGTGCGGAACGAATGCGCACGCGCCACAGCGCTGTCCGGGTTCACCTTGTCCGCCACGTAGTGCCAGTCGAACCGCACCTCGTCGGCCGTCACCCGCAGCGTCGAGACGCCGTGCGAGTCCAGCTCCACGAACCGCACGTGCGGGTTCAGAGCCTGGATTCCGGCCTCGATCTGCAACGACGCCGTGCGCGGCGGCACCTTCATCAGGTCGTCGAAGTTGGCCGACGTCAGCGACGTGACGACGTACTCGGTGGCCACCGACGCGCCGTTCAGCGGCACGTCGGACGCCCACGAGCTGTGGATGTCGCCGGTCAGGAACACCGTGTTCTTCCGGTCTCCCAACGACCTCAGCACCAGCTCCCGGTCGGCGGGAAAGCCGTCCCACTGGTCGGTGTTCGTCGCGGGGAAGCCCGGTAGCGGCGGGAACGTCACCGGGGCGATCATCACCGAGTTGCCGACGAGCTGCCAGCGGGCGCGGTCGGAGGTGAGGGTGTTGATCAGCCAGTCCCGTTGGGCGGCACCGAGGATCGTGGTGTCGGTGCGGTACGAACGCAGGTCGAGCATGCTCAACGTCGCGAGCTCGCCGAAGCGGAACGTCCGGTCGAGCTTGCCCTCCCTGACCGGCATCCACTCGTGGTAGGCCTGCGTCGCGGCGGCCATCCGCGCGCCCCACGGGCCCTCGGTGGCCGGGTCGTGCTGCGGCGAACCGATGCTGGACGAGTTGTCGGCGCTCTCGTGATCGTCCCAGGTGGCGATCATCGGGTGGGCCGCGTGCAGCGCCTGGACGTGCCGGTCGGTCTTGTACTGCGCGTGCCGGCGGCGGTAGTCGTCGAGCGTGACGCACCTGTGTGCCGGATCGTGCGGGCGGACCGTGCCGTCGAGGTTCTCGTAGATGTAGTCGCCGAGGTGGATCACGGCGTCGAGGTCCTGGCGGGCCAGGAAGCCGTAGCCGGCGAAGTGCCCGGCCGGCCAGTTCGCGCACGACGCGACGCCGAAGTTCAGCTCGGACCCGCAGCCGGCCGTCTTCGTGCGGCCGACCGGCGACACCACGTCACCGACGCGGAACCGGTACCAGTAGCGGGTGTTGTCCCGCAGGCCGTGGACCTCCACCTTCACGGTGTGGTCCCTGGCCGCGGACGTGCGGGTGACGCCGCGCCTCACGATCCGGCGGAAGTCCTCGTCCGACGCGACTTCCCATCGGATCGCGGACGCCGTGACCACACGCGTCCACAGGAGCACGCCGTCCGGCAACGGATCACCGGACGCGACGCCGTGCTCGAACAACGGAGGAGTGGCAGCGCGGGCGGTACCGGTCGAAGCGGCACCGGCCACGGCTGCACCGATCAGGAACGTTCTTCTCTCGACCCCAGACATGCCTACAGCATGCCGAAGATCAGCTCACGGGTTCGGTCAATTGAGGACGGGCTTCGGGAGCCGCGGCACGAACGGCGTCCGCGGCCTGGTCGTTCGGCTGGGTCTGCGACGCCCGTTCGGCTTCGACGCGGGTGTTGTAGATCTCGACCTCGCGCTTGATCGCGTCGTCGTCCCAGCCGAGCACCGGCGCAACCAGCCGTGCCACCGCCTCCGCCGAGTCGACGCCGCGGTGGGCGTACTCGATGGAGATGCGGGTGCGGCGCGTCAGCACGTCCTCCAGGTGCATCGCGCCCTCGTGTGAGGCCGCGTACACCGCCTCCACCTGCAGGTAGTCCGGCGACGCGGGGATCGGCTTCAGCAGCTCCGGGTTGTCCGCGGCCAGCGACAGGACCTCGTGCACCAGCGAGCCGTAGCGGTCGAGCAGGTGCCGGACGCGGTACGGGTGCAGCCCGTGCTTGGCCGCCAGCTGGTCGGCCTGGTTCACCAGCGCGTGGTAGCCGTCGGCGCCGACCAGCGGCACCTTGTCCGTGATGGACGGCTGGATCCGGCCGGGCAGGTCGACGTGCGCCGCGTCGACGGCGTCCGCGCCCATCACCCGGTACGTCGTGTACTTGCCGCCCGCGATCGCGACCAGTCCCGGTGCGACACGTGCCACGGCGTGTTCACGGGAAAGCTTTGAGGTCGAATCGGATTCGCCCGCCAGCAACGGACGGAGTCCCGCGTAGACGCCCTCGATGTCGTCGTGCGTCAACGGCGTCGCGAGCACCGAGTTGACGTGCTCGAGGATGTAGTCGATGTCGTGCTTGGTCGCCGCGGGGTGCGCCAGGTCGAGGTTCCAGTCGGTGTCCGTGGTGCCGACGATCCAGTGGTTGCGCCACGGGATCACGAACAGCACGGACTTCTCGGTGCGCAGGATCATCCCGGACTCGGCGACGATCCGGTCGCGCGGCACCACGATGTGCACGCCCTTCGACGCCCGCACCCGGAACCGTCCGCGCGAGCCAGAGAGCCGCTGGAGCTCGTCCGTCCACACGCCCGTCGCGTTGATCACCGCGTGCGCCCTGACGTCGACCTCGCGCCCGTCCTCGACGTCCCGCACGCGCACGCCGGACACCCGGTCGGCCTCGCGCAGGAACCCGACGACCTGGGTCGACGTGCGCACCACGGCGCCGTAGTGGGCGGCGGTGCGGCCGACCATCATCGTGTGCCGGGCGTCGTCGGCCTGGGCGTCGTAGTAACGGATGCCGCCGATCAGCGCGTCGCGCTTCAGCGCGGGAACCAGTCGAAGCGCGCCGGCCCTGGTCAGGTGCTTCTGCCCCGGCACCGAACGGGCGCCGCCCATCGTGTCGTAGAGGAACAGGCCGGCCGCCGTGTACGGCCGCTCCCACACCCGGTTCGAGAGCGGGTAGAGGAAGCTCACCGGCTTCACCAGGTGCGGCGCGAGGCGCGTCAGCATCAGCTCGCGTTCGCGCAGTGCCTCGCGCACCAGGCCGAACTCCAGCTGCTCCAGGTAGCGCAGGCCGCCGTGGAAGAGCTTGGAGGACCGGCTCGACGTGCCGGAGGCCAGGTCGCGGGCCTCGACGAGCGCGACCCGCAGACCGCGGGTGGCCGCGTCGAGCGCCGCGCCGACACCGACGACGCCACCGCCGATCACCACGAGGTCGAACGTCTCCGCCCCGAGCCGTTGCCACGACTCCTCGCGTTCGGCGGGACCCATCCTGCCGGTGATCGGCGGGGCGGAGGGGGTTTGCGGTGCTGCAGCTGCGTTCTTGCGCGTTGCCACGACAGACGCCTCCCTGTGACGACTCGCAGATCACGTTACCTGCACGAACGCGCGTTCGCCCACGGGCGCGGACGCCAGAACCCTTCGGCCTGAAAACGGCCCGACCACAACCACTTGGCATGGACAACTGATCAGCCCGGTAATAGCGTCCGATCACGTTGTAGGCGGGCGGCGCGGCCCTGACCTCGGGTTTGCGCTCCCTCCTTGCCGCAAACGAGTGGAGGTCGGCGAATGAGTGCAGGCTCGATCTTCGTTTGGGAGCTCCTGGGGACAGCGGTCCTCATCCTCCTGGGCACCGGTGTCGTCGCGAACCAGGTGCTCAAGAACACGCTCGGCAACAGCACCGGCTTCCTGTTCGTCAACATCGGCTGGGCCTTCGCGGTCTTCACGGGTGCGAGTATCGCCAACCCGAGCGGGGCTCACCTGAACCCCGCCGTGACGCTCGGACTCGCGGTCGCGGACAAGACGCCGTGGGGTGACGTTCCGGTGTACGTCGCCGGTCAGATGGTCGGCGCGATCGTCGGCGCGATGCTCTGCTGGGCGACGTACAAGATGCAGTTCGACACGCACGACGAACCGCAGAACACGTTGGGCATCTTCTCCACCGGCCCGACCGTCCCGAGCGTGCCGTGGAACCTGGTTTCCGAGATCATCGGCACGTTCGTGCTCGTCGCCTGGATCCTGCTGTCGCCACCCGCGAAGGCCGCGGCGGGCGGCGTGCCGCAGTTCGGCAACTCGGCGCTCGGCTACGCCGGTGTCGCGTTCGTCGTGCTGGTGATCGGCACGTCCCTCGGTGGCCCGACGGGCTACGCCATCAACCCCGCGCGCGACCTCGGTCCGCGCATCGCCTACGCGTTTCTGATGCCCATCCGCAACAAGGGCAACGCCAACTGGGGCTACTCGTGGATCCCCGTCGTCGGACCGCTCGTCGGCGGTGCCCTCGCGGCGTTGCTCTACCTGGTTCTCCCGGTCTGAAAGGACTTCCAGCATGACGCAGTACGTGGCCGCGATCGACCAGGGCACCACGTCGACCCGTTGCATGATCTTCGACCACTCGGGCCGGGTGGTGTCGGTCGACCAGAAGGAGCACGAGCAGATCTTCCCGAAGGCGGGCTGGGTCGAGCACGACCCGATGGAGGTCTGGCAGAACACCCGCCAGGTCGCCGCCGGCGCGCTCGCGAAGGCCGATCTGTCCACTTCGGACATCGCTGCCGTCGGCATCACCAACCAGCGCGAAACGGCGGTGGTGTGGGACAAGAACACCGGCGAGCCCGTGTACAACGCGATCGTGTGGCAGGACACGCGCACCGACAAGATCGTGCAGGAGCTCGGCAACCTGGGTGGCGGGCAGGAGCGCTACCGGGCCAAGGTCGGTCTGCCGCTCGCGACCTACTTCTCCGGCCCCAAGGTCCGCTGGATCCTCGACAACGTCGAAGGCGCGCGTGAACGTGCCGAGGCGGGCGACCTGCTGTTCGGCAACATGGACACGTGGGTGCTGTGGAACATGACGGGCGGCACCGACGGCGGTGTGCACGTCACCGACCCGACGAACGCGTCGCGCACCATGCTGATGGACCTCGACACGCTCGCGTGGGACTCCGGAATCGCTTCCGACATGGGCATTCCGATGTCGATGCTGCCGGAGATCCGGTCGTCGTCGGAGGTGTACGGCCAGGTGCGCGAACGTGGCGCGCTGGCCGGTGTGCCGATCGCCGGCATCCTCGGCGACCAGCAGGCGGCGACGTTCGGCCAGGCCTGCCTGTCGCCCGGTGAAGCCAAGAACACCTACGGCACCGGCAACTTCATGCTGCTCAACACCGGCACGGAGAAGGTGATGAGCGAGAACGGGTTGCTCACCACCGTCTGTTACAAGATCGGCGAGTCCGCCGCGGTGTACGCGCTGGAGGGCTCGATCGCGGTCACCGGCTCGCTGGTGCAGTGGCTGCGCGACAACCTCGGCATGATCGGGTCTGCAGCCGAGATCGAGGAGCACGCGCGTTCCGTGGAGGACAACGGCGGCGCGTACTTCGTGCCCGCGTTCTCCGGCCTGTTCGCGCCGTACTGGCGTTCCGACGCCCGCGGCGCGATCGTGGGTCTCACGAGGTTCGTCAACAAGGGCCACCTCGCGCGGGCCGTGCTGGAGGCGACCGCCTTCCAGACGCGGGAGGTCCTCGACGCGATGAACGCGGACTCGGGCGTGGACCTGACGGCGTTGAAGGTCGACGGCGGCATGGTCGTGAACGAGCTGCTGATGCAGTTCCAGGCGGACATCCTCGGCGTGCCGGTGATCCGGCCGGTCGTCGCCGAGACCACCGCGCTCGGTGCGGCCTACGCGGCGGGTCTCGCGGTCGGGTTCTGGAAGTCCGAGGACGACATCCGCGAGAACTGGGCCGAGGACAAGAGGTGGGAGCCGCAGATGGACTCCGCGCGCCGCGACTCCGAGTACGCGAACTGGAAGAAGGCCGTCACGAAGACCTTCGACTGGGTGCAGGACTGATTCATGAACGGCGCATTTGTCCACCTCAGGTGAACGAATGCGCCGTTCATCGACCTAGGCGGGAGTGGCGTGCACGATCACGTTGTCGCGGGTGCCGCACGTGATGAGCCGCAGCCCCTCCTCGTCCGCGTCCCTCGCGACGGCCTCCGCGAAGAAGTCGTCGCGGATGATCCTCTCCGTGCGCCCCACGGTGAAGCGGGCGACCGAACCGTCCTTCTTGGACACTTCGATGGTGTCGCCCTGCTGGAGATCGTTCAGCCGGTAGAAGACGCCCCTGGCACTGTTGCTCTCGATCCGGCCGACGATGATCCACTGCTTGGGATGCGTTTGGTGCCAACCGGCCTGCATGCCCTCGCCGGCCGGCGGCATCTGGACGACGCCCTGCGGGTCGAGGCCGAGCGCGACCAGAGACGAACGCACGCCGATCCGCTCGATCCGCAGCTCCATCGGATCGGAGGTGCCGAGCGGCGACACCACCGGCGGCGGAGCGCTTTCGCTCGTCGCCGCCGACGGCTTCGGTGCAGGCGCCTGCGAGCAGGCGGTGGCGAGCGCCACGGTCAGCACCGCGATCAAGACACGAGTCCCCACGAACTCATTGACGCACATCCGGTGGGGCAGTTGCTCGATCAACCAAGCCGCAGCCGAAATGTGATCATGAGACAGGCGGTCAGTCGAGGTCGTCGTGCCGCATCAGCTGACGGCCGGACTCGGTGATCGAGCCGGACAGCGACGGGTACACCGAGAACGTCGTCGCCAGGTGCTCGACGGTCAGCTGGTTCTGCACGGCCAGGGCGATCGGCAGGATGAGCTCGCTCGCGTTCGGCGCGACGACCACACCGCCGATGACCACGCCCGTCGCCGGGCGGCAGAACAGCTTCACGAAGCCGCGGCGCAGGCCCTCCATCTTGGCGCGGGGGTTCGTCGCGAGCGGCAGCATGATCGTGCGCGCGGGCACCTCGCCCGAGTCGATCGCCTGCTGGCTGATGCCGACGCTCGCGATCTCCGGGTTGGTGAAGACGTTCGCGGCGACGGTCTTGAGCTTGATCGGGCTGACGCCCTCGCCCAGCGCGTGCCACATCGCGATGCGGCCCTGCATGGCGGCCACGGACGCGAGCAGCAGCACGCCGGTGCAGTCGCCGGCCGCGTAGACGCCGCTCACGTTGGTCCGGCTGACCCGGTCGACCGGGATGTACCCGCCGCGCCCGAGCTCGATGCCGATCTTCTCGAGGCCGATGTCGGTGGTGTTGGGCACCGAACCGACGGTCATCAGGGCGTGCGACGCCTCGATCGTGCGACCGTCTTCCAGGTGGATCAGGACGCCGTCGCCGGTGTTCTCGACCCGGTCCGCGCGGGCGTGCTTGACGACGGCCGTGCCGCGCTCGGCGAACACGTCCTCCAGCACCGCGGCCGCGTCGGCGTCCTCGTGGGGGAGCACCCGGTCCCGGCTGGAGACCATCGTCACCTTCACGCCCATCTCGGTGTAGGCGCTGGCGAACTCGACACCGGTGACGCCGGAGCCGATGACCGCGAGGTGTTCGGGCAGCTCAGGGAGGTCGTAGATCTGCCGCCAGGTCAGCACGCGCTTGCCGTCGGGCTCCGCGCCCTGCAACACGCGCGGGGTGGCGCCCGTTGCGATGAGCACCACATCGGCGTTGAGGATCTCCTCGTCGCCGTTCGCGCTGATGGCGACGACCTGGTGCTGCGCGAGCCCGCGCGAGTCGTCCGCGAACTTCGCGCGGCCGTTGATCAGCCGCACGCCCTCGCGCTGCAGGCGCGCCCGGACGTCCGCGGACTGCGCGAGCGCGAGGCCCTTCACCCGTCCGTGGACCACCGGCAGGTCGACCGCGGCGTGCTCGTTGTTGGTCTGAATGCCCAGCTCACCGGCGTTGCGGAAGGCGCTGCGGGCCCCCGCCGACGCGATGAAGGTCTTGGACGGCACGCAGTCGTACAACACGCACGCGCCACCTGCCCCGTCGTTCTCCACCACGGTCACGTCGGCGCCGTGCTGCGCCGCGACCAGGGCTGCCTCGTAACCTGCGGGTCCGCCGCCCATGATGACGATGCGGGTCACGATCAGTTCCCTTCTGCGTGCTTGCTGGCCGGCACAACCGTACGCGTTGCCCGAATCGACCGTGTCGTCAGTACCGAAAGCTGATCGTTGGGTCGCTACGCTGTCGGACGTGCCGCTCTATGCCGCGTACGGGTCGAACATGGATCCGAACCAGATGATGGAGCGAGCCCCGTACTCCCCGCTCGCGGGGACCGGCTGGCTCGTCGGTTGGCGTCTGACGTTCGGTGGCGAGGACCTCGGCTGGGAAGGCGCCCTCGCGACCATCGTCGAGGAGCCTGGTTCCCAGACGTTCTGCGTGCTCTACGACGTCTCGCCCCGCGACGAGTCGCGGCTCGACCGGTGGGAGGGCGCGCTCGGTCTCTACAAGAAGATCCGGTTGCGCGTGCAGACACTCGAGGGGTCCGTGGTGGCCTGGCTCTACGTCCTCGACGCGTACGAGGGCGGGCTGCCGTCCGCCCGGTACATCGGCGTGGTGGCCGACGCGGCGGAGGCTGCGGGAGCGCCGGACGACTACGTGAACGACCTGCGCACGCGGCCGTGCCAGGGCATCGGCCCCTGATCAGCCCGTGCCGGCGGCCTCGGCCAGCAGCTCCACCAGGTGGTGGTGCAGGCGGCGGTAGTCCACCGGCGTGATCGTCGACCACGGCGGCTGCCCGTCCACCGCGCGCCGCATCTGCAGGTAGCGGCCCTTCGGCGTGTCGTAGAACGCGACCACCCGGTCCGGCCGCACCCGCTTGCCCCACTTGTCGCGGGCCGCGGCACCGAACTGGCCGCGGTTCGTCGCGTCGCGGACCATCTCGGCGAGCGTGTGGGCGTCGTCGGCGCGCACGCGGCCGCGCAGGGCTTCCTCCAGCTCCTCCGGAGTGGACGCTGAGGTGGCCGCTGCGTCCAGGTCCGCCGACGGCAGGGTGATCGAGTGGCCCTCACCCGCCGGGGCCGAGGGAAGCGTGGTCAGGGCCTCGCGCGGCAGGCCGTCGGCCTCGGCGGGCCGCAGGATCAGCTGACCGCTGTCCAGGACCGCCAGGACGCCCGCCTGGCCCTTGCCGGCGGCCAGGACGCGCACGCTGCGATCGTTGAGCCACATGCGCGCATCGATCTCCTGTTGCGGGCGGTTCAGCACGTGCAACAGGTCTTCCAGCGTCGGGTCCAGAGCACGCGGGCCACCGAGGCCGCGCGCGCCGAGCTGGCGCCAGACCTGGTCCTCGACGGCCCGGCGCTCCTCGCGGGTCTTGCCCGGTGAGGGCACCTTCAGCACCAGCGGCATCGTCTCCAGGCCGAGGTGCTCCCAGAGAACGTCGAACTCCAGCGTGGAGATGATCACCGGGTCGCGCGTGTCGCTCATCCCGACGTCCAAGCCGAACAGAGTCATCAGTCGGTCGTGCTCTCCCCGATCACGGGCAACGTGTAGCTGCCGACCCCGTAGATGTCGTCGCGTTCACGCAGGTAGTCGGCGGCCTTGTGCTCCAGGTCCTCCTCGTCCTCGCCCTTGCGCGGACCCATGCCGCCGAAGGGGTCGAACGACTGAGGCATCGGCACGGCCCTGCGGTGCACCTGGTCGTTGCTGTTCGACGCACCGACCGTGCCCATCGGGCCCATGGCGCTGTTCGCGGCGTTGGCCACACCCGCGGCGTGGCCGTTGTTCATCACCGTGCCCATCGCCGCGCCGGACGCCGCGGTCGCGCCCTCCTCCATCTGCTTCTTCTCGGAGGAGGAGTCCGAACGGCCGGACCGCTGACCGGGGACGCCGCCGACACCCGCGGTGCCGGTGCCGCCGGGACCTGCGGTGCCGGTCGTCGACGACAGGTGGGTCGAGGTGCCCCTCGACGAGGCGGCGGGCGCGGTCGGCGTGCCGGAGGGGCGCGTGGACGAACCGGGAGGTGCCGTGGTGCCGCGAGGCGGGGTGACGGCCGTGGTGCGAGTGCCGGTGCCGGTGCGGCCGCCCGTGATGCCGCCGGTCGTGCCGTGCGGGCCGTACGCCCAGACGCCGGCCGTGCCGATGTTGGCACCACCGCCGTGCACGACGCCGGTACCGCTGATCTGCAGCTGCGGCGGCTGGCTGAACTGGCCGAGCGTCGAGGTGTTCGCGGTCGTCGACGACGCGTAGGTGGACATGACCTCACGGGCGCGGCGCTCGGCCGCGTCCTGGGCCGCCTCCTGCTTCTCGTGGTCGGTCTGGCCGCCGAAGAGGTGCGTGAGGCCCGTGACCAGGGCACCCGGCTGCTCCGCGCTCACCACGACCGGGGCCGGCATGTCCGCACGGGCCTTCGAGATGTGGTTCGCCTGCAGCTCGGCCGAGTAGCGCATGACGTCCGAGCCGACGCGCGCGCTGTCCGCCCAGGCGGCGATCGGGTTCAGGCCGGCCTGCGCCATGTCGGCGGCCTTGCCGCTCCACTTCGCGCCGGACAGCGTGATGCCCTGGTGCAGGTCGTCGTTGATCTCGGTCAACGCGGCCGACACGCCCGCCCAGCGCTCCATCGACGCGAACGACGCGGAGGCACCCGGGCCTGCGTGGATGCGGTCGTAGAGCTCCTTGTGGCTGTAGCCCTGCCAGCGGTGATCGACCATGGTCAGCACCCGCTCTTGTTCATCATGCCGGTGTTGTCGCCCTCGACCACGTTGTACTGGCGCTCGATCTGGTTGAGGTTGTCCATCGCGGTCTTGAGCTGGCGCTGGTAGTTCAGCAGCGCCTGGAGCGCCGAGTCGCCGTCCGCGATCGACCGGTCGTTGAACTTCTCGGCCGCCTCCTGGCTGACCGGGTCACCCGCCCACGGCCGGACCCGGAACTCGGTGACCGCCATCTCGATCTGCTTGTCGAGCTTGGTCAGCGCGGCGGAGAAGGTGTTGCGCAACGCCGGAATCGCCTCTGGCTCCACGTTCAGCTCATGCTGGACGGGCGGCGAGGAGTCTGCCCCGCTGCGTCCCCCTGGCGGCATGGTGAAACCTCCGGCGGTTGTGCGTACAAGCGCTTGGCCACTCTAACCACCGAACGTAACGCTGGGGAGTGGGATCAGTGACATCCGCCCGTGTGGGTCAGCGCTTCTGGAGCAAACTGGCCATCGCCGCCTCTGCCACCCGCTGGGCCCCGAGGCAAAGATGATCTTGTTGCACCGCAGTGGAATTCCCTCCGTCGCGGAACATGACGTCGAGGAACTGACCCTCGGCCACGTCGATCTCGACGTTGCAGACGTCGTGCACGTCGGGTGTGCGGACGGTAATCGCCGGGAAGCCTTCGATCGTGCTCACCGTGTAATCCACTTGGGCGTTCTCCGAGAGCCACACGTCGGCGCCGGAGACCAGCACCAGCGCGAGCCTCGCCACGTTGCCGCTCCTCGTGCCGCGGATCGTGCACGCCTTCGCGTTGCCGAAGCTCGGCTCGAGGTACGCGCTGGGCGGGTTGTCGAGGCTCAGCGACGTGCGCTGGTCGGCGGTCAGCACCGCGCACGGGTCCACGTCGTCGAGCGGCAGGGCGCGCGGCCGGGGAGGGAAGTCCATCCGGGAGACCGACGGCGTCGTCGGCGGTGGTGGTGGCGGGGTGGTCAACGAACTCGTCTCAGGCGCGGCCGTGCATCCGGCCAGCGTCACCGCAACGATGAGGAGCGCCGTGGTCCGCATGGAGGGTCACCGTAGTTGTTCGGGCTGGGGGTCCGTCGCCAGCCGTGACCACAGCAGCATGTCCTCGCGCTGGCCGTCGACGATCGTCTCCTCGCGAAGACGACCCTCCAGGGTGAACCCGCACTTCTCCGCGACCCGCTGCGAGGCCTTGTTCGACACCGCGTGCCGGTAGGTGATCCGGTGCATCTCCATCGCGCCGTACACCCAGCCCAGCACGGAGTTCAGCGCGGTCGGCAGCACGCCCTTGCCCCGGTGTCCCGGCTGGGTCCAGCAGGTCACCTCGGCCATCTTCAGCTTGTGGTCGATGTCGCGGATGACGACACCTGCGAGCATCTCGGCCGTGGTGGCGTCGCACACCGCCCACGACCAGCGGTAGTTGTGCTTCCAGCCGTTGGTCATGAACAGGACGAACATCTCCGCGGCCGCCGGGGTCTCGATCCCCATCAGCTTGAGGTAGCGATGGGTGTCCTCGTCGGCGTACGCCTCGACGATCGCGGGGACGTCGTTGATGCGGTCGTCGTTGCGGAAGGCGCGCAGGTAGTACTCGCCCGCGTTGATCTCGACTGGCTCCACGGGCCAGAGGCTAACCGTCCTGGGTGAACCCGGTTGCCGCGGTTCAGTGGTCGCCGGTGAAGCCGTCGTGCTGTTCGGCGAGGTCGTCGAGCCGCGACCGGTGCGCGGACGCGGGCAGCCCGTCCGGCGCCGTCGTCAGCTCGATCACCCAGTCCACGTCCTCGGCGTCATCCTCGCCCGCCAGCATGTCCCGGTGCACCGCGCACGGCCCCCAGCCGGCCTCCAGCAACTCGGCCGCCAGTTCCTCTGCCTCGTCGCGGTCGGGCAGGATCAGCAGCACGGTCGGGGAGATCAGCCCGCGCACCGCCAGCGCCGTCCGCAGCGCCGCCGTGTCCGGCACGTGCACGCCGTCCAGCCCCACCTCGCACGCGGCGACGACGTTCTCCGCCGTGTCGTCGCAGAACACCGCGGTCGCGTACCCGAGCTCGTCGAGCACCCGCCGGAAGATCGCGTGGTCGGGCTT
Organism: Lentzea rhizosphaerae; assembly: GCF_042649515.1. Classification (NCBI taxonomy): domain Bacteria; kingdom Bacillati; phylum Actinomycetota; class Actinomycetes; order Pseudonocardiales; family Pseudonocardiaceae; genus Lentzea; species Lentzea rhizosphaerae. Next base: position 519,555 of record NZ_JBHRZI010000011.1, on the reverse strand, counting down.
CGCCACACCGAGCCGCGCCGAGCTGAAGACCGCGTCGAACTCCACGTCGAGCCCGAGCAGCGCCAGGTCGGCTTCGAGCCGGGTGGTGGCGTTGGTCAGCAGGGCGACGAAGCACTGCTTTCTCGCCGCCCGCACCAACGCCAGCGCCTCTCCGATCACCTCACCGGGCGTGGCCGCGAGCCCCGCCTGCCCCCGCCACTGCTCGTCGGTGATCTCACCCGTGACGGCACGGCGCAGCAGAGCGGGTTCGAAGGCGGCCTCGGCGACCTCGGCCGGAATCGGCGGGAAGGACCGCACGACGCCGTCGAGATCCAGCAACAGCAACGGTTTCAGCGCCGGCGTCCGTTCCACTGTCCCCACAGGATCGCCACGGCGGGGATGAGCAGGAAGATCAACGGGTTCTTCACCAGCACGAAGAACGCGATCACCACGGCCACGCCCACAGCCGGCACGACCGCGCCCTCCCACCGGCGCGCGGGCGCTGTGGAGCGCTCCGGGTACATCGCCACGGGCGTGGAGAACTGCGGCCGGGGATCGGGCAGGTCGTGGAACAACGCCATCAGTTCGCCGCGGGTCTTCGCGGTGGTGATCTTCGCGGACCGCTCGCCGTACTCGTCGATGTCGATGCGGCCCGCGCTCATGTGCTCGCCGAGCACCTGCAACGCCTGCTGGCGCTCGGTGTCACCGACGCGGATGTCCCTGGACGGGTCGCTCACACCACCAATCGTAGGTGAGCGACCCATGAGGCCCGTCAGGTCAGTCCTTCAGCTCGCAGATCACGGTGCCCTGCGTGATCGGGTCACCGGGAGCCGCCGCCAGACCCGTCACCGTGCCCGCCTTGTGCGCGGTCACCGGGTTCTCCATCTTCATGGCCTCCAGCACCACGATCAGGTCACCCGCCTCGACGGTCTGCCCGTCCTCGACGGCCACCTTGACGATCGTGCCCTGCATCGGCGCCGCCACCGCGTCACCCGAGACCGCGGCGGAACCACCACCCGCACGCTTCGCCTTGGGCTTCTTCACAGCCGCGGCGGGACGTCCGCCACCAACAGCCAGATCACCCGGCAGCGACACCTCGAGACGACGTCCGCCGACCTCGACCACCACGGTCTGGCGCGGCGTCTCGTCCTCGGAGGCCTCAGCCGAACCGGAGAACGGCGCGATCTGGTTGTCGAACTCGGTCTCGATCCACCGCGTGTGGACGGTGAAGCCCTCGGGCTTCTCGGCCGTGAACGCCGCGTCCCGCACGATCACGCGGTGGAACGGCAGCACGGTCGCCATGCCCTCCACGACCATCTCATCCAGCGCGCGCCGGGCGCGGGCGAGGGCCTCCTCGCGGTTCTCACCGGTCACGATCAGCTTGGCCAGCAACGAGTCGAACTGCCCGCCGATCACCGAACCCGACTCGACACCGGCGTCGACGCGCACGCCAGGACCGGACGGCGCCACGAACGACGTCACCGTGCCCGGTGCGGGCAGGAAGCCGCGGCCCGCGTCCTCGCCGTTGATGCGGAACTCGATGGAGTGCGCGCGCGGCGTCGGGTCTTCGAGGTGCTTGAGCTTCTCTCCGGCCGCGATGCGGAACTGCTCGCGCACCAGGTCGATGCCCGTGGTCTCCTCCGACACCGGGTGTTCGACCTGCAGGCGGGTGTTGACCTCCAGGAACGAGATCGACCCGTCGAGACCCACGAGGTACTCGACGGTGCCGGCGCCGTGGTACCCGGCCTCCAGGCAGATGGCCTTGGCGGACGAGTGGATCGTGGCGCGCTGCTCGTCGGTGAGGAACGGCGCGGGGGCCTCCTCGACCAGCTTCTGGTGGCGGCGCTGCAACGAGCAGTCGCGCGTGCCGACGACGATCACGTTGCCGTGCTGGTCGGCGAGGACCTGCGCCTCGACGTGCCGCGGCTTGTCCAGGTAGCGCTCGACGAAGCACTCGCCGCGGCCGAACGCCGTGACGGCCTCGCGGACCGCGCTGTCGAACAGTTCGGGGATCTCTTCCAGAGTGCGCGCGACCTTCAGGCCGCGACCGCCACCGCCGAACGCGGCCTTGATCGCGACGGGCAGCCCGTGCTCGGTGGCGAACGCGATGATCTCGTCCGGTCCGTTGACCGGGTCCTTGGTGCCGGGCACCAGCGGCGCGCCCGCACGCATCGCGATGTGCCGCGCGGTCACCTTGTCACCGAGGTCGCGGATCGCCTGCGGGGTCGGGCCGATCCAGATCAGGCCCGCGTCGATCACGGCCTGCGCGAAGTCGGCGTTCTCCGACAGGAAGCCGTAGCCGGGGTGCACGGAGTCCGCACCGGACTGCGCGGCGGCGTTCAGCACCTTCTCGAACGACAGGTAGCTCTCGCCGGGCGTGTTGCCGCCCAGGGCGAACGCCTCGTCGGCGAGCCGGACGAAGGGCGCGTCGCGGTCGGGATCGGCGTAGACGGCGACGCTCGTCAGACCGGCGTCACGGCAGGCGCGGATGACCCGGACGGCGATCTCACCGCGGTTGGCGATGAGGACCTTGCGCAGCGACACGGCGTCGTACCTCCTGCTGGACCGGCAATTACGGCTCTGGCTGGTGCCGCAGTCTACGGAAATCGGTGAACTCCGAGAGGGAGAGACGGCTCACTTCACACCCCATCCTGAGGCCATCCGCCACAATCGGCGACGTGGGTGGGTCCAGGTCTGTGCAGGTGGTCGCCGTCATCGCTGCCGTGGTCGTCGTCGCGGGGCTGACGTTCGCCTATTTCAAGCGCACGAACAACACCGATTCAGCGCAATCCGCCGGCGACGGGGGAATGCGCTGCGGTACCACCGTCTGCCAGGTCGTCATCGGCAAATCGGTCGGCAAGGACCTCGTCGAGCTGCTCGCCGGAACCGGCGGCGGACGGATCAGGGTGACCGGCGAGTCCGGTCCGTTCATCTTCGAGATGACCATCGCCGAGTCCGGCGCGACGGTGACCGGCGACTCACTGGAATGCACCGAGGCGCCGGTCAGCGTGTGCCTGGTGCGCGGGGACCGCGACGGCGAGGTGCTCGGCGAGGTGCTGGTCCGCAAGGACGGCACGTGGTCGCGCGTGCAGGCGGCCTACCTCGCGAGCGCCGGGTACATCGGGCTGCACGACGTCAACGAGGACGGCACGGCGGACATCGTCGCCGCGCAGCTCGCGTGCGACGGCAAGTGCAGGAACGCGTTCGTGCAGGTGTTCTCGGCGATCGGGCCGGACCTGGGCTGTACGGCGGCGGCACAGGAGCGGAACCAGCTCCCTGGCTGGCCCGCCCCTGTGCCGAAGATGTCCCAGCTGCGCCCCTGCGCGACGAACTAGGCGTTCACGAGGTCCTTCTCCGCCACGGCCGGCTCCTCGATCAGGTTCTCGCTGCGCGCCACCAGCACCGGCACGGTGATCTGGCCGGCCACGTTGGTCGCGGTGCGGATCATGTCGAGGATCGGGTCGATCGCGTAGACCACGGCCACACCGGTCGCGATCACCTGCGGCGGCAGGCCGACGACGCTCAGGGTCAGCGTGAGCATCGTGTACCAGCCGGTGGTTCCGGCGGTGGCCAGCGCACCGAACACGGCGACGACCACGATGCCGACGTACTGCCACACCGAGAGCTGGATGCCGAAGAGGTTCGCGATGAAGATCGTCGCGACGGCCGGGTAGACCGCGGCGCAGCCGTCCATCTTGGTCGTGGTGCCCAGCGGCACGGCGAAGTTCGCGTACTCCTGCGAGACGCCGAGGTCCGTCGCGGCCTTGCGGGACAACGGAAGCGTGGCGCCCGACGAACGCGACACGAAGGCGAACTGGATCGCCGTGCCCGCCTTGCGGAAGAACTCGAGCGGCGAGGTCTTGCCGACGAACTTCAGCAGGATCGGGTACACGACGAACAGCACCAGCAGCGTGCCGACGTACACCGCGAGGATCAACGAGAACAGCGGCCGCACGAACGAGTTGCCGTAGGACGCCACCGCGTTGCCGATGAGGCCGAAGATGCCGATCGGCGCCAGCAGGATGATCCAGCCGACGACCTTCTGCACGATGTCGAAGAACGAGCGGACCAGGTTCGTGAACGGCGCCGCCTTCTCGCCGAGCGCGTAGGCCGCGAAGCCGACGAGCACCGCGATGAACACGACCTGCAGCACCTCGCCCTCGGTGAAGGCGCTGAAGATGTTGGTGGGCACCAGGTTGTCGAGCAACGCCTGCCACGAGCCGGACGCGCGCTTGGCGAGCTTGTCGACCGCACCCGCGGCGGGCTCGATCTGCAGACCGGCGCCGGGCTTGACGATCGCGGCGACGGCGAGGCCGATCAGCACCGCGATGAACGACGTGATGGCGAACCACAGGAACGTCTTGCCGCCGAGCCGGGCGGCGGTGCGGCCGCCGCCGAGGTTCCGCAGCGACGCGATGCCGACGACGATCGCGGTGAACACGAGGGGGATCACGGTGAGCTGCAGCAGCGCCGTGAAGGTGGAACCGATCTTGGCGAGGACGGGCGCGAGCCACGTGCCCTTGCCGAGCCAGCCGGCGAGCGCGCCGAGGACGAGCGCGCCGAGCACGGTCAGGCCGAAGACCTTGGGCTTGCGGTATGTCTGGACGAACGACACTGGGACATCTCCGTTTGCAGGGATGAGTGAAAGGGGCCGGGAGCGGTCAGCTCCGACAGCCCGTGCTCGTCCTGCGGCCGTGGTCGATGTGCCTGCGGCGCGTCAAGTACTCGTTCATCGCACTGCCCCCAACGCGTGTGCTGAAGGCAGTCTTCCCTGATCAAGCCAAGTGTGACCAGCGCTACCAGAGTGTGGACGCGGAAACACCCACCTGGCCGAGCAGCCTTCGGGTGAGCGGCAGGCTGATGCCGATGACGGACGTGTGGTCGCCGTCGATGCCGTCGATGAACCAGCCGCCGAGCCCGTCGATCGTGAAGCCGCCCGCGACGTGAAGTGGCTCACCCGTCGCGATGTACGCCTCCAGCTCCTCGTCCGACGGCGTGCCGAACCGCACGGTCGTCGACTCGGCCGCGGAGGCGCGGTCGACCACGGCACCACCGGAGACCCGCAGCACGGTGTGCCCGGTGATCAGAACGCCGCTCTTGCCCGCGACCCGCCGCCACCGCTCCCGCGCGACCTCGGCCGTGCCGGGCTTGCCCACGAGTTCGCCCTCGAACAGCAGCATCGAGTCGCAGCCGACGACCACGCACTCGTCGTCGTGCTCGATCGCCTCCGCCTTCGCCGCGGACAGCGCGACGACGGTCTCCTCGGGCGTCGGGTTCTGCAGCGACGCGACCAGCGCGTCCTCGTCGACGCCGGAGACCCGGACGACGGGCTCGACGCCCGCGGACCGCAGGACGCTAAGACGGGCGGGAGACTGGGAGGCGAGGATCAGACGCACCAGCGGAGTGTTGCACGCCCGGCTGGAACGAGAACGCCGCGACCAGTCCGATCACCAGCGCGCCCAGCAGCGTGATCATCGCGGCCCTCGTGGCCGAGGTGAAGTCGCCGGAGCTCGCGAGCACGACCTGCAACACCGCCGCCGTCGCCGCGCTGCCGAGCACGTTCCCGAACTGACGCGAGGTGTTGTAGATGCCGGCGCCCGCGCCCATCAACGAGCCGTCCAGAGTCTTCGTCGAGATGTTCGTCAACGGCGCGTACACGAGCCCCATGCCGGTACCCGCCACGAGCAGACACGGCAGCAACGTCCACTGCGGCCCGTCGTGCAGGAGGAACGTCATCGCGCCGATGGCGAACCCGAGGAGGAGGAACCCGGTGATCGGCAGGTACTTCGCGTTCGCCCGGTTCGAGAGCCGTCCCGCGAAGATCGCCACCAGCCCGGACATCAGCGAGGCCGGTGCCGTGATCAGGCCGGCCATCAACGGCGTCAGCTTCGGGACCGTCTGCAGGAACAGCACCAGCGGCACGAAGAGCCCGGTCACCGTGAACCCGATGGTGACGTTCGCGATGTTGCCGAGCGAGAAGTTGCGGTTGCGGAAGATCCGCAACGGCAGCAGCGGCTCCGGGTTGCGCCTGCTCGCCTGCCACACCACGAACAGCGCGAGCACCACCACGCCTGCCGTGATGACGTGCCCGATCTGGATCGGTCCCACGACCCGGCCCCAGCCGAAGTGCTCGCCGTTCTGGATGCCGAACACGATCAGCCCGAGCCCGGCGCAGCACAGCACGACCCCGAGGAAGTCGAACCGGTGTGCCCGGCCCGTCTGCAGGTCCGGCACCCACAGCAGCAGCAACGTCAGCGCCACCACGCCCACCGGGATGTTGACGAAGAAGATCCACTGCCAGCCCAGGTGCGTCACCAGCACGCCGCCGAGCAGCGGCCCGGACACCGTCGCGAGCCCGGCCACCGAGCCCCAGATGCCCAGCGGGGCACCACGCTGGTCCGCGGGGAACAGGTGCGTGATGAACGCCATCGTCTGCGGCGTCATGGCCGCGGCGCCCACGCCCTGCACGACCCGCGCGGCGATGAGCGTCTCCGCGTCGCCCGAGAGCCCGCAGGCCAGCGACGCGAGCGTGAACAGCACGAGCCCGGCCAGGTAGAGGCGCTTCGGCCCGAACCTGTCGCCGAGCCTGCCCGTCAGCAGCAACGGCACGGCGAACGCGAGCAGATAGGCGCTGTTGACCCACATCACGTCGTTGAGCGACGCGTTCAGGCCTTTCTGCATCGAGGGCATCGCGACGTGCACGATCGTCAGGTCGAGCAACGTCATGAAGAAGCCGACGCAGAGCGCGGCGACCGCGCGCCAGCTGGCCCGGTCACCCGATTGCGTAGGACTACTGATGCGCGACCACCTCTTCCGTCGGCACTCTCGACAGAGTGAAGCGCTGGGTGCTTGTCCTCACCGAACGCGGTTCCGATCGCGAAGGCAAGCGCAGACGGATCGCGGCTCTGCTCGTCGTGCTCGGCGGCCTCATTGGATCGTGGGGCGTTGGAACCGTGCTCGCGAGCGACCCGATCGGCTACGGAGTGCCCGTCTGGCCGTTCGCCGACACCGTCGACCGCGCGGAGAACGCGCTGCTGACCCAGGTCGTCACGGCGGTGCGCGAGAACCTGCCGGTCAACCACGACGGCGTGCAGGTGCTGAAGAAGACCGACGCGTACGGCAGCGAGTTCTTCACCTTGAAGCTCCAGGTGGACGGCGAGACCCGCTGCCGTGAGCTCGTCGTGGGACCAGACGTCAACAGCCGCCGAGTCCCCTGCTCCTGATGGAACGCGGGGGCCCCGCGTTCCCCAAAAGGAAACGAAAGGCCCCCGCGTTACCGAAATCAGCCGGGGAAGCCGGAGGCGCGCCAGGCGCCGGGGCCGTGCTGCAAGGGGCGGCGGACGCGGCGGGCCGGGTTCGCCCACTCCGAGCGTTGCGCGGGCTTGTCCTCGACCGGGGCGGCCGCGGCCAGCCCGGCGATGACGGCGGTCAGCGCCGCCAGTTCGTGGTCGTCCGGGTCGCCCTTGACGACCCGGAGCAGTGGCTTTTCCTCCGGCGCGGTCACAGCGGGATGTTCCCGTGCTTCTTGGGCGGCAGCGTTTCCCGCTTGTCCCGCAGCATCGACAGCGCCCGCGCCACGTAACCGCGGGTGTACGACGGCGGGATCACCGAGTCCACGTACCCGCGCTCAGCGGCGACGTACGGGTTGCACAGCGTGTCCTCGTACTCCTGCTGCAACTGCGCGCGCAACGCGTCGACGTCCTCGCCGTTCGAAGCGGCGGCGGCCAGCGTCTTGCGGTGCACGATGTTCGCCGCACCCGAAGCACCCATGACGGCGATCTGCGCGGTCGGCCACGCCAGGTTGATGTCCGCGCCGAGGTGCTTGGAGCCCATGACGTCGTACGCGCCGCCGTACGCCTTGCGCGTGATGACGGTGACCAGCGGGACGGTGGCCTCGGCGTAGGCGTAGATCAGCTTGGCGCCGCGGCGGATGATGCCGTTCCACTCCTGGTCGGTGCCGGGCAGGAAGCCGGGCACGTCGACGAACGTCAGCACCGGGATGTTGAACGCGTCGCAGGTGCGCACGAACCGTGCGGCCTTCTCGGAGGCGTCGATGTCGAGGCAGCCCGCGAACTGCGTGGGCTGGTTCGCGACGACACCGACGCTGTGGCCGTCCACGCGGCCGAAGCCGACGAGGATGTTCGGCGCGAACAGCGGCTGGACCTCCAGGAAGTCGCCGTCGTCGAGCACGCGGTTGATGACCTCGTGCATGTCGTACGGCTGGTTCGCGGAGTCCGGGATGAGCGTGTCGAGCTCTTTGTCCTCGTCCGTGATGGAGTCCGAGATCGACCCCTCCGCCAGCGTGCCCTCGAACGTGGGCGCGTCGGAGAGGTTGTTCGACGGCAGGTAGCTCAGCAGCTCCTTGACGTACGCGATCGCGTCTTCCTCGTCGCTGCCGAGGTAGTGCGCGTTGCCGGACTTGGTGTTGTGCGTGCGACCGCCGCCGAGCTCCTCGAACGTCACGTCCTCACCGGTGACCGTCTTGATGACGTCCGGGCCGGTGATGAACATGTGCGAGGTCTGGTCGACCATCACCACGAAGTCCGTCAGGGCGGGCGAGTAGACGTGCCCGCCGGCGTTGGAGCCCATGATCAGCGAGATCTGCGGGATCACGCCGGACGCGCGGACGTTGCGGGTGAAGATCTCGCCGTAGAGGCCGAGCGAGACGACGCCCTCCTGGATGCGCGCGCCGCCGCCCTCGTTGATGCCGACGATCGGGCGCCCGGTCTTGATCGCCAGGTCCATGATCTTGACGATCTTCTCGCCGTAGACCTCGCCGAGCGAGCCGCCGAAGACCGTCACGTCCTGGGAGAACACGCAGACCGGACGGCCGTCGACGGTGCCGTAGCCGGTCACCACGCCGTCGCCGTACGGGCGGTTGCGCTCCTGGCCGAAGTTGGTGGAGCGGTGCCGCGCCAGCTCGTCCAGCTCGACGAACGAACCGGGGTCGAGCAGGAGGTCGATGCGCTCGCGGGCTGTCTTCTTGCCCTTCGCGTGCTGCTTTTCGACCGCGCGCGCCGACCCGGCGTGAACCGCCTCGTCGTTGCGCCGGTAGAGGTCAACGAGCTTGCCCGCGGTGGTGTGGACGTCTGGAGCGGCTGAGGCGTCGGTGGGGACGCGTCCAATCGGCTCGGTCGCACTGCTCATGGGCTCGCAGCCTAACGAGACCATTGCTGAACTGCCCCGTGCAGTTGTCCAGGTCACGGCAACCTGTTCGACATCTCTGATCGCACGTACTCTCTTCCGTTCCAATAGCCTGGCGCGATGACCTCCGCACTCGACGCTGAAGAGCTGCGTTCGCGGCTCGTCGCACCCAACGGCCCGTACGCCGCGCTCGACGTCGTGGCGAAGACCGCGTCCACGAACGCCGACCTCGCTTCCTCCGGCGGCGCGGACCGCACCGTGCTGATCGCGCTGGAGCAGACCGCGGGGCAGGGCCGTCGCGGCCGCACCTGGGCGTCACCCGAGGGCGGGCTGTACTGCAGTGTGCTGTTCCGGCCCGCCGGAGTGCCCGCCGCGCAGCTGCCGTGGCTGAACCTGATCGCCGGGCTCGCGCTGGTGCGTGTCGCCCGATCGGTTGGTGTTGAGGCCTCGCTGAAGTGGCCGAACGACCTGCTGCTCGGTGCCGGCGCGGGCAAGGGCGCCGGGATCCTGTCCGAGATCACCGCCGACGGCTCCGTCGTGGTGGGCATCGGCCTGAACGTGGCCGAGCTGCCGTCGGACGTGGAACCCGCGCCCGGTGGCCTCGCGCCGACCTCCCTCGAGGACCTGGACGCCACCGAACTGGACCGCGGTGAGCTCGCGTTCCGGCTGCTCGTCGAGCTGGCGCAGCTGGAGGGCGTGTGGCGCAAGAACGGTGGCGACGCGGTCGAGTCGGGTGTGCTGGAGGAGTACGTCGAGCACTCGTCGACCATCGGTCAGCGCGTGCGGGTCGAGTTGTCGGGCGGCCTGGAGATCCTCGGGGTGGCGCAGCGCGTCGAACCGGACGGCACGCTGGTCGTGCGCGGCGACGACGGCCGGAGCCACGGCGTGTCCGCTGGTGACGTGGTGCATTTGCGCCCGGCGTAGTTAGGGTTGGCCCATGGCCTATCCCGACGACCTGCTGAGCTCAGGCGAGCACGTCGTGATCCACAAGCACCCCCACTGGAAGATGCTGATCTTCCCGGTGTTCTGGCTGCTGGTGGTGGTCGCGCTCGGCACCTACCTGGCCGGCCTCGTCGTGGACCAGTCGTGGGCCAACATCGCGTGGATCGCGCTGGCGGTGATCGGCGTCGTGCTGATCCTGTGGCTGACGATCGCACCGGTGGTGCGCTGGCGCACGACGCACTTCATCATCACCTCGGACCGCGTGATGTACCGCGAGGGCGTGTTCAAGCGCACAGGACTCGACATCCCTTTGGCTCGTGTGAACAGCGTCCGCTTCGAGCACAGTCTGATGGACCGCGTGCTCGGCTGCGGCACGCTGATCATCGAGTCGGCCTCGGACGAGCCGCTCGAGTTCGACGACATCCCGTCCGTGGAGAAGGTGCACACGATGTTGTACCGAGAGGTCAACGACAACCCCGACGACGACTTCCACCCGAGGACGCTCGATGGGCGCGCGTGAGGCAGGCCTGCCCGACGTCGTGCCGTCCGGAACGCTCCCGTCGCGGGTGACCATCTGGGAGGTCGGTGCGCGGGACGGGCTGCAGAACGAGTCGGTCGTCGTGCCGGTGTCGGTGAAGCTGGAGTTCCTGGCGCGGTTGGCCGACGCCGGACTGTCCGTTTTGGAGGCAACGTCCTTCGTGCACCCCAAGTGGGTGCCGCAGCTGGCCGACGCGGCCGAGCTGTTGTCCGGTTTGGACGCTCGGCCCGGCGTTGTCTACCCCGTGCTGGTGCCCAACGAGCGTGGGCTGGACCGTGCGCTGGAGGCCGGGGTCACGCACATCGCGATCTTCGCTTCTGCCACCGAGACTTTTGCTTCGCGCAACCTGAACCGGACGCTGGACTCGCAGTTCGAGATGTTCGCGCCGACTGTTGCCCGTGCGTTGGACGCTGGGCTGGACGTGCGCGGGTACGTGTCGATGTGTTTCGGGGACCCGTGGGAGGGTCCGGTCGCTCGGTCGCAGGTTGTGGCTGTGGGGGAGCGGCTGCTGGAGATGGGCTGTTCGCAGCTGTCTCTGGGGGACACGATCGGGGTTGCCACGCCTGGTCAGGTCGAGTCGTTGTTGGAGGGGTTCCGGGACGTTTCTCGTCTTGCGGTGCACTTCCACGACACCTACGGGCAGGCGTTGTCCAACACGTTGGCTGCTTTGCGTTGTGGGGTCACGACTGTGGACTCCTCCGCTGGTGGGCTTGGTGGGTGTCCGTACGCGGAGTCGGCTACTGGGAACCTGGCTACTGAGGACCTTGTCTGGATGCTCGACGGGTTGGGGATCGAGACCGGGGTTGATCTGGACAAGCTGGTTGCTTGTTCGGTTTGGATGGCTGAGCAGTTGGGGCGGCCCAGTCCTTCTCGTGTGGTTCGGGCGTTGTCCAAGTGAAGGTTGTCGCGCTCGACGAGTCGACTTGGCCGCTGGCCGAGTCGCTCTTCGCGACGAGCAAGACGGTTTCCTGGTGTTTCTGCACGTGGTTCATGCAGACCAACGCTGAGATGGACCGCGGGGACAACCGCGAGGTGTTGCGGGCTCGGGTGGGGTCGCCGATCGGTCTGCTGGCGGTGTCCGATACCGGAGACGCTGTCGGGTGGGTGGCTGTTGCGCCTCGGGCGTCCTATTCGCGGTTGGCTCGGTCGAAGATCACCGCGCCCGTTTCCGGCGACATCTCCGGGGTTTGGTCCGTGACGTGCTTCTACGTGCGGCGGGATGTACGACGGCAGGGAGTCACCTCGTTGCTCCTCGATGCCGCCGTCGAGTACGCGGCGAAGGCGGGCGCGAAGTCGATCGAGGGGTATCCGATCGACACCGAGGGCAGGAAGCTGCAGGCGGGCGAGCTCTACCACGGGCGGCTGACGATGTTCCTCGACGCGGGCTTCGAGCTGGTCGAACGACGGGGAACGCGCAGGGCGCTCGTCAGCCGCGCGCTGTGAACATGCCCGTTGCTATGAACCTGTAGACCAGCTGGTCGCCACGGTGCGCCGTTCCCGCGAACTCCACCAGGCCCAGGGTCGGGCGGCTCTTCGACAGGCGGGCGCTCAGCACCTCGGCCGCGAAGGTGAGCTTGTCGCCTGCGTACACCGGGGCCAGCCAGGACAGTTCTCGGCCGCCTGGGGAGCCCTGGGAGGTGGAGTTGGCCAGGACTTCGTCCACCCAGCGGCGCATCCAGAGGGAGGCTGTGTACCAGCCCGAGGCGGACAAACCGCCGAAAATGCTGGTTCTGGCCGCTTCCTCGTCCAGGTGGAAGGGTTGCGGGTCGAACTTCTTCGCGAAGTCGATCATGTCGTCCCGGTCGACGATTACGTCGCCCAGCGGGATGATTCGGCCTGCGGGCAGATCCTCGAAGGCGATCACGCGTTGATCCTACGTAACTGAAACCGCTGGGAACCGATCTAAGGGCGACGGCGTCCAAGAGCCCGAGCCCAGGGCTATGCGTGTGTGAGGGGGACTCGGTGGACGACCACCGTGCGCAGGTCGAGGAGCTGCTGGCCGACTACCGGCGCAGTCGTGAGCAGCTGGCGTCTGTTCAGCGGGAGCTCGCTGCGGTTTCCGGGCGGGCCTCCAGTCCTGATGGGATGGTCACGGCGACTGTGGGGGCTGGCGGCAAGCTCGTGTCCCTGGAGCTTTCCGAGCTGGCCTATCGGAGGCATCGGCCTGAGCAGCTGGCCGAGTTGATCGTGCGGACTGTGGGGGCGGCTGCCGCTTCTGCTGCTGAGGGCACGTATCAGACGTTGAGCGCGGTGTTGCCTGCGGCGACCGATCCTGCGGCGCTGGTTGCGGGAACTGCCGACCTGCGGCCTGCCGAGTACGCGGTGGACGACACCGAGACCGTGGATTTGGGGCGGCAGCCTGTTCGTCGTCGTGTTGATGATGACGAGGACAACGAGCAACGGGAGAGCTGGCTCGACTCCGAGCTCATCGACAGGAGGGTGCGATGACCGGGTACAACGCCGACCTCGAGCGCTTGGACGCCGGGGCTCGTGAGTTGAAGGGGTTTGCCGGGCAGGCCACTGAGATCGCCGGGGCGCTCGATCGGGCGTTGGCCGGGTTCGGGGCCTGTTGGGGGGACGACGCTGTGGGGCGCAGTTTTGCCGCTTCGCACGAGAAGCCTTCCGGGGACGCGGCTGGGGCGTTGGCCGGGCTTGCGACCACGTTGGGGGACGTGGGCGACAAGCTCGCCGCCACTGCTGAGACGTACCGGCACGTCGAGGAGAGCAACTCGACCGCGATGAGAAGGTTGGACGGCTGACATGGGCATCGAGCTTCCCGTCGAACTCACCGAGGTCGCTGCCAAGGCCGGTGTTTCGTGGCCCAAGGCCGACGAGGACGCCATGCGTTCCAGTGCCGCCGCGTGGCGGGAGGCCGGGGACAAGATCAAGACGCTGGGGACCTCGTCCGACGGGGCTGCCGGGCGGGCGTTGGAAGGCGTGAGCGGGGCCACCGGTGACGCTGCGCGCGGGCGGTGGGCGAAGGTCGTGGCGCCCGACGGTGATCTGCAGCGGGCGGCTCGCGGGTGTCACGCTGCTGCCGACCGGCTCGATCACGCGGCTGCGCAGGTCGGTGCCGCCAAGGTCGAGATCGTGCGCGAGCTCGTGACGCTCGCCAAGAACAACGACGCCGCCACCGCTTCGGCGCAGGCGGGCAACCCCAACGCGTTGCTGGGGCTCGACACGTTGACGAAGGGCACCGCGGCCAACGTCGCGAACCTGCACAACACGCTGTCCTCCGCCATCCGGCTGGACAGCGGCGTGGACATGAGCCACGGCTCGCCGCCCGTCAACACCGCGCCCGGCGCGCACGGTCCCGGCGGTGGCGGAGGGCTGTTGTCCCCGGTGACGAACGTCGTCGGGGGTGTCGTGGAGACCGCCGCACCTGTCGTCGGTGCGGTCACCGCTCCGGTGAGTGCCGTGACGGCGCCTGTTGTCGGTGCGGTGAACGATGTCGCGGCGCCGGTGCTGAACGCGGCTGCTCCCGTGACCGCGCCCGCCGCTGCCGTGGTGCAGCCGGCGATGGAGCTCGTGGACGGGCCGTCCGACGGTTCTGCCCGTGGTGATGGCCAGAGCAAGGGCCTGCTTCCCGGTTTGGTGGACGGCAACAGTCCGGCCGATGGTGCCGGTCGCGGTGAAGGCGAGAGCAAGGGACTGCTCCCCGGCCTGATCGACGGCAACACGGGTGACGCCGGCCGCGGGGAAGGTCCTCCTGTCGGTCGCGGCGAGAACAAGGGCGTGCTCCCCGGCCTGGTGGCCGACACGGGCCAGGCCATCGGTCAGGCCGTCGGCCACGTGACGCAGGCGGTGCCGGAGGCGATCCCGAGCGTTCAGGGCACCCTCGGCCCGGTCGCCGAGGGCACGACGCAGGCCTCGGCCGCGGTGCTCGACCAGCCGTTGATCCGCGGCGGCGAGATGCCCGGCCAGCCCGCAGCCGCCGTTGGGCAGGGCGCGACGCCCGCCGCACCCGCGGCGCAGCCGGGTCCGGCGACGGGCAGCCCGCTCGGTGGCGGCGGCCCGGTCGGTGGTCCGGTGGGAGGCGCGGTCGGCGCTGCCGTGGGTGGTGTCGCGTCGGCGGGTCCCGCGTCGGCCGGTCATGTCGGTGCGGTGGTCGGGCAGCAGGGTGGCGCTCAGGCGGCGGCCCAGCAGGCCCAGGCCGCTCAGGCTGCTCAGGCCGCCCAGCAGGGACAGCAGGGGGCCAAGGCCGGTGACGCCAAGGCCCCGGAGGCCAGGGCTGTGGACGCGAAGGCCGTGGACGCGAAGGCGGCGGAGGCCAAGGTCGGCGAGGCCAAGGCGGGTGCGCAGGCGGTGGCGTCCAAGACCGGAGGGCTCGGCGCGGGTCAGGCCGTGGGCGTTCAGGCCGGCAGCCAGGTCTCCGGCCAGAGCCAGGCCGGCAACCAGGGGCCGAGTCAGGGGCAGTCCGGAAGCCAGACGTCCGGGCAGGCCCCGGCGGGTGGCAAGGACGCGCTCGCGAAGGACGCCGCCAAGGACGCATTGCTCAAGGACGCGGAATTCGGCGACGGCGCGATCGAGGCTGCCGCTCCCGGCGGTCAGAAGGTCGGCGAGACCATCGCCGCTCCGGCTGCTCCGGTGGCTGGGGTGGATCTCGGCGCCGCACCACGGCCGGGCGCGGACCTCGGCGCTCCGCTGGCGTCCGTCGACCTCGGCGGCCACCACACCTCGGGCTCCCTCACCGACCGCCTCGAGAGCAACCGCGACCAGGCCCACGCCCTCGCGAACCCCGATCTCGTCGGCGACATCGCCCGGCACGCCTACACGGCGGTCGCGGCCGGGAGCTGGTTCATGGCCATCTTCCTGTCCACCGGCCAGGCACCCCGCCTCGCCCCGAAGCCCGCCCGCCAGCTGCCCCCGCCCCCGCAGGAGCCGGAGCAGCAGGTGCCGACCTTCGCCCCGAACGACCACCCGCAGGCGGACCTGGTCGACGTCTCCTCCACGCAGGCGGCGGACACGACCGACGGCCTCGGCAAGGACCACCCGGTCGTGCAGGAGCTGTTGAAGGACTACGACACGCTCGCCGGCAT
Organism: Lentzea rhizosphaerae; assembly: GCF_042649515.1. NCBI lineage: Bacteria > Bacillati > Actinomycetota > Actinomycetes > Pseudonocardiales > Pseudonocardiaceae > Lentzea > Lentzea rhizosphaerae. Next base: position 503,913 of record NZ_JBHRZI010000011.1, on the reverse strand, counting down.
GCACGAACGCGACTGGGAGAGCCTCTTCCAGAACGAGGACGGCACGCCGCGCTGGCCGGTCGAACGCGAGGGCGGCTACGAGGACAGCCGGCCCGAGGTCCTGAAGGCCGGCGCCGAGCTCGACAGGTTCGGCACGACCGAGGGACGTGTGCTGAGCACGGCGGGCACGCCCTTCAAGGAACGGTCGCTGCCGCCGGGCGCGGCCGAGGAGGGCTACCGCAGGTACCGCGTCACGAAGGACCTGCCGGTTCACCGCACGATCAGCGCGCCCTGGTTCGGCCAGCCCGGTGGCGGGGCCCGCTACCGCACCACCTACCCCGTCGCGGACCTCGTCGCGCTCGGCTACCTCACGGAGATCACCGCATGAACGTCGAGTCGCTGCCCGAGTGGCTGACCAGGATCGGCGTGCCGGACGACGTCGTCAGCATCGGTGAGGAGGCGGAGGGGCGCTGGTGCCTCCTCACCGACGAGACGGGTCACGAGGTGTTCTGGCAGGAGCAGGGGAACCGCTACGACTGGGCCCGGTTCGACGACGAGAGCGTGGCGTGCCACTACCTCTTCGGCCGGCTCGCCTGGGCTCAGGTCGCGCGCGGATCCCTCACCGTGCCAACAGTTTGAGCGCGGCCTCGTGCAGGTGGCCGTTCGACGTCAGCACGCTGCCGCCGTCGTAGCGCTCCTCACCGTCCAGTGAGGTGAAACGGCCACCTGCCTCGGTCACGAGCACCTGGAACGGGGCGATGTCCCACGGGTTCGCCACGCACTCCGGCGCGAGATCGATCGCGCCTTCTGCGACCAGGCAGTGCTGGTAGAAGTCGCCGAACGCGCGGCTCTCCCAGGTCGCGTCCACCAACCGCAGATACGCCTCACGTGAGTGGTACTCCACCCACGACTTGATGTCCGTCGTCGACACGTACGCGTCCTCGAGAGAGCGCACGCCGGATACGGAGATCGCGCGCTCACCGGAAGCGTCCGACATGAACGCGCCGCCACCCGCCGCCGCCCACCAGCGGCGGCCCAGCGCGGGTGCCGACACGACACCGACCACCGGCGTGCCGTCCACGACCAGGGCGATCAGCGACGCCCAGATCGGCACGCCGCGCAGGAAGTTCTTGGTGCCGTCGATCGGGTCGAGCACCCAGACGCGGGAGGCGTCCAGGGTGCCGCCGCGTTCCTCGCCCATCACGACGTCGTCGGGGCGTTCGGTTGCCAGCACGGCCCGGACGGCGTCCTCGACCGCGACGTCGGCATCGGTGACGGGCGTGCGGTCCGGCTTGCGCTCGACAGCGAGGTCGTGGGCGCGGAAGCGGGCCGCGGTGATCGCGTCGGCGGCGTCGGCGAGGCGGAGGGCGAGTTCGAGATCAGCATCGTGGCGTGACACGCGGCGATCGTTCCACGAATACGCTGTGGCCGTGAGCGTGGTCTTGTTGGCCGAGGACGATCCGGCCATCGCGGAACCTCTCTCCCGCGCGTTGACGCGGGAGGGCTATTCAGTGCAGGTCGTGGGGGACGGGCCGAGTGCGTTCGAAGCCGCCATCGCCGGGGGCATCGACCTGCTGGTGCTGGATCTCGGACTGCCGGGCATGGACGGACTGGAGGTGTGCCGCAGACTCCGTCAGAACGGCAGGGGCATACCTGTCCTGATGCTCACGGCCCGCGCGGACGAGGTCGACTTCGTGGTCGGGCTCGACGCGGGTGCGGACGACTACGTCGCCAAGCCGTTTCGCCTCGCCGAGCTGATGGCGCGCATCCGGGCCCTGCTGCGCCGCCGCGCACCCGGAACGCTGGAGGTCAACGGCGTGCGCGTCGACCTGGCCGCCCGTCGTGTCACGGTCGACGGCGGTGAGATCCAGCTCGCGAACAAGGAGTTCGAGCTGCTCAAGGTGCTGATCCAGCGCGCGGGACAGGTCGTGAGCCGCGACGAGATCCTCTCCGAGGTGTGGAACGACCCGGACCTCAAGGGCAGCAAGACGCTCGACATGCACATGTCGTGGCTGCGCCGGAAGCTCGGTGACGGCACGCCCAACTCGGCCGAGCGCCGCATCGCGACCGTGCGCGGCCGCGGTTTCCGCTTCAACGCAGACTGATGCGCCGCCGGATCCTGCGGGCGATCCTGCTCGCCGTCGCCGTCACGGGTTTCGTGCTCGGCATTCCGCTCGGCTACTCCGCCCTGACGCTCGTCGAGGACAACGCCCGCGGCGCCCTCACCGAAAGCACGCAGCGCATCGCGACGGCCCTCGACGACCAGCTCGCCAGCAGGCAGAGCATCGACATCGAGGCGGTCAAGTTCGCCATACCGACCGACGGCCGCCTCACCGTGACCTCCGGTGGCACCACCAGCGTCACCGGTCCCTCACCCGGCGCCGATCCGCTCAGCGCGGAACTGCCGATCGCTCAGCAGGGCACCGTGCGGCTGGAGATCCCGTCCGGCCCGATGCACACCACCCAGGCCCAGGTCGCGGGCCTGGTCCTGCTCCTGCTCGCAGTGTCCGTGGGCACCGGCACGGTCGTGGCGCTGGTGACCGCGCAAACGCTTGCCCGCCCGCTCGGTCACGTGGCCGCCCGCGCGTCCCGCCTGGGCGCCGGTGACTTCCGCGCCGATGAGCAGCGCTACAACATCGAGGAACTGGATGCGGTCTCCGAGGCGCTCGACACCTCGGCGACGGCGCTGGCCCGGCTCGTCCAACGCGAACGGGAGCTCGTCGGCGACGTCTCCCACCAGCTGCGCAGCCGCCTGACCGCCCTCCAGCTGCGTCTCGAAGCCCTGGCTGAACACCCGGAACCCGACACCGCGACCGAAGCCCGCGCGGCCCTCGAACAGGCCGAACGCCTGGCCGCGGTGCTGGACGAACTGCTCGCCGCCGCTCGCGCGGCCCGAGCCGTCGGCGCGGAACCGGTCGAGCTGCGTCCCGCGCTGAACGCCATCGCCGAGGAGTGGCGCGAGCAGGTGAAGAGCCAGGGCCGGGCGCTGCGGGTCCGCGTCCCGGACGGCCTGCTCGCCCGCGTCACGCCCGCGCGCCTGCGCGAGGCCATCGGTGTGCTGCTGGACAACGCCCTGCGCCACGGCGAGGGCTCTGTCGTGTTGTCGGCGCGCAGCGAGGAGGGCACGGTCGTCGTCGAGGTGAGCGACGGCGGTTCCGGCGTGCCCGACGAGCTCGCGGCGCACATCTTCGAGCGCGGCGTCTCCGGTGGCGGCTCGACAGGCGTGGGACTGGCACTCGCACGGGCGCTGGTCGACGCGGACGGCGGGCGGCTGGAGCTGTCGACGGCCCGCCCGGCGACGTTCGCGGTGTTCCTGCCGGTGCCGAAGGCTCAGGACGTGGTCGGCATCCCGTGGAAGGCGCCGAGCACGCCGCGCTGAGCCGTCAGGAGTGGCCGAGCTCCTTCTCCTCCTCGATGGACCGGCCACGACCGCGGACGTTCTCCTCGGGGAACACCCACGTCTTGTACCCGTACCAGCGGAAGGCCATCGCGATCAGCGTGCCGATGATCTGCGCGCTCAGGAAGTCCGAGATCTCCTCGGTGAGCCGCGACACGTGCGGCTCCTGCAGGTGGAACAGGTACCGCGCGATGTACAGCGGCGCCGAGTTCAGCACGATGCCGATGCCGTTGACCAGGAAGAACAGCGCCGCCTCGTGATGCCGTTCGCGGCCGCCGCGGGTGCGGAACGACCACTCCCGGTTGAGGACGTACGACACGATCGTCGCGACCAGGGTCGCGATGATCTTCGCCGTCACCGGGTTGTTGGGCAGGACGACCGTCTTGATCCCGAAGAACAGGACCGTGTCGATCACGAAGCAGGTGCCCCCGACCAGGGCGAACTTGACCAGTTCACGATGCTTCAGCGCGATCGACCGGATCGGCTCCGGAAACCGGGAGACCACTGTTTCGGCTAGGGACACGCGACGAGTCTACGGAGATCGGGTGAACGCGGCGGTCCGGACGAGCGCCGGCGTCGGGAAACACCCAGCGTCGCATCGCCCAGAACTTGAAGCCGGTGGCGAGCAGCATGCCGATGATCGAGCCCGACACGAAGTCCGCGATCTCCTCGGTCATGACCGAGACGAACGGCGCCTGGAGGCCGAACAGGTGCCGCGACAGCCACAGCGGAACGATGTTGATCGCCACGCCCAGGCCGCTGACCAGGAAGAACAGTGCGGCCTCGTGGTGGCGCTCGCGGCCGCCGCGGGTGTGGAACGACCACTCGCGGGACAGCACGTACGAGGCGATGATCGCCACCAGCACGCCGATGACCTTGGCCGTGACGACCTTGTCGGTCAGCACCGTGAGCTTGAGCGCGTACCAGACGCCGTTGTCGATGAGGAACGTTGTGCCGCCGACCACTGCGAACCGGATGATCTCGCGGTGCTTGTGCAGCAGGAACTGGAGTGGTTCTGGCAACCGGCTCATGGCGCGGCGTACGACTGGCAGCACCGCGCCAGCTTACGGATCAAGATAACGGCGCTTGCCTCCGGGTGTTACTTTTCGCAACTCAGAGGTGCTTGACCTGCACGTTCAGTGACGAAGAAAGATCAACTTTTGATCAACTCCGCGCCGGCTCGCAGGGCCACCCCAGCAGATCCGGGATCAACGGCGGACGCAGGCCGGGCCACGGCTGGCACGGTTCGGAGGTCGGCGGCGGAGTCGTCGGCACCGGCGTCGACGGTGGGACCGTCTGCGTCGGCACGGTGGTCGACGGCGGGAGCACCGGCGGCAGCGTCGGCAGCGTCGGCGTCGGCACGGTCGGGGTCGGCACCGCGGGCGTGCCGGGCTTCGTCGGCTCGATCGGCTTCACCGGCGGCGTCGTGGTCGTCGTCGGCGGCACCGTCGTCGTGGTGGGGTTCGGCGGTTTCACCGGGTCGACGACCGGCGGGTGGTCCGGGTGCAGCTTCACCGGCACGGTCACGGTCTTCGTCGCGTTGCCCAGCGTGGCCGTGACGGTGATCGTTCCGCCCCGGTGCGGCAGCCCGAACGCCCACACGGCCATCCGGAACTTGCCGCCCTTGTCCAGGTCGGTGACGCAGTGGATCGTGTTCTTGTCCGTTCGCGAGCACTCGCGGCACGGCGTGAACACCACGATGTTCTCCGACGACGACACGTCCAGCTTCAACGTGCCGCCGCGCGGGCCCTTGTTGCGCACCTGCACGTCGACGCGCGGGTCCCAGTAGATCTCGTGCCACGTCGAGACGGTGAGCTCGATGTCGTCGTTGATCGGCGGCACGTCGACGGCGACGCTGACGTTGACCGAGATCGACGCCCCCGCGCTGATCGTGCCGGTGATCGTGCCCGGCTGGGCGTCGGGAGTCGCCTGGAGCCGGAAGAGGAACGTCGCCTGCCCGCCGGGTGCGATGCCCTGCGGTGTCGAGCAGGTGATCGTGCCGCCGCCCGCCGGGCAGTTCACCGTCTGGTCGGCCGATCCGTCGGGCTGCAGCAGACGCGCGGCGAACGACGCCGGCCCGCCGGTCGACAGCACACCCGGCGGCAGGTTCAGCGACATGCTCGCGGGCGGGGCCGCGGAGCCGCCGGTGTTCCGGACGGTGATCGGGAAGTCCTTGGGCGCCTCGCCGGGCGTGAGCGTGAACCCGCTCGGCGTGGTCGGCGTGAGCGACGGCGGCGCGGGCGTCGGCGGCGGAGCCGGGGAGGGAGCGGGTGGCGCGGGTGCCGGTGAAGGCGGCGACGGGCTCGGGCTCGGGGTCGGGCTCGGCGAGGGGACCGTCGGTGGCGGCGTCGGAGCCGGCGGAGGTGGCTGCGGCGAGGGCGGCTTCGGCTGGACCTGCGTGACCGCTGGAGGCGGTTCGACGGCCTGCACTGCCGGCGTTTGCTGGTCGCTGCCGCCCGCAGTCAGCGCGATCACCACGGCCGCGGCCACGGCGGCGGCAGAACCACCGACGGTGACGAGCTGCCGGGGAATCGAGGCACCGACCGCGCCCGCACCACCGGCGGCCGCTCCGGCACCGACGACGGCCGTGGTCGTACCGGCCGCCACCAGGTAGGTCGTGGCGCCCACACCCAGTACCAGCGGGGCGACGAAGATCCGCAGCGCGCCGTTGACGTCCGCGAGCTCCGCGGCCAGCGCCCGGCACCGCCCGCACTCGTCGAGGTGCGTCTCGACCTGGGTCGCCTCGCGCTTGGACAGACCCGCGCGCGTCCAGGCCCCGAGCCGGTCGACGGTCGCACGGCACCGTTCCGCCTCGGTGTCGGCCAGGTGCATCTGCAGGTACTGCTGCTTGAGACCCTCACGGGCACGGTAGGCGAGCGCGGACACGCCGTTGGCCGTCAACCCGAGCAGCGGGGCGACCTCGGCGGGCGACTGACCCTCGATCTCGGTGTGCCAGAGAACCATCTGCCAGCGCTCCGGCAACGCGGCGAACGCGCGGGCGGCCATGGACCGCTCCAGTCCGGCCACCGCGGTGTCGCTGAACGCCACGGGAGGCGCGACGTCGGTCATGTCCTCGGTGAGGTCGACCTTCTTGTCACGCCGGGTCTTGTCGTACGCGGTGTGCCGCAACGCAGTGAGCAGGTACGCGCGAAACGCGGAGTCGGGCCCGCGCCCGGCACGCAGCGTGTCCAGGACCTTCGCGAACGCCTCGGACACGAGGTCGTCGGCCTCGGCCTGCGAACGGGCCAACTGGCGGGCGAGGTTGTAGGCCGCCGAGACGTGCCGTTCGTACAACTGGCCGTAGGCGTCGATGGTCCCTCCGCGCACGGACTCGATCAGTTCCGCGTCGCTGGGCCCCTGGACGTCTGCAGGAACGGTCGCCAAGTCTCGTGTCCCTCCTCGCGGCGCTCAGTGTGACGTACGACGCCGCACAGAGTCATCTCAATCCGTTACCTAAGTGAGTGACAGTGAGTCCGCACTCTTCAGGCAGTCGTCGCCTTGCGGCGGCGGCGTTGGCCCGCACTGAGCGGCGCGGGTCTTCCCGTGGCGATACCCGTTGCCCACGCGATGTGGGTCTGACATGGGTTTCCATCGGGCATGTTTGACGTCCCGGCGCAACTCGCCGTGGACGTGCCGCCTGCTGTCTCATCGGCGAGTGCGGCGAGATTGCGTGCGGCGTTGAGGTCGCGATCGAGCGTGAAACCGCACTCGTCGCAGCGGTACACGCGGACGCGCAGCGGCAGTTTGGCTTTCACCGCGCCGCAGTCCGAGCAGGTCTTCGAGGACGGAAACCAGCGATCCGCGACGACCAGCCGGACACCGGCCCAGGCCGCCTTGTAGCCGATCTGCCGCCGCAGTTCGCCCATGCCGACGCCGGCGATGTGGCGGGCCAGGCGGCGGTTGCGCATCATGCCGGACACGTTGAGGTCTTCCAGCACGATCGTGCCGAACCTGCGGACCAGGCGGGTGGTGAGCTTGTGCAGCCCGTCCCGGCGCGCGTTCGCGACCCGCGCGTGCAGTCGCGCGATACGGGCCTGGATCTTGCGCCACCGCTTCGACGGGGTCCGCCCGGTGCGTCTGTCGGGGCCGGTCCGGCGGGCGGCCTGGCGTTGCAGTCGGCGCAACTCCCGCTGTGCGACTTCCAGGTGCTTCGGGTTCGGTACGACCTCACCTGTCGACAGCACCGCGAGCGATTTGATTCCGAGGTCCACGCCTGCAACCGCGTCAGGAGGCGGGGGTACCGGATCGGGGCGGGTGATCTCCACCGAGAACGCGCAGAACCACCGTCCGGCCAGGTGGGACACGGTGGCGGACCGGATGCGGGCCGTGCCGCGCTCCACATGACGGGCGAGCTTGCGGGTGGACTCGCAGGTCCGCACCGCGCCGATCCGTGGCAGCTTCACACGCCGCCGATCCGACTCGACCAGGCCGAGTGCGCCGGTGGTGAACCGGCACGACACCGTGCCGCGTCTGCCCTTGAACCGCGGGAACCGCGTCACCGGGCCGCGCCGGTCGCCGGCGCGAGAGCTTCGCCAGTTCGTCAACGCCGTGGCGAGGTTGGCCAGTCCTGACGAGTACGCCTCCTTGGAGTTCTCGCGCCACCACGGCGCTACCTGGTGCTTCGCCTGGTTCCAGTCCCTGCGCAGGCCGTACGCCGACCACGACACCGCTGGAGTGAGCTGACCGTCGGGGATGTCGTAGGTCTGCTCGGCGGCACGCTGGTTCATGTTCGCCTTGATCCGCGCCAAGCCCCAGTTGAACGCGTACCGCTGCCCACCACAATGCGACCGCAGGGCATCTTGCTGCACCGCGGTCGGATCGAGCGCGAACTTGTACGCCTGGATCATCACGACCATCTCGCCGTGACCGTAGCGAGCGGCACCGACAGTTCAGGCTCGTCGCCCACCTCTCATCCGGCGTTTTCGAATCGCGTCATGAACCGTTGGCGAGTGCGTTTCCCACCTGGAATCGGAGAGCTGAAGGGAGACCGGGTGGGTGTCGCACAAGCGGAACGCCTGCTGAAGTCGAGGTGGCGGACCGCCACCATGGCTGCCGGCTGGGCGTTCCCCGCAGACTGGCCGCTCGCCGAGGTCGACGAGGTGTGCGCGGCGATGCTGGAGAACACCGACCCCGGCGACGCGCTGGTCCGGCTGGGCCGCGCTCGTGCCGAGGCGGGTGCCGGCCTCAGCGAGACGCTGCTGGACCTGGCCGCGCTGCACGCGGTGCTGACCGACGCGTCGCACATCGTGTCGCCGAACGTCGATGCGCTCCCTTCCCGGATGGTGCGCATGACAGCGCTGGGATGGGCGGACGTGGTGACGAAGCAGGCCGGCGACTGCGCGGCCGAGGATCCTCTGACCGGGTTGGCGACAGCCGCTTACCTGCGGACACGGCTGGGCGAGGTGTACCGGGAGACGCCCGTGGCGCCGCTCGACTACGCCCTCGTGCTGCTGCGCCTCGACGTGCACCGGGCGTCCGGGTGGTCGCGCGTCGTCGCGATGACGCTCGTGTCCGACGCGTTGCGGACGGTCTTCGACGGCGGCGAGACTCTGGCGAGCCTGGGCCCCTGTGTGGCCGCGGTCCTGGTGCGTCGCGACGAAACCCTCGCACGCCGCGTCTCCAACCTGCGCGTCCTGGCGGCAGACCGCCTGGCGGACGACCCCAACGTCCGGCCGACCGGCCCCGCGAAGGTCTGGACCGAACGCCTCCCCGACACGCACGCCGAGGCGTGCGCACTCCTCACCTCGCTCGGGCGCTGACTCCCCTGTCCCGCGCCCGACCGCTCCCCGTTCCCCACCGCACGCGGGGACCTTTCGTGCACCACGAGAGTACGAAAGCTCCCCGCGTACTTCTCCCCTCCCGCGCCCGCCCCCTCTGTTCCCCGGCCGCACGCGGGGACCTTTCGTGCGCCAGGAGTGAACGAAAGCTCCCCGCGTGCACTTCCGCACGCCCGCGAAAGTGTTCTATTGTCTTAGTTCAGTAGAACAATCTGGGGAGTGTGTGTGGTCGAGTTCCACGTCGACCGCGGCAGTGGTTTTCCGGCGTACCTGCAGCTCGGTCAGCAGGTCAGGGAGGCCCTGAGGCTCGGCTGGTTGCAGCCGGGCGATCGGCTGCCGACGGTCCGCGACGTCGTCGCGACCAGCGGGGTGAACGCGAACACCGTGCTGAAGGCCTACCGCGAGCTCGAGCTCGCGGGGCTCGTCGAGGCGCGCCAGGGCTCCGGCACGTTCGTCAAGGCCTCCTTGGGGTCCGCCGTCCCCGAGGACCTGGACCCGCTGCGCGCCAAGCTCGCCGCGTGGATCGCCGAAGCACGCTCCGCCGGGTTGGAGGACGAGGACATCTTCGCGCTGCTGCGCGAAGGGCTGAGTGGGGGAGCGCAATGAGCGTGGTCGCGGCCGAAGTGTCGAAGTGGGCGGTGCGAGACGTCTCCTTCGAACTGCCGCCGGGCAGCGTCACGGCCCTGGTCGGCGCCAACGGCTCCGGCAAGTCGACGCTGCTGAACGTGCTGGCCGGGCACCTGCCACCGCGGTCGGGACACACGTCGATCGCCGGTCGCGTGGCGTACGTGCCCCAGCACAAGCCGATGTACAAGAACTTCGAGGTGCCGGACGTCCTGGAGTTCGGCCGCCGCATGAACACCATCTGGGACCACAAGCGCGCCGACGACTGGCTCACCAGGTTCAAGGTGCCGCGCAAGCTCCAGGTCGGCGACCTGTCCGGTGGCCAGCGCACGCACGTGACGCTCGCGCTGGCCCTGGGATCCCGTCCCGACGTTCTGCTGCTGGACGAGCCGATGTCCGAACTGGACCCGCTCGCGCGCAGGAAGGTCATGCGGGAGCTGCTGACCGAGGTCAGCGACAACGGGATGACGCTGATCTTCTCCACGCACGTCGTCGCGGAGATCGGTGGCGTCGCGGACCGGTTGCTGCTGCTCTCCGGCGGACGGCTGCTGGTGGACGGCGACACCGACGAGCTGCTGGAAGAGCACGTTCTCTACACGGGTCCGCGTGATCCGGAACCGCCCGTGGAAGGACCCGTGGTGCTGGCGAAGCACAGTCAGTCGCAGTCGCAGTTCCTGGTGCGTTCCGGCGGTACGCAGGTCGACGAACCGTGGACCGCGCGGTACGTGACGCTGGAGGAGCTGGTCGTGGCGCACCTGGAGCGTGTGGCGTGAGCGCGTTCGTCTGGCTGACCTGGCGTCAGCACCGCTGGATGATCATCGGTACCTCGGTCCTCGCGCTGGTCGCGGCGTTCGTCCTCGTCTCGACGGAGGGCGGGCCGGTGGGCTCGATGCTGTTGGCGGGCTTCTACGGGCTCGCCGTGCAGGTCGCGTTCGGCGGTGTGATCGGCGTGTTCTGGGGTGCCCCGCTGATCGCCCGTGAGCTCGAGGAGCGCACCTACTTCGTGGCGTGGGGCCAGGACGTCACACCAGTGCAGTGGGTGCGCGGCAAGGTTCTGCTGCTCGGGGCGCTGGCCCTGGTGCTGGGCGGGGTGATCGGGTTCGGCGGCGGTTTCATCAGCAGGCAGCGGTCGTGGGCGGGGTTCGAGGGGAGCCCGGTCGTGCAGGCCGGCTACGCGATCTTCGGCTTCGCGCTCGGCCTGCTCATCGGCCTGCTGTCCCGGCACGTGGTGACGGCGATGGCGGCGACGCTGGTGGCCTACGTCGTCGTCCGCGCGGTGGTGGCCGCGTTCGTGCGCGACCACTACCTGCCGGCGAGGCGCGAGATCGCCCGCTGGGAGGACACCCCGGACGTGCCTGGAGCCTCGACGGATCTCGGTGGCGGGTTCATCGGGCCGGATCTCGACCCGGTGGACGTGACCGAGCAGTGCGCGGAGATGCCCAACGTCGGTACCTGCATGCGCAGCTCGAAGGCCGCCATCGGCACGTACGTCGACTACCAGCCGATCGGGCGGCTCGGGCTCTTCCAGTTCATGGAGTTCGGGTTGTTCGCGCTGATGGCCGCCGCGCTGTTCGCCGTCACCTTCCGGCTTCTCCGGCGCGGCGGAGGGTGGAAGCCGTCGCGCTCCCACCGTCGCATCAGGACCGAACCCGCGCCTGATCCCGCGCCTGATTCCGCTCCGGCACCCGTTCAGAGCACGCCGGACACCGCCGCTGCCCACGCCGAGGGATAGCGCGGGCGGAACCCGAGCACCTGTTGCGCGTGGGCGACGTGCTCGCCGCGACGCCGCGGGCCGAGCTGGTGTTCGGCGACGTCGTCGGCAGGAACCTGCTCAGGAGGTTCTTCCTGGGCGACGAGCTGATGGCGAGTCCGTTGTTCGCCCGGCTGTGGGCGGAGCACGAGGTGGCGGTGCGCCGCTCGGCCCGCAAGCGGCTGCGGCACCCGGTGGCGGGCCTGCCGGAGTTCGACTGCGAGGTGCTCGGCGCACCCGAGCGCGACCAGCGACTCGTGATCCACGTCGCACCCGAGGGCAGTGTCACCGCGCGGCGGCTGGCTCTGCTCGTGAGCGCCGGAGAAGCCGCAGGTAGGATGCCTGAACCGTGGACTCCCGTACCCGTCTCCCCGTCGTCGGAATGATCGGCGGCGGGCAGCTCGCCCGCATGACGCACCAGGCCGCGATCCCGCTCGGTCAGTCGCTGCGCGTGCTCGCCGTCTCCGAGAACGACCCCGCCGCACTCGTCGCGCGGGACGTGGTGCTCGGCAAGCACACCGACCTGGACGCGTTGCGCGCGTTCGCGAAGGGCTGCGAGGTCGTCACGTTCGACCACGAGCACGTGCCGTCCGAGCACCTGCGCGCGCTGGTGGCCGAGGGCGTGAAGGTGCACCCCGGTCCGGACGCGCTGCAGTACGCGCAGGACAAGCTGAAGATGCGCGTGCGCCTGGCGGAGCTGGGCCTGCCGGTGCCGCCGTTCGCCGAGGTGCACGACGTCCGCGACGTGCTCCGCTTCGGCGCCGAGCACGGCTGGCCGTGCGTCCTGAAGGCGATCCGCGGCGGGTACGACGGCCGCGGCGTGTGGATGCTGAACCAGCCGCACAGCGCCGAGCTGGTCGTGCCGGAGCTGCTGGAGGCCGGGACGCCGCTGATGGTCGAGCAGTGCGTGCCGATGCGCCGCGAGCTGGCGGCCGTGGTGGCGCGCTCGCCGTTCGGCCAGGGCGCGGCGTGGCCGGTCGTCGAGACCGTGCAGTCCGAGGGCATCTGCGTCGAGGTCCTCGCGCCCGCTCCGGGGCTGGACGGTGCCGCGGCCCAGGAGCTGGCCCTGAAGGTCGCCGACGCGCTGGGCGTGGTGGGCGTGCTGGCCGTGGAGCTGTTCGAGACGGCGGACGGCGTGGTCGTCAACGAGCTCGCGATGCGTCCGCACAACTCGGGCCACTGGTCGATCGAGGGCGCGCGCACGTCCCAGTTCGAGCAGCACCTGCGGGCCGTCCTGGACTACCCGCTGGGCCGCACCGACCTGATGGCGCCGGCCGTGGTGATGGCGAACGTGCTGGGTGCGTCCGAGCCGCCGGCGATGGGCCCGGACGAGCGCGTGCACCACCTGTTCGCCCGCTTCCCGGACGCGCACGTGCACCTCTACGGCAAGGAGGAACGGCCGGGCCGCAAGGTCGGGCACGTGACGTTCCTCGGCAACGACATGGCTTCGGTGCGTGAGCGCGCTCGCTTGGCCGCGGACTTCCTGTCCACCGGCGTTTGGTCAGACGGATACGACATTCACGGGAGCTCGGAGTGACGGTTCAGGTTGGCGTGATCATGGGCAGCGACTCGGACTGGCCGGTGATGAAGGCCGCCACCGAGGCGCTCGCCGAGTTCGACGTCTCGTTCGAGGTGAGCGTCGTCTCCGCGCACCGCACCCCGCAGCGCATGCTCGACTACGCGACCTCGGCCGCCTCGCGCGGTCTGCGAGTGATCATCGCGGGCGCGGGCGGCGCGGCCCACCTGCCCGGCATGGTCGCCTCCGCCACCGTGCTCCCGGTCATCGGCGTGCCGGTGCCGCTGAAGTACCTCGACGGCATGGACTCGTTGCTCTCCATCGTGCAGATGCCCGCGGGCGTCCCGGTGGCGACCGTCTCAGTGGGTGGCGCCCGCAACGCCGGTCTCCTGGCCGTCCGGATGCTGGCTTCCTGCGACCCGGCGCTGCAGGAACGCATGGCCCGTTTCCAGGCGGAACTCGAGCAGCTCGTACTAGACAAGGACGCGGCGCTGCAGAAGTCCCTCTGAGTGCTCAACAGCACAGCGGCGCCCGTGGTAAACGGGCGCTAACATCGTGCTGAGTACTCGCTACCGGGAGGTAACAAGGTGAACCCGAGCTTCGGCACCTACCAGCTCGCCGAGGAGCACGAGGCGCTGCGAGAGGCCGTCCGCTCGCTCGCCGAGAAGGAGATCAAGCCGTTCGCGGCCGAGGTCGACGAGAACGAGCGCTTCCCGGTCGAGGCGCACAACGCCCTGGTCAAGTCCGGCTTCGCGGCCGTGCACGTGCCAGAGGAGTACGACGGCCAGGGCGCGGACTCCGTGGCCACCTGCATCGTGATCGAGGAGATCGCCCGCGTCTGCGGCTCGTCGTCCCTGATCCCCGCGGTGAACAAGCTCGGCACCATGCCGATCCTGCTCTCGGCCTCGGAAGAGCTGAAGCAGCTCGTCATGCCGTCCATCGCCTCAGGCGAGGCCATGGCCTCCTACGCCCTGTCCGAGCGCGAGGCGGGCTCCGACACCGCCTCGATGCGCACGCGGGCTCAGCTGGACGGTGACAACTGGGTGCTCAACGGCACCAAGTGCTGGATCACCAACGCCGGCGAGTCCACCTGGTACACGGTCATGGCCGTGACGGACCCCAACGCCGCCAAGAAGTCGGCCGGCATCTCGGCGTTCGTCGTGCACAAGGACGACCCCGGCTTCTCGGTGGGCCCGAAGGAGCGCAAGCTCGGCATCAAGGGCTCACCGACCCGCGAGATCTACTTCGAGAACTGCACGATCCCCGCCTCGCGGATCATCGGCGAGCCCGGCACAGGCCTGAAGACGGCCCTCCGGACGCTGGACCACACCCGTCCGACGATCGGCGCGCAGGCCGTGGGCATCGCTCAGGGTGCCCTGGACGCCGCGGTCGAGTACGTCAAGGACCGCAAGCAGTTCGGAAAGTCCATTTCGGACTTCCAGGGCGTGCAGTTCATGCTCGCCGACATGGCGATGAAGATCGAGGCGGCCCGGCACATGGTGTACGTGGCGGCCGCGAAGGCCGAGCGCGGCGAGCCGAACATCGGCTTCATCACCGCTGCCGCCAAGTGCTTCGCGTCCGACGTGGCCATGGAGGTCACCACGGATGCGGTGCAGCTGTTCGGTGGCGCGGGGTACACGCGTGACTTCCCGGTGGAGCGGATGATGCGGGACGCGAAGATCACGCAGATCTACGAGGGCACGAACCAGATCCAGCGCGTCGTGATGTCGCGCGCCGTGCTCAACGGCTGAGTCCTCCAGTCATCGTCCCGCTCAACTCTTCGAGCGGGACGATGACGCAGCCGCGCAGTTCACGGATCAGTGCGGAGGCGAGAACCCGTCGAACCGCAGGATCGTCGTATGCGAAATTCCCCGCAGTGACTGCTGCCGGAGCCAACACGCTCTGCCGGAAGATCGTGCCGCGCACGCCCGCGACCGGGCATTCCTTCACGCGAACGGTCACGGCTCCGCGCCGCAACGCTGGGCACAGCTGCAGTGCAACCGAAACGCACGGCAGGCATACCGGCGGCTCCACCGACGCCATTCCCTCCGGCCAGTGCGGCCAGTCGTCGCGATAGTCCCGGTGCAACCACAGGACACCGTCCTCGTTCTGGTCGGCGGGTCCGCCGCAGACCTGGCACAGCAACAGTTCCATCGCACGCCGCTGCCTCTGCGGATGCACTCTGGCGAACTCAGGCCGTCCAACCCGATGGCGCAGTGCGGTTTGGCGCCACAGGACACCATGCCGATCGCGATCGCTCAACAGTTCGCTGGCGTACCCGATGCTGCGGTCAGGCCGCTCCACCAGCGCGCACGGCAGATCTTGCTCGCCACTCCACGCGGTGATGTACGGCGCGATGCTGCTAGACATGATGGCCTCTTCTGTACAGAACTTGGTTCACCTAGTGAAGCGCAGTTCTATACAGAAGTGCAACTGTTAGTCGTGGGCGGTGAACTTGTACTCGAGCACGTACGCCGCCGAGTCGAGAACCATCTCGTTGACCTCGACCGGCTGGTCATCGGCTGTGTACGCCGTCCGCACGATCAAGATGACCGGCGTGCCCTGTGCCAGGTCGAGAGCCTCGCGCTCGGACTCCCGCGGCATGCGGACGCGCAGTTCCTCACGGAACCTCGTGGGTTCGTAACCCAGCTCTTTGAGCCGGGCGTAGGCGCCGCCTTCTCCCGTGTCGATCTCGGTGATCGCCGATCCTGCGACCAAGACTTCCGGGTAGTAGGACGTCGCGAGCTGTACAGGCTTGTCGTCGACCACGTACCTGCGTCGCCGAGTCACGACGCGGACGCCGTCATCGAGGTTCAGCACTTCAGCGACGTTCGCAGGCGGGAGTTCTACATCGACTGTGACGCCTTCGGTCCTCGGCCGCGTGCCGACGTCGGTCGTCCAGATCGGCCGGCCTGCGCCCCATGAAGTGCCGGCCTGCAACCGGTCCGGCGACACGCGCCTGATCGGCTTGAACTCGCGGACGAACGTGCCGGAGCCGCGCTTGGCGACGATCAACCCTTCGTTCTTCAGCATGTCCAGGGCCCGGCGAGCGGTTGGCTGCTCGACGCCGTACTGGCTCGTGAGGTCGTTCTCGCCGGGCACTTTGCTACCGGGCGATAGTTCGCCGGAGTCGATCTGCTGCCGGAGGTCGTTCGCGATGTCTCGATAGCCAACGCGCCCTGGTCGGGCGTTGTCGGTCATGAGCCATCTCCTCGGCGGGTCGCGGTTCTGTACAGCGACCAACCTACACGTCGGGGCGGTCTGACCCTCGTGATCAGACCGCCCTCGTCGTGCCGTGGGCCTAGTCCTCTTCCCATCGGAAGACGAACTTTCGTCCACGGTTCGCCCACGCGTTGTAGTGCCAGTCGAGAACCCACGCGCCGAATCCGAGGAAGCCGCCCTTCCACAGCGAAACGCGGCCGAACTTCGTCAGTTCGAACGGCTGGACGAACGCCTCCGCGGCTTTCACTGCGTCCTTCGTTTCGATGCGTCGGCCGATCGGGATGAACGTGCCCGGCGTCAAGGCCATGTAGATGTCGAGGGACTTCCACCACGTGATGCGGTCGGCGACCTCCAGTCGAAATTCCACGTTCTGGGGGTCGTCTGCCTGCCGGACTTCGAAGTGGATACGCGCACCCGGCTCGTCCCGCGCCATGGTGTCAAGGCCGATGTCCAGGCCTTCGTCGCCAAGTGGATCATCGCTCACGGTACAACCCTCTTTCGTGCGGCGGATTGGGTTGTACCTGATTTCTACGAGCCGCCTCAGATCAAGTGAAGATGGTTCCCTCAATAGGGCTATCAGTGTTGTGAATTGTCGCTGGATTCCAGGTCGCGAGTCTCGCTTCAGAGGACTTTCGGCCCCAGTATTCGACGTGGCGATATTTTCTGGAAAATGTGGGCCGATTTCGGTAACGAGTTACCGGCTGGTGGCGATCCGCTCAGCGAGCGGCCACGCACGTGCCGACCGCCTCCCCGATCGCCCCCTTGGTCCCCAACACACACGACGACTCCGCGGTCAGCGACTTGTCCGAGAGCTGCTGCGCGAACGCGATCGCCACGTTCATCATCCGCGTCGGGCTGCCGCTGTCGACTGCTTCCTTCACCGCCGCCGCACGGGCTTCTTCCGTCGTGCAGCTGATGTCGGTGCCGAACTTGTCGACGCGCGGCAGCCACAGTGCCTTCGCACCCGACGGGCACGGCGTCACCTGCCAGCGGGTCGCCGTGGACGCGTGAGCCAGAGGCGTGGACAGCACGGCGAAACCGAGCGTGATGGCCAGAGCCACGAGGAAACGTCCCATGTGGACGAACGTAGCCGCGCACCACGGCCTCTACCGGGGGAACCGGCGTCACGACTGGTGACTACCCAAAGTCGTCACAGCGACGCGAGGACTTCGCCCAGCCTCTCGTAGGAACGCCCGGCGCCGTCCGCCATCCCCGTCGCCAGCACCGCGTCCCGCGCCTCCTGCGACACCAGGCGCATCGTGCTGGTCATCGTCGTCTGCCCGTCGGACTCGACGAACTCCACCGTCGTCACGGCCGGCGGGTTGTCCTCGAAGTGCTCGGTGTTCACCAGACGAGTGAAAGGCGTGACCTCGGTGTACTCGCCGTACATCTCGAACGCCTGCGAGCCGTCCGGCTGGGCCCAGCCGTAGCGCCACTTGCCGCCCACGCGCAGGTCGACCTCGCAGATCGGCATCTCCCAGCCGTCGGGGCCGAGCAGCCAGCGCCTGAGCATCGCCGGCTCGGTGAACGCCTTCCATACCAACGCGGCGGGCGCGTCGAACGTGCGCGACATCGCGATCTCGGTGTCGGACGGGAGGGTAACGGTGGTGCCGAACTTGGTGGTGTTCATCGCTCTTTCTCCTTCATCTCCGTCAAGAGTGCGTCCAGGCGCGTGTAGCTCGCATCCCAGAAGCGGCGGTAGTTCTCTGCCCACACGGCGACCTCCTTCAACGGCGTCGCGTCGAGCTGGCAGGGGCGCCACTGGGCCTGTTTGCCGCGGGTGATCAGGCCTGCCTTTTCCAGCACGCGCAGGTGCTTGGAGATCGCCGGGCCGCTGATGTCGAACGGCTCGGAGAGCTCCTTCACCGTCGCCGGGCCCTCGGTGAGCCTGGCGAGGATCGCCCGGCGGGTCGGGTCCGCTAGTGCGGCGAAGGTGGCGCTCAGCTGGTCCATCTCGTACCTAACCACTTGGTTATCTAACCTCTGGGTTAAGTAGAGCCTTTGCTCGGCGTCCTGTCAAGTACCCGACGAAGTCCCCGTGACGTCGAATTTCCGTTGACGTGGCCGGAAATCCCGCCTTGGGGCAACCCTGGAGGCTCGGCGTTCCGTCCTCACCACATGAGCTACCGAGTTCTCGTCGCAGCACTCGCCGCCGCCCTGCTCGCCACGGGGTGCAGCGGCACGTCCACCGGGGGAGGAGGGGGTGAGGTGAAAGGCAAGGTGTTCCGCTCCGCCTTCGTCACCGAACAGGGCAAGCCGCGCGCCCTGGTCGAGGGCACGAACATCGAGCTCAGATTCACCGACGACGGGCGGCTGCTCGCCAGCGCCGGCTGCAACCAGATGCAGGGACCTGTCTCGCTGGACGGCGGCAAGATCGCCGTCCCCGACCTCGGCATGACCGCGATGGGCTGCCCCAGCCCTGAGCTGCACACCCAGGACGAGTGGCTGTCCAAGTTGCTGCGCGCGTCACCGTCGTGGCGGATGGACGGCACGAACCTGGTGGTCACAGGGTCGAACGCGGAGATCGTGCTCGGGCCCGAGGCGCCCGCCACGCTCGAAGGCGGCACGTGGAAGCTGGCGAGTCTCATCCAGGCCGACTCCGTCTCGTCGACTCCGGCCGGCGTGGAGGCGACGATCAAGTTCGAGAACGGCAAGCTCGACGCGAAGACCGGGTGCAACGACGCCTTCGGCACCTACAAGGTGGACGGGTCGACGATCACCTTTGAGCTGGGTCACACGGAGAAGTCGTGCGAGCCGGACAAGATGGCGGTCGAGAAGGTCGTGCTGGAGACGCTGAAAGGCCAGGTCACGTACAAGATCGACCGCAACAACCTGACTCTCACGACCACGAAGGGTGACGGCATAGGACTTAGCAAGTAGCTGTCTGGTTCCTGTCGAAACCATGAGGTTGTTCAAACCTGTACTAGTTTTGGTTCGAAGTTGAACAGCTGAACGACAGGATCGGGGAGCAAGCATGGTCAAGGACGTCGCCGCCCTCATCGGACGCCTCGGCGTCGGCATCGTGTTCGTCGCGCACGGCTGGCAGAAGTGGACGGAGTACGGCCTCGCCGGCACCGCCGGGTCGTTCGAGAAGATGGGTGTGCCGCTGCCTTCGGTGTCCGCCGCGTTCGCCGCGACGGTCGAGCTCGTCGGCGGCCTCGCGCTGATCGCGGGCCTTGCCCTGCCGATCGCCGGTGTGCTGCTCGCGTTCAACATGGTCGGCGCGTTCGTCCTCGTGCACGCGTCGGGTCCGTTGATCGGTCAGGGTGGTTCCGAGCTCGTCGTCGTGCTGGCCGCGGCCGCACTCGCGCTCGGCTTCAACGGTGGTGCCTACTCGCTGGACCGCGTGCTGTTCAAGAACAACAAGGTGCTCAACCCAGCAGCTGCGTGATCTTCTCGCTCTCCCGGCGCGCGGTCAGCAGGCCCGCGTCGGGATTGCTCACCTG
The DNA here is from genome assembly GCF_042649515.1 of Lentzea rhizosphaerae. Taxonomy (NCBI): domain Bacteria; kingdom Bacillati; phylum Actinomycetota; class Actinomycetes; order Pseudonocardiales; family Pseudonocardiaceae; genus Lentzea; species Lentzea rhizosphaerae. The sequence goes on along the minus strand of NZ_JBHRZI010000011.1, from coordinate 484,202 downwards.
AACCAGTGAGCCACCGGCCGCGAGCACTGCCAGAAAGCCTTCCAGCACACCGGAAGGAACGTTCCACTCCAAAGTGGACAGCGCACGCGGCTCGGAGCCCAGCTCCGCGCCGCGTTCGCGCGCCTGCGCCACCACGTCGTCCACAGTGGACTCACCCAGTGCGGGCGTCGAGCCCGGAACCGGTTCCCACGGCGTGAAGTCGTCGCCGTGCACCCGCACGTCGTCGAGGTAGTCGACCGCGGCACCCGCGCCCAAACCCATGGGGTGCAACGAAGCCACGGCCACGACGTCCGCGTCCGCCGTGCCGCCGGGCGGCACCACGGCCACCTTCGCGTCCTCGCCCGCACCGACGACACGGGCGCCGCACCACCACGCGCCGAGCAGCAGGCCAACGGTCTGCCAGTGCGCGGGCAGCAGCACCGCCACGGAGTCGCCCGGCTCGACGTCGTGCTCGTCGCGCAGCCAGTTCGCCGTCTTCGCGGCCCAGTTCGCGATCGTCGCGCGGGACAGCTCGACGCGCGACCCCGTCGCGTCGTCGTAGTGCGTGATCAGCGGACGACCGGGATCGGCCTTCAGCAACGGCGTGAAGAGGATCTCGGTCACGCTCACGCGGCACTCCTAGTCGATGCAGGGCACATCTTGTCGGGCAGCTGCCACGGCGGGGAAGCCGTCCAGCGAGAGCAGCTTCTCAGGACCGAACCGCGCCGGCGTACTGGGGGTGACAGAAGAGGACGGGGTGGGCTTCGGCGTCTCGCCGATCAGCTGCGCCACCCACGCCTTCACCGCCTCGCGGTCCACCGTGACGATGCTCTGGCCGCGGTCGTTGCGGGCGTCGATGCTCGTCACGGGGATCGTGGCGAACTCCACGTTGCCCGACGCGATGCCCTGCGCCTGGGCGGCCAGCGTCGCGAGGTCGAGCTTCTCGTCCACGACCACGGACTTCGACACCGCGTCCAGCAGGCCCTTCATCTTCCCCGTGTCGGTGAACGTGCCGGCGGACAGCAGCTGCTTCATCGCCTGCGACATGAACACCTGCTGCCGCGCGATGCGGCCGAGGTCGCCGCCGGGCATGTTCCGCTGCCGCACGAACGACAGCGCGTCGCCGCCCGAGATCACCTGCTCGCCCGCGCGGAAGTTCGCGCCGGAGTTCGGGTCCGACGTGCCCGCCTTCAGGCACACCTTCACGCCGCCGATCACCTCGGTCAGCAGGTAGAACCCGTAGAGGTTGATCTCCGCGTAGTGGTCGACGCGCATCCCCGTCAGGTCCTGCACCACCTGCACCAGGGCCTTGCGCCCGGCCTCGTCGGACTTGCGCTCACGTTCCTGCTGGTCCGAGACGCCCTCGGCCTGCAGCCGTTCGGCCGTGAGGAACTTGACCGCGCCGTACGCCGAGTTGATCTTGTCTTCGCGGTAGCCGGGGATCGGCACGTAGGTGTCGCGCGGGATGGAGATCGCGCTCGCCTTGCCGCCGTTGCGCGGGATGCGCATCACGATGATCGTGTCCGTGTTCACGGTGTCGGTGCCCTCGGTGCGCAGCTTGCGCAACACGTCCGCGGGAAGCGGGCGGCCCTGTGCGTCCGTCCGGCTGTCGCTGCCCACCAGCAGGACGTCGATCGCGCCGTCCTGGACGGGCGGCGAGTTCGGGATGTCCTCCAGCACCTCGAGGATCTGCGTGGTGTTGGTGTTCTGCTTCACCAGCCGCAGCGCGGTCCAGAAGTAGCCGGCGAAGGCCAGCGTTGTCACGGCGACGAGCGCGACGACCGTGCGGCCGGCGACCAGTGCGGTCTTCTTCGCGCGTGCGGCGCTCAACGTCGGTCCTCCAGGTGCGGAATTCGTCTCCTCAGCGTAACTATCGCGAGCGCGTTACGCCGGGGGTTCAGTTCACGCACACCAGGCCGCCCGCCGTGATCGGCGGCGTGCTGCTCGTGCTCGGCGGCGTCGTCGTGCCGGGCGCACCCTGCGCGTCGACGTCCTCGGAGTCGTCGAGCGAGGAGTAGTCGGTGCCGACCTGGACGGTCACCTGTCCTTTTCGGACTGACTTCTCCTCCGCGACGTTCACGTTCGGCCCGAGCTCCGCGGCGACCTTGCGCGCGGACCCCTCCTCGCCGGCCGCGTAGAACACGACGGTGTCGGCGGGCTGCTGGGCCGACGACGCGGAGCCGCGCTTGAAACCCTTGGCGGCCAACGTGTTCAGCACCTGGTTCGCGAGGCCCTGGACCCCTGCGGCGTTGACGACGTTCACGGTGATCGACGAGTTCGGCGGCGCCGGCAGCGTCGTGGTGGCCGTCGGCGAGGACGAGTTGCTGGTCGACGGCTTGTCCGCGGCGAGACTGGTGAGGAACTTGCGCACCTCGGCGGGGTTCACCGGCAGCACGTTGCCGTCGCCGTAGGTGTCGGTCGGGGGACCCACCGGAATGGTGCGGAACTCGAAGTTGCCGCCCACCAGGCCCTGCATCTGCTCGGCGAACGTCGTGATGTCCCAGCCGGAGCTGAGGATCACCGACTTCTGCACGGCCTCGACGAGTCCGTTGAGCTTCGCCGGGTCGGTCAGCGTGCCCGTCGACAGCACCTTCTTCGCGAGCGCCCCGATGAACACCTGCTGCCGCACGATCCGGTCGAGGTCGCCGCCGGGCAGGTTCTTGCGCTGCCGCACGAACGACAGCGCCGCCCTGCCCTCGATCGTCTGCTGGCCCGCCTTGAAGTCGGCGCCCGAGTCGGAGTCCGAGGTGGCCTCTCTCACGCACACCTCGACGCCGCCGATGGCCTTGGTCACCTCGTAGAAGCTCGCGAGGTTGACCTCGGCGTACCGGTCGATGCGCACGGCCCCGCCGGACATGTTCTCGATCGTCTTGATCAACGTCTTGCGGCCGGCCGCCATCGACTCGGTGCGGATCTTCTGCTCGTCCGTCTCGCCCTTCGACCGCATCTCCTGGTCGACGGTGTTGCGCTGGCGGGCGAACGCCGAGTTGAGCTTGTGCTTGCCGAACCCGTCCGCGATCTCGACGTAGGAGTCGCGCGGGAACGAGATCGCGACCGCGCGCGTGCCGTCGACGGGGATGTGCACGAGGATCATCGTGTCGGTGTTCTGCTCGCCGTCGGCGTACCCGCCGTTGAGCAGCGCGAGGACTTCCTTCGACAGCGGGTTGCCCTGCGCGTCGGTGCGGCTGTCCATGCCGACGAGGAGGATGTCGACGGCGCCGTCGAGCGGCTTGGGGCCCTGCTTGGTGAGCTCTTCCGAGATGACCTCGGTTTTGACGATGCCGTTGTCGGCCGCCCGCAGCTTGCCCCAGCCGTACGACGTGACGAGGAGCACAGCCGCCGAGACGAGGGCGACGAAGATCTTCCCGGTCGCGAGGAATGCGCGGAAAGCCGCCGACGGTCGGGTGCCGACCACCCGGACCGGCAGGCTCTTGCCTTCCACAGCCGTTTCCTCCCCCACGCCTCGAGTTTAGTCGTTTATAAGACACACGACGTGACGTTGCTGTGGGTTGCAGCGATTAGGTACGTGACAGACTGCGAGCGGGGAACACCACAGGAGGAAATGGCATGCGCGTACTGGTGACAGGTGGGGCCGGGTTCATCGGCTCGCACTACGTGCGGGAGTTGGTGAGCGGCTCGTACCCTGCCTTCGCTGGTGCCGAGGTGGTGGTGCTGGACAAGCTCACCTACGCGGGCAGCGAGACCAACCTCGCGCCGGTCGCGGGCAAGTTCGAGTTCGTGCGCGGCGACATCTGCGACGCCGAGGTGGTCGCGGAGCAGATGCGCGGCGTGGACGTCGTGGTGCACTTCGCCGCCGAGTCGCACGTCGACCGCTCCATCACGGGATCCGCCGACTTCGTGCTGACGAACGTCCTCGGCACGCAGACCCTGCTGCAGGGCGCCCTCAACGCGGGTGTCGGCCGGTTCGTGCACGTCTCGACCGACGAGGTCTACGGGTCCATCGAGGACGGATCGTGGTCGGAGGAACACGTCCTGGAGCCGAACTCCCCGTACTCCGCCTCCAAGGCGTCTTCGGACCTGCTGGCGCGTGCGTTCCACCGCACCCACGGACTGCCGGTGAGCATCACCCGGTGCTCGAACAACTACGGGCCGTACCAGTTCCCCGAAAAGGTGATCCCGCTCTTCGTCACCAATTTGATCGACGGCAGGAAGGTGCCCCTCTACGGCGACGGCCTGAACGTGCGCGACTGGCTGCACGTGGCCGACCACTGCCGCGGCATCCAGCTCGTCGCCGAGGCCGGCCGGCCGGGTGAGATCTACAACATCGGCGGCGGCACCGAGCTCACCAACCGCGAGCTCACCGAGAAGCTGCTCGCCGCGACGGGCCGTGACTGGTCGTTCGTCGAGCCGGTGACCGACCGCAAGGGCCACGACCGCCGCTACTCGGTCGACATCTCCAAGATCTCCGCCGAGCTGGGTTACCAGCCGCAGGTGGACTTCGCGGTGGGCCTCGCGGACACCGTCGAGTGGTACCGCGAGAACCGCGCGTGGTGGGAGCCGCTCAAGGAGCGCGCCCAGCTGGTGAAGGGCTGAGCGTTGATCCTCGTTCCCGGTGGTCGTGGCCAGCTCGGCCACGACCTCGCAGCCCTGTCCTCCGACGTCCGCGCGCTGTCGTCCGCTGACCTCGACGTCACGGCGGTGAGCGCCGCCGACCTCGCCGGTGCCTCAGCGGTGATCAACTGCGCCGCCTACACCGCGGTCGACGCGGCCGAGACGGACGAGGACCGCGCGTTCGCGGTCAACGCCGTCGGTCCCGGTCTGCTCGCCGAGGCGTGCGCTTCCCTTGGCATTCCACTGATCCACGTGTCGACGGACTACGTGTTCTCCGGCGACGGGACGCGGCCGTACGAGCCGTCCGACCCCGTCGGCCCGAAGTCCGCGTACGGCCGCACGAAGCTCGAAGGCGAACGCCGCGTGCTGGAGGCTGGCGGGTACGTCGTGCGCACCGCGTGGGTGTACGGCGTGCAGGGCTCGAACTTCGTGAAAACCATGGCGGCGTTGGAGTCCACGCGACCTTCTCTGTCCGTTGTGGACGATCAGGTCGGCTCGCCGACGTGGTCGCACGACCTGGCCGCCGGGCTGCTCGAGCTGGCCTCGGTGCTGCCCTCGACGCGGTTGCTGCACGCGACCGGTGGTGGCGAGACGACGTGGTTCCGTTTCGCACAGGCGATTTTCGAGGAGCTGGGCGCCGACCCGTCGCGCGTGCACCCGTGCACGACTGCCGACTTCCCGCGACCGGCGCCTCGACCCGCCTACTCGGTGCTGTCGGGCGCGGCGTGGGAAGCAGCGGGACTACGTCCGTTGCCGCACTGGCGAAGCGCCCTTTCGGAGGCATTCAAGGCCGGAGTGGTAGCTCCGCGTACCGGTGCTGCGCCATTGGAGTGACTGGTCTGGTACGGCCGTTTCAAGTACGAGAACCTGTTCGGCATGTTCGAATCCGGGCGCACTCCTCAGCGTCCCGCGACAGCGGATTCCGATCGGCAGCGCTTCCTGAGGTGCGTTGCCGTTCTCACGGGCTCGCGACAGGTGTCGATGAGCCAGCTCGAAAGGCGCTCGCCGAGGCCGCGTTCTCGGTAAGGCCGCCAGGTGCGTGATGAACGGCGCTTTTGTCCACGTCAGGTGGACAAAAGCGCCGTTCATCGTTCAGGCCCGGCTCCTGCGGTACGCCTCTACCGTCTTCTCGGCGCAGCGGCGCCAGGTGAACCCGGCCGCGTGCGCCCGCCGCTCGGACTGCGCCTCCGGAGTGGCCGGCGCCGCGACGGCCTGGGCCAGCCCCTCGGCCAGCGCCTCGACGTCCCCGACGGGCACGTGCACTGCGTGCCCGCCGGCGACCTCGCGCAGCGCGGGCACGTCCGAGCACACCACCGGAACGTTGCAGGCCAACGCCTCCAGCACCGGCAGCCCGAACCCCTCGTCCCGCGAGGGCAGCACCAGGGCCGTCGCCCCGGCCACCACGGACCGCAGGTGCACGTCCGACAGGTACCCGGTCCGCAGCACCCGACCGTCCACACCGGACCGGCCGGGCCCCACGATCACCAACGGCGGCAACGACGGGTCGGCGGCGTGCGCCTTGATCAGGTACTGCAGCCCCTTGCGCGGGCCGTCGGCGCCGACGAACAGCAGGTACTCCGACGGCAGTCCGAGCCTGCCGCGCAACGTCGGCGAGGGCGGCCGTGACGCGAACCACGCCGGGTCGACCCCGAGCGGTGTCACGACGATCTTCTCCAGCGGCACCGAGAACCGGTCGGCCACCACGGAAGCCACGGCGGCGGTCGGCGTGCAGATCACGTCCGCGCGCTGAGCGGAGAGCTTGACCAGCTCCGGCAGCCGGCGATCGGACGGCGGCAGGTCACCCGGCGCGTCCAGGAACGCCAGGTCGTGGATCGTGACGACCTTCCCGGCACTGATCGTCGGCGGCAGCACGAAGTTCGTGCCGTGCATGACGTCGGAGAACCCGGCCAACATCTCGACCGGCGGGAACGGCGCGCGCAGCCACATCTGGCGCAGGGCCCGTGCCGCCACGGGCAGGCCGCGGGCGGTGACGTCGTGCGGCAGCACCGTCCGCAACGCGCGCCAGCCGCGCAACGTGAAAGCCACCGCCCGGACGTCGGCCTCTTCCGGCATGGAAGCCAGTTCTTCGGCCAGTGCAGCCGTGTAGCGGCCGATCCCGGTGCGATGACCGAGCAGGGGGGTGCCGTCGAGCAGCACCTTGAGGGGTTTCGGGGATCTCGCCATTCAGCTGCCACCACGTGCGATCTTGCGCAGACGCCCCGTCGCCCGCTTGGCCAACTCGGTCGGGCCACCCGCGTCGAGGTACTCGCGCACCAGCCGCAGGTCCCGCTTCACCTTGTCCGCCTTGCTCAACCCCGGTGTGCGCACCATCGGTGCGGAGCCAGGCAGACGGTCCGCGGCGGGCCTGGGATTGCGGCAGAACTCCGCCAGCGGCGCGAGCGCCGTCTCCCAGGTGAACCGTTCGCGGACGACGGCGATGCGTTCGCGGCACGCCGCCGCGAACTCCTCGTCGTAGAGCACCTTCTCCAGTGCGTCGGCCAGCGCCTCCGGATCCTCCGGCGGCACGACGACGCCCAAACCTTCCCGCAGCACCAGGTCCGCGAACGAGTCGCCGGACGTGGTGACGATCGGCAGGCCCGCCCACAGGTAGTCGAGCACCCGCGTGCGGAACGCGAACGTGGTCTCCACGTGCTCGTAGTGAGTGGTGACCCCGCAGTCCGCGTCGAGCAGCCAGTTCTGCCGCTCGTTGTACGGCACCCAGCCGTCGTTGAAGAACACGTTCTTGCCGGTCAGCCCCAGCTGCTCGGACAACGCCCGCGTCTGGCCGGCGATGTCCATGTCCGGGACCTCGGGGTTCGGGTGCTTCATGCCGAGGAAGTACAGCTTCGCGGACGGCTGCCGCTCCCGCAGGTGGTCCATCGCCTGGATCAGCGACAGCGGGTCGAACCAGCTGTAGACGCCACCGGCCCAGATCACGACCTTGTCGGCGTCGGTCACGCCCGGCACGACGTCCTTGATCGCCGGGCCGGTCCGCTGCGGCGGCTTGCCCGACAGTCCGAAGGGGACGATGCCGAGCAGCGACTCCGTGGTGGGATCGTTGTCGTACAACGTCGGTGTCAGGCGGCCGAGCGACGCGAGGTGACCGAGCCAGAAGTGCCGCTGCCGTTCCGACGCGCACAGGAAGAAGTCGCCGCGTTCCAGCTGCGTGTTCAGCACCCGTGTGACCGTCTCCAGGTCCAGCGCGCGCTTCTCGTCCGTGTCGTCCTTGCCCTGCTCCAGCAGTTCCAGGTGCATCGGGTCGTACATGTCGCAGACCACGATCTTGGTCGACGACTGCTTCTTCAGCTCGCCGATCATCTCCAGCGCGTGGCCCTGCAACACCACCACGTCCGCCCACGCGACGTGCGGCGGCAGCTCCTTCGGCCGGGCCCGCTCGACGGCGAACGGCGCGTCCGGCGGCGCGCACAGCGGGTTGGTCGTGACCAGCCGCACCTGGTGCTCGCCGGACAGCACGTCGGCCATGTGCCAGGCCCTGATCGCGGGACCGGCCATCCGGTCGGAGATCGCGTCACCGGTGATCACCAGGATCTTGCGCGGCTTGCCGAAGACGTCGTCGAGGCCGAGCACGTCGACGAGGACGTCGTGCGCCGCGAGGTAGCGCGGCAGGGGATAGGCCGGCTCCAAAGCCTTGCGCATCAACGGAACCAGGTCCGTGTCCGACAACCGGCGCGCGGCCTGCTCGACCTTGCGCGACTCGGCCAGCGACGGCATCAGCTCGACGAACTGGTCGATCGCGAGGAACCCGGCCAGCGCCTGGCGGGACACCCCGACGGGCTCGCGGTCCAGAGCGGGGTCCGACGGGCGGCGGGTGATCTCCAGCTGGGTCGCGTCGATCTCACCGCGCGCGGTCGCCCTGCGCACGCACAGCGCGAGCGCGGCGGGCAGCACCTTGGCCAGCGTCTCGTCGGAGAAGTTCTTGTACAGCGCCGCGAGGGCGTTGCGCTCCAGCAGGTACAGCTCGCGGCTGAGGTCGATCGAGCTCATCGACGCGTGGTGGCGGTGGAACGTGAGCGACGCCGGCTCGTAGCGCACCCGCCAGCCGCGCAGGTTCAGCCGCCAGCCGAGGTCGACGTCCTCGTAGAACATGAAGAACCGCTCGTCGAACCCGCCGAGCTCGCGGTAGACCTCGGCCCGCACGAACATCGCGGACCCGGTGCCGAACAGCACGTCCTTCGGGCCGTCGTGGCTGCCGTCGTCGTCCTGCCCGGCGTGCCGCTTGTAGCCCATGCCGAACCAGGTCAGGCCGCCGTCGACGAAGTCGATCTTCTCGCCGTCCCAGTCGAGCACCTTGCTCGCGACCGCGCCGACCGCCGGCTCCGCGTGGAACACCCTGATCGCGGCCTTGATCCAGTTCCGGTCAGCGCGCGCGTCGTTGTTGAGGAACGCGAGCACCCCGCCGGTGGCCTTCTCGACACCGAGGTTGCACCCGCCCGCGAACCCGAGGTTCTGCGCCGAGGTGACGATCTCGACCCCGGGAAGCTCGGCCTTCAGGCGTGCGGTGTCGTGCGCCTCGTTGTCGACGACGATCACCTGGAGCAGCTCGGCGGGGTAGTCCACCTCGGTCAGGCCGCGCACGCAGGTGATGGTGTCCTCGGCGCCGCGGTAGTTGACGACGACGACGGAGACGACGGGCAGTGATGCTCGATCCACGCGCTAAGCCTGCCTCATCACTCTGCGCGCCCGCAGTGTGGTCGCACAGATCAGCAGCAGCAAGATCGCGATTGGTACCCCGAACACCCACTCGGCCGACCAGTCGTTGCGGTCGGCGAGCAACGGCCGCATCAACGGGTGGCGCAGCACCGTCGCGGGACCCGGCTGCATCTTCTTCTCCTGCTCACCGAGCACGACGATGCGCAGCTGGGCGCCGTCGGGGCAGGTGATGTGGTGCGCGAACGCCGGGTTGTCCGGCCGGGGGAGGTCCTCGACGCTGGTGATCACGCACGTCTGAGGCGTGCCGAGGACGTCCATCAACGCGCGGTGGCCGTCGCTGACCAGCACCGCTGTGCCGGGAATCACGACCATGAACGCGGGCAGCATCAGCCACGCCGGCCCGAGCTTGCCCAGACCCCAGACGAACGCCAGCGCGAGCACGGAGCACGGCACCAGGACCGCGAGGTCGTACCTCACCGGCACGATCGCTCCGAGCACGACCACGGCGGCGATCGCGGCGAGCCCGATCACGACGAGTGGTACTGGCCGCCTCACGGCTGCTTCCTGAGCAGCCGGGCGACCGGAACGAGGAGAATCATCGTTCCGGAGACGCTTGTGACCAGCAGGAGGTTCCATCGGGTGCTGTCCGCCCAGTCCGGCTGCAGCGGCGGCCCGACCAGTACGTCCGCTTCCGCCGTTTTCAGGCGGTCGTTCCAGTCGCGGTCCAGCTCGACCTCACCGCTCGGGCAGGCCAGCACGTAGTCGACCGACGGGTACTTGGCGAAGGGGTGTTCCTCCTTCGCCGTGACCGTGCAGCGCTCTGCGTGCCCTGTTCGCTGCATCAGCACGCTGTGCACGCCGAACGTCAGTACGAACGGCGCCATGAGCCCCAGGACGAACGCGGGCAGCGCGATCCACTTGCGCTGGGAGAGCCCGCTGACGCCCAGGGCGTAGGCGAGGCCGCCGAGGAACCCGACGAACACCAGCCCGTAGGTCAGCGTGATGCTCACGCCGATGCCGAGCGCCAGCACGACCAGGCCGCCGGCGATCATCAGCCAGGCCGCCCTCACCTGCCTGCCCAGTCCTGCCAGACACGTCTGCGCGGGACCTCGGTCCTGATCGTCAGCCGCTGCCAGAGCGTGGCGGGGAGCCTGAGCAGGACCTCACCCAGCACCTGGGCGCGCAGCCCGAGCCGGAAGTTGGCCGCGTCCGGCACGTTCCCGCGGAACGGCAGCAGGGCCGTGATCACCAGGAAGCGGGCGAGCTGGGTCGTGGCCACTGCCGCAGGAGCGCACCTGAGCAACATCAGCAGCCGGTTTCGCTCGTTCCAGCGGTGGAAGAGCTTCGAACCGGGACGGGTGCTGGCGCCGTGCCGGTGCCGGACGCGCGCCGGTCCGACGGAGATCACCCGGTGCCCGGCCAGCCGCAGCCGCCACGCCGTGTCGGTGTCCTCGTAGTAGCAGAAGAAGCTCGCCGGTACGCCGCCCACGGCGCGTAGCGCATCGGTTCGGAGGAGGGCGGCGCCACCGCAGAACCCGAACACCTCGCGCCCGGCGAGCACGACGTCCTTGCCGTGCCCGTCCGCGGTCAGCGCCACGCCGACGGACTGCGTCGAGCCGTCCGTGAGCAGGATCGACGAGGTGGCGGCGGCCGCTTCTGGCTCGGCTTCGAGAGCGTTCTCGAGCTCGGTCAGCCACGACGGGTCCGGCACCGCGTCGTCGTTGAGCCACGCGACGTACGGGGTGTCGATCATGTCGAGCACGGCCGCCAGCCCGCCCGCGTAACCGCGGTTGCGCGGCAGCCGCACGACCTCGTGTCCGCTGATCAGCGCGGCCGTGCCGTCGTCGGAGGCGTTGTCGACGACGATCGTCCTGTGTGGACTCTTCTGGACTGCGAGCGCGTCCAGGCACGCCGTGATGTGGTCACGGCCGCGCCACGTCACGACCACCACGGTGCTGAGGGCCGACACGGCGTGAGACGGTACGCGATGTGCCCGAGCTAGTACTGCTGACCGAGCAACTCAACGCCCCGGTCCCCGGCGGCACCGGCCGCTACACCGCCGAGCTGCTCAAGGCGTTGGTCGTGACCGCCCCGGACGGCTGGTCCGTCACGACGGCCGCGACGGCACACGCCGACCGCGTGATCAGGGTGCCGCGCCGGGCGTTGGTGGCGTTGTGGGAACGAGGACTGCCGCCGCGGCTCGGGCCGCACGTGCACGCCCCGACGCCGCTCGCCCCGCTGCCGGGCGCGGTCGTCACGGTGCACGACGTGGTGCCGTGGACGCACCCGGAAACGTTGACGCCGCGCGGAGTCGCGTGGCACCGCAAGGTGATCGCGAAGGCCGCTGTGCAGGCACGGGCGTTGGTGGTGCCGACGCGAGCCGTCGCGTCTCAGCTGGAGGAGTGCGTCCGGGTCGAGGTGCCGGTGCACGTCGTGCCGAACGGTGTGACCAGGCTCGTCGGTTCCAGGCCTGCCGATCTGCCCGATCGCTACGTGCTCGCCATCGGCACCATCGATCCGCGCAAGGGCTTCGACCTGCTGGTGCGGGCGACCGAACGGCTCGGTGTCCCGTTGGTCGTGATCGGTCCTCAGGGCTGGGGTGGAATCGATCTGCGCGCGCCGCACGTGACGTTGCTGGGCAAGGTTTCGGATGAGCGGCTGGCGTCGGTGCTCGCCGGCGCCACGGTGCTCGCGGCGCCCAGCCTGGCGGAGGGCTTCGGGCTGCCGGTGCTGGAGGCGATGGCCGCCGGAGTCGCCGTCGTGCACTCGGACGACCCGGCTCTGGTGGAGGTCGCGGGCGGCGCGGGAACCGTGGTGCGCAGGGGTGATCTCGCCTCGCTGACCGAAGGACTGAGGGCCGCGATAGCGGATCCTCATCACACCGCAGAGGCGGGTGTCACCCGCGCGAGTGACTTCACCTGGGAAAAGACCGCTCTGGGTGTCTGGACCGTGCACGCTAGACGACCGGATTAGTGCATTCCCGTTAAACACTTTCGCAAACGACATTACGCTAGCTGATCGTGCCGACCGCAGAACCCAGCGTCCTGATCGACGCCACCGCGATCCCCGCGGACCGAGGTGGAGTCGGCCGATACGTTGATTCGCTCGTTGCCGCACTGGATGCGGACGGCGCCAGGCTTTCCGTCGTGTGTCAGCCCCGCGACGAGGACCTCTTCACCAAGATCGCCCCCAACGCCCGCGTCGTCCGCGCCGCCGACGCGGTCGCCACCAGGACGGCCCGGCTGGCCTGGGAACAGACGACGTTGCCGCGCCTCGTGCGGTCGCTCGGCATCGACGTCGTCCACTCACCGCACTACACGCTGTCGTTGGCCAGCAAGGCCGCGTCGGTCGTGACGCTGCACGACGCCACGTTCTTCACCGACCCGGTGCTGCACTCGTCGGTGAAGGCGCGCTTCTTCCGCGCGTGGACCCGAGCCTCGCTGAGACGCGCGGAACTGTGCGTGGTGCCGTCCCAGGCGACCGCCGACGAGCTGGTGCGCGTCGCCGGAGCCGATGCCCGCGTCCTGCACATCGCGCAGCACGGCGTCGACACGGAGCGGTTCCACCCGCCGTCGCCGGACGAGATCCTGGCGGTGCGGCGAACGTTGTCGTTGGGGGACATGCCTTACGTGGCGTTCCTGGGCGCTCTGGAACCGCGCAAGAACGTCCCGGCCCTGATCCGCGGCTTCGCCCAGGCGATGGTGGGCCGTGTCGACCCTCCCGCCCTGGTCCTGGCGGGCCAGCCGGGCTGGGACAGCCAGGTCGAGCGCGCGCTGGACTCGGTGCCGCACCGCATCCGCGTGATCCGCGCGGGCTACCTGCCGTTCGAACAACTCGCGGGCTTCCTGGGCGGCGCAGAGCTCGTGGCGTACCCGTCACTCGGCGAGGGCTTCGGCCTGCCGGTGCTGGAGGCCATGGCGTGCGGCGCGTGCGTGCTCACGACCCGCCGCCTGTCGCTGCCGGAGGTCGGTGGAGAAGCCGTCGCGTACTGCGGCGTCGGCGCGGGGGACATCGCGGCGGCCATCGCCGACCTGCTGGACGACCCGGCGCGGCGTGCGGCGCTGGCGGCTTCGGGGCAGCGGCGGGCCAAGGACTTCTCGTGGTCTGTGAGTGCGGATCGGCACCGGCTGGCGTACGAGCGTGCGGTGTTGGTGCGTCGGCGGCGGGTGAGCTGAGGCCCGGCTGCGAAGGCCGTGGCCGTTCATCGGGGCGTGGAGGCGTGATGTCCGCGCACGGCTAGGGTGTCGCGCGTGAACTACGGCGACGGACTTGGTGTCGTGACGGTCACGTACTCGCCGGGCGAGACGCTGGCACCGTTCGTGGACACCCTCTCGAAGGCGACCAACCGGCCGGTGCAGGTGATCCTCGCCGACAACGGGTCCACTGACGGGGTTCCCGAGGCGGTGGCTGCTACTCGGGACCACGTTCGGTTTTTGCCCACTGGGGGGAATCTCGGGTACGGCGGTGGGGCCAATCGCGGGGTTGCGGCATTGGGAGACGATGTCGGGTGGGTGTTGATTTCCAACCCCGACATCGAGTTCGCGCCCGGGAGCGTTGACGCGTTGATCTCGGCTGCTGATCGCTGGCCTCGTGGGGGGATGTTCGGGCCGTTGATTCGGGAGCCTTCTGGGGAGGTTTACCCGTCTGCCCGGTTGTTGCCCTCTCTGGGGCGTGGGGTCGGGCATGCGGTTTTTGGGGCTGTGTGGAAGTCGAATCCCTGGACTCGGGCCTATCGGCAGGAGAAGTCGCCGGTTGAGCGGACTGCCGGGTGGTTGTCGGGGTCCTGCTTCCTGATGCGCCGGGAGGCCTTCGACTCTGTTGGGGGGTTTGATGAGCGGTACTTCATGTACTTCGAGGATGTTGATCTTGGGGATCGGGTGGCTCGGGCTGGGTGGCAGAACGTTTATGTGCCGTCGGCTGAGGTGACTCACATCGGGGGGCACTCGACGGCTCGGTCTTCTGATCGGATGCTTCGGGAGCATCATCGGAGTGCTTATCGGTACTTGGCCGATCGGCATGCTGGGGCTTTGTGGGCGCCGTTTCGGGTGGCTTTGAAGGCTGGGTTGGCTTTGCGGGTGAAGCTGCTCACTCGGTGACCGCCTGGCGGCGGGGTCCGTAGGTTGGTTGCGTCGCCGTGTCCGGTTCCTGTTAGGGCTTGGGGCTCTGCCCTTACCCCGCCAATCTGATCAAAGACCGGCCAGCGCCGCGCGGGTTGATGGCACGCCTGTTGCTTTCGGCGGCTGCGCGTTGCGTGGGTGGTGCGGTTCGCCGGCACCTTCGTTTCAAGCAAGGACTGCTCGTGCGCTCGGGGTGCGGCGTCCCTCACATGTTGCCGTTGAGTCGCTGCGTCAGCGACGTGCGGGTCTGCTGGTGGTTCGAGACCGTCGGGATCATGCCCTGCTGAACCACCTGTGTGACTTCCGCGTCTTCTCCGGGGGCCGCCGACTGCGGCATCGGCTGCGTCGGCATGGGCTGGGCCGGGTGCTGGTGCTGCGGCTGCTGCGGTGGGCGCGGGGCGTGCTGCTGGTGGTGGCCCATCTGGGCCGGGGGCAGGATCATCGTCGAGTCCGGGTCTCGGCGCGGGTCCATGGCGTTGACCAGCGTGCGAGGGATCTGTTGCGTGTCCGAGGAGTCCATCGGGGACGTCATGTTGTCCGGCGTCACGATGTTCCGCCCACGTGCGCGGGCGCGGGCGAGCATGGCGTCGGCCCGGTCGCGGGGGTCCATGTCGGATTTTGCTCCTTGCCGGGACCAGATCCCGTATGACGATCTGCTTCGTGTCAGAGTATTCCGTCGAACGGCTTGCCGTAACGCGGAGGAGGAAAAAGGTGCACGGCGTCGAAGCTGTGGTGCTGGTCGGGGGCAAGGGCACCCGTCTTCGCCCGCTTACCCTGTCCGCTCCCAAGCCCATGCTCCCGACTGCGGGGGTGCCGTTTTTGACGCACCTGCTGTCGCGGATCAAGGAGGTCGGCATCACGCACGTGGTGCTGGGTACCAGCTACAAGGCCGAGGTGTTCGAGGAGTACTTCGGGGACGGGTCGCGGCTCGGGCTGGAGCTCGAGTACGTGGTCGAGGAAGTGCCGTTGGACACGGCCGGGGCTATTCGCAACGTGGCGGACAAGCTGCGTGAGCCCGACGTGATGGTCTTCAACGGCGACATCCTGTCGGGGGTCGATCTGACGGGGATCGTGGACACGCACCGCAAGCACGAGGCGGACGTCACGCTGCACCTGGTCAAGGTTGCCGATCCTCGGGCCTTCGGGTGTGTGCCGACGGACGACGAGGGGCGTGTGCAGGCGTTCCTGGAGAAGACCGAGAACCCGCCCACGGACCAGATCAACGCTGGTTGTTACGTGTTCAAGCGTGAGGTGATCGACGCCATTCCCGCTGGGCGGCCGGTGTCGGTGGAGCGCGAGACGTTCCCCGGGCTGCTTGCCGACGGGAAGAGGTTGCAGGGGCACGTCGATGCCACGTACTGGCTGGACCTCGGCAAGCCCGAGGCGTTCGTGCAGGGCTCGGCGGATCTCGTGCGCGGGGTCGCGCCTTCTGCGGCCGTTGCGCAGCCTGGCGACTTCCTGGTGCTCGAAGGGTCGGCCGTGCACGAGGGCGCGACGGTCAAGGGTGGCAGCACCGTCGGGTCGAACTGCACGGTTGCGGACGGGGCCGTGCTGGACGGTGCGATCCTGTTCGACGGGGCCGTCGTCGGTGAGGGTGCTGTCGTGGAGCGGTCGATCGTCGGTGCGGGTGCGCTGGTTCAGGCCGGTGCGGTGCTGCGGGACGCGGTCGTGGGTGACTCCGCCGTGATCGGGGCGCGGTGTGAGCTGATCGGTGGAGCGCGGGTCTGGCCGGGTGTGGTGCTGCCCGAGGCCGGCGTGCGCTTCTCGACGGATGCCTAGCAGGAGCTGGACACCGCCGTTCCCCCTCGATCTGGGCGCGGTGCTCGGTCCGCTGCGCCGCGGGCCCGGTGACCCGTCGTTCTCGGCGGAGGGCGGCATCTGGTTCGCGGCGAACACGCCGTGCGGGCCCGGCACGTTGCGCGTCCGGCGGACGGACGTGGTCGAGGCCGAGGCGTGGGGCGAGGGCGGGCAGTGGCTGTTGGACGGGCTGCCCGCGCTGCTCGGCGCGGACGATCCGCTGGACGAGTTCGTCGCGCACCACCCGATCGTCGCGGAGGCCGCGCGACGACGGCCCGGGCTGCGGCTCGGGGCCACCGGCAGGGTCTGGGACCTGTTGTTCGCCTCGATCCTGGAGCAGAAGGTCACCGGCAAGGAGGCGTTCCGGACGTGGCGCGAGCTCGGGCGGCGGTTCGGTGAGCCGGCGCCGGGGCCGATGCCGTTGAAGGTGCCGCCGACGCCGCAGCGGTTGCTGGGTCTGCAGGACTGGGAGTGGCACCAGTGCGGGCTCGACGGCGCGCGCCGCCGGACGTTGGTCAACGCCGCGCAGGTCGCGCACCGGCTGGAGAAGGCCGCGGAGATGCGCAGCCGCGAGCTGCTCGAGAAGGTGCCCGGGATCGGCGTGTGGACCTCCGCCGAGGTTGCGCAACGGTCCTGGGGCGATCCGGACGCCGTAAGCGTGGGCGACTACCACGTGGCCAAGAACGTGGGCTGGGCGTTGACCGGCAAACCGGTGGACGACGACGGAATGATGGAGCTGTTGGAGCCGTACAAGCCGCAGCGCCACCGTGCCGTCCGGTACCTGGAGGCCGCGGGCTTGCAACGGCCGCGGCGAGCACCGAGGTTCTCGCCGCGCGACTACCGCAAGCTCTAGAAACGATGAACGGCGCATTTGTACACCTCAGGTGCACAAATGCGCCGTTCATCGTCAGCGGAGGCGCTCCAGCGCCGACTCGATCAACGGGTGCAGGTCGTCGACGTTGTCCGGCAGCGAGTCCAGCGGCCACCACTGCAGGTCCACCGACTCCGCCGACCGCACCGGCTGCGCGCCGACGGGGGCGCGCACCAGGAACCGCACGTCGAAGTGCCGCGTCGGCTTGCCCAGCGAGCACGTGATCGGGTGCACGTCGAGGTGGATCGGCGTCGGCTCGATGCGCAGGCCGCGCATGCCCGACTCCTCCGTGGCCTCGCGCAGGGCGGCCGCGGCCAGGGAGACGTCCTCCGGCTCGCAGTGGCCGCCGAGCTGCAGCCACCGGCCCACGCGGGGGTGCAGCGTCAGCAGCGCGTGCTCCGCCGTGGCGTCCAGGACGAGCGCGGAGGCCGTGAGGTGTCCTGGCTCGCAGGAGCGCTGACAGGCGTCCTCACGGGCCGCCAGGAAGCCCAGGTAGGCCTCCTTCAGCGCGTCCTGACCGGTGAACCGGCTCAGCGTCGAGACGGCGTCGGCGTGCAGCGTCACAGTTCGATCAGCCCTTCCAGCGGCTCGCGCGGAACGAGCGGCTCGACCGGGTGGCCGACCGCTACCGCGCCCAACGGTTCCCAGTCGTCGGGAACGCCCAGCACGGAACGCACCACGTCCGCGCAGAAGATCGTCGACGACACCCAGCACGAGCCGAGACCCTCGGCGGCCAGCGCCACCAGCAGGCCCTGCACGGCGGCACCGCCGGCGACGGTGAACATCGTCTTCTCGGCGTCGGCGCGGCGGGCGTCGGGGTAGGTGTGCGCGCCGTCGCGGACCAGGAACGGCACCACGATCTCCGGCGCCTCCACCAGCAGGTCGCCGCGGCGCACGCGGCGTGCGATCTGATCCGGAGTGAACCCGTCGCCGCGCAGGTCGTTCTCCCACTGCTCGCGCATCGCTTGGAGCAGCTCCAAGCGCTTCTCCCGCACCAGCACGAACCGCAGCGGCTTCGTGTGGTGCGGCGCGGGCGCGGTCAACGCCGCCCCGACAGCACGCTTCACGGCACCGAGATCAACGGGTTCGGGCGAGTAGAACCGCACGGACCTGCGCATCAGCACGGCCTCGGCGCGGCCCTGGGCCAGCGCCTCCTCGGTGCCGAGCCGGAACAGGTCCTCCTCGGTCGGCCGGGTCAGGTCGCGGGCTGTGGAGCCGTCGTCGACCACCTCGAACCCGCGCAGCACCGCCACCGGCACCGCGCCGAGCTTGCCCTTCACCAGGTCGGCGGCCGCGGCGATCTCGTCGGCGATCGCGACCATCGTCACGGCGAGCTCGTTGCCGTGCTGGTCGACCGAGCCCGCGTAGTCGTGCAGCACGCGGATGCCGGACGAGCCGATGGCGGCGTCGGTCTGGCCGATCCGCCACGCGCGGCCCATCGTGTCCGTGACGACCACGGCGACCTCGACGCCGAGCAGGCTCTTCAACGCGCCGCGCAGCGCGGCGGCAGAGCCGTCCGGGTCGACGGGCAGCAGCGCGATCTCGTCGCCCGCCACGTTCGAGGCGTCCACACCGGACGCGGCCTGCACGATGCCGAGCTTGTTCTCGGTGATCAGCGTGCGCATCTTGCGGGCGAGCACCCGCACCGACTCCGCGTCGACGTGCTCGCGCCGGATCCTGTCGCGTTCCTCCGGGTCGTCCGGCACGCGGACGAGCCGTCCCTCCACTTTGGACACGATCTTGGACGTGACGATCACCACGTCGGAGTCGCGCAGCCAGGGCGCGGCCTTCGCGATCGCTCCCGCGAGGTCGTCGCCTGGGCGAAATTCCGGCAGGCCCGCAACCGGCAGCAGCTCCAGCGCCGCCGCGGCGTGATCAGTCAACTTCGACTCCGGCCAGTTCCAGCGCGTCACGGGCCATCTGGGCCGTGGCGTCCACATCGGACATCAGGAGCGGAACCGCGCGGACCGCGACACCGGGCACGTCGGCGCGGTCGCCGGTGTGCACCAGCCACGCGTCCAGGATGCCGTCCTCCGAGCACTTGCGGGAGCCGTAGAGCCGCCCGACCGCCTCGGCGGTGGTCTCCACACCGATCGCGTCCAAACAAGCGTCGGCCATGCCCCGCAACGGTTTCCCGCCGATGATCGGCGACAGGCCCACGACACCGGCCTCGGTCTTGCGCAGCGCGTCCCGCACACCGGGCACGTTCAAGATCGTGCCGATGCTCACCACCGGGTTGGACGGGGCCAGGACGACCGCGTCGGCCTCGGCGATCGCGTCCAGCACGCCCGGTCCGGCGGTCGCGGCCTCGGCACCGACGAACGCGAACGACTGCGCCGGCACGCCCGCCCGGTGCTTGACCCACCACTCCTGGAAGTGGATCGCCTTCGGTTCGCCGTCGAGCTCCACGACGACGTGCGTCTCCACCCTGTCGTCCGACATCGGCAGCAGCTTCACGCCCGGCTTCCACCGGTCGCACAGCGCCTCCGTCACGGCCGACAGCGGGTAGCCGGCGCGCAGCATCCGCGTGCGGACGAGGTGCGTGGCGATGTCGCGGTCGCCGAGCCCGAACCACGTCGGCTCGGCGCCGTACGCCGCCAGCTCCTCCTTGACGGTCCACGACTCGTTCTCACGGCCCCAGCCGCGTTCGACGTCGATCCCGCCGCCCAGCGTGTACATGCAGGTGTCGAGGTCGGGCGTGATGCGCAACCCGTGCATCCACACGTCATCGCCGGTGTTCACCACCGCGGTGACGTCCGCCCCGAGTGTCTTGAGTCCCTGGAGGAACCTCGCGCCGCCGACCCCGCCGACCAGTGCTACGACCTTCACGCCGTCCCATGCTTCCACAGCGCGGCGAGCGGCCTAGAGGGAGCGCCAGAACATGAAGTTGCCCGAGCCCTGGAGTGCGTAGCCGGTCACCCCGCCGATCGCCTCGAACACCGTTGCCGCCGCCTGGAAGAACAGCAGGCTGACCTCGGAGAAGCCGATCAGGACGGCGAACAGCACCAGCGGCGCCCACGGCCGGGCCTTCGCGCCGAACTGCTGGGCCTGGTACGACATGAACGGTTCCAAAACACCCCAGCCGTCCAGTCCCGGGATCGGCAGGATGTTCAGCACGAACGCGAAGACCTGCAACAACGCCAGGTACGAAATTGCGTAGGCGAGCGCGGCCGGCGGTGAGAACAACGCGACGGCCCCCGCCAGGATCACGCCGATCACGAGGTTCGTGACGGGTCCCGCGAGTGAGACCAACGACTCGATCTTCTTCGACCGAAGCGCGTGGTGGTTGATCCACACGGCGCCGCCCGGCAGGGGGATTCCGCCGAACGCGAGGAGCACCAGCGGCAGCACGATGCTCAGCACGGGGTCGGTGTAACGGCGGATGTCGAGGGTCAGATAACCCTTGTCACGTACGGAAAAATCGCCGCCCTTGTACGCGACGGCGGCGTGCCCGAACTCGTGCAGGCACAGCGTCACCGCCCACCCGGCGAGTACGAAGAGGATGGTGCCCGAGATGACGGCGACGTCGCCATCGAGCAGGGTGAGGGCCCCACCGGCGACGGTCGCCGCGAGCAGGCCGAGGAACAGTGGACTGGGGCGCACCGCTGATCGCTTCACCCCACCAGTGTGGCGTGTCGGCTGGCGTGGTGGGCCGTTCGGGGACCGGTTGCGACACCTGAATCACTGTCCGTGCCTCCAGTCAAGGTTTGAGCGGCCATCCGCGCGAATATCCCCCGACGTGTGGACTCCGCTTGACCGCCCGCTGTGACGCAGGTGTAATCACATCGGTGTCATTCGTCGTTGTGGGAGCGGCGTCTGGCGTCCGCCAACCGGGGAGAGCGGAAGGCGAGGAGGCGGACGAAATGCAGGAATTCGAAGAGCTCGAAGAAGATCACGTCACGCAGCCGGTCGTACAGGGCGAGCTGTCGTACCTGTTCGACCCTGCCGACGAGCAGGACTGGCAGGAGCGCGCGCTTTGCGCACAGACGGATCCCGAGGCGTTCTTCCCCGAAAAGGGTGGTTCGACGCGGGAGGCCAAGCGCATCTGCCTGGGCTGCGAGGTTCGGTCGGAGTGCCTGGAGTACGCGCTCCAGCACGACGAACGCTTCGGCATCTGGGGCGGTCTCAGCGAACGGGAGCGCCGCAAACTGAAGAAGCGAGCCGTCTAGTCGGTCAGAAGCGTGATCTTTCTGCCTTAACTTGAGGACGTGACAAGTCCTCACCCGAGGCTCCGGACTGCGCCGGTGCTGTGCGTCCTGGTCTGCCACGACGGCGACCAGTGGCTCAGCACGGCGCTGTCCGCGTTGCGGCGTCAGCGAATTCGCCCTCGGCACGTGATCGCGGTCGACACCGGATCCCACGACCGCACGCCGAAGGTGCTGGCGGAGGCGGAAGATCTGCTGGACGGAGTGCTGACCGCGCCGCGCGGCACCGGTTTCGCCACCGCTGTGCGCATCGCGGTCGAGCACGCCGTCGAACGATGGGGCGACCCCGGCAAGTGGCTGTGGTTGCTGCACGACGACAGCGCACCCGAACCCGACTGCCTGGCCGCTTTGCTGACCGCGGCCGAGGTGTCGCCGTCGGCTGCCGTGCTGGGCCCGCTGTGCCTCGATTGGGTGGATTCTCGTCTGGTCGTCGAGGCGGGTTTGTCGACGGATTCCTCGGGTCATCGGCAGACAGGTCTGTCGTCGGCCGAGCACTCCGCGTCGTTCCAGCAGAGCACCGAGGTTCTCGCGGTGTCGTCGGCAGGATCGCTGATCAGACGCGAGGTCTGGCACGCGCTCGGCGGTTACGACGAGGCGATGCCGCTGCTGCGCGACGATCTCGACTTCGGCTGGCGGACCAATCGTGCCGGTCATTTGGTCCTGTGCGTTCCCGTCGCGCGGATGCGTCACGCGCGTGCCGCGACCAAAGGCGCACGCCGTTTGGACGCGGCCATGGCTCGACCGGGTCCGTCATTTCGCGGTGTCGACCGCGCGCACGGCATGCGCACATTTCTGGTCAATTGTTCAACTTTCTCGTTCCTCATCGGACTTCCGCGGCTGCTGTTGTTGTCGTTGCTGCGCGCTCTCGGTTTCCTGTTCCTCCGGCGTTTCGCCGACGCACACGCCGAAGTCGGCGCCGCCCGATATCTGCTGACGCGCGGCCGTTTGCTCGAAGGACGCCGCGCGCGCCGGGGTTCCGCCGTCGTGCGCGGCCTCTTCACCAGCAGACTCACCAGATTTCGCAACGCGGTCCGCGCCGGCGCCACGTTCCTGATCCGCCGTCGCGTCGAGGCCGACGCCGCCCTGGGTCGTTTGCCCGCAACCGATGCCAGTTCGACGTGGCTCGAACCGTCCGAAGTGGACTCGCGCCCGGTGGGCCCGTCCGCCTTGCCCGCCGGAGCGTCCCGCGGACGCCCGCGCGTCGCCGGTCTGCGCCGCCCGCCGGTCGTCGTCCAGGTGGAGGCTGCTCTTCCGGGCACACTTCGCCCTTCGCCGCGCCCACGTCCGTCCCCGGGTCCGCGCGCCGGTGGCGAGATGGTCTTCGTCGAGGTCGACCAGTCGCGGGTGCTGCGGTCGCTGCTGCTCGCGCCCCCGGTGCTGCTGGTGCTGAGCCTCTCGCTGGTGGCGGTGATCGCGAACTGGTCGCGCCTCGGCCTCGACCTCGCGGGCGGCCGCCTGCTCCCGGTCGGCTCGCTGGGGGAGGTCTGGTCGACCTACCTGTCGTCGTGGCACCCGGTCTCCGGCGGCACCGCGGCTCCGGCCCCCGCCGCCCTGGCCGTGCTGGGCCTGATCCCGGGCGGCCCGTCGTTCGCCGTGGCGATGCTGTTGCTCGGCGACATCCCCCTCGCCGCGTTGTCGGCGTACATCGCGTCACGCGGCATGCGCGTACGACGTTCCGTGCGCGCGGTGGTCGCCGCCTTCTACGGCTTGCTGCCCGTGGCGACAACGGCCGTGTCCGAGGGACGCCTCGATGTCGTCGTCGTCCACGTCGTAGTGCCCGTGGTGTTCGCCGGTGTGTACGCGGTCTTGCGCGCGTCGTCCACGCACGCCTGGTTGCCCATGGCATCGGGAACAGCCATCGGCGTCGCCGTGCTGGGCGCGTTCTCCCCGCTGACGCATGCCGTCACGATCGTCGGGTCCCTGGTCGGGTTCATCGCGGTGTCCGGCGGGGCTCGGCGGATCGCGGCGCTGTTCGTGATCGTGCTTCTGCCGATGGCGTTGCTTCTGCCGTGGCCGGCCGTGCTGCTGCAACACCCGGAGATGGTGTTGAACGGCCTCGGCGCGGCCTTCGAGTCGCCGCCGCCGAACCTCATCGTGTGCTCGGTCTTCGTGGCCGCCGCGTTCGCTGCCGCTGTGCTGCGTCCCAACGCGGGGATGCTTCCCGGGCTGTTGGTGATCGTGCTCGCCATCGGGGCGTTGGCCGCTGTTGCCGCTGTGAAGGCTTGGCCTGGGACGCCGTTGGTTCTCGTGGCGTGGGGGCTCGTGTGTGTGGTGCTCGCCGGGTGTCAGCGCGGGGTTCCGCCTGGCGTCGCGGGGCAGGTTCGGGTGCGACGGGCTGTGTACGTCGTCGGTGTGGTGACGTTGGTCAGCCTCGGGGTGGCCGGGTTCCTGGATCTTCGGTCCGGGCCGTTGAGGGCTGATGGCGGGGTGCGGTTGTCGTCGTCGTTGACTGCCGAGTTGGAGCGGACCGGTCGGTCGGTGCTGGTTTTGGGGGCGCCGGTTCGGCAGGTTGCTGGGCGGATGCCTGCGTTTGGGGACGATGACCTGGTGCCGACTGTTTCCTCGCCTGCTCGGTTGCGGCGGTGGAACTCGTCGTTGCTGGACGGGGCTGCGCCTGCGGTGAAGGTTGCGTTGGCTCAGGCGGCTTCGTCTGGGGTTGCGTTTGTGGTGTTGCCTTCTGAGGAGGCTTCTTCGCGGGTTCGTGCTGCTGCTGGGGAGCTGGTTTCGGTGGCGCCTGGGGCTTCTGATGGGCGGCCGGTTTTGCGGTTGCGGTTTGCTGCGGACACCGGGGTGTTGTTGGCGCCTGAGTTGGCTCGGCGGGCTCGGACTGGTGGGGAGCCTCCTGGTGAGTTGGCTGCTGCTGGGGTGGCGCCGGTGAACGTGTCGTTGCCGGAGGTGGCTGTTCGGGTTTCGCCTGGTGGGGAGGGGCGGGTGCTCGTTCTTGCCGCTGAGGACGAGCCGGGGTGGCGGGTGTCCGTGGACGGGGTGCAGGTGCCTGTGGTCCGGGCCTGGGGGCACCTGGTCGGGGTGCCGTTGCCGTCCTCGGATGCCGAGGTCCGGGTGGAGATGTCCACTACTTTGCGGGACTTCCTGCTGCTGGCTCAGGCCGCGGCCGCGTTGTTCACACTCCTGACCGCGATCCCGACCCGCCGCCGCCCGTGATCCCGCTTGTCCGAGCGCACGCGGGGCCCTTCCGTGCGCTCAGAGCGAACGAAAGCTCCCCGCGTGCACATGCGCGGCGCGTGAGAGGGGGCTCAGCTGGTGTCCCGCGTCGTAAATCAACCGCCAAAGTCGTGTTCTGTTGTTTTGGCGCGAAAAGCACGTTCGGGCCGCTAGATGGCCTTGGCTCCTCGTTCGCTCAAGGGAGCCGTATGGCGCGAACGGGACGTCGGGGCCGCTAGATGGCCCGAACGTGCTTTTCGCGCCAAACATGACTTAGATCACGGGTCTCCGGCGCAGGGCACTAGCCCTCGTCGATCACGTCCGGGTCCAGGCCCAGGTAGTTCGCGATCTGCTCCACCAGGACGTCGTGCACCAGGTCGGCCAGATCGGCGCCGTCCTTCGCCCGTGCCTCCAGCGGGCGGCGGTACAG
This sequence comes from Lentzea rhizosphaerae, assembly GCF_042649515.1. Classification (NCBI taxonomy): domain Bacteria; kingdom Bacillati; phylum Actinomycetota; class Actinomycetes; order Pseudonocardiales; family Pseudonocardiaceae; genus Lentzea; species Lentzea rhizosphaerae. The sequence continues at coordinate 459,398 of NZ_JBHRZI010000011.1, read as the reverse complement.
AACGATTCGGGCACGGTTGTCGGTGGCTGCCGGGAGCAGGCGGGCGAGGGGGACGCTGCCGTCCTCGACCACGCCGTCTTCGCCCTCGACCTGCACGTCTGGGACGTCGTCCACGGCCACGTCCAGCTGGGTCAGCTCGGTTCGCCAGCGGGCTTCCAGGGGTTCGAGGGCTTCGATGACCAGGGCGTCGAAGCGTTCTGCCCTTGAGCGGGCGGCTGGGAGGGTGGCCGGGTACAGAGGGCCGCGCAGGCCTCGGCCGTGTCGGTCACGGTTGCGCCGACGCGGTTCGTCCTGTCGACGTGAACCCCTTGCCATCACCACAACCGAGCAGCCTAGTTGCTGCTGCCGGGGAGCAAACACAGCGTGCCTCACACACAGGGTCGCGTGGACGCGCTATCGTCCCCGATCGTGCGGAGCGTGAGACGGTGCTCGCGAACCGGGTGTGCTAACCCGGCTGTCGCCACGCTCACCTACGCCTATGCGGACTCCACCGCAGTCGTCGGACCGCTTGCCACGTACTCCGAACCGCACAGCTACGACCTGTGCGAGGAGCACGCCCTGCGGCTCACGGCGCCGCGCGGCTGGGAGGTCGTGAGGCACCAGGGTGAGTTCGCGGCGCCCGAGCCGAGTGTGGACGACCTGACGGCGTTGGCCGAGGCCGTTCGTGAGGCTGGGCGGGCTGATGTGACCCCGAAGGTGCCTGACGTGCCCATCGGCACGCAGAGGCGTGGTCACCTGCGGGTATTGCCTGATCCGCACGAGGACTGACTGACCACACGCATCCCAGATCCTCTCGCCGGTAGGCTGCCGGGGCAGTGGCCGTCAAGAGCGAGTTTCGGGAGTGTGCGGCGTGCGTGACCTGTCCGGCATCGTCAAGGCGTACGACATCCGCGGGGTGGTCGGTGAGCAGCTCGACGCCGGCGTAGTGCGCGACTTCGGCGCGGCCTTCGCGCGCCTGGTCGGTGGACCCGCGATCGTGATCGGTCACGACATGCGCGACTCGTCGCCTGGGCTCTCCAGGGCCTTCGCCGAGGGTGCGCAGGCGCAGGGCGTCAACGTGATCAGCATCGGCCTGGCCAGCACCGACATGCTCTACTTCGCGTCCGGCAAGCTCGACCTGCCGGGTGCCATGTTCACCGCCAGCCACAACCCGGCGCAGTACAACGGCATCAAGCTGTGCCGTGCGGGCGCATCGCCGGTCGGCCAGGACTCCGGCCTCGCGCAGATCCGCCAGGACGCCGAGAACCAGGTGCCGGACGCCGAGGGCGTGACGCCGGGCACGTTCGAAGAGCGCACCATGCTCGCCGAGTACGCGCAGTACCTGAACGAGCTGGTCAACCTGCGTGAGATCCGTCCGCTGAAGATCGTCGTGGACGCGGGCAACGGCATGGGTGGCTACACCGTGCCGCAGGTCTTCGAGGGCCTGCCCATCGAGATCATCCCCATGTACTTCGAGCTCGACGGCAGCTTCCCGAACCACGAGGCGAACCCGCTCGACCCCAAGAACATCGTCGACCTCCAGGCCCGCACGAAGGCCGAGGGCGCGGACGCCGGTGTCGCGTTCGACGGTGACGCGGACCGCTGCTTCGTCGTGGACGAGAACGGCGACCCGGTCAGCCCGTCCGCCATCACGGCGCTGGTGGCCGTGCGCGAGCTGGCGAAGGACCCCGGCGGCACGATCATCCACAACCTGATCACCTCGCACGCCGTGCCGGAGATCGTGCAGGAGCACGGCGGCAAGCCCGTGCGCACGCGCGTCGGGCACTCGTTCATCAAGGAGGAGATGGCCAGGACCGGCGCCATCTTCGGTGGTGAGCACTCGGCGCATTACTACTTCCGCGACTTCTGGCGTGCGGACACCGGCATGCTGGCCGCGCTGCACGTGCTGGCCGCGCTGGGTGAGCAGGACGGCCCGCTGTCCGCGCTGACCGCCGCCTTCAACCGCTACGCCGCCTCCGGTGAGATCAACTCCACCGTCTCCGACCAGGCGGGCCGGATCGCCGCGATCAAGGACGCGTACGGCTCGAAGGACGGCGTCACGATCGACGAGCTGGACGGTCTCACCGTGCAGCTGCCGGACGGGTCGTGGTTCAACCTCCGCGCCTCGAACACCGAGCCGCTGCTGCGCCTGAACGTCGAAGCCGCCACTCCCGAGGCCGTCGCCGCGTTGAGCGACGAGGTCCTCGCGATCGTGCGGGCCTGAGGAGAGAACCGTGGCCGTCAAGCTCGAAGAGCAGTTGCTCGAAATCCTCGCCTGCCCGTGCCCCGAGCACGCGCCGCTGCGCATCGGCACGCCTGCCGACCCGGAGGCGGACTTCCTCACGTGCACCGCGTGCGGGCGTTCGTTCCCGGTTCGCGACGGCATCCCGGTACTGCTGCTGGACGAGGCGGTCGAGCCGCCGTCTGCTGGGTGATCCGGTGCTCGACGACACGCTGCTCGACGACCCGAGCCGCCTCGCCGACGCCGACACCGGTGGCTGGTTGCGCGCCGCCGCACGGGCGGGCGCCCAGGTCCGTTCCACCGCCGAGGCCGCGGCCGAGGCGGGCGTGGAGCGGATCTTCTCCGAACGCCCGCGTGCGATCGTGCTGGTCACCCGGCCCGGCCACGCGGTCGCCGTCGCGGGCGTGATCATGGCGTTGCTCGGTCCCGGCTGCGCGGTGCCCGTGGTGGTCTCCGACGAGGTGCCGCCGTGGGTCGGCGCCCTCGACGTGGTGCTCGCGCACACCGAGGACCCCGGTGACCGGGTGCTGGCCGAGTCGATCGACCGCGCTTCCCGGCGCGGCGCGCGGACGCTGGTGACCGCGCCAGACTCCGGTCCGGTCGCCGCTGCCGCCGCCGGTCAGGCCGTGCTGCTGGCGCCTCGGATCGAGGTGCCGCCGGGCTTCAGCTTCCACCAGGCGTTCGCCGCCTGGCTCGTGGTGCTGAACTCGCTGAACCTGCTCAAGGTGGACGTCGGGCTGGTCGCGGACGAGCTCGACCGCGAGGCCGAGCGCGACCACCCGATGCACGAGTCGTTCGTGAACCCGGCGAAGTCGCTCGCGTTGCGCGTCGCCGACCGCACACCGCTGCTGTGGGGCCTCGACGAGGTCGCCACGTCGGTCGGTGTGCACGGCGCGGGCGCGCTGGCCGCGTTCGCCGGGGTTGCCTGCGACGTCGCCGGGTATCCGCAGGCACTGACCCGCCCGGTGCTGCACCGCCGTGCGGTGCAGGGGACCTCTGGGGCGGACCTCTTCGCGGACCCGGACGACGAACCGGGAAGTGGACTTGTGCGCGTGCTGCTGCTGGCCGTGCGCCAGGGCCCGGTGGCCGAAGCCGCGCGGCACGCCGCCGAGGACGCCCTGCCGGGAGCAGACGTGCTGGAGCCGGCCGTCGAGGTGGCGGGAGGCGACGCGGTCAGTGCCGCGCTCCTCGCCCTCCGCTTCGAACTCGCCGCGCTGTACCTCGGGCTCGCCGCCGGAACTCTCGGCGGCAACCCGTACTGATTGGGAGCTGAACTAGAAGTGGACCTGCTGCACAACGCGGTCAGGCCGTACGCGTGGGGCTCACGCACGGCCATCGCCGAGCTGCTCGGGAGGGAGGTGCCCGCACCCCATCCCGAGGCAGAGCTGTGGATGGGCGCCCACCCCGGCGACCCGTCCCGCGTCACGGGCGCGGACGGCGTCGAACGTTCGTTGCTCGACCTGCTGAGCGCGGACCCCGACGGTCAGCTCGGCACTCGCGTGGCCGAGCGGTGGGGCAGCAGGCTTCCGTTCCTGCTCAAGGTCCTCGCCGCCGAGGAGGCGCTGAGCCTGCAGGCGCACCCGTCGGCTGCTCAGGCTGCCGAGGGTTTCGCGGCCGAGGAGCACCGCGGTGTGCCGCTCGACGCCGCCGTGCGCAACTACAAGGACCCGGCCGCCAAGCCGGAGCTCATCTGCGCGCTGACCGAGTTCCACGCCCTCGCGGGCTTCCGCGACCCGGCGCGGACCGTGTCGTTGCTGCGCACGCTGGACGCCCCCGCTCTCGCGCCCTACACCGAGATGCTGGTCGCGCAGCCGGACTCGTCGGGCCTGCGGGCGTTGTTCACGATGCTGATCACGTTGCCGCAGACGTCGCTCTCCTCGCTGCTGCCGCAGGTCCTCGACGCGTGCGTGCTGCACGTGAAGGAACACGGCGAGTTCGACCTGGAGTGCCGCACGATCCTGGAGCTGGGCGAGTCCTACCCCGGCGACGCGGGCGTGCTCGCGGCACTGCTGCTGAACCGGATCGTGCTGCAGCCGGGCGAGGCCATCCACCTGCCCGCCGGCAACCTGCACGCGTACCTGCGCGGCACCGGCATCGAGATCCTCGCGAACTCGGACAACGTCCTGCGCTGCGGCCTCACGCCCAAGCACGTCGACGTGCCCGAGCTGTTGCGCGTGCTCGACTTCACGTGCGGGGACATGGAGGTGCTCACCGGCGAGGAGGTCTCGCCCGGTGTGCGCGTCTACCGCACGCCCGCGCCGGAGTTCGAACTGTCCAGGTTGGACCTGACTGCCGAGACGCGGATCAACCACGACGGCCCGCAGATCATCCTCTGCACCTCGGGCGCCGCCGTGCTGACGAACGCCCGCGGGGACGAGCTGCGGCTGGCCCGCGGTGAGTCCGTGTGGCTGCCCGCGTCGGACCCGGCGGTGCTCATCAAGCCGGATGGTGTTGAATCCGCCCAACTTTTCCGCGCCACGGCCGGAAACGACTAAAGTTCCCGACCGGACAAACCGGACTGGGTTCAGCGAGGAGACAGGCGTGTCAGCAGGGGGCGGGACCAAGGCCATCGTCGCGGCGTTGGTGGCGAATGCCGGCATCGCGGCGGCCAAGTTCGTCGGATTCTTGATCACCGGCTCGTCGTCGATGCTGGCCGAGTCGGTGCACTCGGTGGCGGACACGTCGAACCAGGGCCTGCTGCTGCTCGGCCAGAAGACGGCCCAGCGCAAGGCCACCAGGCTCCACCCGTTCGGCTACGGCCGCGACCGCTACTTCTGGTCGTTCGTCGTCGCGCTGCTGCTCTTCAGCCTCGGCTCGGTCTTCGCGCTGTACGAGGGCATTCACAAGCTGCAGCACCCGGAGGGCCTCTCCAGCCCGCTGGTCGCGGTCGGCATCCTCGTCGTCGCGATCGGGCTCGAGACCTACAGCTTCATCACCGCCATCGGCGAGTCGAAGAAGATCAAGGGCGACGCGTCGTGGTGGGGCTTCATCCGCAACTCCCGGACGCCGGAGCTGCCGGTCGTGCTGCTGGAGGACCTCGGCGCGCTCGTCGGTCTGGTGCTCGCGCTGTTCGGCGTGGGCCTCACCATGATCACCGGTAACCCGGCCTTCGACGCTCTCGGCACCATCTGCATCGGTGTGCTGCTGGGCATCATCGCGATCATCCTGATCATCGAGATGAAGTCGCTGCTGATCGGTGAGGGCGCCTCGGACACCGACCTCGACGTGATCTGCGACGAGCTGGCCGCGGGCAAGGTGCAGCGGGTCATCCACATCAAGACCCAGTACCTCGGCCCGGAGGAGCTCCTGGTCGCGGCGAAGATCGCGCTGGAGCCGCGGCTGCCGCTGGACGAGGTGGCGCAGGCGATCAACGACGCGGAGCAGCGGGTGCGGAACAAGGTCCCGCACGCCCGCCTCATCTACTTGGAGCCCGACCTCGACCGCTCCACCGTCACCAGCGCCTGACCTCTGTTCCCGGGGAACGCGGGAGTCCCCCGTTTCCTTCTGGGGAACGCGGGGCCCCCGCGTTTCCCGGGAAGAGCAGCTATAGGCGTTCCACATGCTGGATACCTCTAGGGTGGGCCGAACGGGTTTCCATTGAGGAGGGATGCACCGTGCCGGGGAACGGGTTGTGGCGCACCAAGTCGATCGAGCAGTCGATCGCGGACACGGACGAGCCGGACACCAAGCTCCGCAAGGATCTGACGGCGTGGGACCTCACGGTCTTCGGCGTCGCCGTGGTCATCGGCGCGGGCATCTTCACGCTCACCGCGAGCACCGCGGGCAACATCGCCGGGCCGTCTGTCTCGCTGAGCTTCGTGCTCGCGGCGATCGCCTGTGCGCTGGCCGCGTTGTGCTACGCCGAGTTCGCCTCGACGGTGCCGGTCGCCGGTAGCGCGTACACCTTCTCCTACGCGACGTTCGGCGAGTTCGCCGCGTGGATCATCGGCTGGGACCTGGTGCTGGAGTTCGCCGTCGGCTCAGCTGCGGTGGCGAAGGGCTGGTCGGCCTACCTGCAGACCACGCTGGGGCTCCTCGGGATCGACGTGAAGACCGAGGTGGGCGACGGCTTCAAGTTCGACTGGGGCGCGGTGCTGCTGGTGGCCGTGCTCACGGTGCTGCTGGTCGTCGGCACGAAGCTCAGCTCGCGGGTCAGCGCGGTCATCACGGCCGTCAAGGTCGCGGTGGTGCTGCTCGTGATCGTGCTCGGCATCGGCTACATCAAGGCCGAGAACTACACCCCGTTCATCCCGCCGGCCGCGGAGAGCGGTCCCGCCGCGCACACGGGCATCGAGCAGTCGCTGTTCTCGTTGATCACCGGCTACTCGGGCAGCACCTACGGCGTGCTCGGCATGCTGGCGGCGGCGAGCATCGTGTTCTTCGCGTTCATCGGTTTCGACGTCGTGGCGACCACGGCGGAGGAGACCAAGAACCCGCAGAAGGCCGTGCCGCGCGGCATCCTCGGCTCGCTCGCGATCGTCACGGTGCTCTACGTCGCCGTGACGCTGGTGATCACCGGCATGGTGCCCTACACCGAGCTCGCGACGAAGCCGGACGGCACCCGAGCGACGCTCGCCAAGGCGTTCTCGGACAACGGTGTCGACTGGGCGGCGACGGTGATCTCGGTCGGTGCGCTCGCCGGTCTCACGACCGTCGTCATGGTGCTGATGCTCGGCCAGAGCCGCGTGCTGTTCGCGATGTCCCGTGACGGCCTGCTGCCGCGCGGTCTCGCGAAGACCGGCAGCCACGGCACGCCGACCCGCATCACGATCATCATCGGTGTGCTGGTCGCGATCGCCGCGGGCTTCTTCCCGGCGGGCAAGCTCGAAGAGATGGTGAACGTCGGCACGCTGTTCGCGTTCATCCTCGTGTCCGCCGGTGTGCTGGTGCTGCGCAAGACCCGGCCGGACCTGTCACGCGGCTTCCGCGTGCCGCTCGTGCCGCTGGTGCCGATCCTCGCGATCCTCGCCTGCCTGTGGCTGATGCTGAACCTGACCGCGCTCACGTGGGTCCGGTTCCTCATCTGGATGGCGCTCGGTGTCGTCGTCTACTTCGTCTACAGCCGGCGCAACTCGGTGCTCGCCAAGACAGGTCAGGCGAAGGTCGAGCCCGAGCCGGTCATCAAGCACGGCGAAGAGCCGGGCATCTAGCGTCTAACCTGCGCAACATGGAAAACGCGCGGTGGCTCTCCGAGGAGGAGGGGAACGCCTGGCACCACTTCGTCCAGGCGTACCACCTCCTCGAGAGGCAGATCGAACAGCAGTTGCAGCGCGATGCGGGCCTCTCGCACGCGCAGTACAACGTGCTGGTCGTGCTGTCCGAACAGCCGGGCAACCGCCTGCGGATGACCGAGCTGGCGCGCCGCATCGTGGTCTCGAAGAGCTCGTTGACCTACCAGATCGGCAAGCTCGAGAAGGCGGGACTCGTGCGGCGCGAGCGGCACGAGTCCGACGAGCGCGGCATCCTCGCCGTGCTCACGGACGCCGGCAAGGAGCTGTTGCAGGCCACGGCTCCTGGCCACGTCACCACCGTGCGCGAGTACCTGATCGACCTCTTCACGCCGGAACAGCTCGCGCAGCTCGGCTCGTTCATGAAGGTCGTGCACGAGAAGGCGGACGACCAGCACCACGGGTGAAGCGCTCACCCCACTCCCGGACGTGCGCGGCGAACTCCGGCGGCCCGACGATCTCGAACTCGGCGCCCACGTTGCCCAGCGCCTGCGTCGGCCAGTCGAACGAGGTCGACGTCATGGTGAGCCGGCAGCTCTCCTGATCAACGGGCTCGATCGTGCCCCAGCGGCCGACGGCCTGGTGCACCCGCGAGGCCGGCGCGTGCACGAGGACCTCGACCGTGAGCGGAGCCGGGGCGCCGCTCACCGCCCGGACGAACGCCACGGCGTCCTCGGCGGGCAGCGCACGTGGCCGGAAGTGCGCACGGGTCGCCGCCGGGTCGGTCATGCGGTCGAGGCGGAAGCTGCGCCAGTCGTGCCGGCCGAGGTCGTACGCCACCAGGTACCAACGTCCGCCGAGCGCGACGACGCGGTGCGGCTCGACCTCTCGTTCAGTTGGTGCTGAACCTCTCGCCAGGTAGCCGAACCGCAGCCTTTCCTGATCGCGGCACGCCTGGGCGACCGCGGTGAGCACCCCTGCCGGAACGGCCGGTCCGGACGCGCCGGCCGAGACCGTCATCGCCCGCAACGCGTCCACTCTGGCCCGCAGCCGGGGCGGCAGGACCCGCACGACCTTGGTCAGGGCGCGCAACGACGCCTCCTCCATCCCCGCGATCCCGCTCTGCGTCGCGTCACCGATGCCGACCGCGAGCGCCACCGCCTCGTCGTCGTCCAGCAGCAACGGAGGCAGCACGGCGCCGGGCGCGAGTTGGTAGCCGCCGTCGGTGCCGCGGGACGCGCCGACCGGGTAGCCCAGCTCGCGCAGCCGCTCGACGTCGCGGCGCAGCGTCCGCTCGGAGACCCCGAGCCGGTCGGCCAGTTCGAGGCCGGACCAGTGCCGGTGGGTCTGCAGCAGCGAGAGCAGTCTCAGCGTCCGTGAGCTGGTGTTCGCCATGACGGACATCTTGCCTCGACTTCCGGTCAGAAAGTGGCCGGAAGCCTCCATAGGGTCGATCTCGACGGCCAAAACCGAGGTGAGGAACAGAACATGATCACCCGCGAGATCCAGCTGACCGCCCACGTCACCGGCGCCCCCGCGCTCGGCCACTTCACCGTTGCCGAGACCGAAGTGGACGGTGAGGTCCTGGTGCGCACCGAACGGATCGGGCTCGCCGCGACCTACCTGGAGCTGATGCGCGCCGACTGCACGATTCCCGTTCCGCCGTGGCAGCCGGGGCAACGGGTGGGCGTGACCGCGATCGGCACGGTGATCCGCTCCGACAGCCCGGAGCTCCAGGCCGGTGACCTCGTCCAGGGGATGACCGGCTGGAGCGAGCACTCGGCCGGTCCGGCCGGTTCGTACGTGAAGCTCGACCGCGAACTCGACCCCGGTTACCACCTCGGCCAGGGACCGACCGCCTTCTACGGGATGGCCGACGTGGCGGCCGTCGGCGAGGGCGACGTGGTCTTCGTGTCCGGCGCGGCGGGCGGGGTCGGCTCGCTGGCCGGGCAGATCGCCAAGAACCTCGGCGCGGCAAGGGTGATCGGCAGTGCCGGCAGCCGGGCGAAGGCCGACTACCTGGTGAACGAGCTCGGCTTCGACGCCGCCTTCGACTACCACGACCGTCCGGTGGCCGACCGGTTGAGGGAGCTGGCACCTGACGGCATCTCGGTGTTCTTCGACGTCGTGGGCGGCGAGCAGTACGAGGGCGCGCTGGAGGTGGCCCGGCCGGGAGCACGTTTCGCGCTCTGCGGCTCGTTGTCCAGCCAGCTCGGTGGTGCGGCGCAACGGTTCCCGCAGCCCGATCGCGCGGCGGCCGAGGCCAGGGGAGTCGAGCTGCTGCCGTTCTCCTGCCACCACACACCGGATCAGGTCGCGGCCTGGCGCGAGCACTTCGGCACCTGGCTGGCGCAGGGCCGTTTCGTCTTCCCGCAGACCGTGGTCGAGGGCGGGATCGAGGACGTCCCGCAGGCGTTCCTCTCCTTGCTGCAGGGGGCCTACCGCGGCAACGTCTCGGTGCGGCTGTCGTGACCACCCTCTCGCACAGGGTGCTGAACCGGGCGCTGCTCGACCGCCAGTTCCTGTTGCGGCGCACCGATCACACCCCGCTCGAGGTGATCGAGCGACTGGTCGCCGTGCAGGCGCAGGAGCCCAACTGGGCCCACGTCGGGCTGTGGAGCCGGATCCACGACTTCACGCACGCCCAGCTCACCGCGCTGCTGGAGGACCGGCGGGTGGTGCGGTCCGGCCTGCTCCGCAGCACCCAGCACCTCGCCGCGGCCGACGACTTCCGACGGCTGCGGCCGGTCCTGCAGCCCGTGCTCGACCGCACGGCCGGCACGCCGCACTTCACCAGGAACAACGCAGGACTCGACCTGGCGGCGGAAGGACTCGACCTTCTCGCGGGAAGAACGTTGTCGCGCAAGGAGCTCGCTCGCCGCCTGGCCGAACGCCACCCCGGCCGCGACGGCCGGATCCTGGCCGGCGAGGTGGAACTGAGGCTCCCGCTCGTCCACGGCGCGGCCACCGGCGCGTGGGGTTCGTGGGGCAACCGGTCGGCGGTCTCGGTCACGCCCGCCGAGGCCTGGCTCGGGCAGCCGATGGCGACCGCGGGTTCGGCGAAGGAGCTGATCCGCCGCTACCTGGCCGCGTTCGGCCCGGCCGGGGTGAAGGACGTCCAGGCCTGGTCCGGACTGACCCGCCTGGCCGAGGTCGTCGCGGAGATGCGCCCCGAACTGCGCTGCCACACCGGCCCGGGCGGCGAGGAGCTGTTCGACCTCGCCGACGCCGAACTGCCCGACCCCGAGACGCCCGCACCGGTCCGGCTGCTGCCCGCCTTCGACAACGCCCTGCTCGGCCACGCCGACCGGACCCGGATCATCAGCGACGAGGACCGCAGGCGGGTGATGCCCGGCCAGGCGCGGGTGCTGCCGACCTTCCTGGTGGACGGCCGGGTGCACGGGACGTGGTCGCTGGACGGTGCAACGCTGCGCCTCAACCCGTTCCGGCCGGTCAGCCCCACCGACTGGGCGGCCTTGGAGCAGGAAGCCGACCGGCTGCTGAACTTCGTCCGCGGCTAGAGCGTCAGCAGGTCGTGTTCCTCCAGCCAGTCGGCCACGTCGTCGGGCCCCTGCCGCGTCACGTCGAACCCGAACACGGGCAGGATCGACTTCGCCGCGAGCTCCCGCAGTTGTTGTTGCTCCTCGATGAACGGCTTCAACGAGACGTACTGCTTCGGGTTCGCGCTGATCTTCAGCCGTTCCTCGCGCGCTTCTTCGAACGTGTCCTCCGGCCGTGTGCACAACACGATCGCGAAGTTGAGGGGCTTCAGCCGTTCCTCCAGCCAGCCGAAGTCGAAGTCACGCCCCTGTCGTGCCTGGTAGGCCATGGTGGACAGGTGGAACCGGTCGACGATCCACGAGTAGTAGCGCTGCAACTCGAACATGCGCACCCACGTCTCGTAGGTCTCCATCGCGTGTGCGGTCTCATCGGCTGCGAAGTCGATCAGCCCGCGACCCCACGGTTCGTTCGTGAACCCGCTCCACTCGCCCGAGATCAACGGCGAGTGGTAGCGGTACTTGCGGTGGCCGACGAGGCGGGGGTGTTCGTTGAGCGCGTAGGCCAGGTCCGTCTTGCCGGTCAGGCGGGTGCCTTCGAGGATCACCTTGGGCGTGAGCTTCACAGTGGTTAGCTTGCCTTGTGATCCTGTGTCTCGACGTCGGTTCCACCTGGACCAAGGCCGCTCTCGTCACCCCCGAGGGCGAGCTGGTCCGCACCGGGCAGCACCCGACCACACCCCCCGAGGTGCTGCGCGGCATCGACGCGTTGCGTGCCGAGGTGGGTGACGGCGAGATCCTGGCGTGCTCGTCGGCCGGCGGCGGGCTGCGGCTCGCGGTCGTCGGTCAGGAACGCGTGGTGAGCGCCGAGGCCGGGTACCGGGTCGCGCTCAGCGCCGGCGCCAAGATCGTGCACGTCAGCGCCGGTCCGGTCGACGTGAAGGCGTTGCGGGCCTCGGCTCCGGACCTCGTGCTGCTCGTCGGCGGCACGGACGGCGGCGACCAGTCCGTGCTGCTGCACAACGCCGCGAAGCTCGCCCGCGTGGCCGTGCCGATCGTGCTGGCCGGCAACGTCGAGGCGCAGCCGGAAGCGTTGCGGCTCCTCGCGAAACGGACCGTCGTGGCGTGCCCGAACGTGCTGCCGGACGTCGGCCGGCTCGCCCCGGAACCGGCCCGCAGGGCGATCCGCGAGGCGTTCCTCCAGCACGTGATCGGCGGCAAGGGCCTGTCCCGCGGGCCGAGGTTCCGGCAGCTCGTGCGGGCCGTGACGCCCGATGCCGTGCTGGCCGGCGTTTCCCGGCTCGCCGCGCAGGACCGCGAGGGCGCCGTGCTGGTGGTGGACGTCGGCGGCGCGACGACGGACGTCTACTCGGCGGTGTCCACAGCGGACAGCGAGGGTCTGGAAAGGACGGTCGCGTTGCCACCGGACCGCCGCACGGTCGAGGGCGACCTCGGCATGCGCTGGTCCGCTCCTGGCGTGGTCAAGGAGGCTCTCGCGGAACGCATCACGACCGAGGACCTGACCGAGGAAGCGCGCTTCCGGGCGGAGAACGTCGGGTGGCTCCCCGACGACCCGGCGGTGGACGTGCGGCTCGCGTCGTTCGCCGCGATCCTGGCCGTGCGCAGGCACCTGAGGCAGGTCGACGGCCAGCTCGGCCCGCACGGCGCGGGGTTGCTGGTGCTCTCCGGCGGAGTTTTCCGGCACACGCCCGACATCACGCCGATCGTCGAGGCGCTGCGGGCGGATCCGGTGCTGCGGCCCGTGCTGCGGACCGCGGAGATCACCGTCGACCGCGACTACGTGCTGGCGCCGGTGGGCCTGCTCGCCGAGTCGGGGCGGCTCGAGGCTGCCGACCGACTGGCGAAACGACTCGGCTAGGACGCCTCTTCGTCTTCCACGAACTCGAGGAGATCGCCGGGCTGGCACTCCAGCACCCGGCACATGGCCTCCAGCGTGCTGAACCGCACGGCCTTCGCCCGGCCGTTCTTCAGCACCGCGACGTTGGCCGGTGTCAGCCCGACCTTCTCCGCGAACTCGCCGACGCTCATCTTGCGCTTGGCCAGCTCGACGTCGATGCGCACGACGATGGCCATCAGATCACCGCTTCCATGTCGGAACGCAACGTCGTGGCGCGCTGGAGCAACGCCCGCATCACGACCAGCACGAGTCCGAACACAGTGGCCCCCGTCGTCAGCAGGAACAGCACCATCGGCGCGCCGGGGTCGTCCGCGTTGAAGCCGACCCAGAGGAACACGCCCACCAGCACGACCCATTCTGCCGCAACGGCCCAGACCATCACGTCGACCCACTTGATCGCGGCGTCGGTGAAGATCAGATCCTTGCGGACCAGCGTGAGCAGCTTCCACGTCGCGACGATCACCACCTGGACGCAGATCACCCAGAAGATCGAGATGATCGCGCCGGGCCAGATCAGGGGGTCGTTCGGGTTCTGCTGCGCCATGTACATGAACTTGCCCGGCAGGGACAGCGTCTCGAACACGACGAGGATCCCGAACAGGACCGCCAGGAAGACCCGGAGGGCGGTCACCGCCCAACGTTCAGCAATCATGCGATCGAGTATCGGCAGTGATCTATCGAAAGTCAATCGGTAGCGATCGTGTTGCAACAGGTCTCTACAGTGATCGCGTGGGACTGCGTGAGCGCAAGAAGACCGAGACCCGTGCGGCGCTGTCGGCCGCCGCGTTGCGACTGGCCCTGGAGAAGGGCGTCGACAACGTGCGGGTCGACGAGATCGCGGAGGCGGCGAACGTCTCGCCGCGCACGTACAACAACTACTTCGCGAGCCGCGAGCAGGCGATCGTCGCGGGCATCACGGCCACGCGCGCGCTCCGGGTGGCCGAAGCGCTGAGCTCCCGGTCCGCCGACGAGCCGCTCGTCGACTCGATCGTTGCCGCGTTCGCCGAGCAGTACCGCGAACCGCCGTCGGAGGCCCTCGCGCTGATCACCTCGACGCCGTCGTTGCGCGAGGCCTACCTGGACTCCACGTCGTCCATGGAACCGCCGATCGCCGAGGTGATCGCGGCACGACTGGGCAAGGACGAACTCGGTGCCGCCGTGCTCGCCGCCGCGGTGTCCGCCGCCGCACGCATCGCCGTGCAGCGGTGGGTGGGCGTGCGTCCTTCAGGTCTCGTCGTGGTCCCGAGCGCCTCCGTCGAGGACCACCTGCGCGAGGCGATCGGTCACCTCGCCCCCGCGCTCGTGGCCTCATGACGCGGTGAGGTCGCGTATTCCGCCTCGCGCGCGAGGCGCTTTCTGGTGAGATCGCCGTGGACGCGCCATCCACGGCGTGCCCGGTGAACGCCCTGGGGGGCCACGTGAGAAATCAAGTTGTACCAATGGTGGTGGCACTGGCCGCGGCATCCTTGATGTCCGCGACGGGACCGGCGGTGGCAGCGCAGCCGCAGAGCATCGTGCAGATCGTCGCGCACCAGGACGACGACCTGCTCTTCATGAACCCGGACATCGCCACGGGCATCAACAACGGCTATGAGACGACGACCGTCTTCGTGACCGCGGGCGAGGCCGCACCTGAATCGACACCCGACCCGGAGGCATACGCGGCACAACGCCAGGCCGGCGCGCGGCAGTCCTACGCGGCCATGGCCAGGGTGACCGGCTGCGAGCTGAGCAGCGCTGGACCAGGAGGGTGCTGGACCGCCAGCTCCCCGGTGTTCTCGAACCACGTGGTCCAGCTCTTCACGCTCATCGGGGCGCCGCACGTCCGACTCGTGTGCCTCAACCTCCCCGAGAACGCGGACACCCGGTTCCTGAGTGGTGGAGCGCTCAGCAAGCTGCGGGACAACGCGTCCCTGGTGACCGACACCCTCCACATGGAGAACGCCCCACCGCAACGTTACGACCAGGGCGATGTGGTGGACGTCCTGGCCGCGGTGCTGGAGACCTACTCGGCGACGCTCGTCCGCGTGCAGGACCCGGCACCCGACCTCCGTCTGCGAGGAGACCACCAGGACCACGTCGCCGCCGCGTGGTTCGCGGACAAAGCCGTCGACCGCTACTCGGCAGCGCACCCGCGCGTGCTGTTGGAGCACTACCGCGACTACAACATTTCGGAGCTGCCGGCGAATCTCATGCCGGCTCACCGGGACGAGAAGATGCGCATCGTCGTGGACCACTACCTGCCACACGACCCGCTGGCCACTCAGGTCGGCGACTTCGAGCAGTGGGAACAACGCCAGTACTCACGACACCCCCGTGGCACGCAGTGGATGCGCATGGACTCGACGGGAAGACTGCACGCGTTCGCCGTGGCGGGCGGCAAGCTCTACGAGTGGTTCCAGAACGCCACCTTCGCGTGGCAGGGTCCGGTCTCGCACGGCAATCCGGGTGGGGCACTGGCCGTCGGGCTGGCGGTGGGCAACAACCAGGACGGCCGTCTCGAGGTGTTCGGGCAACGCGCGGACACCGGTGAGATCATTTCGCGGTTCCAGACCGGCAGCACCTGGGCCTGGGGTTCGTTGGGGAACCCCTCCGGCGGTGTCGGTGCTCTGAACACCAGCTCGCCGGTCGTGGCGTCCAACGGCGACGGCAGGCTGCAGGTCTTCGTCAGCAACGCCGGTGGTGGCGTCAGCTCCCGCTGGCAGGTGCAGGTGAACGGCGGCTGGAACGACACCTGGGCGGACATGGGCGGGACGTACGTCCAAGGTCCGCCCGCCGCGGCCGTGACGAACGACGGCCGCATCGAACTGTTCGCCCCCACCCCGTCGGGCATCCAGCACTGGTACCAGCCCAGTGCGAACGCGGCGTTCCAGGTGGACACGAACTTCCCGCAGGTGCCACCGGGAAGCGGGCTCACGGTCGGCAAGGACCAGTCCGGTCGGATCGAGGTGTTCTACCGGCAGGCGGGCACCGCGAACGTGATGACCATCTACCAGATCGCGGTGAACGGCGCGTTCAACCCGACTCCGGCGAACACGGGCGGCCACGGTGGCGTCGGCGAGATTGCGGCGGTCACTCCGGGGAACGGTCGGATCCTGGTGGCGACGCGCAACGGTGGCGGCGGCGTCAGCACGAGCTCCCAGGTCGCACCCGATGGCGGGTTCGGCGGTTGGGCCGACCAGCGGGGCAGCATCGTCGGGACACCTGCGGCGGCGACCGATCGCGACGGACTGGTGGTGCTGGCGGTCCTCGGGTACGACGGCCGCCTGTACGTCAAATCCCAGAACGACGACGGCGCGTTCCGCGGCTGGGAGTTGGTCGGGTAGCCCTGATCGTGCCGAAGTGCAGGCGGGCGCTCGATCGCCGGGCGCCCGCCCTCAGGTGAGCTCGTCGGGCAGCACGCACATCAGCAGTTCGTCGTGCCACTCGCCGTCGCGGAAGAAGGCCTGCCGCAGCCGTCCGTCGACCTGGAAGCCGATCTTCTTGTAGGACTTGATCGCCCGCTCGTTCGCCTCGACGACGGTGAGCTCGATCGAGTGCAGCCGCAGCGTGTCGAACCCGTACCGGCACACCCGTCGCAGCGCGTCCGTGCCGTAGCCGCCGCCCCAGAACTCGGGTTCGCCGATGTAGATGTCGACCGAAGCGCGCCGATTGATCGGGTCCGCGTCCCGCAACGCCACCACGCCGATGAGCTTGCGTTCTTCCAGCGTCTCGATGCAGAAGGTCGACTTCTCGAACCTGTTCTCCTGGCGCTCGGCGAAGCGCTTGCGCAGGGCCGCCAGCGACTCGTGGAAGTAGCTCTGCAACCAGCGCATGACTTCTTCGTCGTTGTGCCAGCGGTAGAACGCGTCGGCGTCCTCCGGCTCGATTGGTCGCAGTCGGACCAGGTCCCCAGTCAGCATGTGCCGAAGCCTAGGACCCGCCCAACGCGTCACGCGACCGCGTTTCGGGCCTGCGCGCGAACGGCAGCGGCGGCGACTCCGGTGCGTCGACCTCCAGCAGTCCCGCCGCGATCGCCACGGCCCGGTCCCACTCCGGATCCGACGTGTAGTCCGAGTGCGCCGACACCCCGGACCGCCACCGCCGTCCGGGGAACGGGCCGCGCTGCGGGTCCGGCAACCAGTGGTCGCCGCCCAGCACCAACGCCCCCGTCGGCCCGCGCAACGCCGGTGCCAGCGCGCCCTCCGAGCCGTCCGGGCGGTAGCCGACGCCGAGCAGCATCCCGTCGAACACCTGCCGCCGCCACGTCATCACCGCGCCGCCCAACGGGTCCGTGCCGCGGCACAGCGCGCGCCACCGCCCGTCGAGACCTCCGGACAACCGGGCCAGGGAAGCGTGCGGCACCACCGCCGGGAACGCCCGCGGGTACGCCCACTGCAGCTGCGAGCCCGCCGTCACCAGACCGATCCGTTCGCGGTCGTGCGACGGCAGTTCCTCCAGCAACCTGGCAGCCGCGACGGCGACCAGCAGCGAGCCCTGCGAATGTCCACAGAGGACCACGCGGGTGCCGGGGTCGCGCAGGTGGTCCTGCACGCGGGCGACCAGCTCCGGCACGACCTTCAGCGCGTAGCAGGGCGGCACGATCGGGTGCGCCTCGCGCGGCCAGAACTGCGCGATGTCCGCGATGATGCCGAGCCGCCGTCCGGACTCGGGCTGCCGCGCCGCCAGATAAACGGCCCGCAGCAACGACACCGCGAGCAGGCCGAGCACGCCGACGCCGAACGCCGAGAACGGCGCGATCCACGTGGCAGGCGGCACGTTGCGGATCCGCAGGACCGTCGCCACCACCGCGCCGACCACCAGCACGGACGCGATGATCAGGATCATGTGATGGCCGTGGTTGCGTTCCCAACGCGCCCACCACCACGCGCGCGTCGCCGCGCGGAGGTCGCGCATCCGGCCGGAGTGCAGCAACGACGCCTCACGCGCCCACACCTTGCCCTTGCGGAACGCCCGCCACCGCACCGCGCCGGTGAACGACGCCACCGCGAACGTGCTCAGCAGCCCCAACGCGCCCGCCACACCCCACAACAGGGTGATGTAGTCGTAGCCGACGGGCAGGTGCAGGTCACTTCCCAACGCCTTGCGCACCGGCAGCGCGACCCCGGCACCGAACCCGCCACCGAGCAGTCCGGCGATCGCCAGCACGGGCGCGGAGAACCAGCCACCGGCCCACGGCCGCAGCTCGCGGGGCAGCGCGGCCCACGTCCTGCGCGCCAGCAGTGCGGCGGGCAGCAGCATCAGCCCGAACAGCACCAGCACGAACGCCATCAGCAACGCCACGACCTGCACGGTCACGTCCGCGCCCGGCACCCGCAACGGCAGCTGCTCCAGCAACCCGAGCGTCGTGAGCATCAGCAACACCGCCAACGCCAACAACGCACGACGAGGCTTCTTGCCGAGAGCGGCCCGCAGCCACCGTCCGCCGCGATGGGGCGCACCGCCCGTCGGGTCGTCCAGCAGCAGTACACCGAGCACGGACACACCGATGAACACGAGCGCGACGACCCACGCGACCGTGATCGCCACGCCCATCCCTCCGGTGGCCGTGAGCTGCTTCAACGGTCCACCGAGCGCGATCAGCGACGTCACCGCGAGCGCCGCCACGACGTGCAGCGATCGCAGCGCCGGCGTGTCGGGGTCGGTCGCGACGTGCGCGCCGGGCAGTCCGGACGAGGGCTGCTGGTCCTTGTCCTCCGCGTCGGCGATCTCCTTGCGCTCGATCCGCCAGTCGACGTGCGAGACCCGCCGCATCACCGCGATGACGGCGACGATCGGCAGCAGTCCCAGGAAAGTCCGAAACCAAGGAAGAGCACGCACATCGGCCGGAATGCTGGTCAGGCAAGGCTTACCCGGCCGCAGACACTGGGCCGCCAGCAGATCGAGGCTCACCACGGAGATCTGCGCGACCAGCAACGCCGTGAGCAGCAGCGCGAACACCCGCAGCAACGATCGCAGGCCGATGCCGAGCAGGTGAGCGGGCAGGTTGCGCTCGGGGACGGGAGGCAGCATCCAGTGCGCGACGTTCGCGATGCTGAACGGGAAGAGCAGCGCCCACGTGGCCTTGGCCACACCGCCGGACGTCATTCCACCCCACAGGTACCCCTCCACCACGCGGGGGATGGGCCGCCCCTCCGTCTGCAGCACGGGACCGGGTGCCGGCCTGCGAAGTCTGTCCGCCGGACGCACGATGCGCCCGAGTCCGTCTCCCGCAACGTCCACGGCCGCGACGGCGTCGACGAGCGTCTGCGGCGTCGTTCCTTGCACGCCGTGCACCCTCAGCTCGACGACACGTGTGTCCGGGCCCGCGATCAACACCCGAGACCTCCCTCACCCGAAGTAGGGGTCATAGTGGTGCATCAACGGGCGGTATGGTCGGAAGACACCCTTCACTGAAGTGCCCTGGAGGACTTCTCAATGACCGCGGACCGCTTGCAGACCCGCAACGGCATCGACTTCGCAGTGGCCGACCTGTCACTCCACGAGTTCGGTCGCAAGGAGATCCGTCTGGCGGAGCACGAGATGCCCGGCCTGATGGCGTTCCGCCGCGAGTACTCCGGGGTGTACCCGCTCAAGGGTGCGCGTGTTTCGGGCTCGCTGCACATGACGATCCAGACCGCTGTGCTCATCGAGACCCTGGTCGACCTGGGCGCCGAGGTGCGCTGGGCCTCCTGCAACATCTTCTCGACGCAGGACCACGCGGCCGCGGCCGTCGTCGTCGGCCCGTACGGCACGGAGGAGGAGCCCAAGGGCATCCCGTGCTTCGCGTGGAAGGGCGAGACGCTCGAGGAGTACTGGTGGACGGCCGAGCAGATGCTCACCTGGCCGGACGGCAAGGGCCCGAACATGATCCTGGACGACGGCGGCGACGCGACGCTGCTGGTCCACAAGGGCGTCCAGTACGAAGCAGCCGGTGTCGTCCCGAACGCCGAGGACAACGACCCGGAAGAGTGGAAGATCGTCCTCGAGACGCTCCGCAACTCGCTGGCCCAGGACGGCAAGAAGTGGACGAACATCGCCGCCGGCATCCGCGGCGTCACCGAGGAGACGACCACGGGCGTCATGCGCCTGTACCAGCTCGCCGCCGCCGGTGAGCTGCTCTTCCCGGCCATCAACGTCAACGACGCCGTGACGAAGTCGAAGTTCGACAACCGCTACGGCATCCGCCACTCGCTGATCGACGGCATCAACCGCGGCACCGACGTCCTGATCGGCGGCAAGGTCGCGGTCGTCTGCGGCTACGGCGACGTCGGCAAGGGCGCTGCGGAGTCCCTGCGCGGCCAGGGTGCCCGCGTGATCGTCACCGAGATCGACCCGATCTGCGCCCTCCAGGCCGCCATGGACGGCTACGACGTCCAGCGCCTCGAGGACGTCCTGGACCGCGCCGACATCATCATCACCACGACCGGCAACAAGGACGTCGTGATGGTCGAGCACATGGCGAACATGAAGCACCAGGCGATCGTCGGCAACATCGGCCACTTCGACAACGAGATCGACATGGCCGGCCTCGCCCGCTACCCCGGCATCCGCCGCAACAACATCAAGCCGCAGGTCGACGAGTGGGTTTTCCCGAACGGCCGCACGATCATCGTGCTGTCCGAGGGCCGCCTGCTGAACCTCGGCAACGCGACGGGCCACCCGTCGTTCGTCATGTCGAACTCCTTCTCGAACCAGGTGATCGCGCAGATCGAGCTGTTCACCAAGCACGAGGAGTACGACAACGAGGTCTACCGCCTGCCCAAGGTGCTGGACGAGAAGGTCGCGCGCATCCACCTGGAGGCGCTGGGCGGCAAGCTCACCAAGCTGACCAAGGACCAGGCCGAGTACATCGACGTGGACGTCGAGGGCCCGTTCAAGGCGGACCACTACCGCTACTGAGTTCGCGATGAACGGCGCTTTTGTCCACTTCAGGTGGACAAAAGCGCCGTTCATCCGTGTCGCCGTCTTACTGCTCACAGACTGCTAGCGTGCAGGATAGTGAGCCAGCCGAGTTCCTGAGGTTCGCCGTCCGTCAGATAGCTCTTCCCGGTCCGGCGGTACTTCACGTTCTTGCTGCCTTCGGACACGCCGGTCGTCGCGACCGACCCCTCTTTCTTCAGCACGGTGAGCCAACGGCGGACCGTGCCATCCGGTGACGCACCGCTGCTGATCGTGGTTTCCCAGGGGCCTCCCGCGCGTGCCGCGGGAGGCCCCCTGTTTCATGTGCGTCGTGGGATTCTTCGGCACTTACGCGTTTGAGCACGGCCAGTGGAAGACGCTGTCCGAGGGCGAGCTGCCGCCGC
The DNA here is from genome assembly GCF_042649515.1 of Lentzea rhizosphaerae. NCBI lineage: Bacteria > Bacillati > Actinomycetota > Actinomycetes > Pseudonocardiales > Pseudonocardiaceae > Lentzea > Lentzea rhizosphaerae. The sequence goes on along the minus strand of NZ_JBHRZI010000011.1, from coordinate 438,309 downwards.
TCGACGAGCCGTCGCTGTGGATCGACATCCACGACAGCGACATCACCTCGGTCGTCTACGCGCCGGCCGGCCCCGGCACCGGTGTCGCGTACCTCGGGCTGACGCCGCGCACCTACTTCGAGAACCCGAACGCGTCCGACCCCACGGACGTGCTTCGCGAGGCGGCGGGGCTGGCCGCGTGGTGGGCCCTGAACAACTCGGGCGATGTCACGGCCAAGCAGGCCGAGATCCTCGGTTACCTGGCTGAGGACGAGGACCCGGACGACTTCTCGGTGGAGGACGAACAGGACGTCGAGGACGTCGACGTGTTCGTCGAGATCAAGACGGCGCGGTTCCTGGAGGCGCTGGACCTGCCGCTGCCGGTCGAGCTCAGCCGGTAATGGGGTTCTTCGGCACGTACGCGTTCGAGCACGGCCGGTGGATCACCCTGCCGGAGGCCGAGCGGCCGCCGCTGGTGGAGCCGTTCCTGTGGATGAACATCCTCAACAGCGACTTCACCGAGGTCGTCTACGCGCCCGCCGGGCCTGGGACCGGCGTGGCGTATCTCGGCCAGACCCCGCGCGCCTACTTCGGTTACCCCGAGGCCTCCGCACCCACGGATCCAGATCGCGAGGCGGAGGGGCTGGCCGCCTGGTCCGGGCGTGCCGCGGCGGAGATCCGCGGCTACCTGGCCGAGGACGACCCCGAGGACACTTGGCTGGGCAAGTCGGGGAACGACGACCCCGCCGAGTGGTTGGTCGAGATCAAAACGGCGCGGTTGCTGACGGCGCTGGGCCTGCCGCTGCCTACCGAGCTCCGATGAACCCCTGCCAGGCCTCGACGCTGAACTTCAGCTCGGGGCCGGCGGTGTTCTTCGAGTCACGGACGCGCACGACCTGGGCGAACGCCACCTCGACGCACTCGTTGCCCGCGTCCGCGTTACCGCTGTAGCTGCTCTTACGCCAGGTGCAGTCTCCGGCCATTGAGGTCCTCCCGCGATCGGCTGGCGAGATCCGCCACCATCGATCGCGATTGTTCCTCACTGAGTGCCAGCGCATCCAGATGCGCGAAGATCGACTTGCACGTCTTGACTCCGGCCAGGTCCTGAACGAACACCATCGCGAGGTCGGATTCCGTGTAGGCGACGCTGCTGCGCTTCTCGTACTCCCACAGCACGTATGGAGCCGCGAAAACTCCTGCTGGGCCACTTGAAGCCGGCACGATCCGGATGATGTGGGTGTGGAAGAGCAGCCTCATGAGCTGGTCTTCCATGATCGCATCACTACCGACCTTGAGCCGCAGGGCGTTCTCGTGGATGAAGAAGGTGCACAGCGGGCGATTCGGCCGACTTAGGATCGCCTGCCGTTCCACCCGGAAGCGAACAGCCGCCGCGATCTCGTCCCGAGCGATCGTGCCAGCCTCGAAGTGCGCTGTTGCGTAGTCCTCGGTCTGCACCAAGCCAGGAATGGTCGTCAGGCTGTAGCTGGTGATCTTGTCGGCGCTCGACTCGGCCATCGTTACTGTCCGCAGGTTGGTGGGGACCTGCACGAAGTAGTCGTCGAACGCGGACCGGTATCGGCTCAGGAAGTCCTCGATGAACTTCTGACTGCGGCCGCACCTGCCGAGGTATTGGATCAGGTCGATCTCGCTCGCCCGCACCTTGCCGTGCTCGATGTTGGAGACCTTCCCCGGATCCCACCCGAGCATCCGGGCGATCTTCCGCGAGCGGAAGGTCGTGAAGCGCTCCCGCACCTGTCGCAGCTCATCACCCAGGTCACGGCTGTACGGAGTGGACGGATCGCCGTTCATGGATTCGACGTTAGGCGATGGAGGAAAAACAACAGCGTGCCCAAACGGGTGGAATTACGCTGAGATTCGTGAACGAGTTCGGTTTCGCGGTGGAGACGCACGACGTCTGGTCGTGCGATGCCATCGTGCCGTTGGTCGACGGTACGCCGCTCACCGACCTGATCGACGCCTTCGAGGCGCGTGCCACCATGAAGCCCGCCGGCGAGATGTACGGCGGCTTCATCGCCGACGTGCGGGACGCCGACTCGTTCCGGCCGGGCAAGAGCCGGATCGTGCTCGCCTGTTCGTGCGGCGACACCGGTTGCTGGCCGTTGCTCGCGGACATCGGCGTCGACGGCGACACGATCGTCTGGGACGGGTTCCGCCAGCCGCGCCGGAAGGACCGCGACTACAGCGGCTTCGGGCCGTTCCGGTTCGATCGCGCGCAGTACGGGAAAGCCCTCTCGGAACTCGGTTGACGTGCGGGTTTTACTGGCCTGGTGCGGACGACCATCATCAAGAAGACCCTGCGCGTGCCCCAGTCGGACGGCGCCGCGGGCGATGGCGGCGCGACCGCCAGACAGCTCGACGCCGCGCTGCTCAAAGTCGGGTTCAAGGCCTCGCGCGAGCTGCTCGAACACGTCTCCGGCACCGCTGATGCCGTGGAGTACTCCCACGAGATCGTCCGGGCGGTCAAGGAGCTCGTCGGCGCGCAGGCCCAGCACAACCCGTACTTCAGGGACTTCCCGCGCAACGTGCCGGACACCGTCGAGTTCTGGCTGGAGTGCATCGGGGACGTCGCCGAGTTCACCGGCAACCTCCTCGACCTGCCGAAGTACGGCCGCGTCCAGCACACGTACGAGGAGATGCTCGCAGCGCACGACGACCTGATCCCGTCCCTGAAGGACCGCGTCACCGTCCTGCACCTCGGCGGCACCCTCGACGACGAGATCACCCGCCTGTACCTGGAGCTCGCCGCGAGCCCGATTCCGCTCGGTGAGGCCGACCGGGCGTTGCTCGGCGAGCTCGCCACGCAGCGCCTCGACCTCGCCTCGGGAGACGTTCCGACCAGGGAGAACCGCGCGATCCTCAACGCCGCGCGCCTCGTCGCGCAGCGGCCGCTGACGGGGACCGACACGGTGACGGACGTGCTGCGCCTGGCGAGCGAGGCGTCCGGCGGTGACGTCACGCTGAGGGAGCCCACCCGCTTCCGGTCCTTCCGCAGGGCCGAGCGCCGGGCGTTGCTCGCCGCGTTGAACGAGGTGGCGCCGAGCAAGTTCGGCGACGTCCACCAGCACCGCGAGGCGTGGAAGCGGCTGGGGGAGCGGCTGCACCCGCACGAGTACCCGTTCGAGCACGCTCAGGACGTGTTCGCGGTGGCGCGCAAGGAGAAGACCGTCCGGTCGTTCGCGGGTCAGGTGGAGGTCGCGTTCGCGGACGGCGATGCCGACCTCGCGCTGCGCATCCTCGCGAAGGCGCCCGGCATGTTGTTGCGTCAGGTGGACCGGCTGGTCAGGCACGGCGCCTCGAACGTCGAGGAAGCCGTCCGAGCCGCCGCGCCCGACGTGTCCGGCCGCGTGCTGGTGTCGGTGCTGGAACACCTGGCGAACCGCGAAAAGCCGGACGCGGCAAGGGTGTTCGCGAATCGCGGCCGCAAGGTGTGGATCGAGGACGACACCCGCCCGCCGCTCGACCCCGCGGCCGTCGCCGCGATCACCGCGGTCGTCGAGGACGAACTGGTGCGCAGACTGCCGGACTTCTCCGAGCTGGTCGTCGACCCGGAGGTCCTCGACGTCGTCGTGCCGATGTCCGGCACGGCCACTGAGGACGGCTTCGGGGTGCTGCCACGCGGGTCGAAGCTGTGGTTCGAAGGCGATGTCCTGCGGTTCTTCGTGCACTGGCGGCAGCGCGTCAAGCGGACCGACTACGACCTGTCCGCGGCGCTGCTCAACGAGAACTTCGAGTTCAAGGGGCACGTGTCGTGGACGTGGCTCAAGCGCAAGGGCGCCTACTACTCGGGTGACGTCACGGAGGCCCCGGACGGTGCCACGGAGTTCATCGACCTGCACGCAGACGCGTTGCACGCGAAGTACGTGGTGCCGCAGGTGAACATCTACTCGGGAGAGGGGTTCGACGACGTCGCCGAGTCGATGTTCGGGTTCATGAGCCGCGACCGCGACCAGATGGGCAAGCCGTTCGAGCCGAGCACGGTCCGGGCGCGTTCAGCCATGCGCGGCAAGGGAAAGGTGGCGTTGCCGGTGATGTTCGAACGGGAGGGCGACAGCTGGTTCGGCACCTGGCTGCACCTCTACCTGCGCGGCACGTCGTGGGGCAACCGGGTCGAGCAGAACCGCGACCTGACGAAGCTGATCGCATCGGCGGCGTTGCACCGCAAGTACTTCACCGTGCGCAAGCTGGCGGAACTGTTCGGGCGCAAGGGTTCCACATCGGACGCTCCGATCGTCCACATCGGACTTTCGCAGGCGGAGACCGGCGGTGTCACCACTGTCGCCCAGCTGGGAAACATGCTGTCGGACTGAGGGTTTCACTGCTACCGTTGCAGCCGCGAGGCCATGAGAGAGCTTCCTGCTAATTCTGGGCCCGGTCTGGCCTTCGGGCCGCCGGTTTTAGCCTTCTCGCTTCCCTCCGGCGACGTGTGTCCGCGGACTGCGCGGACCATGTCGGTCGCCGTGTCTTCTGGGGGACGACCCCCAGACCCCCGAGGTTCGGGCGTTTCCCGCCCTCACGAAACCCTTCGCCGGCGGTGCGGGGGGGCTCACGACCACTCGACGGCGATGCCCGCGATTCCCGGCCCCACGTCGCCGAAGTACGCGCTGACGACCCCGCCGAGCCCGCACACCAGCTCCTCGACGTCGACCGGCGTGGCGTCGGCCGAGGCGCGGAACTGCTTCATGCAGCGCGCGGGCATCGCGCGCCGGTGGAACGACAGCTGCACGAGGTACGAGCCGCACATCTCGCGAAACGTCCGGTGGTGTCCCTGCGTGGCGCTGCCGGTGTCGTCGACGATCGTGAAGCTGAAGACGTGCTCCTCACCGGCCGCGAGCCGCCGGTCGAACAGCATTTCCACCGCCAGTTTGCGGGAAGCGCTTTCTCGGCGCAGCCGCCCCTGCCGGCAGCCTTCGCCGGCTCTGACCAAGGCGTTCTCGATCAGCGCTCCCTCGTCGCCGTGGTGCACCGCCAGGTACCGGTCCGGACCTTGGCGCACCGCGCGCACGACCAGCCGTGTGGTGATGGAGCGCTGTTCGCGGTGCATGCCGATCTGGACCGTGTCGTGCACGGACAGCACTTCGAGCTCCGCGTTGCCGCGCGCGGCCTCCGGGACGGAGTCGAACGACGCGAGCAGTGGTGCGGGCTCCGGCCAGGTCGCCACCGGCCGTGGTGCGTAGGTGTTGGCCGTGCGCGGTCCGATGAGGTCCAACAAGGACGACGGCGGTAGGCGTAGCACCGACTCCAGCGCGCGCACCGTGCTGATGGCACGCGGTACCTCGGGATGGCGCAGACCCCGTTGCCAGTAGGAGAGAGTCGACTGGCCTACCTGGACACCGAGTTGTTCGAGGTGAGCGCGCAGCCTGGCGAGCGAGAGGCCCCGGTGGGCGATCGCCTCGCGCAGTGCGCGGTGGAACGGCCCGTAGCGCAGCGTCTCGGCGAGCGGGGTCGGCAGACCCCCGGTCGGGTTACCGATCGGTTCGTCGACCGACCCGGCGTGCCCGGATTCCGCGGCCACCGCGGCACCTACCCTTCACACACGCGCCGTGTGACTGTTCACCGTAGTCACTCGTTCTGGTGATCGAAAGATCGGATTTCGCCCGTGTGGGGGACGTGGAACGGCCGTGTGAGTGGCGGAACGGTGTGGAGTTAGGGTTCGCGGCGTGGGAAAGCTCGTCGTGATCGAAGGCCTGGACGGGGCCGGCAAGCGCACGCTCGCCAACGGGTTGACCGAGGCGCTGAGTGCTCAGGGCAGGACCGTGGCCACTCACGCGTTCCCGCGCTACGGCCAGAGCGTGCACGCTGACCTGGTCCGCGACGGCCTGTACGGCAGGCTCGGCGACCTCAGCGACTCCGTGTACGGCATGGCCGTGCTGTACGCGCTGGACCGGCGCGGTGCGGCCGACGAGATCCGCAAGGACCTCGAGGAGCACGACGTGGTCCTGCTCGACCGCTATGTCGCGTCCAGTGCCGCCTACAGCGCTGCCCGCCTCCACCAGGACGAGAACGGCGAGTTCGTCCGATGGGTGTACGAGTTGGAGATCGAACGGTTCGGGCTGCCCGTTCCCGATCTTCACCTGCTGCTGCGCGTGCCCGTGGAGGTCGCGGCCGAACGAGCCGCGCAACGCGAGCAAGACGACTACTCGCGTGCGAGGGACCTCTACGAGTCCGATGGCTCGTTGCAGGCTCGGTGCGGAATCGTTTACGACGGATTGGCGAAGATCAACTGGCTGGCCCCGTGGCAAGTGGTCGACGGGCGGTCAAACGTGAACTTTTCGTCCCTTTTGGGACGACTCTTCACTCCTTGAGTGGTCGCTCACGTGTGTACCGGTTGACACGATCGTGTGTCCGGTACGTCACTGTGAGTGTATAGGAGATCACGATTTGAAGCGTGTTCTGCAGCGCCCCCCGGTCGGTGTAGCTCGTACGGCTGTCCTGATCGCTGCCGCCCGCGCACAGGAACAAGGTCATCTCCGCCGCCTCTTCGACGACCCCCTGGCCGCAGGACTCGTGGAGGCCGCCGGCTCCGCGAGCGACCTGAACGGCGTCCGCACCCTCGCAGGCGACCACTTCGTCCTGCGCACCCGGTACTTCGACGACGAGCTCCTCGCCGCGGCCAAACCCCAGGTCGTGATCATGGCGGCGGGCCTCGACACCAGGGCGTTCCGGCTGCAGTGGCCGCCGGGCACAACAGTCTTCGAGCTCGACCTGCCCGAGCTCGTCGGGTTCAAGGAAGACGCCCTGCACGACTTACGTGCTCAACCCCTGTGCGAACGGACCGTCGTCCCGTGCGACCTGCGCGACGACTGGGCGACAGCGCTGATCCGCGCGGGGTTCGACCCGAAGAGGCCCACGGCATGGCTGCTGGAGGGCCTCTTCATGTTTCTGCCGCCGGACGCCGGTGAGCAGGTCATGTACCTGGTGAGCGCGCTGTCGACCCGCGGCAGCACGCTCGCGCTCGAACACGTCAACCGCGAGTTCCGCGAGTTGCCGCAGATGAGAGCCGTGCACGAGCGGTTCGGCACGATGAACGCGCGCTGGCAGTCCGACGTGGAGGACCCGGTCGAGTGGCTCGGCGGCCACGGCTGGCACGCCACCGTGACGCACCAGATCGACCTCGCCGCCCGGCACGGCCGCGCGGTCCCGGCGATCACCGATCCGCGGAAGGTGGGTGACGCGCGCATCTGGCTGGCCTCCGCCGTCCGCACGGCCTGACAACTCCAGGTAACGAAAGGTGACCGTCGTGCGGATAACCCGGCGACGAGCAGGCCGAATCGGGCGAGGTGGGGCACGTGGAGCGAGGGTTCCAGCCGGTTACCGAACGAGCGCACATCGCCACCAGCGGCAACGGAACATGGGCGGTGCGCGAACGCGCGACCGGCAGTGCGACGATATTGAGTATGAAGGCACGCGTGCTCGTCGTCGATGACGACCCCGCCCTGGCGGAGATGCTGACGATCGTGTTGCGCGGGGAGGGCTTCGACACCGCGGTGGTCGCCGACGGTGCCCGTGCCCTGCCCGCGCTGCGCGAGCTCAAGCCCGACCTCGTGCTGCTCGACCTGATGTTGCCGGGCATGAACGGCATCGACGTCTGCAAGGCGATCAGGTCCGAGTCGGGCGTGCCGATCGTGATGCTCACCGCGAAGAGCGACACGGTCGACGTGGTGCTGGGCCTCGAGTCCGGCGCGGACGACTACGTCGTCAAGCCGTTCAAGCCGAAGGAGCTGGTGGCCCGCATCCGGGCGCGCCTGCGCCGCACCGAGGCCGAGCCGTCCGAGGTGCTGCAGATCGGCGATCTCACCATCGACGTCCCCGGCCACGAGGTGCTGCGCGAGGGCAGGCCGATCCAGCTCACGCCGCTGGAGTTCGACCTCCTCGTCGCACTGGCCCGCAAGCCGCGTCAGGTGTTCACCCGCGAGGTGCTGCTGGAGCAGGTGTGGGGTTACCGCCACGCCGCCGACACGCGCCTGGTGAACGTGCACGTGCAGCGGCTGCGTTCCAAGGTCGAACGGGACCCGGAGCACCCCGAGGTGGTGTTGACTGTCCGAGGTGTCGGGTACAAGGCCGGCCCTCCGTGACAGGTGGCGTATGAAGTTCGTTGGACCGGTCGTCGCGAAGGCGCAGTTCCTCGTCGAGGAAGCGCGGAAGCGATGGGCCGCGTTTGGTGATCTGTGGCGTCGTTCGCTGCAGTTGCGCGTGGTCGTGTCCACGCTCGCGCTGTCGTCCGCCGTGGTGTTCGTGCTGGGCATGGTGCTGCAGATGCAGATCACCAACCAGCTGCTGAACACCAAGGACGAGGCGGCGGTGCGCCAGGCCATGGCCTCGCGCAACCTGATCCAGTCCGACCTGGTCGGCCTGAACCCCGGCCCGGACAGCGTGCAGACGCGGTTCACGAGCGCGATCAACAAGCTCGCCGTCGGTGGCACCGGAACGGACGCCACGACGGCGGGCGCCGGCGCGTTCGAACCCGTGCTGGCCGACGGGCTGGGTTCGAGCGGTGCCGGGCGCGTGCCGTCCGTCGGTCCGCTGGAGGACGTTCCGCGCGCCCTGCGCGAGATGGTCGAGAACGGCGACGAGGGCACCCAGATCCACACGGTGCAGCGCGGCAACACGCCGACCACGTTGTTCGTCGTGGGCCTGCCGATGAGCACGTCCGCCCGTTCGATGCAGCTGTACCTGATCTTCCCGCTGACCTCCGAGCAGCGCACCGCCGAGGTGGTGCAGTCGACGCTCGTGGTCGGCGGCATCGTGCTGCTGATCCTGCTCGCGCTGATCGCGAACCTCGTGACGCGCCAGGTCGTGCGCCCGGTGCGGCAGGCCGCCGAGGTCGCGGAACGGTTCGCGGACGGCACCCTGCACGAACGCATGCACGTCGTCGGCGAGGACGACGTGGCGCGCCTGGCCGAGTCGTTCAACGAGATGGCCGAGTCGATCCAGGCCCAGTTCAAGCAGCTGGAGGAGTTCGGCCAGCTGCAACGCCGGTTCACCTCGGACGTCTCGCACGAGCTGCGCACGCCGTTGACGACGGTGCGCATGGCCGCGGACGTCCTGCACGCCTCACGTGAACAGTTCCCCGCAGGCCTCGCGCGCTCGACGGAGCTGCTGGTCGACGAGCTCGACAGGTTCGAGTCGCTGCTGGGCGACCTGCTGGAGATCTCGCGGCTGGACGCCGGTGTCGAGGAGCTGACCGCCGACCAGGTCGACATTCGCGTGCTGGCGCGCCGTGCGCACGACTCGGTGCGCGCGATCTCGACGAGCGCGGGTTCGCCGGTCGTGCTGGACCTGCCGGATTCCGAGCTCGTCGCCGAGCTGGATTCCCGTCGCGTGGAACGGATTCTGCGCAACCTGCTGGCGAACGCCATCGACCACGGCGAGGGCCAGCCGGTCGAGCTGACCATGCGCGGCAACGAGAACGCGGTCGCGATCACCGTGCGGGACCACGGAGTCGGTCTGCGGCAAGGTGAGGCCGAGCTGGTGTTCAGCCGCTTCTGGCGCGCCGACCCGTCCCGCAACCGCCGCACCGGCGGCACTGGCCTGGGCCTGTCGATCTCGCTGGAGGACGCCCGCCTGCACGGCGGCTGGCTGGAGGCGTGGGGCGAGCCCGGCCACGGCGCCGTGTTCCGCCTGACGTTGCCCCGCCGACACGGCGAGGAACTGCGCGAGAGCCCGTTGCCGCTCGCGCCCGCGATCGAGCTCGCACCCGTTGCGGTGGTGGAGGAACCGGTCGTGCACACCGAACCGGACGAGGTCGAGCTGACGCCGGAGGAGATCACCTGGCAGCCCGCCGAGCCCGTGGACGGACCCGCCAAGGACGAGGTTTCGGAGGAAGTGCGGTGAAACGGCTGGCTGTGCTGGCGCTCGTCCTCGTGACCCTGTCCGGGTGCGCCGCGATCCCGACGAACACGCAGCCGAAGCCGATCGGCCCCAAGGACAGCAAGACGACGAACACCGTCACCGCTCCCGAGCCGCGGCAGAACCTCGACCCGATCACGCTCGTGCGCGACTTCATCGACGCGACCTCGAACCCGGACCGCGACTTCGCGGCCGCCCGCGCCTACCTGACGCCGGAAGCGGACAAGAAGTGGGACACCAAGAACCCCACGATCATCGAGACCGCGTTCGCGACCGTGCCGACGCCCCTGGGGCCGCAGGACAAGACGACAACCGTTCTGCTGCAGGGCAAGTACGTCGGCCGCCTGGGCAACGACAACTCGTTCGTGCCGCGGCTCGACGACCTCAAGCAGATGCTGAAGCTCGAGCGCAACAACGAGAACCAGTGGCGGATCTCCGAACCGCCGCCGGGCGTGTACATGCCGCAGAACCTGTTCAACAGCAACTACCGCCGCGTGACGCTGTACTTCTACAACCGCGAGTTCAGCGTCCTCGTGCCGGACCCGCGCTACGTCGTGATCCCGCCCGCCACGAGCATCCCGACGCGCGTGACGGAGCTGCTGATCAAGGGCCCCGGTGACGCGGTGCGCGACACGTTGGTGAGCGCTCTGGGCCCGGACACCGACGTCTTCTCGGAGACGAAGGAGGCCGACGACGGCGCGCTGGAGGTCAACCTCACCAAGGTGGGCAAGGACCTCACGCCCGAGAAGAGCAAGCAGATCGTGGCCCAGGTCGTGAAGTCGTACTCCGGCGTCACCACGTCCCGCGTGCGAGTGCTGGTCGACGGCCAGCAGATCCTCCCGGACCAACGCGACTACCGGCCGTCCGACGTCTCGGCCACCGCGGGCGAGTCGTTGCTGGCCCTGAACGCGAACCTCCAGGGCATGCTCGTGGTGGACGGCTCGATCCGCTCCCTCACCGACGGCAACCCGATCAAGGGCCCAGCAGGCGCCGGCGCGTACGGCGCGGTGTCGGCGGCCCAGTCCCTCGACGGCTCACGTCTGGCCGTGGTGTACCGAGCGGGCGGCGGAATGCGCCTGCGCGTCGGCGAGCTGGAACAGGAACTGTCCGAAGTGGACCAGCGTGCGACCACTTTGTCGAGGCCGACCTGGCTGCTCTCCAGCGGCCCGAAGGAACCGGGAGCCGAGGTGTGGACCGTCGTGGACGGCGCCTCCGTGTCCCGCGTGACCCGTTCCGACAACGGCAGCTGGACCGCCAAGGGCGTCAACATCACCGAGATCTCCCCGTTCGGCGCCATCAGCGAACTGCGCCTGTCCCGCGACGGCACGCGCGCGGCTCTGGTGATCGCCGGTCGGTTGTACGTGGCGTCGGTGGTGCGCCACGACCAGGACGTGGCGCTGCGCTCGCCGCGGCAGATCCAGCCGTCGACGCTCGGGTCGTCCGTGCAGTCGATCGACTGGTTGTCGCAGGACGTGCTGGTGGTTTCGTCTTCGTTGACCGCGTTGCCGGTTACCAAGGTTTATGCGGACGGGTACAAGTTGGACCGGTACAGCCAGTCGAACCTCACCGTGCCGGTCGGGTCGGTGGCTGCGGCGCCGGCTCGGCAGGTTCAGGTGATCGATCCTTCCGGGTTGTGGTCGGCTTCGGACATCACTGATGTTTGGAGGGCCAGCGGGATTCGGGTTTCGGCTGGGGCGTTGGTGTTTTATCCGGGGTGATTTGGGCTCTGGGGGCGTTCCCTGGGGTGCGTTGGCGGGTGCCTGTTGCGTAGGTGGTTGCGTTGGCGACGGGACCCCACCGCCGGGCCCGCTTGCTCAGGGCGTGGGCGGGCTCGCCATGCCGCCGCTGCTTGCCTACTGCGGTCCCGGCCTCGCGCCCTACTGCGGCCTCGCCGACGTCAGCGCCACCACCGCGTGCGTCCGCACCCCGGCCCGCCGCAACGCCCGCACACAAGCGGCCGCCGTCGCCCCGGTCGTGATCACGTCGTCCAGCAGGACCGTCGTCCCCGGCGGAGGCCGCCCGCAAACCTCGACCCGCCCCTCCAAATTCCGGCGGCGTGCCCCAGCGCTCAACCCGACGGAGTCGACCACCCCGGGCGCGAGCCTCAGCACCGGTGCCACCGCCGCGATCTCCACGGCACGCGCCACCCTCAGCATGTGGTCGCCCCCGCGCACCCTTGCGGCGCTCACACGAGATGGCGCTGGGACCAGCGTCCACGGTGCGGAGCCCACCGAGGCCAGCGCGGCTGCCACCATCGCGCCGAACCACGCTGAGAGGGCTCGTGCGCCCCGTTCCTTGAAGGCGAGCACCAGTTCCCTTGCGGGGCCGTGATAGGCGGCGAGCGTCCACACTGGCGGGCCGACACCGGGGACCTTGACGGCGTTGGGTGGTCCGAAGGAGTCGAGGCACGCCGCGCAGCACGTGGCGCCGCGGCGGCCGCAGCCGGCGCAAGAAGACGGCAGGAGCAGGTCGAGTGCTGTCATGGCACCAGGATGGCGGCGGGGTCTGACAAAAAATGGGCGAGGACTTTCGGCACCGCCCACAAGGGTGAAGTTCGTGTTGCGTTGTCGATCACCAACGCCCACGACCACGACCGGAAACCTGTGCTCGGCAGCACTTCTGTGACGACGCCCCAAGATCCGGTTACTCGTTTCGACCCGTTTGTCCCAACGACTGTTGAGGCGAGGTTTCAGAACTGAGACGTCCGCACGTTGGTCGCCGCGGCGCCACCGCGGCGTCCGCCACCCACGAGCGCGCAGGCCACGCCGGGCCCGTGGAGCGCGCCCCCCGGAAGTTAACGACTATTCACATCTGGATCTGACCAGCGGTTATTACCGCATTAGCCGCTGATGGTGATCAACGGTCTTGTCCGGTATTGGGCGAAATCGGCCGTTCAGCCCGGCGTGACTGGGTCGTGATCGGGCGGCGGAACCGATCGGTTCACTCGCAAGAAGTGCCGTTCGGTCCCGCGAAGTGGATCGGAATCGATCTCTTCGAAGTTTCGGGAACATGACGCGCGGGTCGGCCGTTGGCTGGGTATGAGGCCGCGACTGGGACCGTTCGACGCAGCGAAGCTGCCGTCGAGTGCCGGGTCGCGGCTGCGCCGTACGGGTGAGCGACATGCCGGTGAACCTGGTTCGTGGCACGCTCGGGACACGACTCGCAACGCGCTGTCGTCGCGCTGCGTAGTCACCAAAAAATCTGCGCGTTCCCCCGGCAAGGGGGCTTACGCGACGGTGAATCCCAAGCTAACGTGCACCGCTATCAGCGTTCCCGGCCCGCGGGGAGGAGGCGAACAGCCCATGACCCTGGCGCCGTGAGAGCTGAGGGAGACGACCCTCTGCGACACATCTGCGATCCATGATCGCCACGGCGCTCTGAATGCAGTCCAGCCATAGCTCGCAGCAAAGCGAGGGAGGTCGTGTATGGACATCGTCGTTAAGGGCCGCAACGTCGAGGTGCCCGATCACTACAGGGTGCACGTCGCCGAAAAGCTGGCCCGGCTTGAGCGCTACGACCGCAAGGTCATCCGCTTCGACGTGGAGCTTTTCCACGAGCCGAACCGCCGACAGTCGAAGAACTGCCAGCGGGTCGAAATCACCGGCAAGGGACGTGGACCTGTGGTCCGTTCCGAAGCCTGCGCGGGTGACTTCTACGCCGCGCTCGATTCTGCGGTCGCGAAGCTCGAGAACCGTCTGCGTCGGTCGCACGACCGCAGGCGCGTCCACCACGGGGCGCGGGCCCCGATCTCGGTGGCCGAAGCGACAAGCGGACTGGGGGAGATCCCGTCCGCCGGCGAAAGCATGACGTCGCGCCGCGCGAAGACCGCGGTGCTCGACGCACCCGAGGCCGACTACGAGGGCATGGCGGAAGTGCCCGCGCAGCGTTGGGAAGAGGGCCTCGAAGACAAGTTGCCCGGACGCGTCGTACGCGAAAAGGAGCACGCCGCCAAACCGATGACCGTCGACCAGGCCCTCTACGAGATGGAGCTGGTCGGACACGACTTCTACCTGTTCGCCGACACCGAATGCGGGCGCCCGAGTGTCGTCTACCGCCGGAAGGGATTCGACTACGGCGTGATCAGGCTGGCCTGATCCGCTGACCCCGTTCCTTCAACCGCCGCCGCCCCGCACCCCTCGCGTGCGGGGCGGCGGCGCGCGTCTGTCGCGGCGCGGTGTCCGAGCGCTGTGTGCCCAGGTCGGCGGCCTGCGTCTACCGCCACCCGGCCTCATTCCTCACCCGGACGTTCACCGTCAAGGTGAATCTCGTCCGACCAGGAACCTTCACGCGGGCCTCATGCGTTCACCACAGCAGTAGCCGAAGATGGCGGCACACCCCCGCAGACGGCACCTGACCTGCCCATACCAGGTCAGGCGACCCAATCCGCCTGTGTCTGTGCACACATCTTGGCGACTTGCCTACGATGGGCAGGGGAAAGGCGTCCGACGTGGGCGCGCCGCGATACAGGTGATGAGGTCTATCCAGATGGTGCTGTCCCGACTGCTCCGCTCCGGCGAGGGCAAGATGCTCAAGCGCCTCCGCAACATCGCACACGCCATCAACGGGCTGGAAGATGACGTGGTCGACCTCTCCGACGCCGAGTTGCGCGCCAAGACCGACGAGTTCAAGAAACGCCACGCCGAGGGCGAGTCCCTGGACGAGCTGCTGCCCGAGGCGTTCGCCGTCGCCCGCGAGGCCGCGAAGCGCACCCTGGGTCAGCGCCCCTACGACGTGCAGCTGATGGGTGGCGCCGCGCTGCACCTCGGGCAGATCTCCGAGATGCGCACCGGTGAGGGCAAGACCCTCACCTCGGTCATGCCGGTCTACCTCAACGCCATCGCCGGCAAGGGCGTTCACGTCATCACCACGAACGACTACCTGGCCAAGCGCGACGCGGACTGGATGGGCCGCGTGCACCGCTTCCTCGGCATGTCCGTCGGCGCGATCCTCTCCGAGATGACGCCCGAGCAGCGCCGTGTGGCGTACAACTCGGACATCACCTACGGCACGAACAACGAGTTCGGCTTCGACTACCTGCGCGACAACATGGCGTGGAGCCTGGACGAGTGCGTGCAGCGCGGCCACTACTTCGCGATCGTCGACGAGGTCGACTCGATCCTCATCGACGAGGCCCGCACGCCGCTGATCATCTCCGGCCCCGCCGAGCAGTCGGCGCGCTGGTACACGGAGTTCGCCCGACTCGCCCCGCGGATGCGCGGCATCGACGTCACGACGCTCTCGCAGAAGGAGCGCCTCGAGGTCGTCGAGGAGAAGTCGAAGTCGTACCACTACCAGTACGACGAGAAGAAGCGCACGATCGCCGTCACCGAGCTCGGTGTCGAGTTCATCGAGGACCAGCTCGGCATCGACAACCTGTACGAGGCCGCGAACACGCCGTTGGTGGGCTACCTGAACAACGCCCTCAAGGCGAAGGAGCTCTACAACCGCGACAAGGACTACATCGTCCGCAACGGTGAAGTCATGATCGTCGACGAGTTCACGGGCCGCGTGCTCGCCGGTCGCCGCTACAACGAGGGCATGCACCAGGCGATCGAGGCCAAGGAAGGTGTCGAGATCAAGGCGGAGAACCAGACTCTCGCCACGATCACGCTGCAGAACTACTTCCGCCTCTACGAGAAGCTCGGCGGCATGACCGGTACCGCCGAGACCGAGGCGGCCGAGTTCCACCAGACCTACAAGCTGGGTGTCGTCCCGATCCCGACGAACCGCCCGCCGCAGCGCAAGGACCAGCCCGACCTCGTCTACAAGACCGAGGAGGCCAAGTTCGACGCGGTGGCGGACGACATCGCCGAGAAGCACGAGAAGGGTCAGCCGGTCCTGATCGGCACGACGAGCGTCGAGCGCTCCGAGTACCTGTCGAAGCTGTTGCTGCGCAGGGGTATCCCGCACGAGGTGCTGAACGCGAAGCACCACGACCGCGAGGCGCTGATCATCGCGAAGGCCGGCCGCAAGGGTGCCGTCACGGTCGCCACGAACATGGCCGGTCGCGGTACGGACATCGTGCTGGGCGGCAACCCGGACATCATCGCGGACCACGAGCTGCGCGAGCGCGGCCTCGACCCGGTGGAGACGCCGGAGGAGTACGAAGAGGCCTGGGCCAAGGTCGTCGAGGAGCTGACGATCCAGGGCAAGGCGGAGGCCGACGAGGTCCGCGAGGCCGGTGGTCTCTACGTGCTCGGCACCGAGCGCCACGAGTCGCGCCGCATCGACAACCAGCTCCGCGGTCGTACCGGCCGTCAGGGCGACCCCGGTGAGTCGCGCTTCTACCTGTCGCTGCAGGACGAGCTGATGCGCCGCTTCAACGCGTCCATGGTCGAGATGGTCATGACGCGCCTGAACGTGCCGGACGACGTGCCGATCGAGCACAAGATGGTCACCCGCGCGATCCGCAGCGCGCAGACCCAGGTCGAGCAGCAGAACTTCGAGATCCGCAAGAACGTCCTCAAGTACGACGAGGTCATGAACCGCCAGCGCACGGTGATCTACGCCGAGCGCCACCGCGTTCTCGCCGGCGAAGACCTGAAGGAACAGGTCGAGCACATGATCCAGAGCGTCGTCGAGGAGTACGTCAACGGCGCCACGGCCGACGGCTACGCCGAGGACTGGGACTTCGAGAAGCTCTGGACCGCTCTCAAGACGCTGTACCCGGTGACGCTGGACGCGAAGGAGCTCCTCGAGTCCGACGAGGACATCACGCGCGAGTACCTGCGCGACCTCCTCGTCGAGGACGCGATGAACGCCTACCGCGCGCGCGAGGCCGACATCGACGGCCGCGTCGGCGAGGGCGCGACCCGTGAGCTGGAGCGTCGCGTCCTGCTGTCCGTGCTGGACCGCAAGTGGCGTGAGCACCTCTACGAGATGGACTACTTGAAGGAGGGCATCGGCCTGCGCGCCATGGCGCAGCGCGACCCTCTCATCGAGTACCAGCGCGAGGGCTTCGACATGTTCAACGCGATGCTCGACGCGTTGAAGGAAGAGGTCGTCGGCTTCCTGTTCAACCTCCAGGTCGAAGCGGCCGAGCCGGAGCCCGCCCAGCCCGAGGTCCCCGTGACCCTGAGCGCGGCGCCGCAGGCCCTTCCGCAGGTGCAGCCGCAGGGCGGTGGCGCCCGTGCCCGCGCTCGGGCAGCGGCCGCCGCGCAGCAGCAGGCCCAGCAGCAGGCCGAGGCCCCCGCCGGCCCGGCGATGGCCCAGCTGGCCAGCGGCAACGCGATCCCGCCCGCCCTGCGCGGCAAGGGTCTCGGTGGCCCCGGCCAGCAGCACCTGAGCTACAGCGGCCCGGCCGAGGACGGCGGCGTCGAGCAGCACGGCGAGCCGAACGGCGCCGGCGGCCAGCAGGGCGGCGGCACCCGCAAGGAGCGCCGCGAGGCAGCCCGTCAGGCGGCGAAGAACCAGCGCAAGCACCGCTGACCGCAGTTGCAGTCCGCACGCGGGGCCCTTTCGTGCGTTCCAAGTGAACGAAAGGTCCCCGCGTGCACTTCAAAAATGCGAAACCGGCTCACTCCAGGACGGTGAACGCGGTGAAGTGCCAGCGGTCGTCGGTGTGCTCGGCGCGTGCCGCGACTGCCAGCACCCGTTCGTCCCTGCGGATGGTCACGGCGATCTCGGCGGCGAACTGCGACGGGTGACAGACCCGAGGTGGCCGCAGCATGCGGGTCGTTCGCGAGCGGACCAGCAGACCCAGCCGGGTCGCCAGCCCAGGCGTGGCCACCTCGCGCAACAACCGCCCCGGCCGGCGTCCGTCCAGCACCTCCAGGACCACGCCGACCAGCCGGACGGCGTCGAGCGCGGGCGACGGCGGATCCGGCACCGGCACCCGGACCGGCCGGGGATGCGGTCGCAGGCGTGGCCGGGGAATGACCACCGCACCGGCCGGAGGCTCGTAGGCGGGCAGGCGCCGGACAACTGGGGGCATGCCGAACCAGGCGCGCCGACGTGGTGATCAGGACATCCGGCACCCGAAAGTGGGTACCGTCCAGAACGTGCTGAAAGCCCTGGTGCTCGACTACGGCGGCGTCCTGACCGATCCCGGCGAGGACAACCCGGCGGAACCGCCGTTGCTCACCGCCCTCAGGAAGGCCAAGGAACACGGCCTGAAGACGGCCCTGCTGTCCAACGCGGACGGTTGGTGGCAGCCACCGGCGGCCTTCGCGGGCCTCTTCGACGCCGCGATCCTCTCCGGCGAGGTCGGCCTGGCGAAGCCGGAGATCGAGATCTACCTGCTGACGGCCGCGAAGCTGGACCTCGAACCGGACGAGTGCGTCTTCGTCGACGACCTCGCGATCAACGTCAGGGGAGCGGCGCAGGCGGGCATGGTCGGTGTCCACCATCGGTCGACACGGTCCACCCTCGAGGAACTGGAGATCCTGCTAGCGATCGCGCTCCGCGATTGAGGGTTCACCCCGCAGCGTAATTGCTCGCTATTCGGCCGCGCACTACCGTCCATTGTGCACGCAGTCGAATGCATAGGGGAGAAAATGCGAAGAATTGTCGCTTGCGTTGCAGTCGCCATTGCAGCCACGGCAATTGCAGCACCCGCACAAGCGTACGAACGTGGTTGCTACGAGGAATTCCTGAGGGACGGGCGCAGTGTCGAGGTCTACTGCGACCAGGGCAGGCCGGGCCGCTTCCGCGCGGTCGCCCACTGTTCGAACGGCCTGGGGTTCTGGGACCAGTACGGCAGCATCGGCCGGGTCAGGGGCTCGTCGTCGGTCGCGATGTGCACGTCACTGCTGGGGTTCCCCCGCGTGGACGGCTACCACGTCTACTGGATGTCCGACTGAGCGCGCCGCACGAGCTCGAAGCAGAGCACGGCCGCCGCTGAAGCGACGTTGAGCGATTCCACGCCCGCCGCCATCGGAATCGAGAGCCACGACGTGATGTGCGGCCGCACGTCGTCGGTGATTCCCGACGTCTCGCTGCCGAGCACGAAAGCGGCGCGTTCGCCGAACGTGGCGGAATAAATCGTGTCGGACGCGTGGGAATCCAACGCGTAAAGCGGGTAGCCGGACGCTCGCAACAAAGCCGAGGCCTCCGCCGCGGTGCCGCAGCGCAGCACGGGCGCGCGGAAAGCCACCCCGGCGGAGGCCTTCACCACGAGAGGGTCGATCGAGGCGACGCCACGCCGCGGCACGACGATGCCGTCGATGCCCGCGGCCGTCGCCGTCCGCAGGATCATGCCGACGTTCGCGGGCGTCGTGATGCCGTCGAGCACCAGCACGGACCGGAGTGTGCCTTCTTCGAGTGCCAGCGCGAGCGGCTTCATGCGCGGCGCCACGACGTCGGCCAGCACGCCCTGGTCCTGCTTGCCGTTGCCCGCCAGCACCTTCACCCGCTGAGCCGTCGCACGCTGCACCTGCACACCACGCGAACGGGCCGCGTCGAGAATCTCGCGCGCCGCCGGGCCGCGGGCGGTGTCGGCGAGCACCACCTTGTCGACCGACAGTGCCGGGTCGTCGAGCGCCTCCAGCACGGGCTTGCGGCCGTAGACGGTGACGAAGCGGTCCTTGGGCGAGATCTCCACAGCAAGAGGGTGACAGAGCCTCGTACGCCCGGCTCAAACGGGTGAAGAGCTCGACTAGAGCCGTTCGGCCCTTGTGCTTTGGATCATATGCATGATGATCGTCACATGACGGCAGGTATGCGCAGCGTCGCGCAACGTCAACACCTCGCGAGCGGCCAGGACTCGGACGTGTTCATCCGGTCCGACGGGCTGCTCGTCAAGCGCACCCGCACCGGCCGTGACCTGCGGCGCGAGGCCGAGATGATGACGTACCTGAGCGGCCACGGCATCCCCGTTCCGCGCGTGCACGAGGCGACCGCCGACGAGCTCGTCATGCAGTACGTGCCCGGTCCGCGGATGTCCGAGGAGATCGGCCGCAAGCCGTGGCTCGCCGGGCAGCTCGGCCGTGAGCTCGCGGACCTGCACCGCCGCCTCGACGTCATCGCGGCGCCGGACTTCCTGAGCGGCGAGGGCAACCTGCTGCACCTCGACCTGCACCCCGGCAACGTCGTCCTCGGCCCGGAAGGCCCTGTCGTGCTCGACTGGGCGTCCGCGACGAAGGGCGATCGCCGGCTCGACGTCGCGCTCAGCTGGGTGTCGCTCGCCGTCGCCCGTCTCGCGCCGGTCATGAAGCTGACGCGGTGGCGGTTCCTCAGGTCGTTCATGGCCGATGTGGACCCGAGGGTGCTCGAAGCGATCCCGGAGGCCGCGCGCATCCGTCTCGAACGTCACGACCGTGATCCCGCCGAGCGCGCCGCACTTCAGAAGTTGATGGATCGCAAACGCCACTAGGCTGGGTGCATGCCGGACCGACTGTCAGCGCTGGACGCCTCGTTCCTGTACCTGGAGGACTCCACGACGCCGATGCACGTCGGTGGCGTGGCGGTGTTCCGCCGGCCCAAGGCTGGCTTCGACTACGACAAGCTCGTCGACCTCATCGAGCAACGACTGAGCCTCGTGCCGCGCTACCGGCAGAAGGTCGTGCACGTCCCGGGACGCATCGCCCGCCCGGTCTGGGTCGACGACCCGGACTTCGACGTCACGTACCACGTGCGCAGGTCGGCGTTGCCCAAGCCGGGCAACGACACCCAGCTGCACGACCTGGTCGCGCGCCTGATGTCGCGGCCGCTCGACCATTCCCGTCCACTGTGGGAGATCTACCTGGTCGAGGGCCTCGCGAAGAACCAGACCGCGGTCATCACCAAGACCCACCAGGCCATGATCGACGGCATCGCGTCGCTGGAGATCGGCCAGGTCATGCTGGACGTGTCGCCGTCGCCGCGCACCAACGTCGAGAACCTCTGGATGCCGCAGCCGGAACCCGGCGCGTTGCAGCTCGTGGCGGACGCGGTCACCGACATCGTGCACAGCCCCGGTGAGCTGGTCGAGAACGTCCGCAGCGCCGCGCTCGACACCGTCGCGACGGTCGAGAAGGTCTTCAACGCGTTCGGCGTCCTCGCGTCGGCAGTGCGCACCGCCGCCACCCCGGCACCCGGTTCCCCGCTGAACGTCCGCATCACCTCGCCGCAGCGCCGGTTCGCCGTCGCCCGCGCCCAGCTCGACGACCTGCGCGCCATCCGCAAGGCCCACGGCGGCACCGTCAACGACGTGGTGCTCGCGGCTCTGTCCGGTGCGCTGCGCAACTGGCTGCTCAGCCGCGGCGAGAACGTCACCGGCAGCACCACGATCCGTGCGATGGCACCTCTCTCGGTGCGCGACGCAGACCCGGACTCGGGCAACAACGTGAGCGCCTACCTCGTGGACCTGCCGGTCGGCGAACCGAACCCGGTGGTGCGCCTGCACCACGTGTCGCACGCGATGCGAGCACACAAGGAATCGGGCCAGTCCGTCGCGGCCGACGCGCTGGTGAGGGTCTCCGGCTTCGCGCCACCGACGCTGCACGCCCTCGGCGCACGAGCGGCCTCGTCGTTCTCGCGCCGACTGTTCAACGTGATCGTCACCAACGTTCCCGGCCCGCAGGTGCCGTTGTACGCGGCGGGCGCGAGAATGACCGAGATCTTCCCCGTTGTCCCGCTCGCCAAGAACCAGGCGCTGGCCATCGGGGTCACGTCGTACGACGGCGGTGTTTACTTCGGGCTGAACGGCGACCGCGACGCCATGTCCGATGTGGACGTTCTCGCGACCATGGTCGAGGAGTCGGTGGAGGAACTGATGGGGACGGCGAGCGCGTCATGAGGGTCTACATCCCGGCCACGGTGTCGATGCTGCGGACGTTCGTCGACAGCGGCGAACTGACTCCGATCGGCGGCACGGCGTTCGCCCTGACGCCCGCCCTGCGCGAGTCCTACGCGGCAGGCGACACGGAGGAACTGGAGTACGCCGCGATGCTGGACGCGGCCCGCGCTTCGTTGCGACTGCTGGCAGGCGACGAGAAGGCCGAGCCGCGGCGCGCGGTGGTCGCTGTCGACATGGACGACGTGACGTTGCGCCCCGACCTGGACTTCTCGGTGGTGAAGGTCGCCGGCTCGGTGACGATGAAGGCCGTCGCGTCGGTGCACCTCGACACGGCCGAGGCCGAAGAGGACGTGCGGGCGGCGGCGGACGTGGTGGACGCGGCGGACCTCGGTGACCCGGATGCGGAGTTCGCGCTGGGGAGCGCGGAGGACCACGAGCTGGCCTGGTACGCGCCGCAGGAGCTCGCGTTCGTGCTGGAGCTGATGTAGCCCGGCCGGGCCGCCGCTACACCGGCCAGATCTGGACGAGCCACTGTTCGAGGCCTTCTGCGAAGCTGGTGGGCGGGCACCGGTGCTTCGGCCGCACCGTGCAGGCGGGCCATGTCCTGCAGGCAGAACTGCCCGTACTCGACCACGACGGTGTCGTCGTGCACTGAAATCGGATCACCGGCGGCGGCTCACATGCCCTCCGCGGGCTCCCACAGCTCGATCCGGTTCCCCTCCGGATCCACGCACCACCCGAACCGCCCGAACTCCGAGTCCTCGGTGTCCGGCAGCACCTCCACCCCGCGCGCCTTCAGCTTCGCCATCAGCGTCGGCAGGTCGTCGACCCGCAGGTTCAGCATCGTGCGCTGGTGCGGTTCGCCGATGTACTCGGTGTCGTGGGCGAACAACGCCATCGTCGTCGTGCCCGGATGCGCGTCCGTCGCGGTGTCGAGCCAGTGGAAGGTGACGGTGCCCTTTTCGCTCATCGGCACCCCGAGGTTGTCGCGGTACCAGGCGGCCAGGCGCACGGGATCTCTGGAACGCAGGAAGACCCCGCCGATGCCAGTCACCCGCGCCACCCGACGGACCCTACTACTGCGTGCCACGATGGGGGAATGGACGCCGTCACGTCTGCACCCGAACCGGTCAACGAGCCCGTGCGCACTTACGCTCCCGGTAGCGCCGAACGCACCAGTCTGCAGGCGCGCATTGCAGAGCTCGAGAACACCACGCACGAGCTGACGATGACCATCGGTGGTCAGCAGCGCATGGGTGGTGGTGACCGCGTTGACGTCGTTCAGCCGCACGATCACCGGCACGTGCTCGGCGTGACGGCGCAGGCGACCAACTCCGACGTCGCGGATGCCATGCGGGCCGCTCAGCACGCCGCGCCCGACTGGCAGGAGCTGCCGTTCGACGAACGCGCCGCGGTCCTCCTGCGCGCGGCGGACCTGCTCGCCGGGCCGTGGCGGGACATCCTCAACGCCGCCACGATTCTCGGGCAGTCGAAGTCCGTGCAGCAGGCCGAGATCGACTCGGCGTGCGAGCTGATCGACTTCCTGCGCTTCAACGTCCACTTCGGCCGCCGCATCCTCGAGGAGCAGCCGGTCAGCAGCCCCGGCGTGTGGAATCGCATGGATCACCGGCCGCTCGACGGGTTCGTCGTGGCGATCACGCCGTTCAACTTCACCGCCATCGCGGGGAATCTGCCGCTGGCGCCCGCGTTGATGGGCAACACCGTGGTGTGGAAGCCGTCGCCGACGCAGCAGCTCGCCGCGCACTACACGATGCGGCTGCTCGAAGAGGCCGGTCTGCCGCCGGGGGTGATCAACCTCGTCACCGGTGACGGGCACGC
This sequence comes from Lentzea rhizosphaerae, assembly GCF_042649515.1. Taxonomy (NCBI): domain Bacteria; kingdom Bacillati; phylum Actinomycetota; class Actinomycetes; order Pseudonocardiales; family Pseudonocardiaceae; genus Lentzea; species Lentzea rhizosphaerae. The sequence continues at coordinate 414,908 of NZ_JBHRZI010000011.1, read as the reverse complement.
GGTGAGCCAGGTGGCGTTGCGGGACAGGTTCTTCGCCGGCCTGCACTTCACCGGGTCGACGCGGACGTTCAAGGCGCTGTGGCAGACCATGGCGAGCAACCTCGACAACTATCGCGCCTACCCGCGCGTCGTCGGCGAGACCGGTGGCAAGGACTTCGTGCTGGCGCACGCCTCCGCGGATCCGCAGGCGCTCGTCACCGGGCTCGTGCGCGGTGCTTTCGAGTACCAGGGCCAGAAGTGCTCGGCCGCCTCACGTGCCTACGTCGCACGGTCGTTGTGGGACGGCGGGGTCCGGGAACGTCTGCTCGACATCACGAAGTCCCTGTCCTACGGCGACGTCACGGACCTGTCGGCGTTCGGCGGCGCGGTGATCGACCACCGCGCGTTCGCCAAGCACAAGGAGGCGCTGCTGATGGCGTCGGCGTCCACTTCGGTCGAGGTGCTCGCCGGCGGCTCGTGCGACGACTCGGTGGGCTACTTCGTCGACCCGACCGTGCTGCTCGGCACCGATCCGCACCACGACATCTTCACGACGGAGTACTTCGGACCGATCCTCGCCGTGCACGTCTACGAGGACGCCGACTTCCCGACGATCATGGAGACCATCGACACCTCCACCCCGTACGCGCTGACCGGTGCCGTCTTCGCCCGCGACCGGGCTGCCGTCGAGCAGGCGCACAAAGCTCTGCGGTTCGCGGCGGGCAACTTCTACGTCAACGACAAGCCGACCGGCGCCGTCGTCGGGCAGCAGCCGTTCGGCGGGTCGCGCGGGTCCGGCACCAACGACAAGGCGGGCTCGATCTACAACCTGCAGCGCTGGACGAGCCCGCGCGCCATCAAGGAAACCCTGGTGCCGCCAACGGATCACCAGTATCCGCACATGGGTTAGCGGCGCGGTCGCCAGCCGGTGGCCTCGGTGAGTTTGGTGCTCACCACGCGCTGTGAACGGGAGAACACCTCGAACGACGCGGCGAACCTGCCCAGCAACGCCGGCAGCCGCGTGATCCCGAGGTCCCGCTTCCGCACCGGCGTCCCCACGTTGTAGATCCCCGGTGGCGCGTCCAGGACCGCGATCGCCGCGGCCGCCGCGTCACCGGGGTGCACGACGTTCATCCACCCGTCGCCGACGAGCACCGGCGGTGACTGCGCCTCGCCGCCGAGCAGCAGGCCGATCCGCAGGAACACCCCGCCGGGGTGCGCGAGCACGTTGTGCTGCGCCTGCACCGAACTGGCGATGTGCCCGACCGGCGCGAGCGGCGCGTTCTCGTCGAGCTCCCGGTCACCGCCGTCCGCGTAGACGAACGAGATGCCCTCCTGCACGATCCGCCCGACGCCCGCCAGCCGTGCCGCCTCGACGACCGCCGCGCCGCCGAGCGTGCGGATGCGGTTGTTCTCCGCCCAGGCACTGGCCAGGACGGCCTTGGCGCTCAACGGGATGCGCGTGGCGAGGTTGATGACGGCGTCGTAGCCCGCAAACGCCCGAGCCAGCTGCCCGGCGTCGAACAGCGAGGTGGTGCGCCGGTCCAGCACCCCGACCTCGTGTCCGGCCGCCCGCAGCAGCGGCACCGCTTCCCGTCCGAGCACACCCGTCGCACCGATCACGAAAACCTTCATGACCAGTGGACGGGACAGCGCGTCAGGTTGTGACGAGCCGCTTGAACGCCTTCTGCGCCTTGCCGAGCGCGATCTGCGAGACCTGTGCCGAGTTGGCCTTCGGCAGGTCGACGATGACCATGTAGGACTCGGTCGCGTTGACGGCGACGGTGTAGACGGACTGCATCACGCCGGGCTTGACGACGAACGAGATTGCCGTCGAATGACCCTCGATGAGCATCTCGCCGACCGCGTCCGCCGGCTTCGCGAAGGCGCCCTGGAACGCCACCACCACGAACATGTCGGCGTCGGTGCCGGTGTTGCCCTCCTGGAACACGCAGGACCGCGGAATCGCGGGGCCCGGCGCGGGCGTGCCCGCCAGCGGCGAGTCGAAGTCCGCCGCCGTCAGCAGCCGGCACGGGTCCGCGGGGAGCTTCTTCGGCGTGTCGATGCGCGGCGACGTCGTGACGACCGTCGTCTCGGTCGTCGTTGTCGTGGTGGTCGTGGTCGTGGGCGCGGTCGCGACGGGAGTGGCCGTGCAGCCCGCGACCAGGAGCACCAACGGCAGCAGGCGCTTCACTTCGGGAGCCTTTCGAACGCCTTCGCGGCGAGGCCCTCGACGACCTGCCCGACGGCGTTGGGGTCGGTGCCGCGCTGCACGACCTCGAACCGGACGAGCTGCCGTTCCCGCACCTCCAGGACGGCCTCGCACGTCACCTCGCCCGAGGCCTCCGAACACCTCCGGGTCAGCGGGCGGTTGTTGCTCTCACCCTCGCCCCCGGCGATCACACCGCCGTGGCCGCCGCCGGACAGCAGCCCTCGCGACTCGTCCGCGAACGCCGCCTCCAGCAGCGTCAGCCGCACGGTCAGCGACTCGAACCGGAAGTCGCACGTCCGCCCGCTCCTGGCCGGTGTGCCGTTCAGCTGCCCCGCGTCACCGGACGCGAGCAGCGTGCAGGGGTCGGTGCCGGTGAAGGCAGAGGGCTTCTGCGAGTTCGAACACGCTGCCAGAGCGCCGAGCAGGACCAGCGACAGCACGGCGCCGGTGCGCATCACGATGCCGTACCCGGCGAGTCGTTTGATCACCCGTTCAGTGTCACCGATCGGCATCGGGCCGGTCCCCGTGTTCGTCGAGTCCGGCACGTGACGCGAGCAACCTGCGCAACGAGGTGAGGCGGCCGGGCGCGTCCGGCACCAGCTCGTCCAGCATGCAGCCCGGGTCCTCCGGCGCGCCGAGGTGACCGCAGCCGGGCGGGCACTCCTCCGCGGCCTCGGCGAAGTCCGGGAACGCCTTCACGATGTCGTCCGGCGTGATGTGCGCGAGGCCGAACGAGCGGATGCCCGGCGTGTCCACGACCCAGCCGCCGTCGGGCAGCCGCAGCGCCACGGCCTGGGTCGAGGTGTGCCGGCCCTTGCCCACACCGGACACCACGCCGACCGCACGGTTCGCGTCCGGCACCAGCCTGTTGACCAACGTGGACTTGCCGACACCGGAGTGCCCGATCAGGCACGACACCGTGTCCTTGAGCCGCGCGCGCAGCACGGCCGGTTCCTCGTCGAACCGCGTCACGATCACGGGCACGTCGAGCTCGGTGTAGAGCGCCAGCAGATCGTCGGCGGACGCGAGGTCCGACTTCGTCAGGCACAGCACCGGTTCCAGGCCGCCGGCGTACGCGGCGACCAGACAGCGGTCGATGAAACCCGTGCGCGGCGGCGGGTCGGCCAGCGCGACGACCATGATGAGCTGGGAGGCGTTGGCGACGACGACCCGTTCGAACGGGTCGGTGTCGTCCGCGGTCCGGCGCAGCACCGAGGTCCGTTCCTCGACGCGCACGATGCGGGCCAGCGTGTCCGGCTGGCCCGACGTGTCACCGACGATGCCGACCTGGTCGCCCACCACCACGGGCGTGCGGCCCAGTTCGCGCGCACGCATCGCCGTGACGACGACGCCGGTCTCCAACGCGCACGTCCAGCGACCCCGGTCCACGCCGATCACCATCGCGCTCTCGGCGTCGGCGTGTTCGGGCCGCCTCTTGCTGCGCGGCCGCGTCCCCTTGCCGGGGCGCACGCGCACGTCGGACTCGTCGAGCTTGCGCCAGTCCCGCTTGCTCACGTCAACGCGCCTCCGTGAGCATGGCCTGCCACATGCCCGGGAAGTCGGGGATCGTCTTGGTCGTGCTGCCGATGTCGTCGACCTCGACGCCCGGCACGACCAGGCCGATGATCGCGCCCGCGGTCGCCATCCGGTGGTCGGCGTAGGCCTTCCACACGCCGCCGTGCAGCGGAGCGGGGTCGATGATCAGGCCGTCCTCGGTCTCGGACGCGGTGCCGCCCAACGCGTTGATCTCGTTCACGAGCGCCGCGATCCGGTCCGTCTCGTGGCCGCGGATGTGTGCGACACCGCGGATGACCGTCCGTCCCTCGGCCAGCGCGGCCAGCGCGGCGACGGTCGGCGTCAGCTCGCTCTCGTCGTGCAGGTCGATGTCCACACCGGACAGTCGCGACGGCCCGCGCACGGTCAAACCGTGCTCGGAAACGAGAACCTCGCAGCCCATGCGCTCCAGGATGCCGCGCACCGCGTCACCGGGCTGGGTGGTCGTGGCCGGCCAGTGCGGAATCGTCACCTCGCCACCGGTCACCGCGGCCGCCGCCAGGAACACCGTCGCGTTCGAGAGGTCCGGCTCCACGTGCCACGTGCGGGCGGCGATGGTGCCCGGCTCGACGTGCCACGCGGTGTTCCCGTCGGTCTCGACCTGCACGCCGACCGAGCGCAGCGTCTGCACCGTCATGTCGATGTGCGGCAACGAAGGCACCGGCTTGCCCGCGTGGCGCACCGTCACGCCCTTGTCGTAGCGCGCGGCGGACAGCAGCAGCCCGGACACGAACTGCGAGGAGCCCGACGCGTCGATCGTCACCTCACCGCCGGGCACCGATCCCGTGCCGCGCAACGTGAACGGCAGCGCGTCGCCCTCGACGTCCGCGCCCAGCGACCGCAACGCACCCAGCACGGTGCTCATCGGCCGCGTGCGGGCGTGCGGGTCGCCGTCGAACCGGATCTCGCCCTCCGCGAGCGCCGCGGCGGGCGGCAGGAACCGCATGACCGTGCCCGCGAGGCCGCAGTCGACGTCGGCCGGGCCGTGCAACGGGCCGGGCGTGACGTCCCAGCCGCCGTCCTCGCGGTCGGCGAACCCGACGCCGAGGGAGGACAGGGCGGCAGCCATCAGCACCGTGTCGCGGCTGCGCAACGGTGCGTGCACCGTGGAGGGCCCGTCGGCCAGTGCCGCGAGCACCAGGACGCGGTTCGTGATCGACTTCGAGCCGGGCACCGGCACCGTCGAGTGGACTGGGCCGGGCGCGCTGGGGGCTGACCAGTGCTGAGTCATGCCTGAATGATCCCGCATCTGTCCTGGGACAGTTCGCCCTGGTGTGTGGGACGTGGGATTATTGCGACTTCGGAGGTGATCGGATTTGTGCGGTAGGTACGCCTCCACCAAGGACCCGGCGCTGCTGGCGGCCGAGTTCGACGCGGTGGACGGGACCGGCGGCGAGGCTCCTGGCGCGGACTACAACGTCGCTCCCACCAAGCACGTCATGGCCGTGGTCGAGCGCAAACCCGAGGACGAGGAGCTGGAACGCAGCATCCGCGTCATGCGCTGGGGCCTGGTCCCGCACTGGGCCAAGGACCTCTCCGGAGCGGCCAAGATGATCAACGCCCGCGCCGAGAGCGTCCTGGAGAAGCCCGCCTACAAGCAGTCCGCGATGAAGCGCCGCTGCATCATCCCCGCCGCCGGTTGGTACGAATGGCAGCCGGCCGAGGGGCGCAAACAGCCGTACTTCATGACGCTGGGAGACGACACTTCTCTGGCCATGGCCGGCATCTGGTCGGTGTGGTGGAAGGACGACGTGCCCACCGTCACGTGCGCGGTGCTCACGACGGACGCCATCGGCGCGATGACCGAGGTGCACCACCGCATGCCGTTGCTGCTGCCCCAGGACCGCTGGTCGGCGTGGCTCGACCCCACCTCCCTGGACCCGAGTGAGCTCCTGGCTCCGGATCCCTCGATCGTCGAGGCGCTCGAACTGCGCCCAGTGTCGACGGCGGTGAACAGCGTGAAGAACAACAACGCCTCTCTGATGGAACGCGTCTCGCTCACCGAGGACGAGAAGCCCGCACCCAGTTTGTTCGAGACGTCGTGACGACGTTGTTGGTGGACACGCCGCACGGCCCCGCGAGGGCCTCGCTGCACTGTGCCCACGAACCGCGTGCGGCACTGCTGCTGGGCCACGGCGCCGGTGGTGGTGTCGAGGCACCAGACCTGGTGGCCGCCTGCCACGCCGCGAACGCCGTCGGCGTGCACGTTGCCCTGGTCGAGCAGCCGTACCGCGTGGCGGGCCGACGTGCTCCCGCGCCGGCCAAACAGCTCGACACGGCCTGGCTGTCCGTGGTCGACGACCTCGGCGAACGGTGGTTCGACGGCCTGCCCCTGGTGTTCGGGGGCCGGTCGTCGGGTGCCCGCGTGGCCTGTCGCACGTCCGTCGAGGGCCAGGCCGTGGCGGTGCTGTGCCTGGCGTTCCCGGTGCACCCGCCGGGCAAGCCGGAGAAGTCCCGCCTGGCCGAGCTCGACGGCGTCGAGGTGGCCACGCTCGTCGTGCAGGGTGAGAACGACCCGTTCGGCCAGCCCCCGCGCGGTCACCACCGCGAAGTCGTCCTGCTGAAGGGCGACCATTCGCTGAAGGCGTCCGTTGCGGACGTGGGCCGGTTCGTGGGCGAGTGGCTGGACCGGGTGCTCAGACCGCTCGACTAACGCGCCATCCGCACCCACGTGTGCCTGCGTCCCCGCACGGCGACCGAGTAGGCGTAGAGCAGCTCGGGGTCGCCCATGCCCGGCAGGAAGCAGTCGCCGATGTGGTGCGCGTCCACCCCGATCTCCTTGGCGAGCAGGGCCAGCTGCGGCACGACGTCGGTGTGCGCGCCCTCCTGCGACGTGCCTATCGCGCCCATGACGACGGCGCCCTTCTCGTGCACGGCCCGGACCGCCTCGGCGGCGGCTTCGCGCGTGACGCCGGGCAGCGTGCCGGGGATCGGGAGGATCACGCCGTCCGCGCCGGCGTCGACGAGGTTCGCGAGCTTGGCCGCGGTGATGGGCTCGGGGTGACCCGCGTGGTGCATCTTGCCGACCCACAGCGCGGCTTCCGTGCGGATCTGTTCGGTGGCGCGGGCCATGCCGTCGAGCGAGCCGTCCGTGCTGGGGTTGGCGGTCAGCACGATCAGCGCCGCACCGGAGTCGGCGAGCCGTTGCGCGTTGTCCTCAGTGGCTTTGCGCAGCTCGGGAACGGTGCCGGGCTCCAGGTTGACGCCGATCGGCCTGCCGATCCGTTCCGCCAACTCGGTCAGGCTGCCGAGCTCACCGAGGCCGGGGAAGCGGAACGTGCTGCCGTCCCACACCCGGTCGATCATGTTCAGCACGATCACGTCGGCGCCGAACGCGGCCATCAGCTCGGCGTTGTGCACGCCCGTCTGCCCGTCGAACGACAGCGCGGCGCGGTCGGCGAACACCTCGGCGACCATCGTCCGGCCCTCCGATGCCGCCACGGCACGGGAGAGGTCCGGCCCGCGGAGTGCGGCGAGCCCGGTGCGGTCGAGGTCGAGGATGCGCACGTCTGCCTCCGAATTGGTCTAAACCATGTGGTGGCACTCTACGTCTTCGACTGTGATCGCGCTCATGACGAACCTCGATGAGCACGGCCGTCCGGAACCCCCGATGGACGCCGACGAGCTCGGGACCCTGACGGGTTTCCTGGACTGGCAACGAGCCACGCTCGCCTGGAAGACCGCGGGTCTCACCGCCGAGCAGCTGAACGTGACCACCGCGAAGTCGTCGATGACCCTCGGCGGGATCCTCAAGCACCTCGCGTACGTGGAGCAGCAGTGGTTCCACGTCGTCCTGCACGACCGCGCGCCGCGGGAGCCGTGGGCGAGCGTGGACTGGAAGGCCGACCGCGACTGGGACTGGCACTCGGCCGCCCAGGACACGCCGGATCAGCTCAACGCCCTCTGGCAGGACGAGGTGGACCGGGCGCGCAAGGCCGTCGCGGAAGCCCTCGAAACCGGCGACCTGGGCCAGCTCTCGAAGCGTCCGGGGTGGAAGGACGGACCCCGCGTGAGCCTGCGCTGGATTCTGGTCCACATGGTCGAGGAGTACGCCCGCCACAACGGTCATGCCGACCTGCTCCGCGAGTCGATCGACGGCCAAACGGGCGAATAGCGCCAATCGAGACGGAAATCATCCTGTAGGACTACATTCGTTGTTCGAGCAACCGAGTGCGGATCGGCGGCGTCACCTGTGGGCGTAGGGGAAATCGCAGATCGTCATGAATTCGGGGATCAACGAATGAGCAACTACCGCACGATCACGACCGCAGCCGCACTGGCCGGAGCCGCAGTTCTGGGCGTCGTGGTGACCTCGGCGGCACAGGCCGGTCAGACCGAGGAGCGGGGGCCGTGGTGCACCGGCAGCGATCTGGCGATCGGTGTGTACGACATGCGGTCGCCGTCGCCTTCGACCACCAAGGCGCACGTGATCCGGTTCGTCGCCGCGGAGGGTGCTTCCTGCACGATCGGGGGCACGGTGAGCAACGTGCGCTTCCTCGACCAGCAGGGCAACGACATGAACGCCTCCCAGAACGGAGGCCAGCCTCCGTACACCGAGATGGTGGTCGGCGGGGGCCGCCATGCCGTCACCTACGTGGCATCGAGCCTTCAGGGGCCTCAGCTCAGCCCGGCGTTCGTCCGCTTCAACCTGCCCGGCCAGGGCAGGACGGGTGATCTGGTCACCATCGCGTGGCCGACGTCCGGTATCGGCGCGAACGTCCGGATGGGTGGCATCCAGGCGCCGGTCAGCTAAGCGCTGATTCGCGCGACCACCGCATTGGTGAGTCGCGCCAGATCGGCAGGCGTGATCTCGACTTCGAGACCACGCCTGCCCGCGCTGCAGAAAATCGTTTCGAAATTAGAAACCGATTCGTCGAGCACCACCGGCAGTCGCTTCTTCTGCCCGAGCGGCGAAATTCCGCCGGCGACATATCCCGTCGCGCGTTCGGCGTCGGCGACGACGGCCATCTTCGCCTTCTTGCCCTTGAGAGCAGCCGCCAGACCCTTGAGGTCGAGCTGCGCGGTCACCGGCACGACGCCGACCGCGAGCTTGCCGTCCACCTCGCACACGAGCGTCTTGAACACGCGCTCCGGCACCAGCCCGAGCGCCTCGGCCGCCTCCAGCCCGTACGACTCGTGGCGGGGGTCGTGCTCGTACGAGTGCAAGGTGTGCGCCACCCGCTGCTTGTCCAGCAGCGCTGTGGCGGGAGTCCCACGTCCGGCCATGCGGAATTACTACCAGCACCTCCGTTGTTACCCAGGACGTGGTGACGAACATGCTCGAGCGGCCCCGCGTAGAGTCGGTACCGACCCAGAACCTGTGGGAAGGGAGCGCGGTGCCCGCCACCGGCACGACGGAGACGACGGCGGAGCGAGCCGCGCGTTTCGAGCGCGATGCGATGCCGATGCTCGACCAGCTGTACTCGGCCGCCCTGCGCATGACGCGCAACCCGGCTGATGCCGAGGACCTGGTGCAGGAGACGTACCTCAAGGCCTACTCGGCGTTCGCGTCCTTCTCGGAGGGCACGAACCTCAAGGCCTGGCTGTACCGGATCCTGACGAACACCTACATCAACGGCTACCGCAAGAAGCAGCGCCAGCCGATCCAGCAGCCGACCGAAGAGATCACTGACTGGCAGCTGGCGCAGGCGGAGAGCCACACCTCGTCCGGGCTGCGCAGCGCCGAGGTCGAGGCACTCGACAACCTGCCCGACAGCGACGTCAAGGAAGCATTGCAGCGGTTGCCGGAGGAGTTCCGGATCGCGGTCTACCTCGCCGATGTCGAAGGCTTCGCGTACAAGGAGATCGCAGACATCATGGGCACCCCGATCGGCACGGTGATGTCCCGGTTGCACCGGGGCCGTCGCCAGCTCCGCGACATGCTGGCGGACGTCGCCCGCGATCGCGGTTTCCTCCGAGGCAACAACGGAGAAGCGTCATGAACTGCGGCGAACCCCACGACACCGACTGCTCAGAGGTCCTGTCCGAGGTCTGGCTCTTCCTGGACCAGGAGTGCGACCAGACGCGGCGCGCGGCCCTGCAGACGCACCTCGACGAGTGCCATCCGTGCCTGGAGCAGTTCGGGCTGGAGGAGCACCTCAAGGCGTTGCTCGCGCGCAAGTGCGGCGGGGATCACGCCCCGGCCGACCTGAAGGCGCGCATCCGCGCCACGATCGTGGAGATCCGCACCGAGGGCTGACCCAAACGATGAACGGCGCTTTTGTCCACCTCAGGTGGACAAAAGCGCCGTTCATCGTTCTTACGGCACTCAGGCGTTGGGGCGCTTGCCTCGGTTGGCGCCGCCCTTTTTGCGGTCGCGGCGCTTGCGAGCACGCTTCGACATGGGTGTCTCCTAGGATCAGAACTGCTTCACCCACCATTTTCGCATGGAGGAGTTCTGAGCACGCTCACAGACCTGCTGGCCGAGCACACGAAGCTCTCCGGCGCCGCCGTCGACCACCTCCAGCTGGTCGTCGCCGAGTGGCAGCTCCTCTCCGACCTGTCGTTCGCGGACTTCCTCATGTACGTGCCGCTGGACGACCAGACGTTCCTCTGCGTGGCCCAGGCGCGTCCGACGACCGCACCGACCGCGCACCCCGAGGACGTCGTCGGCAGCGAGGTCGACACCGAGGAGCACCCGCAGCTGCGCCGGGCCATCGACGAACAGCGGATCTGCCGCGAGGAGGACCCGCGCTGGCACCTGGGCGTGCCCGTGCGCCGCGAGACCATCCCGGTGCGGCTGGGCACCCAGGTCATCGCGGTGCTGAGCCGCAGCACGAACCTGGCGGTGCCGCGCGTGCCGTCGCCGTTGGAGATCTCGTACCTCGGCAGTGCGGCCGACCTGTGTCAGATGATCGCGGACGGCACGTTCCCCGCTCCCGAACCGTCACCGGACGTGCACACCAGTCCGCGCGTCGGCGACGGCCTGATCAGGCTCGACCCGTCCGGGGCGGTGGTCTTCGCCTCGCCGAACGCCCTGTCGGCGTACCACCGCATGGGGCACGCTTCGGATCTCGTGGGCGTGCACCTGGCGCCGTTGACCCGCAGCCTCATCGGTGACCCGTTCGACGCCACCGAGGTCGCCCAGCGCATCCGGCAGGCACTGGACGGTCAGCCGTCCATGCGCATGGAGGCCGAGTCACGTCGTGGTGCCGCGGTGCTGTTCCGATCTCTGCCCCTTCGGCCGCGCGGGCAGGCGGCCGGCGCGATCGTGCTGTGTCGCGATGTCACCGAGGTGCGCCGGCGCGACCGGGCGTTGATGTCCAAGGACGCCACGATCCGCGAGATCCACCACCGGGTGAAGAACAACCTGCAGACCGTCGCGGCCCTGCTCCGGTTACAAAGTCGCAGGTTGACGAACCCTGAGGCGAAGGAGGCACTCGCCGAGTCGGTCCGTCGTGTGACTTCCATCGCACTGGTTCACGAGACGTTGTCGATGTCGGTCGACGAGCGGGTGGACCTCGACGACGTGGTCGACAAGGTGATCCCGATGATGAGCGACGTCGCCGTCACCGAGACCCAGGTGAAGGTGCGCCGCGAGGGTGGTTTCGGGATCGTGCCCGCCGAGATCGCCACCCCGCTGGTGATGGTGCTGACCGAGCTCGTGCAGAACGCCTTCGAGCACGCCTACGCCCCTGGCCAGCGCGGAGAGGTCGTCGTGCACTCCGAGCGGTCCGCGAAGTGGCTCGACGTGTCGATCACCGACGACGGCAAGGGGCTTCCGCCCGGTTTCTCCCTGGAGCGCACGGATCGTCTCGGTCTGCAGATCGTTCGGACCCTCGTCGATTCCGAATTGAGAGGCTCCTTGAGCTTGCGGCGGAGGCCCCGAGGCGGTACAGAGGCGGTCCTGCGCGTACCGCTGAGGGGGCGGCGCTAAACTAACGCCGTGCACACGTGGCGACCAGCCTCAGCGGTCTCACGTGGTCATGCGGGAGGGTGTGCAAACAGAGAAGAAGCCCGACACCTGGCACGGTGTCGGGCTTCTTCCTATATGTGTGTGTTCGCGGCTAACTGCCTGCTCAGGCGTTGCTGCGGGCCCGCGTGCGGGCGTTGCGGCGCTTGAGAGCGCGGCGCTCGTCCTCGCTCATCCCGCCCCACACGCCGGCGTCCTGGCCGCTCTCGAGCGCCCACGCGAGGCAGTCGGAGACGACGGGGCAGCGGCGGCAGACGGTCTTCGCCTCGGCGATCTGAAGCAGCGCGGGACCACTGTTCCCAACGGGGAAGAACAGCTCGGGGTCCTCGTCGCGGCAGATCGCGCGGTGGCGCCAGTCCATTGGAACTACTCCTCAGCTAGGCGCGCACAAGGGCACGCCGGTTGTCAGCGGTCGTTTTGGGGTGCTTGTGAATGCTTTCACGAACGGCTGGGATGTCAAGGGGTAAGCACTGACCCGGTGAGTGAACTCACCCAAAAGATCGACAGCGTTCACCTGGTGTTTCACGCTCTGCTGTCACTCGACTGCAGTACATCCCGGGTGGGTACCGAGACAGTCACGAACTGATCACGGACTGTCAAGTTGCTTATACGGCAACAGTCAACGCGTCAGGCACTGCCCGGAACTCCACAGCAGTCGTCGTGCCGAGGAAGTCACCGTCGACCTGGAGGTTGGCGGGCTCCTCGCACTTCACTCTGACATAACCCACGTCGTCACGCCGAACGAGATTTCCGCTCCGCGGGTTCCCGGTGGCGAGGACCTGGGCGACGTAGCGCCCGACGGTGGGCACGCGCAGCGTCTTCAGCGCGCTCAGGCCCAGGCCTCCGTCGAACGACGTGCTGGGGTTGAGCTGGATCGCCCTGTCGCCGAAGTACGTCCACGGGTCGGTGTTCGAGACGAACACCATGCCGACGTCGTCGAACGGCGCCTCGTCCGGGATCTCGACGGTGAAGTGCTGCGGCTTGCGCACGTTCTGCGCGTACGCCCTGAGTGCGACGGACAGGTACAGCGCGGGACTCGCGTTGCGGCCCTTCGCGCGCTTCTTCTCGACACCGGCCACGACGTCGGCGTCGAGACCCATGCCGGCGTTGAACGTGAACCAGCGGCCGCCCTCGATGACGTCCGCGAAGACCTGGCCGAGCCCGATCCGGCGCTTGGTGCCGTGCTCGATGGCCTGGAGCAGGACGTGCGTGGCCTCGACGGGGTCACGCGGAATGCCGAGCGCGCCCGCGAAGACGTTGGCCGACCCGCCGGGCACGACGCCCAGCATCGGCTTGTTCGGGCGGGGGCCTCCGCGCAGGATGCCGTTGACCACCTCGTTGACCGTGCCGTCGCCGCCGTGGGCGATGACCAGGTCGAACCCGTCCTCCGCCGCCTTGCTCGCGGCATCGGCCGCGTGGCCGCGGTACGAGGTCTCGATGATCTCCAGCTTCACGTCGCTGGCCAGTGCGTGCGCCAACACGTCACGACCGGCCGGCGTCGTTGTAGTCGCCTGCGGGTTCACCACGAGAAGAGCGCGCACTACTTGAGAGTAAGACAGTGCGTGACCGTCAGCCGCGCGCATGTCCTCCCTCAGGGTGGCTCCAGCCTCACGAAAGTGGCGCAAATCTCCCTTCCGTAGCACCGAGTGCGCCTCGCAGACGAGTGCACCCCGGACGACCGCCGGCTCGCTGAAGGCCCCTTGATCTTCCCCCGCGGGACGTGCTCAGTGAGCCCTCCAACCGGGTGGCCTACGATCCGTGACCAGTACAGAACGTGAGGAACGGTTCTCGTGAGCAGTAGCAACGCCGCGACCCCGGCACCGCCGCGCGCGGTGCTCGTCGCCTCCGCACTCACCTTCCTGCAGGGCCTGGGCGGTATCGCGCTGGCCGTGGCGCTCGTCGTGCGGGTCGTCCAGGGTGCGCCTTCCGGCGGCCCGATCCTCGGCGCGGCCGGAGTGCTCGCGCTCTGGTTCGGCGGGGTGATCGTGGCGTCGGTCATGTTGTTCCGCGGCCACCACAGCGCGCGCACGCCCGTGATCGTCACGCAGCTGCTGCTGCTCGGCTGTGCCTGGTACGCGTACGGACCGTCGGAGCAGCAGCTGCTCGGGTCGTTGAGTGGCATCTACTGCGTTGTGGTGCTCGTGCTGCTGTTCACCCGTGACGGCCGTCAGTGGGCCATGGGCCTGGCCGACGCGGATGTGAACGAAGGTGACAAAGCCGACTAACGGAGGGTGGTCACGGTCACACGTTCGAGTGAAGCTGTGCGTGGTTGTTTAACCACTCCCTGCACTCACGAGGTGACCAACCATGCGTGTTCTGACCGCGATCGCGGGCGCCTTCCTGGCGGCGCTCTCCCTCGCTCCTGTCGCGTCGGCTGCTCCGGAAGAGCCGGGCATGTCGCCGATGATCATCGGTGGCAGCTACGCGTCGAACTTCCCGTACGCGGCACGTCTTTTCGTGAACGGACGCGAGAACTGCTCCGCCACGAAGATCGCGCCTCAGTGGATCCTGACCGCTGAGCACTGCGTGGCGTCGGCCGGCACGTACACGTTCCGGGCGGGCAGCCTGGACCAGACGTCCGGTGGCCAGCTCGTCACCGGTGACCGGATCGTCAAGCACTCCTCGGCCGACCTGGCCCTGGTGCACGTGACCACGTCGATGTCGGCGCCGTTCTCCCCGCTGGTCAACCCCGTCTCGGTCGGCCAGACCGTGCAGCTCTACGGCTGGGGCGCCACCTGCACCAACCAGCCGGAGATCAACTGCCAGTCGCGCTACCTGAAGGTCGCGAACACCCGCGTCACGTCCACCAACGGCCGTGACTACCGCGGTGGCCAGGCCATCTCGGTGACCAGGGTGGACGGCATCGCGGCCGGCGGTGACTCCGGTGGCCCGATGTTCGCCAACGGCCGTCAGGTCGGCGTCGCGTCCACGTCGGACCGTTCGACGCGCTCCAACTACACCAGCCTCAACAACACCAGCTACCGCAACTGGATCCGCACGACCGCGGGAGTCTGATTTTTCGAGGTGACGCGGGGGCCTTTCGTTTCCTTCTGGGGAACGCGGGGCCCCCGCGTTGCTGTGGAGACACCTGTGTCATCACCCTGCGTGTTCACTAATGGTGGATGGACACGAACGGAGTAGCCGGTTACCGTGCTGCCAGCGTTCGCGCCGCTCGGGAGCAGCAGGGTGAGGTGCGCAGTGCAGGACGGCCCGAAGCGGGTGACGACAAACGGCGGTTCAGAACGCCCAAATTTGGCTCGCCTGTTCGACTACTACCTCGGCGGAGCGCACAACTTCGCGGTCGACCGCGCGTTGGCCGAGGAGAGCATCAAACGGTTCCCGGTCGCCGAGATGGCCAGGACGATCAGGTCGTTCTCCCGCCGCGTGGTGCGCCTGTGCGTGGAGGAGATGGGCATCCGCCAGTTCCTCGACCTGGGCAGCGGCATCCCGACCGCCGGCAACGTCCACGAGGTCGCCCAGTCGATCGACCCGGCGTGCAACGTCGTCTACGTCGACCACGACCCGGTGGCCGTCGCGCATTCCCGCACGATGCTGCGGGACAACCTCAACGCCGCCATCGTGCAGGCCGACGTGTCCGACGTCGGCGCGGTGCTGCGCCACCCGGAGACGCGCCGTCTCATCGACTTCACCCAGCCGACCGCGGTGCTGATGGTCGGCATCCTCCCGTACGTCGCCGACGAGCCGGCGGGCGTCATCGCGCGGTACCGGGCCGCTCTGTGCGAGGGCAGCGTTCTGGCGTTGACGCACCTCACGAAGGACGTCGAACCGGACCTCGTGGACCGGCTGCTCGTGATGTCCGACCACCTCGGCAGCGTCCTGATCCCGCGGACCAAACAGGACGTCGAGGAGTTCCTCTGCGGCCTGAAGCTGCTGGAACCGGGACTGGTGCTCGCCGCCCACTGGAGGGCGGACGGCGAACTCCCCGGCACCTCGGCCGCCGCCGACGCCTCGACCTACGGCGCGGTCGGCGTCGTCTAACTCGTCTTGGCCCGCAACGCCTGACCGGTCGTCGTCGTGCTGTCCGTGACGGACACACCGTTGCTCTTGCGCCACAACAGGTCGTTCGCGCCTGTGCTGCGTTCCACCTTCACGCCGTTGAGCGAGATTCCGGAAACGCTGTCGGTGGTGAACGCCGGGCGCCCGTCGTTCTTGTCGAACTCGATGGTGCTGTTGAGGAACTTCACGTCCGTCGCGTTGCGGATCCAGAACCCGAACGCCGGCCGCACGCCGAAGATCCGCGGCGGGTACTCACCGGACACCTCCGGCGGGTTCTTCGAGGCGTCGGATTCCTTGTGGCCGCCGGGAACGGTCAGCTTCACGTTGTCGAACGTCAGCCCGGTGATCTTCGAGTCGGCGCGGCCGGAGATCGTCGACGCGTACTCGGGGTCGCCGGGAATGTCGCGCGGCGCGGTCAGGTTCGTGCCGGTGATGTTCCGGTAGGTGATGTTGCGGATCCTGCCGGTGGGCGGGTTGCCCGGGCAGCGGCCGCGTTTGCCGACGTGGATGAAGATCGGCGAGCCCGTCTTCGTGAGCTGGATGTTGTCGTAGAGAACGTCCTCGATCACCGCGCCGTCCATGGAGACCATGCCCAGCCCGGCCTTGGAGGCGCCGGTGACCTTGAGGTTGCGGAACTGGATGTTCTTGAAGCTGCCGCACGTCTCCGAGCCGAACTGGATGGCGTTGTTCTCCGTCGACCCGATCGTGGAGTCGCGGACGACGTTGTTCTCGCTCAGGAACGTCTTCCCGGTGGCGTAGTCGCTCTTGAACGCCACCGCGTCGTCGCTGGCGACGATCGTGGAGTTCGACAGCTCGACGTTGGAGCTGTTGATGAAGTTGATGCCGTCGCGGTCCTCCGGCGAGTCGACGGTGATGCGGTCGAACCGCAATCCGTTGCAGCCGTTGGTGATGATCGCGAAGTGGCCGGCCTCCCGGAACGTCACGTCGGTGATGCTGACGTTCTTGCAGAACTTGAGCGACAGCATCTTGTCGCCCTTGCCCGCCGGGATGTTCTCGCCGGTCTCCAGCTTGTTGGCGCCGTCGATGACGCCCTTGCCGGTGAAGCTGATGTTCTCGACGTTCTCGCCCCACAGCAACGCGTTGCGGAAGTGGCTGTGCCCGAAGTCCTGGTACTTCGAGTTGGGGTTGGGCTCTGGCGCGTCGATGCCGCTGCCGGACGCCACGATCCGCGCGCCCTGCTGGAGGTTGATCGTGACGTTGCTCTTCAGGTGGATCGAGCGGCTCAGGTACGTGCCGGGCGGGATCTCGACGACACCGCCGCTGGCCGCTGACGCGGCGGCGATGGCCTTGTCGATGGCGGCCGAGTCGACCGCCTTGCCGTCGCCCTTCGCGCCGTAGTCCTTGACGTTGAAGCTGGCCGCCTTCGCCACGCCCACCGGTGCCACGACCACCGCTAGTGCGACGAACGCGCCGGTCAGTCGACGCCTCATCGTTGAGAGGTCCTTCCTCGTCCTGCGTCGAGGGCGGCGGCAGCTCGGCGTCTGAAACGTTCTGAAAACGATTTCATTGCTGACCCTAGTGAAGGCCGGGCCCGAAGTACAGGGGTTGTCTTCTGGCCCGGCCCTTCAGGTGCTGAGGCTCAACCTCAGTACGCGGCCTGCTGGCCGCCGAGCGCGGCCGGGCCGCGGTACTGCGCGCCACCGAACGCGAGGATCGCGTAGCCGATGATGGCGAACAGCCACAGACCGACGACGCCGAAGACGGCGTCCTTGCCGAACGACTTCGCGACGTCGATGGAGACGATCGCCAGCACGATGATGTTCACGAACGGGATGAGCAGCAGGACCGTCCACCAGCCGGGGCGGCCCGCGATCTTCACCAGCACGTAGAGGTTGTAGATCGGGATGATCGACGCCCAGCCCGGCTGGCCGGCCTTCGCGTAGACCTTCCACATGATCACGATGCCGATCACGGTGAAGATGGCGCCGATGACCAGGAACGTGGTCAGGATGCCCATCGCGGCAGCAGTGTCAACCTCGGGCGTAGTCGGGTCGTTCAAGGTCTTTCCTTCTTTCCACGCTTACTTTGGTGCCGGGGGATCGGCGAGCGGGGACGCTGCCAGCACCGTGCACCGGTCCTGTGTGGAATTCCCGTTTCGTGAGCCTTTCGAGACCATCCGTCAACCTTCAGAGTGAAGAGGCCAGCTTTTGCAGCGCCTCATCGGCCACTCGCATCACCGTCCACTCGTCCATTGGGACGGCACCGAGTTTCTTGTAGAACCCGATGCTCGGCTCGTTCCAGTTGAGGACCCACCACTGGAACCTCGTGTAGCCCTTGGCCACGCACTCCTGGGCAAGTGTTTCCAGGAGCTTCTTGCCCAGGCCGTTGCCGCGTTGCTCCGGCGTGACGTAGAGGTCCTCGAGGTAGATGCCGTGCACGCCGTCCCACGTCGAGAAGTTGAGGAACCACAAGGCGATTCCGACGACCTCGCCGTCCACTTCGGCCACGTGGCCGAACAGCGCGGGGTTCTCGGTGAACAGCGCGGTGTGCAACTGTTCCGAGGTGAGGTGGCACTGCTCCGGCGCCCGTTCGTACAGGGCGAGCTCGTGCACCAGCTTCACGACCGCGTCGACGTCGCGCGGTTCCACCCGTCGGATCATCAGATCTCCCAAGCAGGCACGTTGAGCCTGCGCACCTGCGGGTCCCCCCGCTCGTCTCCCAGCTGGCAGATGCCGGCCGGGTCAAGTCCGAAGTGGACACCCTGGTCGGGCGCCAGTCCCAGCCACGCCGCGATCAGCACGCGGCTGAAGTGCCCGTGCCCCACCAGCACCACGTCGCCGCCGGGCAGGATCTTGCGCACCTCGCCGAGCACCTTGCGGGCCCGGTCCTGCACCTCCGCGTGCGTCTCGCCGCCCGGCATGGGATGCGTCCAGACCGTCCAGCCGGGAACGCGCTCGCGGATCTGCGGCGTGGTGATGCCCTCGTAGTCGCCGTAGTCCCACTCGGCGAGCTCCTCGGTCGTCGCGTTGACCTCGAGCCCTGCCAGCGCGGCCGTCCTGGTCGCCCGTTGCCGGGGACTCGTCAGCACGAGCGCCGGCGCCTGGTCCGTCCCCCTCAGCCGGGCGAGCACAGCGCCTGCCCGGCGTGCCTGCTGCTCGCCCTCGGGCGTCAGCTCGATGTCAGTGCGTCCCGTGTGCCTGCCGCTCTCGGACCACTCGGTCTGGCCGTGGCGCAGCAGGTAGAGGTGGGTGCTCACCTGTTCGATCCTAAGGAGTGACGGGCACCACGTTTGGAGGAGTCCACGAACGAGGTATCCCGGTCGCCATGACCGCCGAGCACCCCGACCACGGCGCCCCCGACGACGTAGACGCGCAGGAGATCCGCGAGGCCTTCGGTGTCCGCGTCGCGCGCATCCGGGCAGACCTGACCTCGACGTGGAACAAACTGCGTCAGGCCGAGCGCGACACCGAGACCAGAGAACGGTGACGCCTCTGCGACCTTGAGAGGGGCTCTGTCACTCCTGGGCGCCGTCCGTGCCCTGAATGCTCGCGTCGGTCGCCTTGAGACGCTGCGCCGGCCCCATCATCGTCCCCATTCACAGATGCTGGTCTGAACGGCGTAGTACTCCCGGCTGGTTGTCGTTTTGATTGGCGATTTCCGGCCAAAACGACGTGCTGTGCGCTGTGCGGCGTCGCTAGAACGGAGTGGATCGTCCTTTTGAGGGGGACCCACACATGCGTCGCTCAGTCGCGCTTTTGATACCAGTTCTGATAGCCGCGGTCGTACCGGCTCTGCCCGCGTCGGCCGCACCTTCCGATCCCGGCTGGACCGTCTCCGGTGACGTGATCCGGTGGACCGCTTCCACTCCGATGCCGTTGTCGGACGCGGGCGTGGAGTTCTGGGAGGGGGACCGGTTCCTCGGCCTCGCCAGGGAGTCCGCGGACCTGCGCACCTTCACGTTGTCGGCACCGCTGAAGAATCGCGACGCGCTCCAGGTGCGTTCGGCGGGCCGTCGGCTGGACGTGGCCGAGCCTTCCGCCGCCGGTCTGTCCGCACCTGCCGCGCTGCCCGCGTTGCTGCCGCAGGCGACGGTCGATCCCGGCACGCCGGGGCCGTACGCCACGACCACAGGGGAGTACACGCTCGACTCGGTCAAGCTGCCCGAGTACGCGGCGCCGATCGAGATGGACGGCGTCGTCGTCGCGCCGAAGGGTGCGCCGGGCAAGCGGCCGCTGGTGCTGTTCCTGCACGGCAGGCACTACACCTGCTACAGCGAGACGGGTCAGATCCAGATGACCTGGCCGTGCGCGTCCGGGTTCACGGCCGTGCCGAGTCACCGCGGTTACCTGAAGGCGCAGCAGCTGCTGGCCTCGCAGGGGTACGTGACGGTGTCGATCTCCGCGAACGGCATCAACGCCCAGGACGCGATGACCGCGGACTCCGGTGCGCAGGGACGTTCGTCGTTGGTGCGCCACCACCTGGCGAAGTGGGCCGACTGGTCCGCCGGTCGCGGCACGGTTCCCGACGCGGTGAAGGCCGCGCCGGCAGCCGACATGTCGAAGGTGCTGCTGGTGGGCCACTCCCGCGGTGGCGAGGGCGTCAACCGCGCCGCCACCGACAGCCTGACCCCGCCGCCGGGCGACACCGGGTTCAGCGGGCCGGTGCGCTGGCAGATCCGCGGTGACGTGCTGATCGGTCCCACGATCTTCGGCCACAACCCGGCGCCGGACGTGCCGTCGGTGACGTTCCTGCCCGGCTGCGACGGTGACGTCTCGGACCTGCAGGGCCAGATGTTCCTCGACCAGACGCGCGGCCTCAGCCGTGGCGCCGCCCTGCACAGCGCGCTGTACATGATCGGTGCGAACCACAACTTCTTCAACAGCGAATGGACTCCCGGCCAGGCGGTGGCGCCGGCGAACGACGACTTCTGGCCGGGCCAGACACCCGACGCCGTGTGCGCGCCGGGCACGCCGACCCGTCTGACCGCGGACCAGCAGCAGACGATGGGCGCCACCTACGTCGCGGCGTCGGCCCGCCTGTTCCTGGCCCGTGACGAGTCCGTGCTGCCGCTGCTCGACGGCTCGGGCGTCCGCGCCCCGTCCGCCGACCCGGCCCGCGTCCTCTCGCACGCCATCGGTGGTGACCGGAAGTCGTTCGTCGTGCCCGACGGCGCGACCGTCGCCTCCGGCAGCGCCAAGGTCTGCCAGCAGACGTCGCGGGATGCCGCCGTCGCGTGCGGCGGTTCGCGCTCCCCGCACTTCGTCGGCTTCCGCTTCGCAACGACGCAGCCGGAACGCCTGTCGGTGGCGCTGAAGTGGTCGGCCGCGGGCGAGACCGGCGTGGTGAAGCCGGCGTCACCCGTGTCGCTCAAGGGTTCCCGCAACCTGGCCCTGCGCCTGGCCGTCCCGCCGAACGCACCCGCCTCGGCGTTCGCCGTATCGGTGACCGACCAAACTGGACAGAAGCACGCGCTGGGTTCGGTCACGCTGACCGGCCTGCCCGCCACCGACCGCCTGAGCGCCCAGTGGGCCCAGGAGGTGCGCGTCCCGCTGCCCGCCGGCCTGGCCCACCTGGCCGCGCTGGAACTGACGCCGGAGTCCGCGTCCGGCGAGGCCTGGCTGATCGACGCCCACGGCTGGGACAAGGGCCTGGTCCCCGTGGTGCCAACGCGTCTGAGCCGCATCGACACCGCCTTCAAGTCGGTCGACGAGGGCAACTCCGGCACCAAGACCTACAACATCGAGGTGACGGCCACCGGCGGCGGCACGCGAGTTTTCCGGCTCTTCTACAACGGGCCGGACGACGCCCCCGCCACGAAACTCGTGACCCTGAAGCCGGGCGAGAACCGCACCGAGGTGCCCGTGACCGTCGCCGGCAACACCAGGTGGGGCCGCGACACCAGTCATCCCGTTGCGGTGCAGGCGATCTCCAACGCCGTGGTGGGCTCCGCGGTCGGCGGGCTGATGGTCCGCGACGACGACGCGCCGCCACAGCTGACGGTCACTCCGGTGGCTGACAGCGTGAAGGAGGGCAGCGAACTGAAGTGGAAGCTGACCCTGTCGGAGGCCGCCGACACGACGATCGGGATCCTCGGCTCGGTCGTGGCACCCGCGAGTGGCACGGAACTGTCCACAACGGACGTCGACCCGGAGTGGCTCCTCAACTTCTCCGGTGAGGAACCGCTGCCGTCGCGGCCGCTGTCGTCCACGGGGCTGAGGGTGTACGCGATCGTCCTGGCGGGGCAGACGTCCGCCGAGTTCTCGGTGCCGACCGTTGGCGACGCCGAGGCGGAGGGAGAGGAGTCGGTTCGGCTGAAGTTCGAGCCGTTCCCGCCTGGTGGTACCGGGTTCGAGTTGACCGGCAAGGTGACGGACCCCGCTTAGGTTTCAACCACGATGAACGGTGCCGTTTCCTGGTTCAGGGAGCGGCACCGTTCTGTATTCGCGTCATGATCGCCTGCGCCCGTTCGACGAGAGCCTTCGCGTCGTCGTGGCGACCTCGTTCGTCGAGCACGAGGCTGAGACTGTGGAGGTTGATCGCGACGTGAGGATGGTGGGGGCCGAACGCGTTTTCGAAGATGGTGAGCGCTCGCTCGAGCATGGTCAGGACCTGCGGGTGGTTGCCCGTTCCGCGAAGTGCGTTGCCGAGGTTGTTCAGAGTGATGGCGACGTGCGGGTGGTCAGGTCCGTAGCTCGCTTCGCGAATGGTGAGCGCTCGGGTGAGCATGCGACAGGCGTCGTCGTAGCGCCCCATGCTGCTGAGAATGCTGCCGAGGTCGGTCAGGTCAGCCGCAACGCGCCGGTGGTCAGGCCCGTAGAGGGCTTCGTCGATGGCCAAGGCCCTTCGCAGCAACGATTCGGCTTCGTCGAATCGGCGCAGGTCCCAAAGGACGCTACCGAGCCCGCTCAAGCCAATGGCGACCTGATGATGCGTGGGCCCGTGGGCCGCTTCGAAGATGCTGAGAGCTTGTTCGTACAACGGAAGCGCGTCAGCGGGACGGCGCAGGTCGCGAATGGCGTTGCCGAGGTCGTGCATGCTGGCGGCGACGCGGGGGTCGTCAGGGCCGTGGATCGCCGTGTCGAGGGTCAGCGCTCGCTCGAAAAGAGGCTTGGCATCACCAGGACGGCCTGTGGTCCGCAGGTACGAAGCCGCACGCGACAGCAGCCACGAGGCTTGTTTCGTCGGGTTGAGTTCCACGTCGTCGGTGGCGGCGAGGACGTGAGGAAGCAGCGCACGCCAGCGTGGCCAGTTCGTCGGGGCGTCCCAGATCTTGTGCGGCAGATCGGCGACGAGAAGCGAATGCACTGCGGCCTTCGCTTGCGGGATGTCCTGCGCTCGCAGTGACTGCTGGAGAAGCCGGTGGACGATGGTGACCTCTTTGCCGGTGCGTCGAACGAAGAACCGGTCGACCAGGGCGCCGACGGTCTCAGCCCAGGCCAGTTCGTCCCGTGCCGCGGTGGCGACGGACTCCGGGAGCTCGTCGGGATGGGTGGTGAACAGGTCGAGAGGTACCGGTTCGGGAGCCATCCACGCGAGCAGGTTCAGCAGGTGCAACGCCGAGGGGTGCTCTTCGGCGAGCGCGGCCAACGACATGTCCCACAGCGTGTTCAGTCGTTCCTGCCGGTCGACCGCCTTTCCGCGGCTGATCATTTCTGCTGCGCGTTCGCGGAACAGTGTCACGTAGTCGTCCACGGACAACCCGGTGACTTCCAGATAGGCAGAGGCTTGCTCGATCGCCAGAGGCAGGTCGCCCAGCAGCTCCGCGAGAGTCTCGTTTTGTTCGTCAGACGTGGTCAGCAGACGTCGTCGCAACAGCGTGACGCTCTCCGTGCGATCCAGGACGTCAACGGTCAGAACGGCTCCCAGTGCGCCAAATCCACCGCGCCGCGTCGTGATCATGACGTGCCCTGGCCCGGACGGAAGATGGCGCCGCAGCTCGGCTGGGTCTTCCGCGTTGTCGAACACGAGCAGCCACCGCGACCGGGTCCGCAACGCCGCGAGCACTTTGCCGACCGAGGACGGATCGACGTCGAGTCCGAGCTCGGCACCCAGGAGACAGAGGTGCTCCGGAATCAACGCCGGCTGCTCGGCCGGAATCCACCACACCACGTCGAAGTCGCCGGCGAACCGGTGGGCGTACTCGATCGCCAGCTGCGTCTTCCCGACACCGCCCATCCCGCGCAACGAATGCACAGCAACGGTGCTGCTGGACCGCATGGCCTCGCGCATCCGGTCCAGCGACTCGATCCGCCCGGTGAAGTTCGGGTTGCGCTGTGGCACGTTCCACACCGACGGCAGCGCACCGGGAAAGCTCGGAGCGGACCGTCCAGGAAAGCCAGGACGCGACGCCGGCTTCAGCCGGCCCGTCACCGCACCCTGAACGGCCCGAAGCAGACGGGCACGGGAAGCGCTCTCGTCGACCCCGAACAGGTCCGCCGAGACGATGGACCCGAGCAACCCCGGCCGCTCGCAGTCCTCGACCCGCAGCACCAGCAGCTTCCGGCTGGCTCCGCTGGGGTCGTCACGCCACGCGGCCTGCCATTCCGCCGCCCCGTAGACGGACTTCAGATAAGCGGCCGACAGCACCGCGATCGTGCGCTCGGAACCCTGCACGCCGCGGTGCATCAGGTCGATGAAGCTGGTGCCGGGCACGATGTCCCACTCCTGCACGAGCACCTGGTGACCCTCGGCTTCGAGTTCCCAGGCGATCCACTCGGCCCATGCTCTGTCGATGCCGGTGTAGGACACGAAGAAGTCCCATGAATCAGCCAACCGGAACCCACCCCTCAAGCATGTGCATCAGATCACATCGCACGTCACCCGAGCGGAGTTACCCCGAACGACGAACGGCGCCGCCCCCTGCCCAGGGGAGCGGCGCCGTTCAAGAAGTCCGAAGAAGGGCTCAGCCCTGCTTGGTCTCCCAGAAAATCTTGTCGATTTGTCCGGGAACATGCCCTGAGCTGCGCTAATGGGTCTCAGTGGGGGCTTGGGCCGTCTCCGGGCCGTCACTGTGGAGTTGGGCCAGGAACCCATCGATCACGCCCTTGGTCCGCGGGATGTTCTCGGGGATGAGGTGCGTGTACGTCGCAAGGGTGAACGCGGGGTCCGCGTGCCCGAGCAGTTCCGACACGATCTTGATCGACTCGCCGCCGTCGAGCAGGACCGAGGCGTACAGGTGGCGCAGGTCGTGCATGCCGTTCTCGTATCGACCTGCGGGCACCTCAGCCCCGATGAGCGCGGGCTTCCAGTAGTTCCGGTCGAAGTCGTTCGCCCGGATCGGGAGGCCCCTCATCGACGTCATGATCAGCTCGACTGTCACCAGGGGACCGTCTGGCGTTTCCCACGGCAGCGTGATCCGGACTGGCGGGAACTGCGCCATGTGCGCGTCGATCGAGCGCTCGACGTGGTCCGGCAGCGGAACAGTGCGAGTCTTCTTGTTCTTGGGCAACGCGAAGACGAGCGTGTTCCTCACGGTCTTGAGCTGCCGGACGATGTGCACCTCTCGCCCCTTGCGGTCGATGTCTTCCACCGCGACGCCGAAGCACTCACCCTGGCGCATGCCGAGCCCCGCACCGAGGTTCGTCCCGACTCGAAAGCGCTCGGGCAAGCCCCGTCGCACTGCCGAGACTCGCGAGGCCGGCCACGGCACGACCTTCTTCTTGGTCGGCTTCGGCTTCTTGACCGACTTGCCTTCACACGGGTTCTTGTCGATCACCTCGTCATCGACCGCAGCGTTCATGACCGCTGACAGGTTCATGAACAGTGTGTGCCGGTACTGGTCTGACAGCTTGTCCTTGCGGAGCTTGCTGTCCCACGACCTCAGAGCTGAGGCGTTGATCTCATCGAGCGGCGTCTCACCGAGATGCGGGAAGATGTGCTTCCCGAACCGCATCTCCAGGATCTCGCGCGAGGCTTCGTCCATGTCGTGATCGGCGATGTAGTCCGACGCGAACGGCTTCAGGAGAGGCATCCCCTTGGACTTCTTGGAAGCTTGCGGAGACTCGTAGATCCCAAGCGTGATCTTTGCTTCGGTTGTGTTGATCCACTCCTGAGCGGCCTTGTCCTGACCGTCCGCGAAGCTCTCGGAGATCTCGCCGCCGTCGGGCCCGATCACCCGAGCCCGGTAGCGCTTCCCGACTCCGCAACGCGAAGTTGGTTGCTGCACAGTCTTCTTGGGGTTGCTCGGATCCTTGACGGTGGTGAACCAGCGGTCCTGTACGTGGCCCATCACGCCACCTCCGCCGGTTGAGCCTGAAACCAGGCTCGAACCTCATCCGGGTCCCACCGGATGTGCTTACCGACTCGTCTTCCCTTGGGGCCGTACTTCTTGGTACGCCATCCGTAGACGGTGGCAACGGTGACCTGGAGGTAGTTGGCGACTTCTGCGATGTCCCAAAGCTGTTGGCTCATGCTGCTGATTCCCTTTCGTACTTGCGTAGGCGTTGCGCGCGGACTCGTTCGGCGATGCCGGCGGCGAGTTCGCGTTCGGCGTCGTTGTCGTAGCCGGACCCGGAGTACTGCCAGTCGTTGACGACGACCACGGCCGCGGGATCGAGTTCGAGGCGTTCGAACATTTCGAGCTTCCGGAACGTCCTGCGCTCTTCGCGGATGGAGCGGAAGGTGGTCGAGTAGTGCTTGGACTTGGTGAGGAAGTGGCCGCGGAACCCGAGCATGTGCGCCCACTTGCGGAGGTTCAGTTCCTCGAAGTCGGCCAGGCCGCCGAGGTCCCACGCGGTTTGCACCATCCGCCGGTGGTGCTCGGAGATCTGGAGGATGTCGATGTCCAGCTGCGAGCGGATCGGCCGGTCCGCCGTGTCCTTCGCGCCCGTGCCCTTGGTGGCGTACTTGGCGACGTAGCCCGCCAGCCGGGCCTCGCTGATCTCGCCAGACTCGTCTTCCACTTGGGAGTCGCGGATTCCCTTGGTGTCGACCTGTTCCCCCCACAGCAGGTGCAGCGCCGAGCCATCCGGCCGCGTGGTGTCGATCCGCACCGCCCGAGCAGCCGCCTTGATGCAGTCGCCGAGGAGTTCGGCCGTGGCCCACGCCGGAGTCGGGTCGTGAGGTCCATCGGGACCATCAACCCGAACGACAGCGTGGAAGTGGACGAGGCCACGCCGCTGGTATTCGGCGACCTTGGCGTAGGAGAGCCGGGCGTGGTGCTTGAACTCGGCGACCTTCAGGCCGGCCGCGCCAGCGAGCTTGCGGCGCAGGGCAATCGTGAACCGGTGCCACAGCTTGCCCGCGTGTGCCTGCCAGAGCACCGCGCCGGTGTAGTCGTAGGTCCCAGCGTCGACAGCACCGCCGATGCGGGGATCGTCGCCGTGGTGCCATTCGCCGCAGCCGGTGCAGGGCCGGACCTTGCCCGTTGTGGTGGTTGGTCGGTTGTGGACCGGGCCGAACGACGGGGCGGTGAGCGTGGCGAACACGCGCGGTTTCTCGGACACCGTCTCGGGAACGCCCTTGGAGCCACCGGCCAGCCCAGCATGCATCAGGTGGTAGGCGTCGGCCGCGTACCGGTCGGAGCAGGCCGGACAGACCGACTCCCGGCGGTTGCCACACGGGACCATGACGTCTCCGCCGATGTGCTCGATCAGCCCGCCGCAGAGGTCTTGGAGCTGGAAGGCGCCAGACAACCGGATGGGCGCGGCACAGCCGCCAATCGCGGTCACCCGGTCTCGCCATGCCCGGAAGTCGACCGCCTTGACTCGCGCGGTGATGCGGTCTTCCAGAGTGAGCACGGTGGCCCTCCTTTCGTTGCGGAAAAACAAAAAAGGCGGGGCATGACCGGTGTTCTGGTCATGCCCCGCGTGGTTGAGATGGGTCAGGCTGCGAGTTGCGCAGCGAGCCGCGCGGCGTACTCCTCGGGCACGTTGAGCGCGTCTTGGATGTCTTGAGCGGTAAGGGATCGACCCTCCGCGTGAACCTCGTTCGCCTTGGCGTCCAGCGCACCTTGCAGGTGGCCAGGGAGCCTCAGCGCGGTTCGTGTGGGTGCCGCCGGAGTGACTGCGCTCGGAGGGGTGGACGTCGGCGCAGGAACGACCTCAGCCGCCTTGGCACGGGCGGCGTTGCAGCGTGCCTGGATCACCGGCATGACTTCGGCGAGCAGGAACACCACGAGCGGGATCACGAGGTGCAGGAAAACCATCCCGGCGTTGATCTGCCCGTCCGGAGGCCGCAGCGACGACCACACATTGGTGATCAGCGTTGCGCCGAGCAGCACCCGCTTGAGCCACTTGACTGGCCGGTCATCGACCGCCAGGCCGTGAGCGAGCATCTGTGCTTCCCACCTCAGGAGCGTGATCAGGATTCCGGCGAACGCCGGTTCCACGAGCCACGCGCCCCACCACATCGGGTCAGACGGCCCGAGGTGCCCGGCGAGAAACGCTTGAACGCCGGTCGCGGTGAAGCCGAGCCCGCATGTCAGGAAGCACCACATGGAGCGCGTCACAGAGACCCGGAACCGGTCCGCCTGCACCGCCGCCAGCAACGGGTTCGCCGTGAGCTGGTGGATGTCCTGCGCCTCATCGAGCTGTGCCCGCAGACGCCGAACCGTTCGCGTCTCGCGCGGTTCATCGGACTCGGTTTCGTTGCTGTGATTGGACTTCTCGGACACCAGGCTACCTACTCCCCGTGCGCTGCCTTGAGGAGCAGGCACCCCAGCCACAGCAGTTCGACGGCGAGCACCAGGAGCCCGACGAAGCCGAAAAGCAGGTACATGCAGATCAGGCAGGTCACTACGGCGGTTGCCATGTGCGCGATGCGGACGAAGCCGCGGAGATTGATCGGGACAGCGAGTATGAGCTTCATCAGGCCACGTCCTTTGCGTTCCTGGCGGGGTAGTGGATGCGGCGCCGATCAGCACCGGTGAGGCCGCCGACGACGCCGGAGGCATTGGCCCGAAATCGGGGACTGGTGGCTTCCCATTCGAGTTGGTCTTGGCGGCACTCATCGATGACCGGGCAGGACGCGCACACCTTCTTCGCGGCGGCGATTCGGCCGGCGGTGTCGAACAGGCTCGGGTCGGAGCCCGCGCAGGCAGCATGCTCACGCCAGGCGGGCGGTCCGTCAGTCGGTCCGAACAGGACCCGCATCAACACCCGGTAGCCGAAAGCTTCAGCGTCGTTGTTCGTCACGCCGCCACCGCCAGCCGGGGAGCGGACTTCCGCGCGGCCTGGACGACCTGGGCGACTTCATCGAAGGTGACCTGTTCCGGCGTGCACACGGCCAGCCGGAAGGCCTTGGCGAGTACCGCCCCCGAGCCGGACTTGACCTTGCCGCCCAACTCGACCACCGAGGCCGACGCAGCGAGCCCGAGCGCGACTCCGGAAGCAGTGCGGCCGGTCGCCGCGACGGAGAGGGTTCCGGCAGCCTGGAGGGTCCAAGTCAGCTCGACCCCGTGCAGCGAGGCCGCCCAGACCAGCAGACAGGCCAACCGATCTGGTGCGGTGCCGGAGGTGAATTCGGCATGCACCGAGCCGGACGGCGTGGAGATGACCAAGCGGTCCGGCCGGGGCAGGCCGAGCGTGCGGATGTGGCCGCGGATCGAGCGGAGCAGACCGTCCAAGCGGCGAGGAGCGTTGTTTTCGGGCATGACAAGACCTCCACGATTAGTGGCGAAAAGTGTTGGGGTGAAGAAAAGTCAGGCGATCGAGCGAAGGGAACCGGTCTGGCCGTCGCGGACGAACTCCACGAGTTCGCGGATGTTCTCGTCTGTCGTGTACGCCGCGCGGACCCGGCGGGGAACGCGTGAGCGTTCGTCGGTGCGGTAGCCGATGCCGGCCGTTTCGGGAATCGCGGGAATCTGGTCGGCGATCGCACCTCGTTCGCGTGCGCCCTCACCCAGCACCATGTCCGGGTGTGTCGGTGATGTGGTGCGCAGGCAGATGCGGTTGGGGAACAGGTCCCGGATCGACAGCGTGTCCTTGTCGGGTTCCTGGATGTAGGCGTCTGCGACGTGCAGGGTTGCGCGGCCCATCGAGGTGCCCCGAGCTAGCAGGCCCGTGATCTGCCGGGCGTACTCGGGCCGGTAGGCGACCAGGGAGCCGATCTCGTCCACGATCAGCAGGTTGAGCGGGTACTCCCGCGACGGCTGGACCGACCGCAGCCCAGCCCGCTGCATCCGCTTCTGGGTGCGCTCCATGTCGTCCACCCACATCTCGATCAGCTCCAGGCAATCGCCCGCATCATCGGCGTAGCGGTTCTCCGTGATCGGCTTGATGGCCGCGAACTCCAGGTACTTCGGGTCGCACACCCACAGGCGGACGACGCCGTCCCGGATCAGCGGGGCCATCGAGCGCAGCTTGGCGAACGCCAGCGAGTTCTTGCCCGACCCGGTCCCGCCCGCCGTCAGGGTGTGCGTGCCCTGGACGGGTTCGGTCCAGTCGCCGCCGTACTCGTCCTCACCCAGCAGCACCGCCCGCAGGTCCACGTCCTCGGAGTGCTCAGGCATGTCCGGCGCAGGGATGATCTCCGTGAACGGTTCGTTCCGCTGGACGACGAGTGCCACGTAACCGGGCTTCACCAGCTCGATTGCGACGCGTTCAGCTTCCATCGCGTGCGCCAGCTCTTCTGCCTGGCGCGCGAAGTGCATTGGTGACTGGCCCTTGGCGAGCTTCACCAACACGGTGTCGATCGACGGCGAGTACGACCGGACCCGCACCACACGCGGGTAGTTCGTGATCTTCTTCCGGCGGTGCTCGGTAGTGAGCTTGTGTACGTCCATCAGGTCCCGCCAGCGTCCACCGACGTACGCCCCGAACCACCGCCGTTGCCAGGCTCGCAGCGTTGGGGCTGCCAAGGTGTCGAACGAGTCCGGGTGACCCCGGTACCAAAGCCCGGTCGCGCCAACTGCGCCGCCGAGGACGTAGCCCGTGACGGTCGGGCCAAGCGTGCAGGCACCGGCCGCGACAGCGGACGGGGCGAGCATCCATTCCGGGTTCCGGGCCAGCCATCGTGCCGCGCGGAACTCGGCGGCCACGACGCGCTTGCTTGCGTTCCACTTCCAACCCATTGCTTTGCTCCTAAGGGATGCGCGACGGCCGACCCTCGAACGTGTCGAAGATCGGCCGCCGCGTTGATCAGTGCGGATTCAGTTGTTGGGCAGTTGCCCGCGGGCGTAGGACGCCTCCGTGGTCAGCACGCTGACCGAGCGGACGAACCGGCGTCGCAGGTCCGTGAAGCCCTCACGGCGGACCGGGATGCCGTCCATTGCCGTGCGGAGTTGCTTCATCGCCTGGTCCAGGTTGGACACGGCGTTGTCGAGCTGGTGAGACATCGATCAGGCTCCCCACTCTTTGGCCTTCAAATTGATTTCGTGCCGCTTGGCTTGCTCCCGCAGCGCACTGAGGTCGTTCCGCGCGGTCCGCAGGTAGCCCTTGAGTTCGTCGGGTGTCGCGACCCGCCAGCCACCGGCCTTGCCGGGCTTCTCGCTCATCCGGTTGATGAGCTTTTCCAGCGGCACCAACAACTCCTCTACGAAGTCCATTGCGCCGACGAACGAGCCGTATCGCTGCTGGGCGCGGTCGTTCAACATCTCTTGGATCAACTGGCCAACCTCTCAGTCCTCAAGTCGCCCACGTAGATGAAGCGGTACAACGCTTGCTGCAACTCCAGGTGGTCGCGCCAGCTCTCGCCGACGCCCGGAAAGCCGTGCTTCGCAAGGACTTCGCCAACCTCATGGACGAGGCCGAACGTGAAGCGCGGGTCATCGCCGTCCGGATCAGCAAGTTCGATCGGGTACAAGCGCTCATCCATGCTGAAACTCCTTTCGGGAGGCACGGCAAACCCAGGAACGAAGGCGTACCTGGATTCACCGAATCTCTCGGAGCACACGAAATGCTCCGGATTTAGGCATGGTTCGACTCGCTATGTAATTCTCAAAGAACAAATGTGAGCGCCCTGGCCCGACTCGAAGCGGGCTACCGGCCTACCGGGCAGGGCTTGCGGGACTAAGCCGCGGGAGCGGACACGATGCGTGCCGCAGGGGTCAGGCCATCCGCCTTGAACCACAGGCCAGAGGCGGTGATCTTGCCGTCCTCCCCGCGCATCTCGTACGTGTTGATCACGGGGTTGATCAGCTCGACGTAGTCGCCTTCCTCGAACCCCGCGCCGGGGTCGCCGGGGAGGTTGACGCGGATCTCCTCGCCCTTCGTCTTGCGGCGGCCTTCAGTCGGGCGGGCCTTGGCGAACAGCACCACGACGAACTGCTCTTCGTTCGTGTTGCGGTCGACCACGGGAACGAGCTGGCCGCCGTCGAGTTCGCGCATCTTCACGCAGGGTGCTTCGGTGATCAGGAGCTTGTAGTGGGACAGGATCACGGGGATGTCGTTCAGAGCCATGTCGTACCTCCGGTGGTGAGCAACTGATACATACCAATGTAGAGCAGTATGGATCGGATGGCATAGTCCAATCGGGTGATCTGTAGCAGTGTGGGTCAGTGAAGTTAGGCTGATGCCGTGAGCGACCAGCCAGGACTTGCCGCGTACCAGCGGGTTGTCGAAGCGGTGAAGAAGGACATCCGGTCCGGAGCCCTGGAAGTGGGCGCCCGGCTACCCGGTCACCGCAAACTCGCCGAGCAACACGGCGTCGCGCTCGGGACCGCGCAGAAGGCTGTGCAGATCCTTGAGACCGAGGGCTGGGTGGTCTCGCAACCGGCCGTAGGCGTCTTCGTTCAAGAACCGCCGGCCGAGGATCGAAGCCCGGTCACGATCGAGACGGTCATTCGCCAGCTTGATCAATTGCAGGCGGCGGTCTTGCATCTGACTGAGCGTGTCGAGCAGCTCGAAGCCGCCGACGATCCTCGATCTGTTCCACCTTCTCAGTGACCCTCGTTATGGCGAACTGCAACTGACGCAGCCTGAGGCTGATGAATTCCAACTCATCCGGTGTTCCGTTCATGTAGACATAGAACGGCAGGTGAGGGGGTGCATTGCAGTGTGCTCAAGGGGGTGCATTGATGCACGGAAGGGGTGCACGGGAGGTGCACGGCGTGCAGACACGGTGATCATTTGACCGGAAACAGCGAACCGAACAAGCTCCTAGCTGCGGTGATGTCGGAAGCCGACATGAGCAACAAGGGGCTTGCCGCACGAGTACGAGAACTCGCCAATCGCGACGGTCAGACCGTTGCGGCCGACCACGTGTCTGTGCGTCGTTGGCTCGACGGCACGCGGCCGAAAGCGGCAACTCAGAACTACATCGCGCTTGCTCTGGGCGCCAAGCTCGGCCGGCGCGTCGACCTTGCGGAGATCGGCTTCAACGGCGGAATTCAGGCTGTCGGTCCAGATGCGACAGAGCACGGCGCGGAGTACCCGCCGAGCGCGGACGCAGCTGTTGACCTGATGAGCCAGCTCACCGCCGCTGATCTCGAAGACCAACCGGCATTGGTGCGTTCGCAGTGGGCGCACGAGGCCACGCCCGGCATCATCACGGGCTACATGTTCGGAGACTCCCTGCACGTGGCGGACGCGGACGAGCTCCGCCGAGGCGGGGGAGCGGCAGCATCCGCGATCCGCGCGACGGCCGCCAACCTGATGGATCTCGACTTCAAGTACGGCGGCGGACACGTCCGGAAGATGCTGCTCTTCTACTTCAAGACCGAGATCACGCCCCTTCTGCAGGGCGCGCACAGCGGGCCGGAACGGCGCGACCTGTTCAGCGCAGCTGCGGAAGTCGCGCAGCTACTCGGGTGGAGTGCATACGACGCCGGCCGCCACGGTGCAGCACAGCGGTACTTCGTCCAGGGACTACGGCTTGCCCGCGAAGCGCAGGACCACGTCCTAGGTGGACGGTTGTTGGCGAACCTCAGCCACCAGGCGAACTACCTCGGCCGCTTCAACGACGCCGTCCAGTTCGCGCGTGCGGCGCAGGGCTCGACCATCGCCAAAGCCACTCCGGCGGTCACCTCGATGTTCCTCGCGATGGAGGCGAGGGCGTTGGCGAGCAGCGGTCAGGCGCGCGAGTTCGCCCGCGTGATGCACGAGGCAGAGCGCTTCTTCAGCCAGCACGTCCCGGACGACGAACCGCCGTGGATCAGCTACTTCAACGCGGAAGAGCTTGCAGGCGAAGCCGCCCACGGATTCCGCGACCTCATGCAGCCGGAGAAGGCCCGTCTGTACGCGGCCCGAGCCATCGCACCGCACGACACCCCGCCGCGGACGCGCGCGTTCATCGGCATGGTCTCGGCCGCGGGTGCTCTCACGAACGGTGACCTTGAGGAAGCCGTGGACCTGGCGGTCGACGCGGTGGACCTGGCCGGCCCGCTGCAATCCAGCAGGTACGTCCGCTATCTCACCGACTTCCACGCGCAACTCGCGACGCTGCACGCGAAGGACCCCCGCACGCGGCTGTTCGTCGAGCGCGTGATGCGGCACTACCCGGAGATCGATCTCGGAACTGCGGTCCTGTTGACCAGGGTGGCTTAG
Source organism: Lentzea rhizosphaerae (assembly GCF_042649515.1). Lineage (NCBI taxonomy): Bacteria > Bacillati > Actinomycetota > Actinomycetes > Pseudonocardiales > Pseudonocardiaceae > Lentzea > Lentzea rhizosphaerae. The sequence goes on along the minus strand of NZ_JBHRZI010000011.1, from coordinate 380,851 downwards.
AAGGGCCGCCACGGAGTTGTCGCACGGCCGGTCCGCATCGTTTCGATCCGCGTCGCGTACTCGGCGGCGATCTCTTCAGATTCGTCAACGTTCTGCATGATCCACGTGGTCATCTTGATCTCATGCGTGGACTGCAAGACGCGGAATCCGTTCCACCTGGTGACGTCGTGCCCGTAGGCCTCGCAGAACTCGCGGTACTCGTCCGCGGTCCACCAGCCGGCCGACAGGTACTCGGTCGCCGTCATGGCCAAGTCCCACTCAGGCTGACCCTTGGAGAAGCGCTCGAAGTCGATGAGCAGCGCGGCGCCGTCGCTGACCATCAGGTTCTGGACGTGTGCGTCCCCGTGCGTCGACGTGGGTTCCATCTGGAACTTGAGACCGCTGATCTCGTCTCGAAGCTCCGCGACCCTGTCCAACAGGAAGCGCTTGTCAGCGTCCGGCACATCAGAAGACTCGATGCGCGACTCGACGTGCACGAAGATGTCTTGGGCGGGCAGCTCGAACGTCGTCGGGGGCGACGTCTGGTGCAGCCTCAGCAGCAATCGACCCAGGTCGCCGACGTCCCCGCGGTTGCCGTTGCGTCCGTCGATGTAGCGCCAGAACGTCACCGGGTAGCCCGAAATCAAGATCGGCTGGTCGACCGCGTGCAGCCGGGCAGCAGGTACGCCGCTCTCCTCCAGCCAGGTCGAAACCGCCACCTCCTTGACCGCGTCGTCCCAACGATCGGCACTTCGCGCGATGCGGACGACGACCCCTGAACGGGGGAGGTGGAACAGGGCGTTTTCGCCCAGGCGCATCAAGCGTGCGTCGGTCGAGGCGATTCCGATGTGGGCGGACGCCTCCTTGAGGACCGCTGAAGCAAGGTGCGAGCTGAAAGGCCCGTCCGGGACGTCCGCTTCAACCACGTTGTTCACCTTGCTCACGCTAGAGGTTCGGTATTTGGGCTGCCGGGCTCAAGGTGCCCGGTCGGGGTAGAGCTGAACCGGTGTCTACCCGAGTGCAGCTCAGGATCAGGATGCGGCCGGCCTGTCGTCCGTCGCTTCCTTGATGCCTGCCACGTACTCCTCCACGAGCAGTTGACTGAGGAGCCGACTCGAATCCGTGTGGCTCAACGCGACGTCGTCCAGCGCGGCCAGGAGCGCTTGGCATTGAGAGGTTGCGCCGTCGTCTTGGATGAAGACTCTTGCGTATTCGCAGTCGACCACGACGGTGGTCGGCAGCTTCTCGCGTTCGTAGAGCGTGAAATCTGTTGAGGACGACAGATTCTCTCCGGACGGAATGATGCGAAGGAACCGCGACATGCGCCTTAGGAGTTCGAGCTGATCCATTCGCTCGCGGGCATTCTTGAACTGCGTGTTCAGTGCGGTCTCTGCCATGTAGAACAGGAGTGATGGGCGAGCGTCGGACCGCAACACGCGCTGACGTTCCCGTTGGGAATGGATGGCAGCCTGAACCTGGTTCGGAGATGCCCCGCGTCGCTGGAGAAGATTCTCGGTGTACTCGATCGTTCGCAGCAGGTCCGGGATGGCTGTCCTGCCGTACCCAGTGATAGCGGCTGCCATGCGTTCAGCAAACGCAACGGTGCTGAAGTTGGCTGCTGTCTGAGCGAAGTAGGTTTGGAAAGCATGCGCGTAGTTGTTACTGAAATCGGTGATCCAGCCCCGATCCTTGCCGCACGCGGTCAGGTACTGCGCCAAGTCAACCTCGGTCGGCCTCACCTTCCCGCGCTCGATGTTGGACACCTTGCTTGGGTCCCAGTCGAGCTGTTCGGCGAACGCACTTCCTTTGGCGAACTCCTTGCGAAGAGTCCTTAGCGCGTCGCCCAGTTCGCAACTCCGAGGCGTGATTGGAGCCTGTTCCATCGTTGTTACTTTTCCGTTCGTGTGGTCGAGCGCGGCGTCTTTGGTCGAGGCTTCCTGCTGGGTGACCGGCGAGGCGTACGCGACTGAAGGGTGCTGGCAGCTTCAGCAATTTCCTGCACTGATTGTGCGGGGGACAGCGCGCACTGCTGTAAAGCCTTGAATCCGCAATGAATTAGTTGGCAGGTAGCAGGATCTTCGATGTACTGGCCGTGCTCTGCGCTCTCCAGATACACCACGTCATCGTGTTGTGTGTGAGGAAAGGTCAGATGGCAATAGGAACTCTCGGCGCGAGCGCCTAGGCAGGCCTCGTCGTCTAAGACTTGAACCGTGAAGTCTTCGAGTTCCGACAGGTGTACCAGCTGGACAAGTGCAGCGCTGGTGACCGCCTCATTAGCGACCACTCGATGAAGCGCGCGTCTGGTGAGCACGATGCTAACAGTCGGACTGGAGGATGCGTCGGTCGAGAAGTTCTTGATCCAGGTTGAGTGTAGTTCGGCCAGGAGAATTGGATCGTCATCCTCAAGCGCCGGGAAGGCCGGTCCGGCTGCTTTCCTGTACTCAGGGGTCTGAAATAGACGGGGAATCGTATCTGCGCCAAAGGCGCAGACAGCTGTGGCGTCTAGGGCCGCCTCGTCCATGTCTCTGGTGGCGTTCAGGTCAAGCGGAGATTTCTTTGCTCTTGCTTGGGTACGTGCTTCCGCTGCGAACTCTGCACGCCTTACTTCACGCTTCCAGACCTCGTTCGGGATGCCGTAAACGCGTCCAAGAATCATCGTGTTCAGCGGATCGAAGGGTCTCAAAGCGTTCTCGGCCATGCTGAGGAGGGCGATCGAGAATCCTGCTTTCTCGCAGGCCTCCGTCAGCGACATTCCGGTGTTATCGCGCCAACGCCACAGGACTCGACCGAGCGACCGTTCGGCCATTGTCGGCCGGATGTACATCGTCACTTTCGCCTCGGCTTGTCCGAGATGACTGCGCCCGGCTCCAAGGCGATGCAGTCAAGGTGCGTACTGAGGTTCTTTCGCTGGTCATGCTCGACCGTCTTTCCGGAGAAACCTCGACGTTCCGCCCGGCGAGCGAGAAGTTCGCCTAGCGCTACGAGGATCTGGCCGAACTCGTGTTCTCGTTCCGGTGACAGAGTCTCCATGACGATGTCGAAGGCAACGCCGGGCATCAGATCGGCGATCTTTCGGATATTCGCGACCAGGTCGACGTCCTCGGGTGACAACACCTTTGAGCACTCCTCGATCTGGGCAGCTGTTGGTGGCGCCTGGGACCGGGGGGAGACAGCTCAGACAGTCGGGGGACGGAGCGGCTCTAATCCCAGGCGCCAGCGGCGACGCTAGATCGACTGCGGGGCACCAACCCGAGCCGTCAGCTAGGCCTGACTAGGAGCGCTGCTGCTCAGAGGGGTGCGCCGACGCGAGTAGCCAGTCGCGCCGCTTCGGTCGCGACTGACCTCCGAGCCCGCTGGACGAGGGTCTCCAACACCTTGTGGGCGGCCGGCCGATACTTCAGGTCCTCAGGCGCTTCGCGTTCGGTGGCGGACAGCATGACCAGCGCACTGCCGTAGTCACGCCGTTGCACTTGACCCTTGGCCTGGTCCAGGAGGAACGCCACGCGCCGCTCGATCGAGGGGGAGCGGTCATGGTCGATCTGTTCGGCCAGGCGCAGCCCGTCAGCAGCAGCGCCAGCCTCGACCTCAACGCTGACGGCGTGCATTGCCACGTTCGTAGGACCGAACACCGTCCAGAGTGTGTTGCGTTCGCCGGTCCGTTTGGCCAACGGCTCGACCGCGCGCACCCGCTCCCTGGCTCGCCAGACATCACCACGACGTGCAGCAGCGATAGACCCGACGAGGAGGAGCGCACCACGGAGCGCCACAGCGTCCAGGTCGTCTTCGAACCGTGGATCGAGCGCCTCTGCTCCGTGCATCGCGACGTCCTCTGCTCCCTCAGCTTCGCCATCGGCAAGCAGGACCTGAGCGAGGTTCCATTGCGCCATCGCCAACCTCAGCGGATCGTCCGCATTCTCCCCAGCCCGGATTGCCCGGTCCGCCGCAAGCATCGCGACGTCGACCCTGCCGAGCCTTTTGGCGACGCTCCGCGCCAAGGCGTAGAGATCAGCAGCGCAGCGCTGAACTTCTCGGCGTTCAGCCGCGGAGAGATTCCCGCCGCCACGCAACGCCTGCTCAGCCTCGACCACGAGCGCGGGGAGTTCCAGCGTGAGCTGGCTGTATCGCGTTGCCGACGTCTGCCAGGTCTCCCAAGCGCTCAAGATGTTGCAGCGCAACGCTTTTGCGTCAAAATTCGCGCCGCCATCGGAGACCAGCGGCCTAGTGAATGCCCTGTACAGGGCATCGCCCGCGGAACCAGACCGAGCCGGAGTCTCACGCTTCACGGTGGAGCTCAACAGTTCGTCGGCCGACACGTTCAGCACGTCGGCCAGCTGCTTCAACACCGTCACTGTGGGGAGCTTGAGCCCGCGTTCGATCTGGTAGAGGTAGTCGGGCGTGATGCCGGCCAGCCCAGCAATCACGGTCTTCGACTTGCGTGAGGCAAGGCAATGCAGGCGCACGCGTTCGCCGATCGTGGCTGCGAGCTGCTCGTCCATCTCCACCCCTGCGAAGCGTTGACCTGCACTGATCCTAAGCCCCAGCGCGAGACCCCGACCGAGTGACAGACTCGAAGCATGATCAGGCCGAACGAGCTGCGACGGCTCGTGCTCTGGGACATCGACCACACGTTGCTTCAGTCTCGTGGCATGGGGCGCGAGATGTACGAGCGCGCGGTTCCGGCAGCGTTCGGCCGGCCCTTCCAACAGCTTGCCGACGTGAGCGGCAGGACCGAGCTGGACATCATCGCCGAGACGGTGAAGCTCCACGGCATCGAACCAACCGACACGACAACGGGCAAGCTCGTGAGCGCGCTCATCGACAGCTACGAGGCCGGCCGGGATGAATTCGCGTCGCGAGCCCGAGTCCTGCCGGGAGCGCGAGAGGCTCTGGCGGCGCTGGAGGCTGAACCGACCGTCCACCAAGGCGTGTTGACCGGAAACCTCCGTGCCGTCGCGCGAATCAAGCTGGTCGCGCTCGGACTGGAACAGTTCCTCGATCTGGAGACGAGTTCATACGGCGACGACCACGCCGACCGGGCGGAACTGGTGACGATCGCCCGAGAGCGCGCGGCCCAACAGCTCGACACCCAGTTCGGCCCTGACGACACGGTGCTCATCGGCGACACCCCGCGGGATGTGAGCGCTGCCCTGACCGCAGGCGTGCAGATCATCGCCGTGGCCAGCGGGCGAAGCAGTGTCGAGGATCTGCGGGACGCCGGAGCCGTCGAGGTGCTCGCAGACCTGACAGACACGGCAGAGTTGGTGCGGCTGATCAAGGGCTAGCTGTACTGCCTCGCGATGTGCCTGAGTGTTTAGGCGCTCAAGATCAACGGCTTGACCTGGCGCTGTTGCTTGAGGGAGTCAATTACCGTGCGGTGGTACGGGCTACGGTCCTGTATCCATCGTTCAATCGACCTGTTGTGCGGTGCGCATGGCGGATCTGCGTAGCCTAGAACCGTTAGAGCTATATCCACCGCGCGACCACTCGTGACCGCGTTGAACTTGCAGCACTCGGCGCCGGTGTAGAAGCCTGCTGGATGTTCCTGGGCAGGCTCTGACTCGGTGTAAGGGTGGGCGGCTTGGTCGCGTAGATCAAAGAGCCAAGATAATTCATGCTGTAGGCGTGAATGCTCACTGTCCGCGATTCTGAATGCCAGCTTAAAGGCGCTGCTCAACGCAATGTGCCGCTTGTTGGGCTTCTCTGTAGGGGCAGGTAGCAGGTACTTGATGTCGCCGAAGAAGGCTTCCACGGTGTAAGCCGACGAGGTCACGGCGACAAGAGACGCGCGGAACTCGCGCAGGATCGCGTCTGACTCAGCTCTTGCAAGTAGTTCAGGGAATGCGGCACGGGCGATGAGTTCGTGCTCAACCGCTACTTCGATCCACCGCGCCCACATGATCTGATGCATCGCAACATGAGTCCCGGGAAGTCGTTTCCCGCGACGAATATCTTCTTCCCTATGCGCGGCTCGGTACTGAGCAAAGGCCTGCTTGATGTCCCTCTTCTCTTTGTCGGTGGTGGCTGCGGCCAGTGCCGCTTCGTGAGCCTCGTTGGCGTCCTTGAACGCCTCTTGTCTAGTGACCCACTCGCGCCGCTCACGCTCCTTGGCACTCTCCTGATAGGGCATCGCTCGACTATCTCATGCCAAGAGTTTGAAGCGCATGCCTGTTTTGGCGACCGCCCGGAGCTGCCGTGTTCAGAGTTTCTTTTCTTCATCAAGGCGGCCCCTGCGGGGCCGCTGGCCACTCGTGCTTCAGCCGTCGCGGAGTCTCACCCCTCGGGCGGTGTTGTCCGACGCCTCCAAGCGGGCCTGGCGGCCCGCGTCGGCGTCGGCGAGGCAACCGAGGGATGTCCGCGACGGCAGAGGCCATGCCCACCGACTCCACAGGGACCGCGAAGGCCGAGAACAGGCATCACGAACCGTTCATGATCGCGACACGCTGGCAGCGCAACCAGCTTTCGTCGAGTTTCGCTGTGGATAACCACGCGTCGTAGGTTGTGGACAACTCAGAACTACGTAGGCGAAGTTCCAGGTGGCGACAGCTCAAGTTGTCCGCAGAACCCAACATGTCGTATCCGCAAGCTGCGGATCACCCTAGATCTTGTGTGAACATATGTTCGTGTCGAGTTGCATCCGCTCCGTAGACGGTCCACACTCCTCCTCAGTAGACAGACAAGCGTGCGCCATCGTGCGCAAGGAGTGAGGTGTTGACCTCATGGGCTGAGGCTGGGAGTCGCTCAAACGCGGCAGAGCGGTGCTGACCCGCTGGGCTGCCTGAGCTGCATATGCGAAAGGCCCATGGCAGGAGCACTTGCCATGGAGGCAGGTGACACCAGACACGGGCCCGGACTTCGCACCCCGACCCTAGCGCGATGAAGCGGCAAGCGCATAACCAGCGCTCGCGGCTGCCTCACATAGTCATGGTGTGCCTGCCTGTTCACTGGACAGGAGAGATCTCTTGAAGGCACAGAACGTGGACATCTCCACGTTGATGTTCACCGAGTACGTCGGCAGCCGAAACAGTCGGCGCATCGACATCGTCAAGGAACAGCGCAGCATCCACGACGCAGAAGACGGCGTCTGTCGTGCGTTCTATCAGCGCATGAGGGACGCCATGCGTCGCGCGGCCAACTCGCCCAGCCCTGAAAACGAGCTGAACACGGCGATCGCGAGGGCCAATCGCCGCGGGCAGGAGCGCGCGTTCACCGAGATCAAGGCCGGCTTCCTGCCATGGTTCTCCGGTCTCAAGGCATCTGGCGTCCGGACCAGGCCGTCCGTGTTGACCGTCGGAGAGCTGGACCTGAAGGTGCAGCCGCACCTGGGGCTGCGTCTGCCTGACGGAACGACGTGGGTGGTGTTGGCCTATCTCAAGGAGCCGGTGTTGCAGCTCGACGCTGCCAACATCGCTTTGAGGATCTTGCAGCGCACGGTGGACGAGACCCTGCCTGGAGCGGTCCCAGTAGTTCTGGATGCTCGCCGCGGAAAGCCATTCTTTGAGTCGAAGCGCAGTAGGCCCGACCGCCTCGACCCACTGATCGCTGCGGAGGCAGCGGGCTACGTCGTGCACTGGCGGATGGCCGCGTGACGCAGTAGAGGGTGCCGCTGCTTGCTGATGGCGCCCCACGTTGGGACGAGCGCCGTGTCCAAGCCTAATCAAGCTGGGCACGGCGCTCGGCTGCCGCACCTGTGGACAGCTCAACGCCTTGACGGCGTCGACCAGCCCACAGGCTTGCCCTCGATTTCAGGGGTGCAGCTCTTGGTTCCTTGGGCCTGATCCAACAGATGGAGTCGGAATCTAGAAGGTCTATTCTTCGTCGCTCTCTTGCGTATCGTCAGGCGCAGAGGTTGTGGACGCCAGATTTTGCATTCGCTCGTCTTCGGGTGCGCGATCAACGAGGATCTGGAAGTATTCTTCCCATTGTTTCTTTGATCGGAATAGTAAGCCGTTCCAGTCCGTTGCCTGCAGTCCTTGTATTTTGAGGCTATCGACTTCGGACTCGACTGCAGGGTTGCGGTCGATCCTATCCGCGACCATCAGGCCGCTGACTTCCCTGAAGTCTCCGCCCCGGTTGGCCAGTACGGCGGCACGCAATGTCAGCACATAACGCTTGAATCTGCTTACGTGGTCCCAGTCTGCAGTTACTCCTGGTCGCATGAATTCTACGACGAGGAGCTGGTTTCCGGATGAGAGAAGAAGGTCGACCCTCTTGTTCCATCCGTTATTTTCTCCGCCCTGGTCGAGTGACTCCTTTGCGATCTCCTTTGTGAGGATCGAGAGGCTCTTCTCAACCCGGAAAGTGTCCCACTCAGGTGAGATCATCCACGGGTTCTCTGCGATGTAGTCGCGAACCGCGTTTTCAAGATCCCTATTTCGGATGCGCTCTTCAAGGCCTTCGATCAGGCTCAGTTGTGCCTTGACTCGTTCGGCTGCGTGAAGCGCATTCATCACGCGAGATTCGACGAGAATCTGGACCAGTTCTTCGGCATCTAGTTCGGACGCTTCGGAAAGTTTGTCGATGAGGCCCTTGAGGCGGCCTCCTTCCCATGCTGAAAGGATGGCGTCAGCAAGGTGGGCGAAGTTCTCGTCAGACAATACGGCGATTCGTGCGACCGCTGTTAGAGCACGTCTGACGATCTTCTTTTCTGGTGGGTCGAGCTTGTCGAGACGAGTGGAGAACGGTGTGAGGCGCCTGTTCATTGCCTCGACTTTCACTTCGGCACGCCGATCCTGCCAGCGACGAAGAAGTGACTTCACTCGACTCTGCCCCCAATTGAGCAGGGGTAAAGTAGTTTCAGATTGCCAACTTATCCGCTGACGCTCGGTCGAAATCAGATCTTGAGTTTGGTCATCAATAAAGTCCGCCTCAACCCTGCCTGACAGATAGCTCATTCCTTGTTGGCCGCCAATGCCGCCGCTGAGATTGAAGAAGAAGGGCCGCTGCGACAGCTTGTGGTGGCTAAAGATTGATATGCCAGCGAGATCGTCGTCGGAGATCGTGTCCTTGTAGAAGACGAATCGCCACTTGATCTTGTTGCCGTCCGGGAGCACTTCAGTGCCCCAGCCATCCTTGACCGTAAGGTTGGGCGGCAGCTCACCTTGCTTGTAGTCGCGCGGAAAATCGAACTCGATCTTCTCGACTTCTTCAACGTCAGAGATTGATTTTCCGTCGACGTTAACCTTGAACTCGTCTGCGCGGTCCATAAGAAGGAATCGACGAGCCATGCTTCGAGCGAACTGCTCTGTGTTTGGAGTCTTCTTTAAAGTGAGTTCGCGTAACGTGAGCTTCGTTCCGTGATCTCCTTTGCGGTCCTCGTCGGGTGGTAGATAAGTGACGACGCTGACAGGCATTGGCGTACTGCTGGCGTAGTCGTCCTTTTCGCCCGTGAGTTTAGCGACGTCCAGCTGAAACACGGTCTTTTCGCCAGTCTTCTCGCTGACTGTTTCTACCTCGACCAAACCGGCGATTCCGAAGCCGGCGAACTTTCCAATGCCCTTGCGGCCCATTACTGGACGGCCATTTTTGTTTGTTACTGCGGATTTCCTGTCTTTGCGTCTGTTGTAACCTACCTTCAGGTATCGATCCTGACATTCATTGAATGTCATGCCCTCGCCATTGTCTCTGATGACAATTTCGGCACCCGTTTGAATGTTCTTCGGAAGGTCGATGTCGACCGACGTTGCGTCCGCGTCCCAAGCGTTCGAGATCAGCTCGGCTATGGCTGCGACTGGAGATTGGTACATGTCGATGCCAAGGTGCTCGATGACACGTCCATGAAATTCGATATGTAATATCCGTGATTCAGTCATCGTCTCTCCTGAGCTGATATCCGGCTTGCCTGGGCCGATCCGTTATTCGTTGCCCTTGGCGCAGCTGTTCATTTTTGGCCGTATCCTCGCGCGGTGGTCCGGCGATGTAGGACGGCTGGCCCAACAGAGGTGCGATGCCGGTGATGGGCCCAGGTGAGGCAGGCTTCCTACGCTCCGGCATGGCTCCTCCGTCGTCATCGGTACGTAGCCCTGTGCTGTCCGCCGATGACGCTGGACGTCACTGCTGCGCATGCTGTACTCAGAGCAATCGCCTTACTCGTCGTCGAGGGGCTTTCCGCGGGGCACTACGGGCGCCGGCATGACCGGGTCGGTGTCGTTCGCGATCGCCCAATACCCGTCCCCTGCAGGGAACTTCGCCCGAGTTGACTCTGGCGTTACCGGGGCGATCCTGACGGAGACCCACTCCCCTGACTTTGGCACGGGAAGCCCGAGAATCTCCGCGACCTGGACATCCCACGAGTAGTGGCCCAACACGATTATCCCTTCCTTTCCGAGCTGTTTCGGCTCGCGTGCCATTCGAGCTCGACGCGGTCCATCTTTTTGCTGGGCCACGGTAAGGACCACTTCACGTCTAATGATTCGGCCTTGAACTTGACGGAACAGCTCGTTTACCCGCTTCTGTCCGTTCCTCTTGCCATCATGAGAGAAGATCTTGTCCAGATCGCTTGCTTTGAGATGTAGAAGCAAATTCTCGTCAAGCTTGGCCTCATGCCAGAGCCAATGAATTTGAGCGCGACCCGTGGCAGAGATTGTTTTTTTGCTGTCTCGATTATTTCCTGGGTTCAGATGGTTCGGGTCGACGCGCCAGAGTCCTACGGACCATTTGCTAGCGTTGTCGTCAGTCCACGTCAAGAGAACTAGATGACCGCTTGCCTCAAGAGGGATCGCCCATCCGGTCCGACTCATCGAGTACTTGCAATCGACCTGCGCGCCGGCAATCTGATAGTCCATATCGGCACCGTCAGTGAAACCAAACTCTTTAGCGAGATTGATCTCCACAACGGTTCCGACGTGAGTCTTCTCTGTTTTGCGCAGGTCCGAGTAGCGGAATCTCCCGGTCCTGGGACCGTCGAGTACCTGGTCGAGAGACTCGCGCAGTACTCGGGCGAACCTCTTGCCGGTAGGGTCGTTGGCGATCAGCCAACGTCGTACACGGTCTAGTTCGTCATCCGTGCCGCTGCTTGGTTGAACCTGGTGCAAGTCTGTTGAGTCGCTGGTTACAGGGTTGTCCAGCTCTGGGAGAAGTGGCAGTTGGCCAGCCGAATCGGGTCCGCTCACGCCCGCAGAGGCTAGTCCACGTGTGGCTGGCCTGAAGCGGACTTGAGCGGATCAGGCAATGCGACAACTTCTTGTGCTACGCAAGGTGGGGCTTGATGTGCGCGGCGATGGCTTGAGCAAGTCCGGCTGGCACCGCGTTGCCGATCTGTCGAGCGATCTCGATCTTAGAGCCGCACCACAAGAAGTCTTCCGGGAAATCCTGCAACAGTGCTGCTTCGAGATGAGTAATTGGCCGGTTGACGCGGTGCTTTCCTTGCTTATCCCATTGGGGGTGAAGGTACGCCCCCTTCTCCGGCTTGAAGAACTCGGTGCGGATTGTGTGGGACGGCATATCCCAGCGCATCCGACCCATGACATCTGTCGTGCCTGTGGGCTTGTCTCGCCAGCACTTAGGCAGAAGTTCAGGGTATGGGTTCAGGTCGAAACGACCGCCACCTGGAGGAATTTTGTCGTAGCGTTGCAATGACAGGCTGGTCGGATTTCGTCCGACGTGGATGTCAAGCCCCTTGAATGGGCCAGGCATGGTCTGACCAAAGAACTCTACAGTCGTGCGGGGAAGTTCCGTTGTGTCGGGGATCTCGGGCAGCACGGCGATCTTGGCTGCGGTTCCGACCCAAGGCTTCAGGCCGGAACCTGGCGCCGGCACACGGGCGTGCGTCGGTGCTGGCAATTCGATCTTTCCGACACGAGAGCCGATGACGATCGTGCGCTTGCGGCGCTGCGAGACACCGTAGTCGGCCGCGTTGAGGTGACCGTAGGACAGCTCATACTCAGCGAGGGCCCCGTGGTCAGCCTCGTTCACAAGCAGTGCGAACTCCGATGACGACATGAACCTGTCGACGTTCTCGATGACGAAGACCTTGGGGCGTGCGGCCAGCACCACTCGGACGTACTCACGCCAGAGCTGGTTACGTGGATCTTTGATGTCTCGACTGCCTAGGTTCGAGAACCCCTGACACGGCGGCCCACCGATCACGACGTCAACTTCAGGGATGTCGGCCTCGCGGAGGTTGGCGATGTCGCCGTGGAAGGTGTGCTGCTCGCCGAAGTTGGCAGCGTACGTCGCCGCAGCGTGGAGGTTGAACTCCACAGCAAGCTCTGACGTGAACCCCTCCGCAGCAAAACCGACGGTCATACCGCCACAGCCAGCGAAAAGATCGATCATGGTGGGCACGACGTCATCATATGCGGCGGGTCTGACACTTTCGGGACGCGACATCGGATCTTCGAGAACCTTGTACCGTCGGACCCGTGGTACGGGTTGAACCCTCGTGGGCGTCCTCTCCTGGTGCCCGGGCGAGCATGCGGTCGAACCGCGGGCGGGACACTGGGCCGGAGCTGGCTGTCCGGCGAGCCGTGCACGCGCTCGGTCTCCGCTATCGAGTCTCATATCGGCCTGTTCCTTCCTTACGTCGTACTGCTGACCTGGTCTTCACCCGCGCGAAGGTCGCGGTCTTCGTGGACGGTTGCTTCTGGCACGGCTGTCCCGACCACCACACAGCCCCGAAGGCCAACGCAGGCTTCTGGGCCAACAAGGTGCGGGGAAACCGTGAGCGAGACATGGACACCAACCGCCAGCTAGCTGAGGCGGGTTGGAGAGTGCTGCGTTTCTGGGAACATGAGCCACCTCCCGATGTGGCGCGGCAGATCGCCGAAGCTGTGCGGAGGCAGTCCTGTCGGGGCAGCGGGCAACAACACGAGCGCACCAGTCGATCCATCTAAGACTTGTGCGAACTGCAGACAGCAGAGCAGGCCTAGTCCGGGTGGCACTCCCGCTGGATCCAGCATTGGAAGTTCACGATGGCGACTGACAACTGCCCGAACTGTGGCAAGCCCACCGCGACGGAGTACTGGGAGCGACACGACAGCGACTACTGTTCGCCGATCACGTCTGCTACCTGCTGGGTTGAGGTATCAGGACCGGTTCACTACATCGTGGACTCGATAAATGACCGGACTGCGTGTGGTTCGTTTGATGGAGCAGGAGCCAGTTCTGGCCGTAGCGACGTGACGTGCCAGGAGTGCCGTTCGAGGATGTGAACAGGCGCTTTGATTGCCAGTCATCCGCTTGGTCTGCCCGAGAAGCACGTCTGTCGATGCGCCTTATGCCCCAAACGGACCGATGCTCATTCCGATGCAGTGGAGCGCGGCTCTGTGCGGTCTGCGCCCTGCGAAGGCCCGAGTGTTCGACGTCGTTGGCGCTTCGACGACAAGGATCCCGCCGCGCCGCTGCCTGGGGATCTGTCTACCGAGCGTCTGAAGACTCGCGGGGCGGTTGAGCTAACAGTTGCGGGCCGAAGACACGGTGTTGCCGGTCAGTCCAATTAGGACGAACTTGGGCCGTCTGGGGGCCGTCGAACAACCCTCAAGGACGACAAACGACGCTGACCAACGAACAAGGTTTTCGCTGGTCAGCGTCGTTTACAAGGCTCTGAGCTCAGCCCTGCTTGGTCTCCCAGAAAATCTTGTCGATCTGCGCGATCAGGTCCAGCAGCTGCTGGCCCGACGCCGGGTCCATCGACCCCTTGGTGCCCGCCGCGCCCGCGGCCTTGGTGGCGCGGTTGAACAGGTCGTGCAGCTCGGGGTACTTCTCGAAGTGCGGCGGCTTGAAGTAGTCCGTCCACAGCACCCACAGGTGGTGCTTGACGAGCTCGCTGCGCTGCTCCTTGATCAGGACAGCGCGCTCCCGGAACTCCGGGTCCTCGTTGGCCTGGTACTTCTCCTGAACCGCCTTGATCGACTCGGCCTCGATGCGGGCCTGCGCCGGGTCGTAGACGCCGCAGGGCAGGTCGCAGTGCGCGGTTGCCTCGACGCGCGGGCGGAGAATGCGCGACACGAGTCGCATCGTTCCTCCCAGAATGAAAACAGTGGATGCTCCGACAAGAAGGACCCTACTCCGGCTGACCGAAGGGTGATCGTTGAGACCGCGTCTCTCCACCGTGCTCGTGCGGGGGCCCTCGATGGTGCCCGCCCTCCGTGACGAGGACATCGTGCTGGTCAGATGGGGTGCGATGCCCAGAGCCGGTCAGGTGGTCCTGGTCAGGTGGGCCGGCAGACCGGGGCAACTGTCGATCAAGCGGGCCTCTCACCCCGTGGACGGTGGGTGGCACGTCGTGGGAGACAACCCCTACGCGAGCACCGACTCCGAGCAGCTCGGGCCGGCCGAGGTGCTCGGAGTCGTCAAAGCTCGACTATGGCCGAGGCCTCGGCTCAGGCTTTGAGGGACGCGTACAGGGCCAGGCAGTCCTCGTAGCGCGGGAGCACGCCGGCCTCGTAGGCCTCGGCGAGGGTCGGGGCCGCGGTGTCCTTCTCCGACAACAGGAATTCCAGCTCCCTGGGCCACGGCAGGTCCAGCGCCGGGTCGAGCGGGGTCAGGCCGTGCTCGCCGGACGGGTTGTAGACGGTGGAGCAGAGGTAGTTCATGGTCGTGTCGTCTTCCAGCGCGATCATCGCGTGGCCCAGCCCCTCGGCCAGGTAGACGGCGTTGCACTTCGTCGAGTCGACGAGCACCGCCTCCCACTGGCCGAACGTGGGGGAGCCGACGCGGATGTCCACGATCATGTCGATGAACGAGCCGCGCGGGCAGAAGACGTACTTGGCCTGGGACGGCGGGACGTCCGCGTAGTGGATGCCGCGGATGGTCCCCGCGCGGGAGACGCTGTGGTTCGTCTGGGCGACCTTCAACGGGTGGCCGACCGCCTCGACGAAGGCTGCCTCCTGGTACGGCGAGACGAACACGCCGCGGTCGTCGGGGAATGTCCGAGGTGTGAACTCGAACGCGCCGTCAATTTTCAGCGAACTCGCCTGCATGCCGTCACTCTAAGGCGTCAAAGTTTCTTGACCGATCGGGTGCTTCCTGCCTGCATAAACCGACCGGTCGGTGCAGAAAACCGGACGGACGTCTTGCTACATGCCCTCTGACCTGCGGAAAAAGTGTGATCCCCGCCGCAGACAGCGAAGCGGGACCCTGCCACACTTCCGTCACCCGCAGCACTCGGGCGGCTCACCGGCGCCAAATTCGCCGGCGACGTCGACCGACTTTCAAGGCCCCGTGTACCCGGCGTGACAACGCTGGGCCGGTGCGCCGTTTGGTGATGAGCCCATGTCCGGGGCTACTACGCCGCCCGCACCGCAGGAGGGACGCCGTGACAGCAGTGAACGAAGCCCGTACCGAGAACTCCGATCCGACGAAGCTGACGGACGAGGAGATCTTCAACGCGCACCTGGGCGGGAAGCTCGAGGTCGGCGCGACCGCCTCGCTCGCTGACCCGAAAGCGCTGTCCATCGCCTACACCCCCGGTGTCGCACGAGTGAGCAAGGCCATCGCGGAGGACGCCGCCCTCGCCGCGAAGTACACGTGGGCGCACCGCCTGGTCGTCGTCGTCAGCGACGGCACCGCGGTGCTCGGTCTCGGCGACATCGGCCCCAGCGCGTCCCTGCCCGTCATGGAGGGCAAGTCCGCGCTGTTCAAGACCTTCGGCGGTCTCGACTCCATCCCGCTCGTGCTCAACACGACGGACGTGGACGAGATCGTCGAGACCCTGGTGCGGCTGCGCCCGTCGTTCGGCGCGGTCAACCTGGAGGACGTCTCGGCGCCGCGCTGCTTCGAGCTGGAGCAGAAGCTGATCGAGGCGCTCGACTGCCCCGTCATGCACGACGACCAGCACGGCACCGCCGTCGTGTCGCTCGCCGCGCTCAACGGCGCCAACACGGTCCTCGGCAAGAACATCGGTGACCAGCGGGTGGTCATCTCCGGTGCGGGCGCCGCGGGCATCGCGATCGCCAAGATCCTGCTGGCCGCGGGTGTCGGCGAGATCACGCTGATCGACTCGCGCGGCATCGTGCGCACCGGTCGTTCCGGCCTCAACCCGATCAAGGAAGAGATCGCGGCGGTCACGAACCAGAGCAACCTCGACGGCGGCATCGACGTGGCTCTGCGCGGCGCGGACGTCTTCATCGGCGTCAGCTCGTCGAAGGTGTCCGAGGAACTGATCGCGAGCATGGCGGACGACTCGATCGTCTTCGCACTGTCCAACCCGGACCCCGAGGTGCACCCGGAGGTCGCGGCCAGGCACGCCGCGATCGTGGCGACGGGTCGCAGCGACTTCCCGAACCAGATCAACAACGTGCTCGCGTTCCCCGGCATTTTCCGCGGGGCGCTCGACGCGGGTGCGCGGCGGATCACCGAGGGCATGAAACTCGCGGCGGCGGACGCCATTCTCGCGGTCGCGAAGGATGATTTGGGTCCAGACCGAATTGTTCCGTCCGCACTGGACCCGCGCGTCGGACCCGAGGTCGCCGCAGCTGTGGCGCTTGCCGCCAGGGCCGACGGCGTCGCCTGACCCGGAGTCTGATCTCGTTCTGCATTTGCCACCCTTTTGCATGTTCACGGGTACCGGAACCACGAACGTGGCTTTTCGTTAACCCGTCAAGGGGTGGGCGATGACGCTCCGAAGCGCTACCGTCCCTCTCCTCGGGTGTTCACTCGAGGAGAGGGTTCGTGTTTGCCGCCGTTCGGGTGCCGTTGTCGTGCCCACCCGAATTGCCGCGGGCGGTGGATGCGGGAGAGGGTGGGCCGGTGCCCAAGTGGGTAGGACGCGCGACGGTGGTGAACGGCCGTGCACGGACGGCTGCCAAGCCTCCGGTGACGCTGGACGGGCTGACCCTGCCCGACGCGCCGTCGTTGCTCGTCGACGTCAAGGGTGTCGTCATGCAGGCGAACCCCGCGGCCGTGGAGCTGGCCGGCGCGCAGGGAGCCGACGACCTCGTCGGGCACCCGCTGGGCGAGCTGCTCCTCGGCAACTCCGCCGACCTGAGGCTCCTGCGCGCTGACGGCACCGAGCTGCCGGTCCGCGTCGCCCGGCACGCGGTGCCCGGAACGGGTCTGCAGGCCGTCCTGCTGATCGACGTCTCGGATCTGGCCGCCGCGGCGGACGCGTTGCGCGACGAACAGCGCCGGCTGCGCAAGGTTCAGCAGGTCGCGCAGCTGGGTTCGTGGGAGTACGACCCGGAGACCGGTCTGACCGTCTGGTCGGACACCCACTACGAGCTCCTCGGCCTCGAACGCGGCACGGTCGTGCCTGGCGCGCAGGCCGTTCTCGACGTCGTGCACCCCGACGACTACACGATGGTGGAGTCGTACTGGCACGGCCGCGAGATCACCGGCGACCCGATCGACATCGAGTACCGGATCGTGCGCCCGGACGGCCAGCTGCGGTGGATCCGCGGCGTGGCGGAGGCGCGGCTGTCCGACGAGGGCCAGCTCGACAAGATCACCGGGTACATCCGCGACATCACCGAGGCCAAGCGCGCCGCCACCGAGCTCGCCCAGGAACGGGCGCGGCTGCTGGAGGCGCAGCGCATCGCCCGGATCGGCAGCTGGGCGTACGAGACCGGCACGCGCGCGGTGCACCGCAGCGAAGTGCTGATGGAGATGTACGCCGAGATCGGCATGACCCCGGACGACGACCTGCTCAGCGGCGTGCACCCCGATGACAGGGAAGCCGTCAAGGACCTCCGCCACCAGCTGCTGCACGCCCGTGACGACGCGCCGGTCGAGGTGGAGGTGCGCAGCGAGCTCGGCGAGCGCGTCTACATGTGCCGGGCACGTGCGGAGATCGACCCGTCGGGCCGCATCGAGCGCTACCACGGCACGATCCAGGACGTCACCGAGGCACGTGCGCTGGAACGCCAGATGCGTGAGGACCGCCGAAGACTGGCGGACGCGCAGCAGGCGGCCCGCCTCGGCATGTGGGAGTGGAACCCCGCCACCGGCGAGGTCGTGTGGTCCGACATGCTCCGCGAGCTCTTCGGCCTGCCCGCGGACCTCCCCGGCAGCTACCAGGCGTACCTCGACCTGGTGCACCCCGAGGACCGCGCCTGGGTCGACGACCTGTGCCGCCAGCTGGTGGTGGACGAGGTCGCCTCGCAGTTCGAGCACCGCGTGGTGCGCCACGACGGCTCGATCCGCATCTTCCGGTGCCACGGCATGATCGTCCACGACCCGCGCGGCAAGCAGCTCGCCGTCGGCACCGCCCAGGACGTCACCGAGCAGCGCGCCGCCGAGGCACGCATGAAGCGTTCCTCGCAGCGCTTCACCGACCTGGTCTCGGTCACGCCGGTCGGCATCGGTCTCTTCGACGAGGCCGAGCGCCTGGTCGACGCCAACGACGCGTTGTGCGACCTGCTCGGCATGGAGCTGGAGCAGCTGCGCGGCGTGACGGCCGAGCAGCTCACCCACCCCGAGGACACCTCGCCGGGCCTGCAGTGGGCAGCCGAGCGCACGCAGAAGATCCCGCAGCGCATCCTCGTCCGTCCCGACGGCGAGAAGGTCTACTGCGAGCTGCACATCGCCCTGTCCGTGCAGGACGACGGCCGCCGCTTCTGGCTGATCGTGTTCCTGGACATCACCGAACGCCGCCGCACCGCGGAAGCCCTGCGCCACCAGGCGACCCACGACGAGCTGACCGGTCTCCCGAACCGCGCGCTGGTGAAGGAGATGCTGAGCAAGCTCCTCGACGGCCCCGGCCGCTCCAAGGTCGCCGTCTTCTTCTGCGACATCGACAACTTCAAGCGCGTCAACGACTCCCTCGGCCACGACGCGGGCGACGAGCTGCTCGTGGCACTGGCACGGCGGCTGGAGGGCGGCCTGCCGGAGGGCTGCACGGCCGCGCGCCTGTCCGGCGACGAGTACGTGATCATCTGCGAGGACATCGACTCGGTCGGCGGCGTCGACGCCCTGGCGACCCGCGTGGCCTCGTTGCTGCGCACCGCCGTTCCCGTGCACGGCCAGCTCGTCCGGGTCTCGGCCTCGATCGGCGCGGCCGTCCCGAACGGCTCCCGCGCCAACGGTGCGGACCTCCTGCGCTTCGCCGACGCCGCGATGTTCGAGGCGAAGCGCAACGGTGCCGGACGAGTGTCACTGGCCTCCGCCGCGCTGATCGCGTCCGCCGACCGCCAGGTGCACCTCGAGGGCCAGCTGCGGGACGCCCTGCAGCACGACGGCCTGGCCCTGCACTTCCAGCCGGTCGTGGGCGTGGACGGCGCGGTGCTGACGGCCGAAGCCCTGGTGCGCTGGCCGCATCCCGACCGAGGCCTGCTGCCACCCGACGTGTTTCTGCCCGTCGCCGAGCAGGGCGACCTGATGCGCGAACTGGACCGCTGGGTCCTGCGAACGGCGTTGAAGGAAGCCGCGACCTGGCCCGCTCCCGACGGCCGCCCGGTGTCGGTGGCGGTGAACCTGGCCGGCCTGGTGCCGGGCGATCCGGAGTTCGTCGACATCGTCTCGAACGCGATCATGGAGTCCGGCGTGCCGTGGGAGCGCGTGGTCCTGGAGCTCGTCGAGACGGCGTTCGTCGACCTGCCTTCACGGGTGCGCCAGTCGATGGACGAGCTGGTGCAGCGCGGCGTGCAGTTCGCCGTGGACGACTTCGGCACCGGCTACTCGTCGCTCGCCCGCCTGAAGGACCTGCCGGCGCAGATCATCAAGGTCGACCGGCGGTTCGTTTCCGGCGTGGGCAACGACTCCTCGGACTTCGCCGTGGCCCGCGCGGTCGTGGACATGGCCCGCGCGATGGGCCGCAAGTGCGTGGCGGAGGGTGTCGAGACCGCGACGCAGTTCCACGTGCTGCGCGGGGTCGGGGTGGATGCTTACCAGGGGTGGCTGTTCTCGCGTCCGGTGCCGCCCAAGGAGTTCCGGGCGGTGCTGGCACTGGGACCGTTGCACATCCCGAGGGCCGGCTGAGCCTCGTCGCCTGCGGATGAGTCCAGCCAGCCCGACCTGCCCGATGAGAGCGCGTCTGCACTCCACGCGCCGTGGGCCCAGTCCGGCTCTGGCATGAACGGCGCATCTGTCGACCTCACGTGCACAAATGCGCCGTTCATGGACGACGGCCGAGGACTTGGCCAGGGGCCTGAAGGCTGAAACGTGCACGCACCGAACGAGGTCAGCTCTCCGGCCGCTCCACATACCGCGCACTCGCCGAGATCTCCGGCAGCAGCGCCACGATCCGGTGCTTCGGCAGGTCGATCAACCTCAACTCGAGGTCGTCCGCCGTCACAGAGGCGTTGTCGACGATCTCCGCCGCCTGCCGCTTGGTCAGCACGCCCTGCGACGCTGTGATCAACGCCTCGCGCCACACGTTGCGCAGCTTGCCGTGCGCCTTCATGAGCACTTCGCGGACCGTGCGGTCACCCAGGGACAGCGTGCCGGTCAGCACCTGGTCGGCGACGACGATCGTGGTCTTGGAATCGGGGTTGTTGCGCAGGAACTTGAGCGAGAACCGTGTTCCCACCAGCGATTGCAGCTCCTTCTGCCCCGCCTCCGAGGACACCGACGGGTGGTTGTTCGGCACCAGGCACGCCAGCCGCGCCGGTGACGAGGCCAGCAGGGTGCGCAGCAGCCAGGGGCCCGGATCTGCCGACAGGTCAACGGCGAGTGAGGCCGCACCCTTGCCCACCGGCTCGGCCCAGCCCGGCTGGCGGGGCTTCGGCGGCGGCGAGGATTCGGGGCGTGGCGCCAGTTCCGAGAGTGCGGCGAGTGCTTCCTTCGACGGGCCCGCGGACTCCACGGACTGCGCGCCGTGCGTGTAGATGCGCGTGCCGCCGGACACCGCGCGTCGCCCGGTGGGGCGGCAGACGTACAGGTCGGCCGCGGAACCGATCGCCTGGGCGCCGTCGAAGCGGTGGAACGCGGGCAGGATCGCCTCGAACACGAGGCCGAGCTTCTGCAGTTCCTGCTGCACCTTCAGGCCCAGTGCGGGCGTGCGGTCGGAGAAGCCGTAGGCCAGCAGCACGCGGCCGGCGGCGATGTCCGAGAGCGCCTCGACCGCGCGGCCGGCGAAGAGGCCCATGCCTTCCGGCGTGTAGGGCGGGTCGCTGAAGACCAGGTCGAAGGTTTCCAGAACGGACGCAGGCAGCCCGAAACGCATGTCGCAGTGCAACGTCCGGATGTCGAGTTCCCGGGAAGCAGCCCTGGAGTCGATGAACTCCAGCAGTCGCTCGTCGAGGTCCACGACCGTGATCGACACGTGCGGGTTGACCGCGGCCACGGCGAGCGAGGTCAGGTCGTGGTCGCCCAGGCACAGCAAACGCTTGCCCGCGAGGTCGTAGGTGGAGTCCAGCCACACCGCGCGGTTGAGCGCCGTCTCCGCGGTCGCCTGCACGTGGTCCAACGAGGACAGCGGCTGCGGCACGTCGGCGATGTCGACCAGGATCTGGCGCAGCACGTCGGTGTGGTCGCGCACACCGGCCACCGCGAACTCGGTGCGGTAGGCCGCAACCAGGCCGGGCGCGATGCGGTAACGATCACCTGAAGATTCGGCGTCGTCACCGAGGGCCTTGAGCAGGTCCTGCACGGTGCGGCGGGGCACTGCGGGCAGGCGCACCAGCTCGGCCAGCGGATGCCAGTCCTCGCTGAGCAGGGACAACACCTCGCGGAGCTTGCGGGCGTGCACTCCGCGCTCCGACACCAACTGCCGAACCTGGTCGATCGTCACAAGCGGTAGACCATACGGCCTGTCAGATGGTGGAACGCTGTGCCGGGGTACGCCGAACGAGTTAAGGTCACAGGGATCTGCATCCAGGGCGGCCCGAATCGGGGAGGCCGTCACGACCGGAGGGATCTTCGGGTGATCGAGTTCCGGGCCGTCACCAAGCGGTTCGAGGACGGGACCATCGCTGTCGACGAGCTCGACCTCACGGTCGAGGCGGGCACCATCACGGTGTTCGTCGGCCCCTCCGGCTGCGGCAAGACGACGTCGCTGCGCATGGTCAACCGCATGATCGACCCCACGTCGGGCACGATCCTGGTGGACGGCAAGGACGTCCTCACCGTCGACCCGCCGACCCTGCGGCGCGGCATCGGCTACGTGATCCAGCAGGCCGGGCTGTTCCCGCACCGCACGGTGCTGGACAACGTCGCGACCGTGCCCCTTCTGTCCGGTTGGGACAAACGCAAGGCGCGCACCCGCGCGGCCGAGCTGCTGGAGCGCGTCGGGCTCGACCCGGCCTTCGGCAAGCGCTACCCGGCGCAGCTCTCGGGCGGTCAGCAGCAACGCGTCGGGGTCGCCCGCGCGCTCGCCGCCGACCCGCCGGTGTTGCTGATGGACGAGCCGTTCAGCGCGGTCGACCCGGTGGTCAGGGAAGACCTGCAGAACGAACTCCTTCGCCTGCAAGCGGAACTCGACAAGACGATCGTGTTCGTGACGCACGACATCGACGAGGCGTTGAAGCTCGGCGAGCGCGTCGCGGTGTTCCAGACCGGCGGGCACCTCGCGCAGTACGCGAAGCCGACCGAGCTCCTGGCCGCGCCCGCCAACGACTTCGTGGCCTCGTTCGTCGGCAGGGACCGCGGCTACCGCACGCTCACGTTCCTGCACGCCGACGTGCCCGTGCACCCGGTCACCACGGCCAAGCTCGGCGAACGCATCACCGTCTCGGACTGGACGCTCGTCGTCGACGACGAGAACCGGCCGAAGGGCTGGCTGTCCGGTGTGGACGGTGAGATCGAGGTCGCCGAGAAGGACCTGATCTCCGGCGGCTCGCTGTACGACGGCTCCACGCTCAGAGGTGCGCTCGACGCCGCGCTCAGCTCGCCGTCCGCACTCGGTGTGGTGATCGACGACGTCGGCGCGGTGACCGGGGTGGTCAGGGCCGACGACGTCATCAAGGCGCTCGCGAAGGCCCGCGCGGCGGGTGAGGTCCCGAAGTGACCTGGATTTTCGAGAACTGGGAAAGGTTCTGGGAAGTCACCGAGGTGCACCTCCGGCTCTCCGTCGTGCCGGTGCTGATCGGGTTCGCGCTCTCGATCCCGCTGGGGTGGTTCGCTTCCCGGTCCGCGACGGCGCGCGCGGTCCTCTTCCCGCTCGCGAACGTCCTGTTCACGATCCCGTCCATCGCGCTGATCGTGATCACGCCGGTGCTGGTCGGCGTGAAGATCCTCGACGAGATCAACGTCATCGTGCCGCTGACGATCTACACGGTCGCGCTGATGGTGCGCTCGGTCGCGGACGCGCTCTCCGCGGTGCCCGGCCACGTGACGGCCGCCGCGAACGCGATGGGATTCCGGCCTTTGCGGCGGTTTTTCGTCGTCGACTTCCCGCTGGCACTGCCCGTGACGATCGCGGGTCTGAGGGTCGCGACGGTGTCGAACATCAGCATGGTGAGCGTCGGCGCGCTCGTCGGGCTCGGCGGTTACGGTCAGCTCTTCACCGAGGGGTACCAGACCGACAACAGCGCGAAGGTCTTCGCCGGTCTCATCGGGACGGTCGTGCTCGCGGCGCTCGCGGACGGGCTGCTGTTGCTGGTCGGTCGAGCGCTCACGCCGTGGGCGAGGGCGGGGAGGTGAGCTGAATGGGTGGCTGGCTCTTCGATCCCGCGCACTGGTCCGGCACGACCGGGATTCCGGTGCGGTTGCTGGAACACCTCGGTTACACGCTGACGACCCTGTTGATCGCCGCGGTGATCGCGATCCCGCTCGGCGCGTTCGTCGGCCACACCGGCAAGGGCGGGTTCCTGGTCGTCGGGCTCTCGAACGTGCTGCGCGCCCTGCCCACCACCGCCGTGCTGATCCTGGTGGTGCTGTGGGCGGGTCTCGGTGACTTCCCGGTGTACGTCGCACTGGTGCTGCTGGCGATCCCGCCGATCATGGCGGGTACCTACGCGGGCATCCGTGCGGTCGACCCGGTGGCGGTCGACGCCGCGCGAGGTGTCGGCATGCGGGAGTGGGGTGTCCTGGCGAACGTGGAGATCCCGAACGCGCTTCCGTTGATCTACGGCGGTTTCCGCGGCGCCGCACTGCAAGTGGTCGCGACCGCCACCATCGCCGCCTACACCGGTGCCGGTGGTCTCGGCAGGTTCGTCTTCGACGGCCTCGCCCTGCAGGAGTTCGGTCAGATGCTCGCCGGCGCGGTGCTCGTGGCACTGCTCGCCGTTCTCGTCGACCTGGGGTTCGCCGGCCTGCAACGGCTGACGGTCTCGCCAGGGCTGCGTCCAGTGGGAACCGGAGGAAAACGATGAAGCGCATCGCGACAGTCGTCGCTGCGGTCATGCTCTTGTCGGCATGTGGCGGTGACCCGTTGACCGGCGGCAACAACAACCCGGCCCCGACGGACACGATCGTCGTGGGCTCCGCCAACTTCCCGGAGTCGACCGTGCTCGCCGAGATCTACGCGCAGGCGTTGGCGGCCAAGGGCGTCAAGGTCTCCAAGAAGCTGAACATCGGCAACCGCGAGCTGTACTTCAAGGGCGTGCAGGACGGCTCGATCGACCTGATCCCCGAGTACAGCGGCGTGCTTCTCAAGCACGTCAACAAGGAAGCCCCCGAGGTCGGCTCCGAAGAGGTCTACGCGGCGCTCAAGAAGGCCCTGCCGCAGGGCCTCACCGTGCTCGACAAGTCCGCGGCCGAGGACAAGGACGCGGTCGTCGTCACCAAGCAGATCGCCGCCCAGTACAGCCTCAAGTCGATCGACGACCTCGTGCCGTACTGCAAGGAGCTCGTCTTCGGCGGCCCGCCGGAGTTCCAGAACCGGCCGGACGGCCTGCCCGGCCTGAAGGCCAAGTACAACTGCGAGTTCAAGGAGTTCAAGTCGCTCGACGTCGGCGGCCCGCTGACCGTCGCCGGCCTGAAGGACAACACCGTGCAGGCGGCCGACCTGTTCACGACGGACTCGGCCATCAAGGCCAACGAGTTCGTGGTGCTCGAAGACCCGAAGAACGTCTTCGCCGCGCAGAACGTGTTGCCGCTCATCAACGAGAAGAAGGCGTCGCAGCAGGTGCGCGACACCCTGAACGCCATCTCGAAGAAGATCGACACGAAGACCTTGCTGGACCTGAACCAGAAGCTGGCGTCGCCGGACAAGCCCGAGCCGGAGAAGGTCGCGAAGGAGTGGCTCGCTTCCGCAGGCATCTGACCGCAAACGATGAACGGCGCTTTTGTGCACCTGACGTGCACAAAAGCGCCGTTCATCGTTTCACAGCTTCAGATCGGCCACGCGTGCGCTCAGGTCGACGGTGGTGAGCCGGTCGGTGAAGCCGAGCGAGTGGTTGATGCGCCGCATGTGCTCGTTGGTGCTGTTCGTCTCGGTCTCGACGGTCTCGATGCCGGTGAGCCGGCGGAGCATGTGCGCTTTGACCAACCTGCCGAGGCCTTGGCCGCGATGCTCGGCAACCACGGCGGTGTGCCGTTGGTGACCAACAGAGGGCCGCGAGAGAGTTCGGTGCATCACGGTCACACCGGCGGCCTGGTCGCCGTGCAGTGCGAGGACGACCCACACGTCGACTCCGGCGGAGGACAGGTCGTCTTCCTCCTGCCGCACCTGTTCCCGCGTGAGTGGGACGAGGTCGATCGCACTGTCGCCCATGGGCTGGTCGTTCGTCGCGTTGAGCGCATCGACGAAGGCGTCGAGCAGGTCTTCCGGAGCACGTCCGGTCCAGTGCTCCAGCCGGTAGCCGGACGGCACTTCGCCGACCTCGGGCAGCGGGTCGGTGAGCACGAGCTCCTGCAGAGTGGCTGAACTGACGACGGTGAAGCCGCGGCTGGTCGCCCACCGCGAGCCCTCGCTGTCCGCAGGAACCCACGAGGCCTCAGCGGTGTCGCGGTTCGACGAGCGCAGGGCGTACCGGAGCAGCGCGGTGCCGATGCCACGACCCCGCCACCGTTCGTCCACCACGACGGTGCCCGCGACGAGATGCGTGTTGCCGGTCGTCGGCAGGTATCCGTCCGCGTACCCGACGATGCGTCCGTTCTCCCGCGCGACGGCGAACCGCGGGCGGCCCCAGCCGGCCTCCGGTGTCCGTCGCCGCCGCACCCAGCCGCTGAACGCCGGCGGTTCACGTGGCGGCATGGCGCTCGTCCACCAGGCCACCTGAAGGTCGAACAGGGCACGCAGGTCGGGTTCGGCGGCACCGTCGAAGTCGAGTTCGTCGATGTCGATCTCGCTCATGACTTCGCCTGCACGGCCAGGTACGTGTAGAGGTCCCGGTAACCCAACGCGTGGTTGACGCGCAGCATGTGCTCGTTCCCGCTGCTGGTCCGCGTGAAGATCACCTCGACGCCGGTCAGCTCGTGCAGCATCCGCGCCTTCAGCACCATGCCCAGTCCGCGACCGCGATGTGCCGGCACCACGACCGTGTGCAGCTGCTCGGCCGTGGCGGGGTCGCCGGGCCCGCGTTCCACGATGGTCAGGCCGGCGATCTCACGGCCCCGCAGCGCGAGCACCACCCACCGGTCGCCCCCGGCGTCGAGGACGTTGGACTCCTCTCGTCGCAGGCGGTCGACCGTGTAGCCCGCCGAGTCGAGCGCGGTGTCGCCGAACGGCGCGTCCGACATGGCGTTGAGCCCGTCGACGCACACCTGCGCGAACTCGTCCGGTGTCCGGCCGGTCCACGTGACCAGCTCGTAGCCCGCCGGCACCTCGCCGATCTCCGGCAGTTCGGTGACGTTCAGCCGTTGCCTCGTCATCGACGTGACGATCCGCAACCCGCGGGCGGCTGCGAAGTGCTCGCCCGCGGTGCCCTCGTACACGTTCCAGCACTCGGCGACGGTTCGTCCCGGCATCAGTGACGGCAGGGCGTGCAGCAGTGCTGTGCCGATGCCACGACGGCGGAACTCGGGCAGCACCACGATGTACACCAGTGCGATGTGGTCGTTCGCCGCTTCCTCGGTCACCCGCGCCGAGACGTAGCCGACGATCTGCTCGCCCTCCCGTGCGACCGCGAAGCGCGCAGGCCCGAAGCCGAGGTCGTTGGGCGACTGCCAGCCGGTGATCTGGTGTTCGTACGGCGCTGCTTCCCTCAGCTCCTCGGCCTCAGAGGCGGCGAGCACCTCGTACAGGTCTCGCCGCTCGTGTTCGGGTGCGTGCGCGAAATCGAACTCTTCAACCCCCATGCACCCGATCTAAGCAAGATCGTGTTGATCTGCCCAGGCCGCGACCGCCGCCGCGATCTCCTTCGGCCGGTCCTCCATCGCGTGATGCCCGGCCTCGCCGAGCGCCACCACGTCCAGTGCGGCGACGTTCGCCGAGCACCACGCCTGCAACTGCGACCCGATCAGCAACGTCGGCGAGCCCTCGAACGTCATGAGCAGCTTCGGCACGTCGGAGGTGGCCAGCCACGCGTCGTAGGCCTCGATCCGCGGCACCAGCGCGGCAGGCTCCCCGTCGAACGGCATCTGCCGCGCCCACGCGAGCACCGGCCGCCTGCTCGCCGCGTCGGGGAACGGCGCCAGGTAGGCCGTCAGATCCTCGTCCGACACAGGCGTCAGCACGCCGCGGGTGTACGCCTGGCGCACGAACCCGTCGTCTTCCAGCGCCTCGGTGGCGCGGAACCTGCGCACCCGTTCCTGCGCGGGCACCGGCAGCTCGGAGCCGTACATCGGCTTCACGATCATCTCGAAGAACGCGATGCCCGCGACGCGCGAAGGGTTCCGGGCCGCCCAGTCGAACGCCAGCGCACCGCCCCAGTCGTGGCCGACCAGCACCACGCGGTCCAGTTCGAGGGCGTCGAACCACGCGTCGAGGTAGCGGGCGTGGTCGGCGAACGAGTACTCGACGTCCGGCTTGCCCGAGCGGCCCATGCCGATCAGGTCGGGTGCCAGGCCGCCCAGCTGCGGCAGGACGTTGCGCCAGGCGTGCGACGAGCCGGGGTTGCCGTGCAGGAACACGAACGGCGCCGAGCCGGACTGCTCGTAGTGCACGGTCGAGTCGAGAACAGGAACTACAGGCATGACGGACCTTCCTCAGGACAGGGGAACGGCGAGCAGCGCGGTCAGGTCGCGTGAGAAGGCCGAGGAACGATCACCCAGCGGGGCCGTCAGCTGGTAGAGCAGCGCCCTGACCACGGCGACGGCGGGTTCGACCGTCGACCGGCCGTGCGGGGTCAGCTCCAGCCGGACCGTGCGGGTGTCGGTGCTGTCCCGAGCGCGCGAGATGAAGCCGGAAGCCTCCAGCGAGCGCGCCAGCTTCGAGACGTACAGCGCTTCGAGGCCGGTGTGGTCGGCCAGTTCGCGTTGTGACGGACGGTCCAGGGCCAGCAGCGACGACAGCACGACGTACTGCGCGTGCGTCAGGCCGAGGGGGGCCAACGCGCGGTCAACGGCCGTCCGCCACTTCATCGCGAGACGCCAGACGAGGTGTCCAACGGTGAACTCTGCACTGCTCATGGCAGATACAGTACATGGCTACTATGTACATGGCTACTAACTGGGCGCCACGTGCCCACCGATCCGGGCGGTCAGCTCGTCGGCCGCCTTGCGCACCTCCTTGGCGAGGTCCGGCCACGTCTGGCCGCAGGGCGTGTCGCACAGGTGCCGGAACGTCAGCGTGATGGCCGCGATCGGCCGTTCCCCGTGGTCGAACACCGGCGCCGCCACCGAGGCGAACCCCGCCGTCACGAACCCGTCCTCGACCGCCCAGCCCTGACGGCGCTCGATGGTCAGCAACCGGCGCAACGCCGGCAGGTTGTGCGGGCCGCGGCCGGTGCGGTCGACGAAGGACGCGACGGACGGGAACAGCGCCCTGACCTGCGCCGGGGGCACGTGGGCCAGCATCGCGCGGCCGGACGCGGTGAGGTGGGCGGGCAGGCGGACGCCGACGTCGGACACGATCGTCTGCGGCTGCCGCGGCTGTTCACGCACCAGGTACAGCGCCTCGGCGCCGTGCAGAACACCCAGGTGGGCGACCTTCTCCATCCGGTCCGCGAGCTTGCGCAGCAACGGACGGGCCAGCCGCTCCAACGGGTCGTGGCGCAGGTACGCGGAGCCGAGTTCGAACGCCGCGACGCCCAGGCCGTAGCGCTTCTCCTCGGGGAAGTGGGTCGCGAACCCGGCCTCGGTCAGTTCCGAGAGCAGGTGATAGGTCGTTGACCTGGGCAGATTGAGCTCGCGCGCCACCGACGCCGCGGAGACGGGACCCGGCCTGCCCGCCAGCAGCCGGAGGACCGCGAGTCCTCGCCGCAGCGCGGGAACGTCACTGCTGCTGCCCACAACAGTGATTTTCCCACGTGATGCAGCCCACGCCGTTCCTCCATCAGGGCACACTCAACAGAACAGGACCGAGGCGCGTCATAGGGACGTGACGGTTTTGAAGGGGGTCGGGATTGACACCGAGTTTCGATGACTTCGTGGCAGAACAGGTGACCCCGTTGCTGCGCTACGCCACCGTGCTCACGTGTGACCCGCACCTGGCCCAGGACGTGGTCCAGGAAGTGCTGCTGCGCGCGCAGCAGAAGTGGGATCGCATCGGTTCAGTCGACCTCCCTCACGCCTACGTCAAGCGCATGGTGACCAACGAGTACCTCTCGTGGCGCAGACGCAGGGCGGCCAAGGACGTCGCTCTGTGCATGACGACTCTGGAGTCCGTCACACCTCCCGTCTCGGACACGACGCACCACTACGACGAGCGGGAAGCAATGTTGCAGCGGATCGCCAAGCTCCCCCGCAAACAGCGGGCCGCGGTCGTGCTCCGCTACTACGAGAACTACGAGGACTCGGAGATCGCACAGATGCTCGGTTGTGCCGAGGGAACCGTGCGCAGCCACATCTCACGTGCGCTGGCCACACTCCGGATGGACCACACGCCGGAGCCCGCTGGTGTCGGGTTGCGGCTCGGGGAGGGCCTGTCGTGAACGACACCGAACAGCTCGTCAAGGACGCGCTCGGCAAGCTCGCCGAACGCACCCCGCATCCGGGGCCGACGCTCAACGCCCTGCGGCGCAAGCGCAAGCAGCAACGGAGCAACATCTTCCTCATCGCCACCGCCGGCGTGGCGGCCGTCGCAGTCCTGATCTTCGCGGGCGTCATCGCCAGCGACAGGTACGCGCCGCCGACCGGCAACGACGCGGCCGCGGCGCTGGTGCCCGGCAACGGTCAGGGCGTCGTCGCCCTCAAGTACTCGCCGCACTGGCTGCCGGAGGGTTTCACCGAGACCCTTCGCGCCGTGAACCCGGACGGCACCACCGCGCGCGTCTGGACCACCCCGAGCGCCCCGCAGGTCGACGCCCCGCGGATCGAGCTCGACAGCGGTCTGGACTACAAGGGCGAGCTGGCCGAGTGGCAGGACGCGGCGGTCCGCGGCCTGAAGGCTCGCGTGCAGGTGTCCGGCACGAGCGCCGTCGTCGAGTGGAAGGCGCAGGACAAGCTGGTCGTCCAGGTGGTCGGCGTGACCGACCCGAAGGAAACCGCTCTGCGCGTCGCCGACTCGGTGCGCGCGGACTCGAACGTCACCTTCCAGGCGCCGTTCAAGGTGAAGGACAAGCACGCGAACGAGTTCAAGGGCACCAGCCCCGGAGACTGGAGTGCGCGGCTTTCCCCTGCGCCCGTCGACGTGACCGTGTTCTCGGCGACGCCGGACTTCAGCGGCAAGAAGACCGAGCCCGTGACCGTCCGTGGCAAGCAGGGCGTGGTCCTCGACGGCCGCGCGGTGGCGGTGCAGGAGGGCGGGGTCTGGATCAGCGCGACCAGCACCGGGGACAGGTCGGTCCAGGACCTGGTCGCGGCGATCAACGACGTCACGATCGCGCCGAACCTCGACACCGGCTGGATCGGCAAGAAGTAGCGCGTCTGGGATGCCAGACGCCATCGCGCGCTCCGGGGTCGCTGAGTCGGCTCCGGAGCGCTGTGATGTCTGCATGCGACAACCGGTGGAGCTGGGTCCGAAGCCACTGACCCTCGAGGACGTTCATGCCGTCGCCCGCGACGGCGCCCCGGTGGCGATCACCGAGGCGGCCCGCGAGGCGGTCACCACCGCCCGCGGCCACATCGAACAGCTCGCCACGGCCGAACGCCCCACCTACGGCGTCTCGACCGGGTTCGGCGCGCTCGCCGTCCGGCACATCCCGCCGGACCGCCGTGCCCAGCTGCAGCGGTCGCTGATCCGCTCGCACGCCGCCGGTTCCGGGCCCGAGGTGGAGCGCGAGGTCGTGCGGGCGCTGATGCTGCTGCGGCTGCGCACCCTCTCGACCGGGCACACCGGCGTTCGGCTGTCCACTGTGGACGCCATGGCCGGGATGCTGAACGCCGGCATCACCCCCGTGGTGCACGAGTTCGGCTCGCTGGGCTGCTCCGGTGACCTGGCGCCGCTCTCGGCGAACGCGCTGGCGTTGATGGGCGAGGGCATGGTCCGCAACGCCGCCGGGGAGCTCGTCACGGCGGCGGAGGCACTCGAGCAGGCCGGCATCGAGCCCGTGCAGCTGGCCGAGAAGGAAGGCCTTGCGCTGATCAACGGCACCGACGGCATGCTCGGCATGCTGGCGCTGGCGATCGCCGACCTCACCCGGTTGCTCGACATCGCCGATCTCACCGCCGCGATGAGCGTCGAGGCGCTGCTGGGCACCGACCGGGTCTTCGAGCCCGAGCTGCACGCCCTGCGCCCGCACCCCGGCCAGAACCTGTCCGCGGCCAGGATGCTCGCGTTCCTGCGGGACTCCGAGATCGTCGCCTCGCACCGCGGCCCCGACTGCACCCGCGTGCAGGACGCGTACTCGCTGCGCTGCTCCCCGCAGGTGCACGGCGCGGCGCGGGACACCGTGGCCTACGCGGCGACGGTGGCCGACCGCGAGCTCGCGTCGGTGATCGACAACCCTGTGGTGCTGGCCGACGGCCGGGTCGAGTCCAACGGCAACTTCCACGGCGCTCCCGTCGCCTACGCGCTGGACTTCCTGGCCATCCCGCTCGCGGACGTGGCCTCGATCGCCGAACGCCGCACGGACCGCATGCTCGACGTCTCGCGTTCGCACGGCCTGCCGCCGTTCCTCGCCGACGACCCCGGCGTCGACTCCGGCCACATGATCGCCCAGTACACCCAGGCCGCGATCGTGTCCGAGCTCAAGCGGCTCGCGGTGCCGGCGTCCGTCGACTCGATCCCGTCCTCCGCGATGCAGGAGGACCACGTGTCGATGGGCTGGTCCGCCGCACGCAAGCTGCGCAAGGCCGTGGACGGCCTGACCACCGTCCTCGCCATCGAACTGCTCACCGCAGCGCGCGCGCTCGACCTGCGCGCGCCCCTCAAGCCCGCCCCCGCGACGGCCGCGGCCGTGGCGAAGTTGCGCGAGACGGTCCAGGGGCCCGGCCCCGACCGCCACCTCGCACCCGAGATCGCCGCCGCCGAGGCCCTGATTCGAAGTGGAGCTCTGTGATGACCACCGTTCGTGCTGACCGTGGCACCGAACTGACCGCCAAGCAGTGGTCGACCGAGGCCGCGCTGCGGATGTTCCACAACAACCTCGACCCGGACGTCGCCGAGCGCCCCGAGGACCTGGTCGTCTACGGCGGCACGGGCAAGGCCGCCCGCGACTGGCCGTCGTTCGACGCGATCTCCCGTGAGCTCAAGAACCTCGAAGCCGACGAGACGCTGCTCGTGCAGTCCGGTCGTCCGGTCGGCGTCATGCGCACGCACGAGTGGGCGCCGCGCGTGCTCATCGCGAACTCGAACCTCGTGCCGGACTGGGCGAACTGGCCCGAGTTCCGCCGCCTGGAGGCCGAGGGCCTCACGATGTACGGGCAGATGACCGCCGGTTCGTGGATCTACATCGGCACGCAGGGCATCCTCCAGGGCACCTTCGAGACGTTCGCCGCGGTCGCCACCAAGCGCTTCAACGGCACGCTTCGCGGAACCCTGACGGTCACCGCCGGACTGGGTGGCATGGGCGGTGCGCAGCCTCTCGCCGTGACGATGAACGAGGGCGTCGCGCTGTGCATCGAGGTCGACCCGCACCGCGCCCAGCGTCGCCTGGAGACCCGCTACCTCGACGAGATCGCGGACGACCTGGACAGCGCCATCGAGCGTTGCCTGGCCGCCAAGGCCGCCGGTGAGGCCGTGTCCGTCGGTGTCGTGGGCAACGCGGCCGAGATCCTGCCCGAGCTGCTGCGCCGCGAGGTCCCGGTCGACATCGTCACGGACCAGACGTCCGCGCACGACCCGTTGGCGTACCTGCCTGTCGGTGTCTCGCTGGAGGAGTGGCAGGACTACGCCGGCGCGAAGCCTGACGAGTTCACTCAGCGCGCGCGGGAGTCGATGGCCGCGCACGTCGAGGCCATGGTCGGTTTCCTGGACCGCGGCGCCGAGGTCTTCGACTACGGCAACTCGATCCGCGGTGAGGCGCAGCTCGGCGGCTACGACCGCGCGTTCGCGTTCCCCGGCTTCGTCCCCGCCTACATCCGCCCGCTGTTCTGCGAGGGCAAGGGCCCGTTCCGCTGGGCCGCGCTGTCCGGCGACCCTGCCGACATCGCGAAGACCGATGCCGCCATTCTGGAGCTCTTCCCGGAGAACGAGCAGCTCGCCCGGTGGATCAAGATGGCGGGGGAGCGCGTCGAGTTCCAGGGCCTGCCCGCCCGGATCTGCTGGCTCGGCTACGGCGAACGGCACCTCGCGGGCCTCAAGTTCAACGAGATGGTGGCGTCCGGCGAGCTGTCCGCGCCGATCGTCATCGGCCGAGACCACCTCGACTGCGGCTCGGTGGCCTCGCCGTACCGCGAGACCGAGGCCATGGCGGACGGTTCCGACGCGATCGCGGACTGGCCGCTGCTCAACGCGCTGGTCAACACGGCTTCCGGCGCCACGTGGGTGTCGATCCACCACGGCGGTGGCGTCGGCATCGGGCGTTCGATCCACGCCGGTCAGGTGACGGTCGCGGACGGCACTCCGCTGGCGGCGCAGAAGATCGAGCGCGTGCTGACCAACGACCCCGGCATGGGCGTCATCCGGCACGTGGACGCCGGGTACGACGAGGCGAAGACGGTGGCCGCGGACAAGGGTGTCCGCATTCCGATGGAGGGCTGATGCTCGACCAGATCGCGGACGTCGGCAGGGACTCGAAGCGCGGCGGCTACTCCCGTCACGGCTACGACAAGCCGGAGCTCGAGCTGCGGCACTGGTTCGTCGAGCAGGCCGTCAAACGCGGCCTGAACGTCGAGACCGACCAGAACGGCAACCTCTGGGCGTGGTGGGGCGAGCGCGGCGACAACGCGCTCGTCACCGGCAGCCACCTGGACTCCGTCCCCGGCGGCGGCGCGTTCGACGGACCCCTCGGCGTCACGAGCGCCTTGGAAGCCGTGGACCTGTTGCAGGCCAAGGGGGTCACGCCACGCAGGCCGTTCGCCATCGCGGTCTTCGCCGAGGAGGAAGGCGGCCGGTTCGGGGTCGCGTGCCTCGGCAGCAGGCTCCTGACCGGTGCCATCGACGCGGACAAGGCCCTGAACCTCAAGGACCCGGACGGCGTCACGCTGGCCGAGGCCATGAAGGCCGCGGGCTACAACCCGAACCTGGTCGGCAAGGACGAGAAGGCCCTGGGCCGCATCGGGCAGTTCGTCGAGCTGCACGTCGAACAGGGCCGCGGCCTGACGGTGCCGGTGGGCGTCGCGTCCAGCATCCTGGCGCACGGCCGGTGGCGCTTCACGTTCCGCGGCGAGGGCAACCACGCCGGTGCGACGTTGATCGAGGACCGTCGCGACCCGATGTTGCCGGCGTCGCAACTCGTTCTGGCGGCGCGGAAAGCGGCCAGCGGCGGCGGGCGCGCCACCGTGGGGAGGCTCGTGCCCAACCCCGGTGGCACCAACGTCATCGCGTCCACTGTGGACGTCTGGCTGGACGCCCGGGACAGCGACGACGCACGCACCCGTGCGATGGTCGCGGAGATCTCCGAAGCGGCCCACAACGCTGCCGAGGAAGAGGGCTGCGAAGTCGTCATCACCGAGGAGTCGTACGGCGACACGGTGCACTTCGACGCAAACCTCCGCGACGACATCGCGGGTGCCCTCGGCGGCGTTCCGGCGTTGCCGACCGGTGCGGGCCACGACGCGGGCATCCTCGCCGCGCACGTGCCGACTGCGATGTTGTTCGTGCGCAACCCCACCGGCGTGAGCCACGCGCCGGAGGAGTTCGCCGAGCAGACCGACGTCGACGAGGGCGTCAAGGCGCTGGCCGCGACGCTCGAACACCTCGGCTCATGAACTTCTGGTGCGAGCGGGCCTGGCTGCCCGACGGGCTCGCGGAACGCGTGCTGATCAGGGTCGAGAACGGCGTCGTCGCGAGCGTGTCCACTGTGGACACGATCCCGCTCGGCGTGCGAAGGCTGTACGGCGTTGTCGTGCCGGGCTTTGCGAACGCCCACTCGCACGCGTTCCACCGGGCGCTCCGAGGTCGTACGCACGACGGCGGCGGCACGTTCTGGACGTGGCGTGAAGGCATGTACGCGCTGGCGTCGAAGTTGACCCCGCAGTCGTACTACCGCCTGGCCCGCGCGGTCTACGGCGAAATGGCGCTCGCCGGCGTCTCGGCCGTCGGCGAGTTCCACTACGTGCACGACAGGTCGAACGAGTTCGGGTACGCCCTGCGCGAGGCGGCGGCCGACGCGGGCATCCGCCTCACGCTGCTCGACACCTGCTACCTCGCGGGTGGCATCGACCAGCCGGTGAACGAGGTGCAGCAACGGTTCTCCGACGGCACGGCAGAGGCGTGGGCGAACCGGGTGGCGGAGCTCAAGTCCGACGACGTCATGAAGGTCGGCGCGGCGATCCACTCCGTCCGCGCCGTGCCGCGGGGCGAGCTTTCCGTGGTGGCACAGGCGTTTCCGGACGCACCGCTGCACGTCCACCTCTCCGAGCAGCCCGCCGAGAACGAGGCCTGCCTCGCCGCCCACGGCCTCACCCCGACCGCGCTGCTGCACGAGGCCGGGGCGTTGTCGCCGCGCACGACGGCGGTGCACGCCACCCACCTGACGCCCGAGGACATCGCGCTGCTCGGTGAGTCCGGGACCGGTGCGTGCTTCTGTCCGACCACCGAGGCCGACCTGGCCGACGGTATCGGCCCCGCCCGCGAGCTGGCGGACGCGGGCAGCCCGCTGTCGTTGGGCAGCGACCAGCACGCGGTGATCGACCCGTTGCTGGAGACTCGCGCGCTGGAGCACAACGAACGTCTCCGCACCGGTCAACGCGGCCGTTTCTCGCCGGCCGAACTGCTGGAGGCCGCCACCCGGCACTCCGCGCTGGGGTGGCCGGGCGGCCGCATCGAACCGGGTGCGCCGTGCGACCTCGTGGCGATCAGCTGCTCGACACCGCGCACCGCGGGCTCGTTGCCGCAGCAGGTGTTCCTGTCGGCGACGGCGTCCGATGTGGACACCGTCGTGGTCCGCGGCCGGGTGGTCGCGTCCGGTGGTGTGCACGAGACTCTGGGAGACGTCGGCAGGCTGCTGGCGGACGCGATCGAGGAGCTGTGGGCATGAGCGTGCTGATCACCGGCATCGGTGAGCTGACGACGAACAGCGAGTCCGCCGGTGATGCGGTGGTCGTCGACGGCGAGCGGATCGCGTGGGTGGGCAAGGCTTCCGAAGCTCCGGCAGCCGACGAACGCGTCGACGTCGAGGGCCGCGCGGTGCTGCCCGGCTGGGTCGACAGCCACACCCACCTGGTCTTCGCGGGCGACCGCACCGCCGAGTTCGGCGCGCGCATGGCGGGCAAGCCGTACACCGCGGGCGGCATCGCGGTCACCGTCGGCGCGACCAGGAACGCCACCGACGCCGAGCTGTCGGACGTCGTGCGCAGGCACGTCGCCGAGGCGTTGCGGCAGGGCACGACGTTCGTCGAGACCAAGACCGGCTACGGCCTGAACGTGGCGGACGAGGTGCGCAGCGCGCGGATCGCGGCCGAGCACGTCGACGAGGTGACGTTCCTCGGCGCCCACCTCGTGCCGCCGGGCGAGGACGCGGACACCTACGTCGAGCTGGTCCGCGGTGAGATGCTCGACGCCGTCGCGCCTCTCGTGCGCTGGGCCGACGTGTTCTGCGAGAAGGGCGCCTTCGACTACGAGCAGTCGAAGGCCGTGCTCATCGCGGCCAAGGAGAAGGGTCTCGGCCTGCGGGTGCACGGCAACCAGCTCGGCGAGGGACCCGGCGTCCGGCTGGCCGTCGAGCTCGGTGCCGCGTCCGTCGACCACTGCACGTACCTCTCGCAGGAGGACGTCGACGCGCTGGCCTCGTCCGACACGGTCGCCACGCTGCTCCCGGCGTGCGACCTGTCGACCCGCCAGTCGCTGCCGCCGGCCCGCGCCCTGCTGGACGCCGGTGCGACGGTGGCGTTGGCGAGCAACTGCAATCCCGGCTCGTCCTACACGTCGTCGATGGCGTTCTGCGTGACGACGGCGGTGCTCCAGATGCGGATGAGCGTCGAGGAGGCGGTCTGGGCGGCCACGGCCGGAGGCGCGCGGGCGTTGCGTCGTGACGACGTCGGCGTCATCAGGTCTGGTGCGCGCGCTGACCTCCACGTGCTGGAGGCGCCGTCGATCACGCATCTGGCCTACCGTCCGGGCGTCCCGTTGACGCACTCGGTGTGGCGCAAGGGCGTACGCGCCGTCTGAGGCATGACCCTCCGTGTGGGCCTACTGGCGGAGGGCGCGGCGCCGTACGGTGGCCCCGTGGTGGACTTCGCGGAGGCGCTGACGAAAGCCGTCGACCGCAGTGGACTCAGCCTCGAACGCATCCAGCACCACCTGGCCGCCCGCGGCATGCAGGTGAGCCTCTCGACGCTGAGCTACTGGCGCCGCGGCCGCAGCAGGCCGGAGCGGCCGGAGTCGTTGAAGGTCGTCGCCGCGCTGGAGGACCTGCTCGACCTCGGCGAGGGGTTCCTCACCGACCGCCTCGGCGACAAGCGGCCGCGGGGGCGGTGGGTCGGGCAGGCGATGTCCATCGAGGACATGTGGGACTCGCGCGCGACCGACCTCGGCGAGGTCATGGCGCGGATCGACCGGCTGCAGCCGACGGCGTCGACGTACGTCAGCGTGCAGGACCGGCAGGTGATCGGCCCGGACCGCCGTGAGGTGTCGAACCGCTGCACCGGCGTCGTCCAGGCGTTGGAGGACGGTGTCGACAGGTTCCTCGCGATCCAGCTCGCCGACGCCACGGACCTCGGGGTGCCGTCGATCGAGGCGGGACCGCCGTGCCGGCTCGGCAGGGTGCGGGGTGAGGACTCCACCGGGTTCCTCGTCGCGGAGATCCTGTTCGACCGGATGCTCAGGGCGGGGGAGACGGCTCTCGTCGACTACACGGTCCGGATGAGACCCGGTGCGGACAGCGAGGTCTGCGACCGGCGGTTCCTGCGGCCGGTGGGCGAGTACACCCTGCAGATCGACTTCCACCCGGACGCGGTGCCGGCGCGCTGCTACGAGTTCGCTCGGCCCTCGTTGCAGGAACCGGAAACCGCGCTGAACGACCTGTGGATCGGGACGACCGCTTCGACGCACATCCACGTGCGGAACATCAAGCCCGGAATCCGTGGAGTGCGGTGGGAGTGGGAGTAGC
>NZ_JBHRZI010000011.1:43528-342448 GCF_042649515.1 Lentzea rhizosphaerae | reverse complement strand
CTACTCCCACTCCCACCGCAAGCGCCCCCAGTCGATCGACGAGCTTGGCCGAGCCGCATTCGGCCCGCCCGTCGAGGGCGCTCAGGACGGCCGTCGCCGCTGCAGGGTTGCGGTGACGGCGAGTTCGTGGACCACGCGCTCGCAGGAAATGAACTGGAGAACACCAGAAAACTAACGGGCCTGTTGGTTCGGCGACAGGTTCGAAACTTCAGTTCTCAACACTGTCAAAACTGTGGCGGCCGTGAGAGCGCTCCCATGCGGATCGTGCACGGAAGTTTCCAGTAGAAGTCCGTCGAGGAAACGTTTACGGAACGCCGGTTGCCGCCAGATGGGTCAAGTTCGACTCCTGATTCAGCTCGTTGTTTTGGGTAGTCTCGCCAGACGTTGATGTTCCGGGAGTGTGAATTTTGTCCGCAAATCCTCGCAGGGTTCTTTCCTTGGTCGTGACCGCAGCTCTTTTGGCTGCGTGCGGTGAAGCCGGTGGTGGCGCGAGTTCCACCGAACGCTTTCACGGCGGGCCCGGAGTGACAGAGGACAAGATTCGTCTCGGCGTTCTGAGTGACCTCTCCGGCCCGTTTGCTTCGGGTGGCAGGAACGTCACCGAAGGCAATCAGCTCTTCGTCAACGAGGTGAATTCCAAAGGCGGCATCTGCGGCAGAAAAGTCGAACTGATCGTGCGTGACCACGCCTTCGACACCGAAAAGGGCAAGAAGGAGTACTTGTCCCTGGAGCCCGAGGTGCTCGGGTTCATCCAGCTCGTCGGAGCGCAGATCACCCAGTCGATCGAGGACGACGTTCTCCACCAGCAGGTGCTGACGGCGCCGACCTCGTGGAACAGCGCCTTGCTCGACAACCCGTACATGATGGTGGTCGGAGCGACCTACAAGGTCGACGTCATGAACGGCCTCGAACACCTGATGCGACAGGGCCTGCTCAGCCGCGGCGACACGGTGGGCCATCTGCGCATCAGCGACGAGGAAGAATACGGTGACGACGCCGTTGCCGGCAGTACCTTCGCTGTCGCGCAACTCGGCCTCAACTTGACGAAAGCCGCCCTCCAGAACGCTGATCCGGACATGTCGCCGGGGATAGCGGCTCTCAAGCAGGCCGGCGCGAAGGCACTCGTCCTGAGCACCAACCCGCGGCAGACAGCGAGTGCCGTCGCCGCCGCCGCGCAGCTCGGGCTCGCCGTGCCGATCATCATCAACAATCCGGGTTTCGCCCCTGAGCTGTTGCAGGGACAACTCGCGCCAGTCATGGAGCGTCAGGTTTTCGTGCTGTCATCGGTCGCCCCCTTCGACGCCGCGATCCCCGGCCCCCGCCAGGTCGCAGCGGAGTACCGGTCGACTTTTCCGAAGGGAACTCCGTCGATGGCGGTCAACTACGGCTACCTGGTCGGGTTGAGCTTCGGCTCGGTGCTGAAGAGAGCCTGCGAGCACAAGGACTTCTCCCGCGAAGGCGTGCTCAAGGCGTTCCGCGAGGTCGACAGCGTGGAATCGGGAGGGACGTCCGTTCCGCTGAGGTTCTCCATCACCGGCAGGCCGTCCGCGACGCAGACGTTCGTTCTCCGGCCCGACTCCAAGGTGCCGGGAGGGCTCACGATCGTCGCGAACCAGTTCGAGTCGGAGGTCAGCAGAAGAGCCGGCCGGTGATGCCTGGAGCAACTCCACGTGGCATCACGCCCTGCCGAGGGGCAGGGTGGAAGTCATGGAGTACACCAACCTCGGTCGCAGCGGCCTGTCCGTCTCCCGCCTGTGCCTAGGCACGATGAACTTCGGTCCCGAAACGACCGAGGCCGACAGCCACGCGATCATGGATCGCGCCCACGAACACGGCCTGAACTTCTTCGACACGGCCAACGTCTACGGCTGGAAGAAGGGCGAAGGCGTCACCGAGAACATCATCGGCCGCTGGTTCGCCCAGGGCGGCACCCGTCGCGAAAGGACGGTCGTCGCCACCAAGCTCTACGGCAGCATGGGTGACTGGCCCAACGAGACCAAGCTGTCGGCGCTGAACATCCGCCGCGCTTGTGACGCCTCCCTGCAGCGCATGCAAACGGACTACATCGACCTGTACCAGATGCACCACGTCGACCGCGAAACGCCGTGGGACGAGATCTGGGAAGCCTTCTCCGTGCTGCGCCAGCAGGGCAAGGTCATCTACTTCGGCTCGTCGAACTTCGCGGGCTGGCACATCGCCCAGGCCGCCGAGGCCGCGCGCACGCGAGGCTTCCTCGGCCTCGTGTCCGAGCAGTCGATCTACAACCTGATGACCCGCTGGGTCGAGCTGGAAGTGC
Organism: Lentzea rhizosphaerae; assembly: GCF_042649515.1. NCBI lineage: Bacteria > Bacillati > Actinomycetota > Actinomycetes > Pseudonocardiales > Pseudonocardiaceae > Lentzea > Lentzea rhizosphaerae. The sequence goes on along the minus strand of NZ_JBHRZI010000011.1, from coordinate 340,152 downwards.
TGCCGGCGGCCAGGCACTACGGCCTGGGCGTCATCCCGTGGTCACCACTGCACGGCGGACTGCTCGGCGGCGTGCTGCGCAAGCAGCGTGAGGGCGGCGCGTCCCGCAGTTCGTCCGGGCGCTCGGCGGACGCGTTGGAGAAGTACCGCGACACGATCGACGCCTACGAGAAGCTCTGCGCGGAGATCGGGGAGGACCCGGCGAACGTCGGTCTCGCCTGGCTGTTGCACCAGGAAGGGGTGACCGCGCCGATCATCGGGCCACGCACGGTCGAGCAGCTCGACAACTCGTTGCGGGCCGCGGAGTTGAAGCTGGACGCGGAGGTGCTGGCCAAGCTGGACGAGCTGTTCCCGGCACCGGCTCCGAACGGGTCGAAGCCGGCACCGGAGGCCTACGCCTGGTGAACCAATCCCCGCCTGCTCAGCAGTACGCGGGGACCTTTCGTACTCTCGTGCGGTACGCGAGGGCCCCGCGTGCGGTCAAATCAGCTGGGGAGGTTGGACCAATGCCGTTTGGCGGTCAGTCCTCGAAGTCGTCGTCGTCGCGCGCCAGGAACGTGGCGAAGCGCTCGATCGGCGTTTCGAAGTCCGGGTTGGCGTCGACGAACTCGCGCAGCTTGTCGGCGAGCCACGCGAAGGTGACCTCTTCCTCGCCGCGCCGCTTCTCGAGCTCCTCGATGCCGCGATCGGTGTGATACATGGGAAAACTCCTGTGAGGGCTTAGAAAACGAGCCGCCGGACCCCAAAGGAGTCCGGCGGCTCGCTCGTTCAGTACTGGCTCACTCGAACGCGCGGGTGATGATCTCGCGCTGCTCGACCTCGTGCACCTTGCTCGAACCGGCCGACGGGGCGGCCATCGGGCGGCGCGACACGCGGCGGACGGTGCCGAGGTGCTCGGGCAGCAGCTCCGGCAGGGCCAGACCGTAGAACGGCCAGGCGCCCTGGTTCGCCGGCTCCTCCTGCACCCAGCGGACGTCCTTCGCGTTCGGGTAGCGCTCGAGGGTCTCGGTCAGCTTGCGGGCCGGGACCGGGTAGAGCTGCTCGACGCGCACGATCGCCACGTCGCCGCTGCCGCGCTTCTCGCGCTCGGCGTGCAGCTCGTAGGAGATCTTGCCGCTGCACAGCAGGACCTTCGTGACGGCGTTCGCGTCCTTGACCGTCGGGTCGTCGATGACCGACTGGAAGCGGTCGTTGATGAACTCGTCGGTCCCGGACACCGCGGCCTTGAGACGCAGCATCGACTTCGGCGTGAACACCACGAGCGGGCGGTCGACGCCGTCGAGGGCGTGGCGACGCAGCAGGTGGAAGTAGTTCGCCGGGGTCGACGGCACCGCGACGGTCATGGAGCCCTCGGCGCACAGCTGCAGCCAGCGCTCGATGCGGCCCGACGTGTGGTCCGGGCCCTGGCCCTCGTGGCCGTGCGGCAGCAGGATCACGACGTCGGAACGCTGACCCCACTTCGCCTCACCGGACGAGATGAACTCGTCGATGATCGGCTGCGCGCCGTTGACGAAGTCACCGAACTGCGCCTCCCACAGCACCAGCGCCTGCGGGTTCGCGACCGAGTAGCCGTACTCGAAGCCGAGCGCGGCGAACTCCGACAGCACCGAGTCGTAGACCATGAACTTGCCCTGGTCCGGCGACAGGTGCTGCAGCGGCGTGTAGTCCTCGCCGGTCTTGCGGTCGATCAGGGTCGCGTGGCGCTGCACGAACGTGCCGCGGCGCGAGTCCTGACCGGCCAGGCGGACCTTGCGGCCCTCCAGCGCGAGCGAGCCGAACGCGAGCAGCTCGGCGAACGCCCAGTCGATGCCGCCGTCGCGCGCCATCTTCGCGCGGCGCTCCAGCACCGGCTTGACGCGGGCGTGCGGCGTGAAGCCCTCAGGCAGGTTCACGTGCGCGTCGGCGATGTGCTCGAGCGTCTCGCGCGTGATGCCGGTCGGCAGCTTCGCGGGGACCTGCTGCTCGGCCTCCACCGACGGGCTGACCGTCACCGGGTGCTTCTCGAGCTCGCGGACCTCGTTGAAGACGTGCTCCAGCTGGCTGGAGAAGTCCTGCAGCGCCTTCTCGGCCTCTTCGACCGTGATGTCGCCGCGGCCGATCAGCGCCTCGGTGTAGGTCTTGCGGACCGAACGCTTCTGGTCGATCACGTCGTACATCGCCGGCTGCGTCATCGAGGGGTCGTCGCCCTCGTTGTGGCCGCGGCGGCGGTAGCAGACCATGTCGATCACGACGTCCTTGGCGAACGCCTGGCGGTAGTCGACGGCCAGCTTCGCGACCCAGTAGCAGGCCTCGGGGTCGTCACCGTTCACGTGGAAGACCGGCGAACCGATCATCTTCGCGACGTCGGTCGAGTACTTCGAGGACCGCGAGTGCTCCGGCGCGGTGGTGAAGCCGACCTGGTTGTTGACGACGATGTGGACCGTGCCACCGGTGCGGTAGCCGCGCACGAGCGCCAGGTTCAGCGTCTCGGCCACGACACCCTGACCGGCGAACGCCGCGTCACCGTGCATGGCGACCGGGAGCACAGGGAAGGAGTCGCCGCCGCGGTCGAGCAGGTCCTGCTTGGCGCGCACGATGCCCTCGAGCACCGGGTCGACGGCCTCGAGGTGTGACGGGTTCGCCGTCAGCGACACCTTGGTCTCGCCGTCGCCGAACATGCGGAAGTACTTGCCCTCGGCACCGAGGTGGTACTTCACGTCGCCAGAGCCGTGGGCCTGGCCGGGGTCGAGGTTGCCCTCGAACTCGCGGAAGATCTGCGAGATCGGCTTGCCGACGATGTTCGCGAGCACGTTCAGGCGGCCGCGGTGCGGCATGCCGATGACGACCTCGTCGAGCTCGTGCTCGGCGGCCTTGTCGAGCACCGCGTCGAGCAGCGGGATGACGGTCTCGCCGCCCTCCAGCGAGAAGCGCTTCTGGCCGACGTACTTGGTCTGCAGGAACGTCTCGAACGCCTCAGCCGCGTTCAGCTTGCTGAGGATGTACTTCTGCACGGTGGCCGGCGGCTTCTCGTGCGGAACCTCGACGCGGTCCTGGATCCACTGCCGCTCTTCCGGCTCCAGGATGTGCATGTACTCGACGCCGACCGTGCGGCAGTACGAGTTGCGCAGCACACCCAGGATGTCGCGGAGCTTCATCCGCTCCTTGCCGGCGAAGCCGCCGACCGGGAACTCGCGGTCCAGATCCCACAGCGTCAGGCCGTGGCTGAGCACGTCCAGGTCAGCGTGGCTGCGCTGGCGGTAGTTCAGCGGGTCCGTGTCGGCCATCAGGTGGCCGCGCGTGCGGAACGCGTCGATCAGCTCGATGACGCGGGCCGTCTTGTCGACAGCGCCCTCGGGGATGTCGGCGACCCAGCGGATCGGCTCGTAGGGCAGGCGCAGCGACGCGAAGATGTCGTCGTAGAAGCCGTCCTCGCCGAGCAGCAGCTGATGCACGCGCTTGAGGAACTCGCCCGACTCCGCACCCTGGATGATGCGGTGGTCGTACGTGCTGGTCAGCGTGATGATCTTGCTGACGCCCATGTCGGTGAGCGCCTGCTCGCTGGTGCCCTGGAAGTGCGCGGGGTACTCCATGGCGCCGACGCCGATGATCGCGCCCTGACCGGCCTGCAGCCGCGGCACCGAGTGGTTCGTGCCGATCGTGCCGGGGTTGGTCAGCGAGATCGTGGTGCCGGAGAAGTCCTCCGTCGTCAGCGACCCTGCGCGAGCCTTGCGGATCAGGTCCTCGTAGGCCTGCCAGAACTGCGTGAACGTCATGTTCTCGCAGCCCTTGACCGACGCGACGACCAGCGTGCGCTGCCCGTCCTTGCCGGGCAGGTCGATCGCCAGACCGAAGTTCACGTGCTCCGGCGTGACGACGAACGGCTTGCCGTTCTCCTCGGCGTAGTGCCGGTTCATGTTCGGGAACGCCTGCAGCGCCCGGACCACCGCGTAGCCGATGACGTGCGTGAAGGAGACCTTCCCGCCACGCGTCCGCTTCAGGTGGTTGTTGATGACGATGCGGTTGTCGGCCAGCAGCTTGGCGGGCACGGCACGAACGCTGGTCGCGGTCGGAACGGTGAGCGAGAGCTCCATGTTCTTCGCGATCGCGGCGGCGGCACCGCGCAGCTGCTTCTGCTCGGGCTGCGCGCTCTGCGTGACCGGCTTGGCCTTCGCGGCCTGCTGGGGCGCGGGCTTGCCGGTCTGCGGCAGCGAGGCCGCGGGCTTGGGCTGCGCGGCCGGCTTGGGTGCGGCGGGCGTGGCCTTGCCGTTGTCGGCTGCCGGCGGCGTCACGGTCGCGGTCGTGGTGGAGGTACCGCCACCCGCGCTGGCCGTGGCGGTGCCGTTGCCGCCCGCACGCTTGTAGTCGGCAAAGAAGTCATGCCACGCCGGGTCTACGGATGACGGGTCCGCGAGGAACTGCTCGTACATCTCCTCGACGAGCCACTCGTTCGGCCCGAATTGTGACGCAGGACTGCTGCTGGACACGGCTGGCGCTCGCCTCTATCCATCTCGCTCTTGGTGTTGACTCATGCGGTAGTCAGGCTAGTCCCCCAGGCCTCGGCCTTCACACGCTGGAGGCACCTGGCAAGGAGTGCTCTGTCACAGGATCGATCAGGACGGGCCTGGCGTCACCCGCAGTTGAGCAGTTCTTGATGTGCGTCTCACTACGTCTCCTCCCTTTCCGTGCACCGTTGGACTGGCATACGCACCGAACGCAGTGATCAGTTCACGATAGGTATGAGTTCTCGCGTTCGCGGATTGATCTTGCTCAGGTCAGCGAGCCCTGGATCGACCTGATCATCGCCTCGACGAATGCGTCTTTGGTCTCGTCTGTCGTCCGGTCGAGGGACAGGTACGGGTTCAGGTCCTCCAGCTCGACCAGCAGGAGTTCTCCTTCCTGGGTGCGACAGGCGTCGACCCGCTGAACGCCGTGGTCGAGGTCGTTCCAGTCGATGAAGGTTTGGGCGAACTCCAGATCTTCTGGGGTTGCGTCGTAGGGGGTGAGTTCCCAGCGTTGGGCGGGATCCGGCGCGTGCAGGGCGTACTGGAAGTCGCGGTCCACGAAGTAAAACGACACCTCGTAGCTGAATTCGATCTTCGGCTGGATGAGGACGCCGTCTTTGTTCGTGGTGGAGGCGAGGTTCTCCGCTGTCGTGAACTCGAGCCCGTGCGAGTCGGCGCCGGCCTTGGGCTTCACGACGTACTCGGGCGTCTCGGGGAGGCGTTCGAGGTGCGCCGGGTCGTCGATCGTGGGGATGACCGGGAACCCCTGATCGGTCAGGTCGATCAGGTACTGCTTACCGGCCATGTCGGCCTTGCCGGTGAGCGGGTTGTAGACGCGTTGGCCGGTGGCTCGCGCCTGCTCGCGGAACCGCTCGTAGGCCTCGGGGTAGTCGATGACGGGGCCGCTGTTGCGGACGACCACCGTGTCGAAGCCTCGCATGAGGGTTTCGGCGTCTTCGGGGTGGCAGATGGCCAGGTCGAAGTGGTCGCGGAGGCGGGAGGTCAGGTAGATGTCCTCGTCGCAGTAGCGCCGGCCCCTGGCCGGGTAGCTGAGGTCGGAGACGTACAGGACGGTGGGGCGGGGCATTTGGGCTCCTTGACCTGGCTGGTCCGGGAGTTGGGTTGTACGTCATGGGTGGCGGCGGGGACGAGGGATCGTGGCGGGGGCCACGGGCTGAGGGTGGGGTTTCGTGGTGGGGCGCGCCTGGTTGGCGGTGGGGCGGCGCCCAGTTCGCGCCCGGTGGCGCTGGGGGCCGCGTGGAGGAGGTCGGGACGTTCGGCCGGCGAGGCGAAGTGAGCCGGTCGAAGCGATGCGGCGCGCGGGGAAGCCCAGTGCGGGGACGTGGGCGGAAGGCGGCCGGGCCCAGGGGACGTTCGGCGAGGCTCGGGTGCGGACGAGGCTCGGTCCATTCGCCTCCGACCGCCACCCGCGCGGCGTCGGCGTGCGGCCGGGCGGCATTCCTTGCCGGAGCGGCGCCCCAGTCGGTTGAGCGCGTCCCGGTCGGCGGTGCGGGTGCCATTCGGTGGACCGCGCCTTGGGCCCCCGGTTCGGGCTGGCGGCTGGCGGGGGTGCGCCACGGCACCACCCCAGAAGCCGCAGCTGCCTGGGTCAGGCGGCTGCCTCCGGGGTGGTGCCGTGGCGCCACAGGCGGGCGTAGGGGCCGTTGGCGGTTAGGAGGTCGGCGTGGGTGCCCTGTTCGGCTATGCGGCCGTTGGCCAGGACGATGATTCGGTCGGCTTTGGCGGCGGTGGCCAGGCGGTGGGCGACCACGAAGGTGGTGCGGGTGCCTGTCAGGTGGTCGCTGGCGGCCAGGACGGCTGACTCGGTGGCCGGGTCCAGAGCTGCGGTGGCTTCGTCCAGCAGGAGGAGGTCCGGGTTCACCAGTTCGGCTCTGGCCAGGGCCACCAGTTGGCGTTGGCCGGCTGAGAGGCGGTTGCCGCGTTCGCCCACTGGCTGGCGGAAGCCGTTGGGGAGGGTGGCGACCATCGGGAGGGCGCCTACGGCTTCTACCGCCTGCTGGATTTCCTGTTCTGTGGCGGTGGGGCGGCCGTAGGCGACGTTGGTGGCCACGTCGCCGCCGAAGAGGTGTGCTTCTTGGGGGACCACGCCCAGGCGTTGGCGGTAGGACGAGAGGTCGTAGGTGCGGACGTCCACGCCGTCCACCAGGACTGTGCCTGCTGTGGCGTCGTAGAAGCGGGCGATCAGTTTGACCAGTGTGGACTTGCCTGCGCCTGTTTCGCCCACCAGGGCGACGGTTTCGCCTGGGGTGACGCGCAGGGTCACGTCTGCCAGGGCCGGCTGGTCGGCGCCCGCGTAGGTGAAGCTGACGTTGCGGAGTTCCACCTCGCCGCGCAGGTGGGGCGGGACGGGGACGGGGGACGTCGGCGGCTCCACCGTGCTGGGAGTGCGCAGGAGGTCACCGATGCGGTGCAGGCCCACTCGGGCCTGCTGGTAGCCGTCGAAGACGCCGGAGAGCTGTTGGATCGGGCTGAAGAACAGCCCCAGGTACAGCACGAAGGCGAGCAGCACGCCGGGGGTCAGGGTGCCGGTGGCGACGCGGTGGGCGCCGACGGCCAGCACGATCGCCTGAGCCACGCCCGAGAGCATCGCGACGAACGGGAAGTACGTGGCGATGTAGCGCTGGGCCCGCAGGCGGGTACGGCGGTAGGCGTCGCTGCGTTCCGCGAACGCCTCCGCGGAACGGCGCTCTCGGGTGTAGGCCTGGGAGACGCGCAGGCCGGACACGTTCTCCTGGAGATCCGCGTTCACCGCGCTGACCCGTTCGCGGGCTTCTGCGTACGCGGTGGAGGAGAGGCGCTGGAAGATCACGGTCGCGACCAGCAGCACGGGCAGCACCGACAGCGCGATCATGGCCAGCGACGCGTCCGTGAACACCAGGGCCGCCGTGATGCCGACGACGGTGATCAGGCTGATCACGGCGGTGACGAGGCCGGTCTGCAGGAACGTCGAGAGGGCGTCGACGTCCGTCGTCATCCTCGTCATGATGCGGCCGGCCATCTCGCGCTCGTAGTAGTCGAGGCCGAGGCGTTGCAGGTGGGCGTAGCTGCGGACGCGGAGCAGGTAGAGCAGCCGTTCGCCCAGGCGGGCGGCGAAGATCGTGCTGCCCGCCGTCGTCAGCCAGCCGACCACGACCAGGCCCGCGCCGAGGCCCACCGCGAGCCACAACGCCGACTCGGCACCGGTCGTCACGCCGCCGTCGACGCCCAGGCGCACCAGCGCGGGCAGGCCCATGCCGACCAACGCGTCCAGCACCACCAGCGCGGCCACGGCGGCCAGCCCCCAGCGGACCGGGCGCAGTAGCCGGGCCAGGCGGAAGCCCGGATCGGGGGCGCGCGGATCTTCCCCGTGCAGCACCGGCACCTCGGTGGCCGGCGGCAACGCCCGCACCTGCGCCAGCAGCTCCGGCGTCGGCGGGCCACCGGCCAGCGCGGCCATGCCCCCGCCGCCACCTCCTCCTCGCCGCCCGCCGGACGACGCGGGCGCCGAGGTCTTGGCCTCGTCGATCAGGCGCTGGTCCAGGTCTTCCTGCGACAACGCGGGCCACAGCTCACCGGTCCGCACCGGCGCGGCCGACTCGATCGCCTCGCCGGGACCCGCCAGCAGGTCGCGGTAGAGGGCGCAGCGCGACGTCAGCTCCTCGTGGGTGCCGATGTCGACCACCCGGCCCGCGTCCAGGACGGCGATCCGGTCGGCCAGCGACAGCGTGGAACGCCGGTGAGCCACCAGCAACGTCGTGCGGTTCTCCGTCACCGAGGCCAGCGTCGCGTGGATCGCGGCCTCCGTCGCGTTGTCCACCGCGGACGTCGCGTCGTCCAGCACCAGCACGCGCGGATCGGACAGCAGCGCACGAGCGAGAGCCACGCGCTGGCGCTGACCGCCGGACAACGTCAGCCCGCGTTCACCGACCACCGTGTCGTAGCCCAGCGGCAGCGCCTCGATGAAGTCGTGCGCCTCCGCGGCCTTCGCGGCGCGCTCGACCTCCTCGCGCGACGCGTCCGGCCTGCCGTACGCGATGTTCGCGAACACCGTGTCCGAGAAGAGGAACGCCTCCTCGAACACCACACCCACCGCGCCGCGCAACGACTCCAGCTGCAACGTCCGCACGTCCGCGCCACCGACCCGGACGGCACCGGCGTGCACGTCGTAGAAACGCGGCAGCAGCAACGACACCGTCGACTTGCCGGAACCCGCGGTGCCGACCAGCGCCAGCGTCTCGCCCGGCTCGACCGAGATCGAGAAGTCCTGCAGCACCGGTTCGCTGCGCGCGTACCCGAACGTCACGTCCGAGAACGAGATCCCGAGCGGCCCGGACGGCACCTCGGCTGGCCCGTCCTTCACGTCCGGCTGCGAGTCCATCAGCTCGTACACCCGCTCCACGCCGGCACGGGCCAGCTGCGCGGACACCACCAGGCTGGACAACAACCGCGTCGGCCCCACCAGGTTCGCCACGTACGTCGTGAACGCCAGGAACGTGCCCAGCGTGACCTGGCCGTGCAACGCGAGCCAGCCGCCCAGGCCGAGCACCGCGACCTGCCCGAGCAACGGCAGCGCCGTCACGCTCGCCAGGGGCTTCGACGACAACCGGGCCGCCCGCATCCGTTCCGCGAACAGCGAACGGGCGTGCTTCTCCAGCCGCGCGACCTCACGCGCCTCCTGGCCGAAGCCCTTCACCACGCGGACACCGGTGACGGTCTCCTCGACGTGCTGCGCCAGATCGGCGGCCCGCTGCTGCGCGGACCAGGTGGCGGGGAACAACGTCAGCCTGGTGCGGCCCGCCAGCCACGCCACCAGCGGCACCACGATCACCGCGATGATCGTCAACGGCACCGACAGGTAGATCATCGCGGCCAGGGCGGCCACCGCGAACACGACGGTGCCGATCGCCAACGGCGCCATCATCAGCAGCGACTGCACCATCTGCAGGTCGGTTATCGAGCGCGACACGATCTGACCCGTCCGCATCTCGTCCTGCTTCGCGCCGTCGAGCCGCTGCACCGCCGAGAACACGCCGAGCCGCAGGTCGTGCTGCACGCCCAGCGCCAGCCGCCCGCCCAGGTAGCGCCGCAGGAACGCGGACCCGAACGTGAGCAGCTCCAGCACGACCAGCACGACCATCAACGGCCACAACCGATCGGTGCGGCCAACCGTCGAGTCGTCGATCGCCGTCTTGAGCAGCAACGGCCCCGCCGCCTGCAGACCCACGCCGACGACCGCGGCCACCACCGACAGCACCACCAGCCGGGGGTGCTGCCAGCACGCTGCGGTCAGTCGGCGGATCCAGCCCTTGGTCACGGGATCCACAGTACGTTCGGGGTCCGACAGAAAATTGTGGCGTCAGAAACCGCAGGTCAGGTGATGTCCTTCGACTGCGTGACCGCCCAGCCGCCCGCGAACACGACCCCGGCCCAGCCGAGGAACACGAGCCCCGACCACCACCAGTCGAGCGCACCACCGGCACCGGCGATCGCGCGCAGCACGTCCTCGATCTCCGGCGGCACCACACCGGCCGTGGAGAGGAAGAGGTCGACCGCGACCGACCCGGTGAGCCCGTTGATCGACCCGTTCGGCAGGAACCCGATCACCGACGGCACCTCGAGGTACGCGAGCACGCCGTGCAGCACGTTCTCGATCACCAGGAAGTACAGCAGCAGCAACACGATCGAGCCCGCGACGTTCGGGATCAGCGCGCCGACGCCGACGCCGAACATCGTCATCAGGATCGACGACAGCACGCAGACCAGCGTCAGCATCGCCCAGCCGCCCGCGTCCGGCAGCTGCCCCGCGGAGCTGGTGAACACGACGCCGAGGCTGACGAACAGCATGATCACGAGACCGTAGATCGCGCCCCACAGGACGTAGACCAGCATCTTCGCCAGCATCGAGTGCATGCGCGACGGTGCGGTGAGGAACGTCGTCGTGATCGTCCGCCGGTTGATCTCACCGGAGATCGCCATCGCGCCGAAGATCATCGGGAAGATCGTCGAGATGTTGATCGCCCGGGCCATGCCGAACAGCGAGATCTTCCACTGGTCCGGCGTCACCCCGAGGAAGTCCGACACCTCGTCGACGTCGCTGGACGACGCGAGGTCCACGAAGAACTGCCCGAGCAGCCCGGTCGCGAGCCCCCAGCCGAGCGCCAGCACCGCGGTCGGGATCAGCAGACCCCACCACAGCCCGGTCGTCGTCGTCTTGCGGAGCTCCGCCTGTACGAGGTTGCCCATCAGGCCCAACCACCCTGCTGCTTGAAGGGGGCCGGCGCGTGCCCCGCGTACTGGCCACTGGTGAGCTGGAAGAACAGCCGTTCGAGGTCGACCTGCTCCTCCTGGATGCCGTAGATCGACACGCCGGCCTTCAACGCGCTGTCCGCCACGTGCCGGGAGTCCACACCGGACACGGCGAGCCTGCCGTCGGGCAGCTGCTCGATCGCGTGCACGCCTTCAGCCCGCAGTGCGGTCGCCAGTGCGTTGATGTCCGACGGCTGCACGAGAACGCGCCGCTGCTGCGACTGCCGCAACTGCTCCAACGGTCCGTAGAACATCGTCTGCCCGCGCGAGATGATCACGACCTGGTCGACGGTCTGCTCGACCTCCGCCAGCAGGTGGCTGGAGATCAGCACCGTGCGTCCCATGCGCGCGTACGACTGCAGGAACGTGCGCAGCCACGCGATGCCCTCGGGGTCGAGGCCGTTCGCCGGCTCGTCCAGCACCAGGACCTGCGGGTCACCGAGCAACGCGGTGGCCAGCGCCAGTCTCTGCTTCATGCCGAGCGAGAACCCGCCCACCTTGCGGTCGGCCGCGCTGCCCAGGCCGACCAGTCCGATGACCTGGTCGGCCTGAGCGTCCGGCACGCCGATGGCCGCCGCGTACACGCGCAGGTGGTTGCGGGCCGAGCGCGCGGGGTGGAACCCCTGCGCCTCCAGCACCGCCCCCACCACGCGGCCGGGCTGGCCGAGCTGGTGGAACGGGCGTCCGTTGATCGTCGCCGTGCCGCCCGTCGGCTTCACGAGTCCCAGCAGCATTCGCAGGGTCGTCGTCTTGCCCGCACCGTTCGGGCCGAGGAAGCCCGTCACGCTGCCGGGTGACACGGTGAAGCTCAGGTTGTGCACGGCCGTGACAGACCCGAACTGCTTGGTCAGGTTCTGGACCGCGATGAGGCCGCTGCCGTCATGCATGCGGCCCATCCTGCCTGATGTGTCAGTCCGGCAAGGCGTGCTTCGGCCGAGTCACGACCGGCGCGCGGTGCACCAGCGGTGGATCGTCGCTCAAGATCGGCAGCTCGGTGGTCATCTCGACCGGTGTCTCCTCCGGCAGCTCGATAACGCCCGATCGGGTGAACGGGTTGCGCAACGGCCGCCGTCGTTCGCGATGGGGCAGCCCTTCACCGATCAGGTGCTGGTGCGCCATGTTCCAGACCTGGCACGGCCACCGGCGGCGCCGCAGCCAGCCCGGGCACGCCTTGCACCTGCCGTCCTCGTCGGGCTGGTGCACCGTGAGCAGCAGGCGCCAGCCGTCCGCGAGGCGGTGGATCTCCGCGCGGGCCAGCGGAACCAGTGCCTCGGCCTCGCCGTGCTCGGCCACCTTGTCCAGCAGTGCCAGCCGTTGCAGCACCGCGTCACGCAGGGTCTCGTCCATCACATCTTCGCCGTGGCCTGGTCGAGCAATGAGCCCAGGCGGCGTGTCTGGGTGGCGGACATCACAGCGGTCTCGCCCGGCGGCGTGACCAGGAGAACTCGGTCGTTCTCGACCAGAACGGTCATCGATCTGTCCCGACCGAACGGGTCGTGGCAGTGGATCCATCCCTGTGGTTCAGCCATGGAATCTCCCTTCGAGCGACTCCCGACTCCGTCTTCATCGGCCGTTGGCCCTGCTCGCCGCACCGCGCGAGGGGGAATTCACTCGTTTGCTGGACGAGCCGAACACGGGCAGTGGTCCAGTCGGGGAAACTTTCTGGTCGTGTTTGGGTGGGGGTGCTGGGCGCGCCCCGCTCGGGCCCGCTATATTTGTTCTCGGCGGCCCCGCTCCCAGTGACCCCCAGGCTGGTTGAGCGCGGCCGCCCTAAGCGGAGCGGGCTCCGGTGCTCGTCGGCCTTCGGCCGACCTCGCCGGAGCCCGCTTAGTTGTTGTTGGGGGGACGACCCCCCAAACCTCCCCCCCCCCCCGAGGCTCAGGCGCTGGGCGCCTTCGCGGGTACGCATGCCACCTGCGGCACCTCTGAACGAAAACCTCGTGCGTCTTGGGCCTCGTACGCTGTAAGTTCCTCGTACACCGTAAGGGGGGACGATGACTTCGACGACCGAGGAGGTCGGGGTGCGCCCGCACCCCCAGCGCTGGGCCGTGCTCGGCGTGCTCTGCCTGTCCGTGATGGTCGTGGTGCTGGACAACACCGTGCTGAACGTGGCCATCCCGTCGATCTCCACCGGACTGGGCGCGAGCACCGCGGACATCCAGTGGATGATCAACGCCTACTCGCTCGCGCTGGCGGGCCTGCTGCTCACGACCGGTGCGTTGAGCGACAGGTTCGGCCGCAAGCGCGCACTGCTGGCAGGCCTGGCCCTGTTCGGCGCCGGCAGCGCCGTGGCGGCGTACGCGGGCTCGGCCGAGGCCCTCATCGCGGCACGCGGCTTCATGGGCGTCGGCGCCGCGATGCTGATGCCGGGCACGCTGGCCGTGCTCATGCAGTTGTTCGACGAGAAGGAACGACCGAAGGCCATCGGCATCTGGGCCGCGGTCACGAGCCTCGGCTTCGCGGCGGGCCCGGTGATCGGCGGCGCGCTGATCAAGCACTTCTGGTGGGGCTCGGTGTTCCTGATCAACGTGCCGGTGGCCGTCCTCGCGATCGGCGCGGTCGCCGCGCTGGTGCCGGAGTCGAAGGACCCGACCGTGCGCAGGCCGGACGTCGTCGGCTCGGTCCTGTCGATCATCGGCATGGTCTCGCTGGTGTACGCGGTGATCTCCGTGCCGGAGCACGGTTTCGGCTCGCTGGAGTTCGGTCTGCCGGTGGCGCTCGGCCTGGTCGCGATGACAGGTTTCGCGTTGTGGGAACGGCACACCGCCGAGCCGATGCTCGACCTCGGCTTCTTCTCCGACCGCCGCTTCACCGGCGCGGTGGCGTCCGGCGTGCTGGCGGCGTTCGGCATGGCGGGCTCGCTCTTCCTGCTGACGCAACACCTCCAGGGCGTGCTCGGCTACAGCCCGCTGGAGGCGGGAATCCGGGTGGCGCCGATGGCGATCGCGTTGCTCGTCACCAGCAACACCCTGGGACAGCTCGTGCTGAAACTGGGCGCCGGCAAGGCGATGCTGCTCGGCATGACGATCGTCGCGGGCGGTGTGGTGCTGCTGTCGATCGGCACCACCTACCCGCCGACGCTGGCCGGCCTGGTCCTCATCGGCGTGGGAGTCGGTGTGGCACAACCGGTCGCGGTCAACGCGCTGATGGGATCCATCCCGCCGGAACGCGCCGGCATCGCGTCCGGTCTGTCGAGCACGCTGACCGAGCTGGGTTCCTCGTTCGGCATCGCGGTGCTGGGCGCGCTGCTGTCGGCGAGGTTCGTCTCCGAACTCCCCGACGGCGTTCCCGGCCGGTCGCTGAGCGAGGCGCTGCACAGCGGTGCGGACATCACGGTCGTGCGTGACGCGTTCTCGAACGGCATGAGCGTCAGCCTGTTGATCGGTGCTGTCGCGGTGTTCCTGGGAGGTGTTGTGGCCAGCGTTCTGCTGCGCCGTGCCTAGGATCGCCGTCGTGGACAGCGTGTGGTTCAGCAAACCCAGGCCCAGCAGCGGCCAGCCCCTCGGCCTGAGCCGGGAGGCCATCGTCCGCAAGGCGGTGGAGATGCTGGACGAGCACGGGATGCAGAAGCTGTCCATGCGCAAGCTCGCGGCCGCACTGGGCGCGGCACCGATGTCGCTCTACTGGCACGTGCCCACCAAGGACGCGCTGATCGAGCTCTGCCTCGACGAGATCTACGGCGAGTTCGAGCTGCCGGACCCCGACACCGAGTGGGAGACCGCGGTGCGCGAGATGATGCACTCGTTGCGTCGTCTCGCGTTCAAACACCCGTGGTGGGTCCGCGGCATCGGCGAGTTCAACAGCATCGGCCCGAACGCGGTGGCGATGGCGGACTCGATGTTCGCGCCCCTGCTGCGGGCGGGCCTGCCGATGCCGCTGGCCGCGCAGTCGATTTCGACGGTGTCGAGCTTCGTCGTCGGGTACGCGGTCGCCGAGGTGAACTTCGTCGGACGCGGCGGGATGGACTCACCGCCGCCGGATCTGGGGAAGATCGCCGACCTGTACCGGGAGAAGCACCCGAACTACGTCGCGATGCTGGACGAGCAGGAGATCTGGTCGCTGGAGGGGCAGTTCGAGTTCGGGCTCGACTGCGTGATCGACGGCATCAGGGCGAAGGTCGCGGCGGTGCGGTCATGAGCTGGAGCATCGACGGCTCGGTCAGGCGGCCGTTCGAGGTCTCCGCACTCCTGCGGCGGACCCGGGAGGTGCTCGGCGAGCTCCTGGCGACGGACGAAGTCCCGGAACTGTCGGGCAACGCACCGACGGTGACCATCGAGCCGGTCGGCACCGACATCACCTTCACCGTCCTGCTGCCCACGGGGGACGGCGCCGAGGTGGACACGGTCGACATCACCGAGTGGAGCGACGACGACACGATGTTCGTGACGGTCACTGCGCGGTACAACCACGCTGTCACCCGCGTCAGCGTGGTGCTCTGCATCGCGGTCGCGCTGGCCGTGGCGGACCTCGGTGGCGGTGAGTACCTCGACGAGGAACGGGCGTTCGTCACGCCGCCGATGTACGACCCGCACGAGGTGATCGCGAAGACCAGACTCGCGCCGAGCGACCTGACCTTCGTCGACCGATGCGCGCGGTACCTCGGGCAGTTCAGAAAGCCGGAAGACTGGCCGAGGGTCGTCACGCTGGCCGAAGAGGCGAAACCCCCGCAGCGTTGATCGCGTGCGGGGGCTCCATCATTCAGTTGGCTCTCAGATCACGGACTCCAGCGGCGTGTGCACGAGGCCGGTCGCCTCGGCCACCGGGCCGTTGGTCAGCTTGCCGGCGTGGGCGTTGAGGCCCAGGGCGAGCGAACGGTCGTCCTTCAGCGCCTTCTCCCAGCCCTTGTCGGCCAGGGAAACCGCGTACGGCAGCGTCACGTTGGTCAGCGCGTAGGTCGAGGTGCGCGGCACGGCGCCCGGCATGTTCGCCACGCAGTAGAAGACCGAGTTGTGGATCTCGTAGGTCGGCTCGGCGTGCGTGGTGGGACGCGAGTCCTCGAAGCAGCCGCCCTGGTCGATCGCGATGTCGACGAGCACCGAGCCCGGCTTCATGTCGGCGACCAGCGCGTTCGAGACGAGCTTCGGGGCGGCGGCGCCCGGCACCAGCACGGCGCCGATGACCAGGTCGGCCTCGCGGACGGCCTGCTCGATCGCGAAGGAGTTGGAGGCCAAAGTCCTCAACCGGCCCTGGAACTGGGCGTCGATGGAGCGCAGGCGGTCGACGTTGGTGTCGAGGATCTGCACGTCCGCGCCCATGCCGACGGCGATGGTGGCGGCGTTCAGGCCGGCGACACCGCCGCCGATCACGACCACGCGGGCCGGGGCGACACCGGGGACGCCGCCGGGCAGCACGCCGCGGCCGCCGGAGGGCTTCATCAGGGAGAACGCGCCGACCTGCGGGGCCAGGCGGCCCGCGACCTCGGACATCGGGGCGAGCAGCGGCAGGGAGCGGTTCGGCAGCTGCACGGTCTCGTAGGCGATGGCCGTGGTGCCGGACGCGAGCAGCGCCTCGGTCAGCGGCTTGTCGGCGGCGAGGTGCAGGTACGTGAAGAGGGTCTGGCCCGCGCGGAGACGGGGGTACTCCTCGGCGATCGGCTCCTTGACCTTGAGGACCATGTCGCCCTCGGCCCAGACGTCGTCGGCGGAAGCGAGGATCTTGGCGCCCGCGGCGAGGTACTCCTCGTCGGTGATGGCGGAACCCAGACCGGCACCCTGCTCGACGAACACGTCGTGGCCGCGGCTGGTCAGCTCGTGAGCGCCCGCCGGGGTGAGGGCGACGCGGTACTCGTGGTTCTTGATCTCGCGGGGAACTGCGATCCGCACGGTGACTCCTCCGATCGGGCTGGCCTCTGTCTCACAATGTGAGGCAGCCGGAAGGTCATGTCACCGTGCGGATCGCACTATCCGGGCACTGTCCGGTTGTTCTCCTAGGACAAAGCGACCTTGAACACCCATGCGTGCTGGCCGACGCCCGCAGGCACGTCGACCACCAGTTTTCCACCCGATCGGGTCCACTTCAGGGGCTTGTCGTGCCCCAGCAGCGTGATGCGGTCACCATCGCGCACCGGCACCGGTGCGTCGACCACGAGCTGTGACCCCGGCCGGTCCAGCGAGGTGATGTAGAACGCCTCGTTCGGCTTCACGGTGAACCGCAGCGAACCCAGCTGGGCCATCCGCGACCAGTACGTCGTGCCGTAGATCGACTCGCCGTTCGTCCGCAGCCACGCCCCGGTCTCGCGCAGGCGCTGCTGCATGATCTCCGGGATCGAGCCGTCCGCCCGCGGGCCGATGTCCAGCAGGAAGTTGCCGTTCTTGGACGTCGTGTCGACCAGCGTGTCGATCACCTCGTCCGCGGTCATGTACATCGAGTCCGGCGTCGCCCGGTTCCACCCGTACGAGCGCGGGTCGAGACCGCGGGAGGCCTCCCACTTCTTCACCACGGTGTTCGGGTACGTCGCGTACTCCGGCGTCGTGTAGTCGTGGGTCGGGATGCCGCACCGGTCGTCGACCGTCACGTCCTTGGGCACGGCCCGGTTCTTGGCCTTGTTGAAGTAGTCCGCCAGCACCCGCCGCGAGTCGTTCGCGCCGCCGATGTCACACCAGATGACGTCCGGGTCGTACCCGTCGACCAGCTCGGTCATCTGCGGCGCCTGGTAGTCCTTCACGAAATCCCTCCCGGCCTGGTAGCCGGTGTAGGGCTCAGGCGCGCCGGAGTAGGGATTGCGCGGCCCGTGGCCACTCCACGGGTTGTCCGGGTTGAACCACTCAGGCATCGAGAAGTAGAGGCCGTTCTTCAGTCCAGGCGTGTACTTCCGCGACGCGTCGAACAGCTCCTTCACCAGGTCGCGGCGTGGCCCGAGATCGACGGAGTCGCGGCCGGACACCTTCGAGTCCCACAGCGCGAAGCCCTCGTGGTGCTTCGAGGTCAGCACGTAGTACTTCGCGCCCGCCTCCTCGAACAACCTCACCCACTCGCGCGGATCGAACTTCGACGCGGTGAACTGCGGGATGAACTGGTCGTAGGCGAAGTCCTTCCCGTACGTCGCCGCGTGGTAGGCGTTCACGGCGTTGGACGGGTTCTGCATCCACTGCCAGTACCACTCCGCGTACTGCTCGCCCGGCGGCGACCACGCGGGCACCGAGTACAGCCCCCAGTGGATGAAGATCCCGAACTTCGCGTCGTCGAACCAGTACGGCGACTCGTGGGTGCCGAGCGACGCGTCGGTCGCCTGGTAGTCCGCCACTCCCAGCGTGAACCTGGCCTTCTGCGAGGCCGACACACGTCCGGACGACGCGATGACCTTCCCGTCGAACGTGCCGGTCCGGTAGGCGTGGATTCCGATCCGCACCCGCGCCTCCTCACCGGGCGCGAGCCGACGAACCAGCGCCGGTTGGAGCGTCACGACACCGAGGCCCTCCGCCCGCACCGAGACGTTCGAGACCCACCGGTCGCCGAGGTTCACGACGGTGGCCTCGATCGTCTGACCACCCACCCGCGGCAGCTTGGTCGTGCTGCGCGCGCCGCGGACCGCGAGCACCTCGCCCTTGCCTGCGGGCTGCAACGACAGCGCGAAGACGTGCAGCGAGGACTTGCCCTCGACCGCCGGGTTCGTCACCGGCAGCGTGACGGCGACCGCGTCCTTCTGAGGATCCGCCCACACCTGGGCGGTCCCGATCGACACCGGGTGCTGGTCGGTCCCGCCGGGCGAGTACCGGAACGGCGCGGAGATCGGACCACTGCCGGAGTACCAGTCAGGTCCGCTGAGAGCACCGGTCGTGGACGATCCGTCCGCGTAGTGCACCGTGGCGGTCCCGCCGGCCGCCCCGTACGAGGACGCCACGAGGAAGTGCGCGGTGAGATAACGGCCCTTCGGAAGCTCGATCCGCTGGCCCGTCGCGACCACGTTGTTGTTCTTGGTCTGTGAATTTCCCGGGAACAGGTACGGCACACCATCGGCCGTGACCTGGCCGGACGGCAGACCCTCCGCGGGGAACGCGTAGCCGGAGCCGTCGAAGTTCCCGGTCCGGTCCGACGCGGTGTCGATGCCGTCGTTGTCGAAGAGGTGGCCGATGGGGACGGTGAGGGGAGCTGGGGCGTCTGCGGCCGACGCAGCCGGGACGGGAGTCAGCACCAGTGAGGCGAGCAGGGTGAGGACGAACGGTTTCCTCATGAGACCTCCGATGTCTGCCTCACCTCACCCTGGCAGCGCTCGTCCCGATGTCAACCATCTCGCGTTGACACTTGGCGGTGGCCGCACATAGCGTTCGCGCCGAGAACTGAAGACCGGCCGCGGTGCCCGTGAGGCACCAGAACCCGAGTGGGAGAGACCTCGACGAACTGGTCGGGGCGCCGAAGGGGCAAGCTCCCGCACACTCTCAGGCAGCAAGACCGCTCGGGGTAGGCAACTCTGCACGGCGGAGGGGGCGTTAGTTGTCCTGACCCGTCACAGCCAGAGGAGTCGCCGTGGAGTTCCCCGAGAACCTGCTCTACACCCACGAACACGAGTGGGTCGACTGGACGCCGGGTACCCAGGACCCGTTGACCTGCGGGATCACCGAGTACGCCGCAGACGCCCTCGGTGACATCGTCTTCGTTCAGCTCCCCGAGGTCGGCGCGAAGGTCGTCTCCAACGAGGTGTGCGGCGAGCTCGAGTCCACCAAGTCGGTCAGCGACCTGTTCTCGCCCGTCACCGGTGAGGTGATCGAGGTCAACAGCGCTGTCGTGGACGACCCGGCGGTCATCAACAACGAGCCGTACGGTGCCGGCTGGCTGTTCAAGGTGCGCGTCGAGTCGGCGGAGAACCTGCTCACGGCGGCGAAGTACGCCGAGCTCACCAAAGACTGACAGCGGACCCCACCACGAAGGACTGATCAGTGGCGATCAGCGTTTTCGACCTCTTCTCCGTCGGCATCGGACCGTCCAGCTCCCACACCGTCGGCCCTATGCGCGCGGCCGCGATGTTCGTCGAGAAGCTCGGCTCGCGGGTGTCCGAAGTGGACCGCGTGCACGTCGAGCTCTTCGGCTCCCTCGGTGCGACCGGGCACGGGCACGGCAGCCCCAAGGCCGTGTTCCTCGGTCTCGAAGGCAACCTCCCGGAAGAAGTCGACCCCACGGTCGCGGCCACCCGCGTCGAGGAGATCGTCGCGGGCGGACGGCTCCGGCTCGGCGGCGCGCACGAGATCGGCTTCGTGCACGACCGCGATCTCGTCATGCACCGCCGCAAGTCGCTTCCGTTGCACCCCAACGGGATGAGTTTCGAGGCGTACAAGGGCGACGAGTCGGTCGAGCACGCCGTCTACTACTCGATCGGCGGCGGCTTCGTCGTCGACGAGAACGCTTCGGGCACGGACCGGATCAAGCCGGACACGACACCGTTGCCGCACCCGTTCCTGACCGGCGACGAACTGCTCGCGCGCTGCCGCGAAACCGGCCTGTCGATCAGCGAGATCATGATGGCCAACGAGCTGTCGTGGCGGAGCGAGGACGAGGTCCGGCAAGGACTTCTGCACATCTGGCACGTCATGCAGGAGTGCGTGGAACGCGGCTGCACCGAACAGGGCGTCCTGCCCGGCGGTCTCAAGGTCCGCCGCCGCGCCGCCGAGATGCGCAAGCGGCTGGAGGGCGAGCACTTCGTCACCGACCCGCTGCGCGTCATGGACTGGGTGACGCTCTTCGCGTTGGCGGTCAACGAGGAGAACGCGGCGGGCGGCCGAGTCGTCACCGCACCGACGAACGGCGCGGCCGGCATCGTGCCCGCGGTTCTGCACTACTACACGAAGTTCGTGCCGGGAGCCAACGACGACGGTGTCGTCCGGTTCCTGCTCACCGCGGGCGCGATCGGCGTGCTGTTCAAGGAGAACGCGTCGATCTCCGGCGCCGAGGTCGGCTGTCAGGGCGAGGTCGGCTCTGCGTGCTCGATGGCCGCCGGTGGCCTGGCCGAGGTCCTCGGCGGCACGCCGGAACAGGTCGAGAACGCGGCCGAGATCGCCATGGAGCACAACCTCGGCCTGACCTGCGACCCGATCGGCGGCCTGGTGCAGATCCCGTGCATCGAACGCAACGCCGTCGCGTCCATCAAGGCCATCACGGCGGTGCGCATGGCGTTGCGCGGCGACGGCTCGCACTTCGTCTCGCTGGACAAGGTCATCAAGACCATGCGCGACACCGGCAAGGACATGTCGGTGAAGTACAAGGAGACCGCACGCGGCGGCCTCGCCGTGAACGTCATCGAGTGCTGAACTCGGCCACCTGGTCGATCTGCTCCAGCGCCCTCTGCGCGACCTCGCTGTCCATTGCGGACAGACGGTCGCGCAGGGCGGCGGTGAGCAGCCACTCCTCGATCTGCTCGCCCGCCGAGGGGTTCTTCCAGAACAGCCAGGCGCCGTAGGTGCTGCTGTCGCTGACCAGGAAGTCCCGCGACCAGTAGGCGGCGAGATGCGCGAAGGCCCCGTCGGGAAGGCTTTCGACCAGACGCAGCCACGGGGTCATGTCCTGGTCCAGCTGGGCTGCAGCCTGGATCAGGTCGTTCAACGCCGGCCAGCGCTGCTCGTCCCCGGCCGCGCGCACGACGACGTCGGTGATCATGGACCGCAGCGCGATGCGCTCGTGTTCAGGCCAACTGGTGAAGCGCGCCTGCTCCAGTCCCGTGGTGTACATGGAGTCCGGCTCGTTCTCCAGGACCCCGACCACCCGGTGCGCGAGCCGCCGCCACGCGAGCTCGTACTCGTCGCGGTCGAAGTGATCCGTGGACTCCCGGGCGAACTGCTTCACGATGTCGTACGGGACCAGCGCGGGATCGCCGTCGAGGACGTCCAGCTCGGCCTGGGTCCAGCAGTACAGGCAGCCCTTCACCGGGCGTCGTACGCCTGCTGCGCCGCGAGCACCTCGGGCATCCGCGTCTCCAGGAGGTGGATCAGCGACAGCAGCCGTTCCGCCGTCTCGCGCCCGAGCGGCGTGAGGCTGTAGTCGACGCGCGGAGGGTTCGTCTGCTGCGCCTCGCGGTGGACGAGCCCGTCGCGCTCCAGCGCGTGCAACGTCTGGGACAGCATCTTCTCGCTGACCCCGTCGACGCGGCGGCGCAGCTCGTTGAACCGCAGCGGACCGTCCACGAGCGCGCCCATCGTCAGGCTGCCCCACCTGCCGGTGACGTGCTCCAGCGTCGGGCGCGACGGGCACGCCTTGGCGAACACGTTGAAGTCCATACCAGCATACTAACTGATAGTTAGTGGTTTTTGGATGAACGGCGCTTTTGTCCACCTGAGGTGGACAAAAGCGCCGTTCATCTTAAAACGGCCAGGTGGCGTTCTGGCCCGCCTCCAGAAGGGGGACCAGGCGGAACGTCGCGTCCGTCAGGCCACCGAACTCGTGCCGGTTGGCCTTGCCGGTCGCGTACGCGGCCTGCCGGTACCCGTTCAGGTTGAACCCGTAGACCGGCACGTGCCGCGGCACGGCGTCCGAGACGCCCTTCCCGTGGTGCCCGGCCACCGTCTGCATGTCCGAGATGATGAACACGCGGTCGTGGCCCCGGTAGCTGCGCTGCAACGACCCGATGATGTCGGTGCCGTGTCCGACCTCACCGATCCTCTTCAGGAACCGGTCGACCTCGCGGATCACCGAAGCCCCGCGCGCGACGTCGTGCCGGAACGTGCCGTCCGCGAAGCCCACGACGTCGACCTGCTCGCCCTTCGCGCCCAGTGCGACGCCGAACACCGCCGCGGCCTTGGCCGGGGTGACCTTCGACTTCGCCGAGATCGTGCCGTGCGACATCGACGCCGAGGTGTCGACGAGGATCAGCGACCGGCCCGGCAGTGCGGGCAGGTTGCCGAGCGACGCCTGCAGCGCCTGGTCCAGGGCGTGGCCCCAGCGCAGGCTCGGCGCCGCCTCGTACGCGGACAGGAACCGGAACGGGAACTGCCGCGAGCGGGCGACCTGGCCGGGGTCGGCCAGACGTGCCGCGACCTGAGACGCGACCTCGTCGGACATGCCGGCCTCGTCGAAGTTCCTGAGGTTCCTCAAAAGAGCCATGTAGCCCATGGACGGCGCCAGCGCCTCCCACACCTCACGGGTCATCGGCCCCTGCAGCCACCCCGCCACGGCCTCCCAGGTCATCCCGGCCCGGCGCAGCACGTCCGCCGCGTCGGGACGCCCGAAGAGCGCGCGTCGCTGGTCGACCGGCCACGCCATGAGCTCACGGCGTGCCGCGATCACCCGCAGCGCCTCCGGGACGGCCACGTCGGCGTCGCGGCGCCGGTCCAGCACGTACTGGAAGAGCGCGCCCTGCCAGTCGGCGGCCGGCGAGGGGTGGGCGAGGTTCAGCACGTCGGCCATGCGGTAGCCGCGGGCGTCGCTGTCCCACTTGAGGACCGCGCGCTCGTCGTACAGGCGCCGCACCGCGTCCGCGATGCCGCGCTTGATCGGCTTCGGCACGCGCCGGCCGTTCGCGCCCGTCCAGCAGGCGAGGAGCTCACCCGGCTCGTCCGCGCGCTGCAACACCGAGTCCACGACCGCGCGGTTGGTTACGCCCGCGTCAGCGGAGGCGGCGAGCCGTGCCGACACGAACTCGGCCGCGCCGACGAGCGACGCCGTGCGCATGTTCGCCTCGGTGCGCAGCCACTTCAGCAGCCGTGCGATCCACTCGGGATCGGTGAGCGCGACGGCGCGGACGAGCTGCGCGAAGCGGTTGTCCCGCTGGTTGCCGGACTCGTAGAAGGTGTCCTCGCCGCCCATGTTCGACACGGCGAGCAGGAACAGCTCGGACTTCGTGTCGCGGGCGTAGCCGTCGCCGCCCTCGTAGGTGGTCGTCGACGGTGCCGGCGCCGTGGCGACCGGGCTGGTGCCCGCCGGACGTGCGCGAAAGATGTTGAACTTCGCCATCGGCTCTCTCCCCTCAAGACAAAAAGAAAGGGAGCCCACGAACGACACACGTGTCCGAGATCGAGGTCGCGGAAGGTACATCAGCTGCTCTGCCCAACTGAGCTACAGCCGAAGTGGCTGGTGGGATTCGAACCCACGACCCGCCCATTAACAGTGGAAGTAACCCTCTGCTTCGCACCGGACACGTGTGAAGTTGTGTGCTCCCGAGATCAGTGTCGCCAACGGGTTTTTTGCGTTTTGAAGACGAAGTAACCGTTGGCTTCGCACCGGGTGCAGATCTATGCAACCACACCGCGCCAGCGATTTGATTCCGGCCGATGTGGAGTTTTTGGACGCCCGAGATCGAGTCGCGGAAGGAGACTGCTCACCGGGGTGAGCGAAGACCGGCCGAGACCGGCTTCAGGAGTCGAACCTGATGGGATGCCAGAAGTAACCCTCCGCTGCGCACCGGGCGCACACTCATACAACCACACCGCGCCAGCGATTTTTCTAGGGCGCCGTCTTCACCAGCCGGCGGAGGAGGTAGAACAGCCCGACCGTGAGCAGGAAACCGACGGCGCTGATCATCACGATCTGCTCGACGGTCTCGGCGCGTGACCCCGCGAACACGTAGGCGGTGCAAATCGGTCCGGTCCCCAGGAGCGTGAACGACATGAAATCCCGGAACGACACCCTGGACACCCCTGCGGACACCGAGACCGTCTCCGCCATCATCGGGATTCCCCGCGCCACCCCGAAGAACCAGGGCCCGAACTGACGGCTCCAGCGCCGCATTTCAGTCAGTTCCTCAATGGTCACGACTCGGCGCACCAACCGCGGGCCGGCGTACCGGCCGAGGGCGTACCCTGCGGCAGAGGAACCCAGGGATCCGACGATCGCGAGTGCCAGCCCCAGCGGCAGGCCGAGTGCCGTTCCCGCGAGCACGATGAGCGGAGTCGACGGCACGGGCAGCAGCACGTCCACGACGAGCAGGGCGAAGATCGTCACCGCCGCCCACACCGGGTCGATGCCGCGCACCCACGTCACCACCCCCTCGAAGTCGATGAGGTCGAACGCCTCGAACACGATCCAGCTCAGCAGCACGAAGCCGAGCACGACGGCCGGTATCCACTTCCACCGAACGCCCGTCTCATAACTCATCGGGTGATGGTCGCCCACCTCGATGCGCCGGACAATCCGCCAGTGGCGCAGGTTCCGCGAAGGAGACACACATGAGTGACGACCTGGTGCCGTTCCTCGGACACTGGGTGCTCGATCCGGCACGCTCCGCGTACACCGGCGGCACCCCTCCCCGAAGCGGCCACTACGACCTGCGCCTGGAAGGAGAACGGCTGGTCGTGAGCATCGAAGGCGTGCTGGGGTCGGGTGATCCCATCCGCACCGGGTACACATTGGACCTGTGGCAGGACACGCCGATGGCCGTCGGCAAGGTCGACCGCGTGCGCACGGTCGTCGAGCCGAGGCGGTTCTGCACGATCGCGTACGCGGGCGCGCAAGCGGTTGCGCGGGCCTGGCGGATCCTCGGCAACCTCAACGAGATGACGATCGTCCAGTCCGCGCCGGACGCGTTCGGGGTGTGGCGTGACGACGTTTCCGTCTACCGCAGGCAGTTCTAGCGGCTGTCGTGCCGGTCGAGGAGTGCCCGCAACGCCGCCATCTCCGCGGCGAGCGCGGTGCGGCCGGCGTCGGTGATGTGCAGCCACGTCTTGGGGCGCTTGCCCTCGTAGCCCTTCTCGACCTCGACCAGCCCGGCCTGCTCCAGCACGGAGATGTGCCGCGACAGGTTGCCGGCGGTCAGCTCCAGCGCCGACTTCAGGTACGTGAACTCCACCCGTTTCGCCTCGGCCGCGATGGTCAGCACGCCGAGCCGGTGGCGCTGGTGGACGGTGTCGTCCAGGCCCGCCGTGGGATTCTCGCTCATCGGGTCATCTCTCGCTGCACGGACCCGATGGTCCCGCCGGCGAGCAGGACGAACGCGGGCACCGCCGTGCTGGCGAAGTGCTCCACCCCCAGCGGCCAGTAGATGCCGAACCGTCCTGCCTCGTTCACGAACAGCACGGTAGCGGTGAAGATCGCCACGGTGATCGTGCACACCACGTTGCGCTCCAGGTAGGCGAGTCCGATCAGGCCCGCGGCGAGCACGAACAGTGGACCGTACTGGTAGACCGTGACGAAGTGCGCGAGAGCGAACAGCGCGAGCACCGCGAGCGTGAAGCCGACACTGCGCACGCGCCACGTCGCCGCCACGATCACGGCCACGGTGATCGGCAGTGCGATCTGCCAGCCGGCCCGGCCGAAGAACAGTTCGCTCAGCACCGGCACGCCGACCAGCGGCAGCACCAGCATGAAGATCGTGACCTGGGCGTAGAGCCTGGTCGGCGTCTCCACGCCCACCTGTGCCGCGCGCCACCGGTACCACCAGACGACTGCGAGATAGCCGCACAGCAACGCCAGGATCCAGTAGACGTCCGTGGCGACGCTCGGCTGGAAGTGGCTGAACACCGGGCTGGTCATCGTCTGGCCGGTGGGGTGCAGCCAGTGGTAGAGCCACGGCATGTCCGCCGAGTTCCACGGGCACGGCATCGGCCCCACGAGTTCAGGGTTCACCCCGTCCGGCACGCAGAACCTCGGCGCGTAGAACGGTGTCGCCGCCAGGGTGATCAGGCCGAACAGCAGGAACGGCAGCCAGTAGCCGTGCCGGTCGGCGCGGGCGCGCTTGCGCATGGCGGTCAGCTCGGTGAGCAGGTTCTTCGGGTCCTCGGTCATGGTCAGTCCCCCAACTGCACTCGACTGCAATCAGGTTTGCATCACAAACCTGATTGGTCAAGTGCTCTTGACTCTGGCTGGGCTCTCACGAAAGATCCGATGAATCGCCGCCGCGTAGACGTGACCGCACATCGAAGTGAGGTGCCCGAACGTGGTCGAAATCAACCGGCGCACGCTGCTCGGAGGCGCGTTGGCCGGGGTGGCGGGTAGTGCGCTGCTCCCTTCCTGCGCATCTGCGGCAGGCGGCTTCAACTGGCAGGACTTCATCGGGTCATCGGATCTCATCTGGAAGAAGATGCCCGCGACCTGGTTCGAAGGCCCGTACCTCGGCAACGGTTTCCTGGGCTCCGGCATCTACGCCGAGCCGGGCGCCAACGCCGTCAGGTTCAACGTCCAGCACTCGCAGGTGCAGGACCACCGGCCGGAGTTCGGGGCGCTGTTCGGCCTCGCCCGGTTGCCCATCGGCTACTTCACGCTCGAACCCGTCGGCGCGATCACGGCGGTCGACTGGCGGCTCGACCTGTGGAACGCCGAGCTGACCGGCACGATCACCACGGCGGCCGGCAGCCTGAGACTCCGCGCGTTCATCCACACCGAACGCGACCTCTACGCCATCGACGTGCAGGCCAGCGAGGGCGAGCGCGCGTTCAGGTGGGTCTTCCACCCGCTCAAGGCGATCAGTCCGCGCACCGACCCGAAGTGGAACCGCCCGGCCCCCGCCGGGTTCACCGACAACCCGCCCGTGCAGCTCACCAGTGCCGGTGACGTGCAGCTCGCGGTGCAGCCGTTGAACGCGGGCGGCGAACACGTGACGGCGTGGCGCGAGGTCAGTCGTGGCACGCGGCGCACGCTGTTCGCCAGCGTCGCCTGGTCGCACCCCGCGAAAACCGCTGTGCGCAAGGCGATCGGCAACGTCCGGTGCGGCTCGGTCGAAGGGCTCGCCGTCGGCCACCGGTTGTGGTGGCACGACTTCTACCGCAGGAGCTTTCTGTCCATTCCGGACAAGAGGTTGCAGGCTTTCTACTGGATCCAGCTCTACAAGTTCGCCTCCGCGGCACGGAAGGAGGCGCCCGCGATCGCCACCTGCGGGCCGTGGCTCGAGAACACTCCGTGGCCCAACACGTGGTGGAACCTCAACGTGCAGCTGGAGTACTGGCTGATCCACGGCTCGAACCACGTCGACTTCGACGCCGTCACGCACTCGGTCGACAAGTACCGCGACGTGCTGGTCGAGCAGGTTCCCGCCGAGTACCGGCACGACTCCGCCGGGATTCCGCGCACCACCGACACCGTGCTGAACAACGGCGCGGGCATCGGCAACTCCGGTTACGGTGTCGGCATTCCCGGCAAGGACGTGCCCACGCCCGAGGTCGGCAACCTGACCTGGACGCTGCACAACGTCTGGCTCACCTACCGGCACACGATGGACGACCGCGTGCTGCGCAACGTGCTGTTCCCGTTGCTGCGCAGGGCCATCAACTACTACTTCCACTTTCTGGCCAAGGGGTCGGACGGCAAGTGGCACCTGCCGATCACGTTCTCACCCGAGTACGGCGTGAACGCGCCGGACTGCAACTACGACCTCGCGCTGATCCGGTGGGGTTGCCAGACTTTGCTGGAGTCCGCGAAGTCGTTGCGCGTCAACGATCCGCTCATCCCCAAGTGGCAGGACACGCTCGCGAACCTCACGCCGTACCCCGTCGACCAGAACGGGTACATGATCGGCGCGGGCGTGCCGTTCGCGAAGTCGCACCGGCACTACTCGCACCTGCTGCAGATCTACCCGCTGTACGAGGTGACTTGGGAAGATCCGTCGAAACGCCGGCTGATCGAGACCTCGCTCAACCACTGGATCAGCTTCGAGGGCGCGTTGCAGGGCTACACGTTCACGGGTGCGGCGTCGATCAGCGCGCAGATGCTGCGCGGGGACAAGGCGGACTTCTACCTCGGTGAGCTGATGCGTCGGTACATCAAGCCCAACACGATGTACCAGGAGTCCGGGCCGGTCATCGAAACACCGCTCTCAGCTGTGCAGTCCATGTACGACATGCTCTGCCAGAGCTGGGGTGGCGTGATCCGCGTCTTCCCCGCGGTGCCGTGGCCCGAGATCTCGCTCGACAACTTCCGGACGCAGGGCGCGTTCCTGCTGTCGGCTTCACGGCAGAAGGGCGTCACGCGGTGGATCAAACTCCGCAGCGAGGCCGGCGCGCCGTGTGTCGTCCGGACGGACATCAAGGATCCGGTCGTGCGTGACCGTTCGGGGCGGCCGAAGCGTTTTTCGGTGCTGCCCAACGGAGATCTGCGCATCGAGCTGCGGCGTGGTGAGGAGGCCGTCGTCCACCGGTCCGGCGACAGGCCGGAGCTGGAGATGGGCCCGGTGATCGGTGCTCCGGCGCCGTCGTGGGGTCTGCCGGGGTAGAACGCCACCGGTGTTCCAGCGCGACGGCGGTGCGCTGGAACACCGGTGACGCGGCCTAGAAGTCGAACACCTTGCCCGTGTGGACGCGCATCTCGCACGGGTTGGAGAACACCTGCTCGAAGACGACCTTCTTGCCGCGCCACTTGCCCTTCAGCGTGGCCTTGGTCGTGTTGAGCTCCATGGTGCACGCGGCGTCGGCCGCCCGCTCCATCTTGGTGAAGTCGCCGTCGACCGGTGTGAGGCCGTCGCAGGCGGCCTTGGCGTTCTTGTGCAGCCCGCCGGCGGGTTCGCAGGTGAGCTGCGTGGTGCTGAGCGTGCCCATCTCCGGTCGCACCGACAGCACCAGGCCGGATGCGGGGAGGGGCGCTGCCTGGGCCGTCGCGGGAACGAGCGGCGCGGCGAGCGCGAGGCAGGCAAACAGAAGTCGGGTCCTTGCCATGCCACCACTCTGGCGCGGCGAGGACCCGGATCTCCAATCAACTCAGCGGTAACACCAGATCGTGTAAACCGCTGCGACGCCGTGCAACTAGACGCCCGCGAACTCCGTCCCGGCGAGCGCCGCGGCGACCTGCTCACCCACCGCTTTCATGCCGCTGGCATTCGGGTGAACCGGGAACGCGAGCCGGGTGGGGATGAGGCCCTCCACCCACTTGTCCCACGGCGCCGCGCACACGTCACGGCCGAGGCTGATGTCGTACGGGTTGACCCAGCCGGCGCCCGCGGCGTTCGCCTGGGTGGCGAGCATGCCGTTGAGCAGCTGCTGCATGTTGTCGAGGTACGGCACGTCACCGCTGGCGATGGGCACGAGCGGCCAGCAGCCCTGCGACGGCGGCAGGATGCGCAGGTAACCGACGACGATGATCCTGGCGTTCGGCGAACGCTGCTTGATGCCCTTCAGGACGGCCGCGACCTTCGGTGCGGTGGCGTTGATGCGCTGGGCGAGTTCGTCGCCGTAGAGGGCCTTGCAGGGCGCGCCGTGCGGGTCGAGCAGGCCGCGGCTCGCGCACGTCGTGATGATCTCGCTGAACCCGATGTCGTTGCCACCGATGGAGATCGTGACGAGGTCGGTGTCGGCTTTCAGCGCGGACAGTTGCGGCACCGACTGGCCGGGGAAGCCGCTCTGCACGCCCTCCACGTCCTTGGTCTGCGCGCCACCGCAGGAGATGTCGGTGAAGTTCGCGATGCCGAGGCGGCGGGCGAGCACGGACGGGTAGTTCTGGGTGGACTTGAAACAGCTCAGCGGGTCGAGGCGCTGGATGGGGATGAACGGTCCGGAGACGAACGAATCTCCGAGTGAGACGTAGTTCCGGTAGGTCGAGGCGGCGCTGGCGTGCGGGACCAGCAATGCCGCGATCAGGGCCGTGAGCAGGGAAACAACAGTCACTCGGCGCGTCATTGCTACCTCGTTACTGAAGAGTAGGAACGTAGGACGAAGGGTGACCGGACCATTGCGCAGTGTCAATCCCTCGACCAGGCTGGAACGATGACGGGGGTACGCAAAGTAGCTGTGGCTTCTGCGGTCGGTAACACGATCGAGCTGTACGACTTCCTGCTCTACGGCACAGCGTCGGCGCTGGTGTTCAACAAGATCTTCTTCCCGCAGTTCGACTCGCGCGTCGGCGTGCTGCTGGCGTTCGCCACGTTCGGCGCGGGGTTCGTGGCCCGGCCGCTCGGCGGCGCGGTGATCGGCCACTTCGGCGACCGGCTCGGGCGCCGCGCGATGCTCGTGATCACCCTTTCGGTGACGGGGCTCGCCACGGCGTTGATCGGGCTGCTGCCGTCCTACGCCTCGATCGGCATCTGGGCACCGGTGCTGCTGGTGCTGCTGCGGATCGTGCAGGGCTTCTTCATGGGCGGCGAACAGGGCGGCGCGTCCCTCATGGCCGTAGAGCACGCGCCGTCAGGACGCCTGGGCTGGTACGGCAGCTGGGTGTTCATCGGCTCGCCGATCGGTCTGGTGCTCGCGAACCTGGCGATGTACCTGTCGTCGAAGGCGTCCGGCCCCGGCTTCCTCACGTGGGGCTGGCGGCTGCCGTTCCTGTTCTCGATCGTGCTGGTCGGCATCGGCCTCTACATCAGGCTGCGGGTGCCCGAGAGCCCGCGCTTCACCCGCACCGAGAAGTCCAGGACGCCGCTCGCCGAGGTGGTGCGCACGCGGTGGCGGGTGCTGCTGCTCGGCGCGGGGGTGAACCTCGGGTTCCAGATCTTCATCTTCGTGCTGTCGGTGTTCACCATCAACTACGGCCGCACGGAACTGCGGCTGTCGCCGGACGATCTCCTGGTGGCACAGGTGCTCGGAGGGCTCGCGCAGGTGGTCTCCCTGCCCGTGTTCGCCTGGATGTCGGACCGGATCGGGCGGCTGCCCGTGATGTTCGGCGGCGCGGTGTTCCAGGCGGCCTTCGCGTTCCCGATGTTCTGGCTGATGGACGCGCAGTGGTTCACCGCGGCGATCGTGTTCGGCTTCATCGGCTCCGGCGCGTTGTTCGGGCCGATGGCCGCCTACTTCGCCGAGCTGTTCCTCACCCGCGTGCGGTACAGCGGGGTGGCGTTGAGCTACCAGCTCGGCGCCGTGCTCGGAGGCGGCCTGGCGCCGTTCGTCGCGACCTCGTTGCTGGGCTGGGGAACCTGGGCCGTCGCGGTCTACCTGATCGCGGGCGCCGTGATGTCCGGCGTCTGCCTGCTGGTGATCGGCTCAGCACACGAGGCGGAGCCGGCGGGCGGCGAGTCCGATGCTCAGCCGCTGACCCCAGCCGAGGCGTAGCGCGTCGCTCTCGATGCCGTCGCCGAACGCGACGAGCCCGTCGGACTCGACGTCGATCGTCAGCGGTTCGCCGGTGATCTCGCCTTCGGTGTGCTCGATGCCGGTGCTCGGCGACGGCCACGCCTCCCGCACGAACCAGACGAGCCTGGGCTCGGTCGGTTGCGGAAGGGTGATGGTGCTCTTCCGTTCGCGGTGCGCGCTCGAGCACCAGCCCGTGGCGCCCGTGCCGCTGCCGACGAGGACACCGGACGACGCCTGGCGTTCCTGGTGGATCCGGTACCGGCTGGTCTGGTGACTCGGGTGGCCGACGTAGATCTCGTTGAGCGCGTGGAGGGTCTGGCCGTCGTCTGTCTTCACCTCGACCATCGTGCGGTCTTCGGTGTTGTTCGTGCTGTGCAGGAGTTCCGCTGCCTGCGAAGGGGCGTGCTTGGCGAGCACGCCCTGCTCCGGGTTGATGCCGATCACGGGCTGGCCGTCGAGGTACTTGGCGACGTTGGCGACCAGCCCGTCCTGCCCGACGATGACGACTACGTCCTCGGGCGCGAACAGGAACCGCGACAGGTCTTCCCTCTCGACCACGCCGCGGCGCCAGTCCAGCGGGATTGCGGCGCTGACCTCTCCCAACGCTTTGCGGGCCTGCTGGTCACGGTGCACCACCTCGTCCAAAGTTCTGTTGCGGGACTTCAGGAAGAACTCGACCTGGCCACGGGTGCCGTGTCGTGCCAGCAACTCTGTCAGCTCGGTGCGCCTGTGCACCAGCACAATTCTCGGCGCGAGGCTCATCGCGCGAGCCGTTGCAGGATCGGCTGGATGACGTCCGGCGTGAGCGTGATGCTGCCGATCTCCGGCAGGTTGCCCGCGAGCTCCTTGGCCGCGAGGGCGAGCAGGGTTGCCTGGGGGACCTCTTTGTAGGCGTCGAGGCGTGCCTTCTCGCCGGCGGCCTCCGCTTCTGCGAGCTTGCGGATGCCGTCCGCCTTGGCGTCGTCGGCGATCCGGCTGGCCCTGGCGTGGTCCTCGGCCTTCTTGAGCGCGTTCGCACCTCGTTGCACGACGAGGAGTTCTTCTCGTTTCGCGAGCTCGATCTGGTTCTGCAGCTCGTTCTCGCTGATCGCGCGCTCGCGTTCGACGGCGATGGCGCGGCGCTCGTAGGTCGCCTTGTCGGCTTCCTGCTGAACCTTCTCGCGAATGGTGGTCTGGAGGGCCTTCTCCATGTCGGCGTCGGGGCGGATGGCCACGACGCGGATGTCGATGATCTCCAGGCCGATGTGCGCCGCGGTGAGGTTGCTCGTGGTCGCTTCCTTGACCCGTTCGACGCCGACCCGCATGGCAGTCTCCAGGTCGAGGGTCGCGAGGATCCGGAGGGCGTGCTGCTGGGTGCTCTCGGTCAGCGTGTTCGCGATCTGGCTCAACGGGTCCTGGCGCCAGGTGCCGGTGTCGGGGTCGATCGAGAAGTCGATGCGGGTCGTCGCGGTTTCGGGGTCGGTGCAGCGGTAGGTGACGGTCAATTGGACCGTGACGTCCTGGTAGTCCTTCGTCCTGGCGTGGAAGAGCATGGGGAGTTCGCGGTCGTCCACCGGGACTTCTGACAGGACTGCGGTTCTGGGGCGGAACCAGAAGCTCAGGCCCGTGCCCTCGTGGATGAGCTTGCCCTTGCGGACGTGTCTGATGTGGACCGTGGGGGCTCCTCGCAGGTGCCTCAGTCCGGGGTAGGTGCTGATGTCGGCCATGGGGTGTCGCTCCTTATCGTCTGATTGACGATAAGCCTATGCTCGGGGGTGTGTACTCGCCAAGTGATTTCCCTCCCTTCGCGGTCACGGTCGATCTCGTGGTGTTGACCGTGCGAGACGAGGCGCTGTGTGCGCTGTTGATCCGCAGGGGGGAGGCGCCGTTCCGGGGGCGGTGGGCGTTGCCTGGGGGGTTCGTGCAGGTTGACGAAGCCGTGGATGCTGCTGCTGTTCGGGAGCTTGGTGAGGAGACCGGGGTTTCTGGGCTGCACTTGGAGCAGCTCGGGACTTATGGGGAGCCTCGGCGGGATCCTCGGATGAGGGTGGTGTCTGTGGCCTACCTGGCGTTGGCTGCTGACCTGCCTGTGCCGGTGGCCGGGACTGATGCTGCTGCTGCTTCTTGGGTGCCTGTGGCTGAGGTTGGTGCGTTGGCGTTCGACCACTCTCGGATCTTGGCTGATGGGGTGGAGAGGGCTCGGGCCAAGTTGGAGTACACGCCGTTGGGGGCGGAGTTTTGCGGTCCGGAGTTCACTGTGGCTGAGTTGCGGCGGGTTTACGAGATCGTTTGGGGGGTTTCGTTGGATCCACGCAACTTTCATCGCAAGGTGACCGGGGCGGAGGGGTTGTTGGTTCCTACTGGTCGGTCGTCTTCTCGGGATGGGGGGAGGCCGGCGGCTTTGTATCGGCGGGGGGATGCCGGGGTGTTGTATCCGCCGTTGGTGCGTGCGTCCGGTTCGTAGGTTGGTTCCGTCACGAGCCGTGCCAGGAACCGGCCATGACTGAGGAGGGATGTGGCACGACTCGTGACGGGACCAACCCACCGGAACCCCACGCCAAGTGCTTGCTCGGCTTCGCCTTCGCGTCGGCTCGCCTTCGGCTTCGCGGGTTAGAGGCGTACCGAATCGCCTGTTGTTGCTGACTGCTTTGCTGCCTCGATCACCTCTAGGCCCGTTACCGCGTCCTGTGGGGACACTGGGGGCCTTCCTGCTGCTACTTCTGCGTAGAAGTCTTGGTATGCGCCTGGTTCTGTTCGGTGTGGGGTGCCGTTCAGCTTGCCCCAGTTGGGTTCTGGGTCTTCGCCCCAACCCGGGGTGGCTGGGGTGTCGCCTGCTTTGAGACGTTCTTCCTGGGGGTCCATGCCGTACTTCACGTAGGCGCCGTCGTGGCCCAGGACTCGGAAGCGAGGGCCCAGGTCTGCTGCCAGTGCGCTCATCCAGAGGTGGGAGCGGACGCCGTTCTCGTGGGTCAGGGAGAGGAAGACGTCGTCGTCTGCCTTGGCGCCTGGGCGGACTGTGGTGATTTCGGCGTGTACTGCCAGTGGGCGGCCGAAGAGGGCCACTGACTGGTCCACGAGGTGGGTGCCCAGGTCGAAGAGGATGCTGCCCAGGTCTGCTGGGTCGCCGGACTCTTTCCAGGACTCCTTGATTTCTGGGCGGTAGCGCTCGAAGCGGGACTCGAAGCGGTGGACTCGGCCCAGGGTTCTTTCGGAGAGGAGTTTGCGGACCGTCAGGAAGTCGCCGTCCCAGCGGCGGTTGTGGAACGGGACGAGCATCAGGCCTTTGGAGGAGGCGATTGAGGCCAGGGCTCGGGCTTCGGCTGCGGAGGCTGCGAAAGGTTTGTCCACCACCACGTTCAGGCCGTGGTCCAGTGCTTGGCGGGCGTGGGTGGCGTGGAAGCGGTTCGGGGTGGTGATGACCACCAGGTCGAAGTTGCCCGACCACACTTCGTCCAGAGAGGACAGCAGGTGGGTGGTTGGGTAACGCTCGGCCACCTCTGCTCGGCGTCGGGGGTTCGCGGTCACCACGGCAGAGAGTTCGAGGCCGGGGGTTGTTGCGATGAACGGGGCGTGGAAGGCCGCCCCACCTAGTCCGTAGCCGACCAGAGCTGTGCGCATGGGATCTAGCCTAAGTGGTCCCACCTGGTGGACGGGCCGGCTCTATCCGTTGGTGCGGCAACGAGAACTGGGGGCTGGTGCTCGTGCGGTCAGGTAGGCGTTGAGTTGTGCGGAGGCGGCCAGCATCGCCAGGCCCTGGGCGGTCAGGCGGCGGCGCCAGTCCGCCAAGGCGGCGGTCAGGGTTTCGGTGCCGCCTGCTGTGCGGATCTGTTGGACCACCAACGCGATGCGGGTCAACGGGTAGCCGCCGCGGCGGAGGAGGTGGGCCAGTTCGGCGTCGCGGACGTCCTCGGCGCGGAAGACTCGGTAGCCGGTGGGCTCGCGGGTCGGGGTGAGGATGCCGGCGTCCTCCCAGGCGCGGAGTGTTGCCGGGGTCACGTCCAGGCGGCGGGCCAGCTCGCCGATCGTGCGGGGTTCCAGGGACGGTTCGAAGTCCGTCAGGTCGTGCACGGCCCGGCTGACTGCGTCGAGGGTTTCGCGGTCACGCAGGAGTTGCTCGTGGGCGCGGTCGACGGTCAGCAGGACGTCGTCCAGGTCGTCGGCGTGGATCGCGTTCATGATCTGGCCTGCCCGCGCGTGGCCGAAGGCGGGAACCAGGGCGATGAACGTGCGCAACGCGGCGGCGTGGACCTCGGTGTAGACGCGGTAGCCGGACGGGGTGCGCTCGGCCGGTGGGATGAAACCCGACTGCTCGTAGTTGCGGACCGCCTGGGTCGAGATACCGTGCTCTGAGGCGAGGTCGGCTGGACGCACGGTTGAGACTTTAGACGGGTGTTCCAGGGTGAACTCACTGAAAGCTTCAACAGAGCTTTCAATGTTACGGTTGAACCACATGAGCCAGGACATTCGCGAGTTCATCAGTCCCTTCACCGAGCTCTTGGCGTTCGGCGAGCCGACGCACCGGGAGCACGCCCACACCTGGATCCGCAACGAGCTGTTCGAGCAGCTGGCGGCGCTGGGCTACCGCTCGATCGCGCTGGAGACCTGCCGGGTGCGCGGGCTGCTCGTCGACGACTACGTCCAGGGGGCGCCCGGCGATCTCGACACGGTGATGGAGGAGGGCTTCTCCCACTCGTTCGGGCAGTGGCCGGCCAACCGCGAGCTCGTCGCGTGGATGCGCGAGTACAACGCGGGCAAGGCGCCGGAGGAACGGCTGGCGTTCCACGGCTTCGACTTCCAGACCGAGACGACCAGCGCGCCCAGCCCGCGGCCCTACCTCGAGTACGCCCGCGACTACCTGGGCGAGGACGTCGACCTCACGACCGACGACGAGAAGTGGAGTCGCGACGAGGCCGTGCTGGACCTCACCCAGTCACCTGGTCGGTCCGAAGAGGCGATCAGGCTGCGGGAGATCGGCACGGCGATGCTCAGGCGGCTGCACGCCGTCAAGACCGTCGACGACGCCTGGAACCGCGCGGAACTGCACCTGACGGCCGGCCTCAGCCTCCTCCAGTACCACCGGGAGTGCGCGGAGCCGAACCCGCTGGGTGTGCGCCTGAACCGCCTCTGTCAGATGCGGGACGGGGTGATGGCGCGCAACCTGCTGGAGATCCGGCGCGCCGAGGCGGCGAAGGGGCCGACGTTCGTGTTCGCGCACAACGCCCACCTGAAGCGCACCAACTCCTCGATGGAGATGGGCGGCGAGCGGATCGAGTGGTTCTCCGCGGGAGCGCTCGTCGCCCCGATCCTCGGCGACCAGTACGCGGTCGTCGCGGGCACGCTCGGGCGCAACGACACGTTCGGGCTGGGTGAACCGGACAAAGCCACCCTGGAGGGACAGTTGCAGGGCCGGTTCACGACCTGGGGGCTCACCGCGGACAAGCCGGTGGGCGAGACCCGCACCGACACCAGGCTGGAAATGGGCTACTTCCCGCTCGATCAGCACCTGATGGACGGTGTGGACGCGCTGCTGCACGTCAGGGTTGGTCGTCCAGTGACGCGGTGATCCACGGCGCGACGGGCAGGTCGCGCGTCTCGCACTCGATCGCCAGCTTCAGGGTCCACCGCAGGGCTTGTAAAACGACCGTCGCGAGCTCCTGCGGTGCCCCGTTGGCCAGGGCGATCTCGATCTGTTCCGAGGCCGCGTCCTGGTCGCCGTGCACCTCCGCCAGCAACGCGCGGATCGCGGTGCGCACGGGCGGATCGGCGTCGTCGATCTGGACCTCGTTGCCGTCCTCGTCGAAGACCTGCATCTTCACCGGCGTGGCGCCGCCGGAGCCGAGCGCGCTGACCATGCTGCTGCACTCGGCGAACAGCAGCAGCACCAGCTCACGGATCTCCTCGTTGCCTTCGGGAGACCCGCTGAGGTAGCCGGTCACGAGGTCGACCGCCACAGCGTCCTCACCGGCCCTGGCCGCGGCCAGCGCCTCACCGGCCACGGCCGTCAGCCGTGACCAGCGATCTGGATCCTGTGGTGGTCGCACAGGTACTGCCTACCGCGCGATGTGACGCGTTCGCAATGCCCCATCTTGATCAGAGTGCTACCGGGGTATGTCACTCCGCAGGTCAATGTGGGAATCAGCGGATCCACCTAGCATCGGGTGGTGTTCCGCACGCTGTACCGAACGGTTCTCGGTCCCGATCGCACGCGAGTTCTCGCCAAAGCGCTCGGCCGGTGGCGGCTGCCCGTCTGCGGTGCGCTGATCATCTACGCGTTCGTCTGGGCGATCGTCGGCAGCGTCCAGTACGTGGATCAGGAGGGCTCCGCCGGCTGGTGGGTCCTCATCTTCGCGGTGACGTTCGTGCCGTACGTGTTGCTGAACTGGTCGCCGCTGTACGCGTGGCGGTTCGCCGCGGCCGGGTTCTACTTCGTGAGCGGGCTGATCGACTTCACCGGTGTCGCGCCGTTCCAGTACTGGACGACGGCGCCGCTGCTGATCGCGGTCGCCGCCTTCTACTCGCGAGGCATCGTCGTCACCGTCACGGTGATCAGCACCCTTCTGGTCCTGGTCTCCGAGTCCCAGAACCACACCATGGGGTTCTTCGTACCGATCGTCGCAGGTGCCGTGTACATGTTCGGGGCGCGTGGACGGGCCGAACGGGAGCTCGAAGAGGAGCGGAGCTCCAAGGCCGCGCTGGAGGAACGCGCTCGCATCGCGCGCGAGATGCACGACGTCGTGGCGCACCACATGTCGATGGTGGTGGTCCGGTGCGAGACCGCGCCCTACCGCCTCCAGGGACTGAGCGAGGAAGCCGAGAAGGAGTTCGCCGAGCTCGGCGAGGCGGCCAGGGAAGCCATCACGGACATGCAACGCCTGCTCGGCGTGCTCAGGACGAACGGGCACGAGCCGGAACGCGAACCGCAACCCGGCATCAGCCGCATCCCTGAGCTCACGAGGCCCGGCGACGAGGCCGAGGTCGACGTGGACGACGTGCCGGAGGCGGTCGGGCTGACCGCGTACCGGATCGTGCAGGAGGCGCTCACGAACGCCACCAGGCACGCGCCCGGCTCCAAGGCGTCCGTCCACGTGCACAAGAACGAGGGCCGGCTGGACGTGCTGGTGATCAACACCGCCGGGGGACCGTCGATGGGCGGCGGCAGCGGGCAGGGGCTGGTGGGCATGCGCGAACGCGTCGCGGTCCACGGCGGCACGCTGACCGTGAAGTCGACCGAGGACGGCGGGTTCATGGTCAGGGCGAGAATTCCGTTGGGGGACAAGTGATCAGGGTGGTCGTGGTCGACGACCAGGAGATGGTGCGCGAGGGCTTCTCCGCGCTGCTCGACTCGCAGGAGGACATCGAGGTCGTCGGTGCCGCGGGCAACGGCCTGCAAGGCGTGACGCTGGCGCGCACGGTCAAGCCGGACGTCGTGCTGATGGACGTCCGCATGCCCGAGATGGACGGTCTCACGGCGACCAGGTTGCTGCTGGACGGGTCCAGCTCCACGAAGGTGCTCGTGCTGACCACGTTCGACCTCGACGACTACGTGTACGAGGCGTTGCAGGCGGGCGCGAGCGGGTTCCTGCTCAAGCACGCGCCCGCCCGCGAGCTGCTCAACGCCGTGCGCGTGGTGGCGGCGGGGGACGCGCTGCTGGCACCGTCGATCACCAAGCGCCTGATCGAGGACTTCGTGCGGTCGCGGCGGACCGAACGCGTCCAGCCCGCGCGGCTGGACGTCCTGACCGACCGCGAGACCGAGATCCTCGTGCTGGTCGCGCAGGGCATGTCGAACGCCGAGATCGCCGCGCACCTCGTGCTGGCCGAGCAGACCGTCAAGACGCACGTGAGCCGCGTGCTCACCAAGCTCGGCCTCCGCGACCGCGCCCAGGCCGTCATCGCGGCGTACGAGAGCGGGCTCGTGGTACCGGGGTAGTGCCGGGAAGACGGCACTCCAGCGTGACGATCACGGGGCCGTCGTCTTCCTAGCTTCGGCTCATGCGCCGAGCCGTCCTGTTCCTCCTGCTGATCGCCGTTCCCGCGGTGGCGCCGTCGATCGCGCAGTGGCGTGGCGACGTCGCCCGCAGGGTCGCGATCGTCGGTGACCTGGCCACTGCCCGCGACGTCGTGGTCGTCGTTCCTGGCTCCGACGTGGACGTGGACCGGTTCGACCGGACCGTCGGGCGGATGGCGACGAACCTGTACGAGCAGGCGCACCGCGACGACCTCGCGGTGATCGCGTGGCTCGGTTACCGGACGCCGCAAGGACTTGGCGTGGACGCCGTGACCGGTTCTCTCGCACGCCAGGGCGCCACCTCGCTTGTGGAGTTCGTGCGGGCGTTGCACACCAACGCGCGCATCCACGTCTTCGGCCACAGCTACGGTTCGGTCGTGGTCGGGCTCGCGGCGCACGAGCTGAACGTCGACGACATCGTGTTCACCGGAAGTCCTGGTGTGCGGGCGAACTCCGCGGCTGAGCTGGGCACTTCGGCGAAGGTCTGGGCTCTGCGGTCGGCCGGGGACTGGATGCGGTTCGTGCCCAACGTCCGGCTCCTCGACCTCGGCCACGGCACGGATCCCGCGTCGGAATCCTTCGGTGCCACGGTGTTGCGGTTCGACGGCGGCAAGCACGACACCTACTACGAGCCGGGCACCGAGACGTTGAACGCGCTCGTCCGGATTGCTTTGGGGGAGAAGCAGTGAGGAATCCGTTCGTTGACGCCGTGCGAGCGATCGCAGTCGTCACGGTCGTGCTGGGGCATTGGCTCGTCACGTCACTTGTCGACACACCCACCGGCATGGTCATCGACAGCCCGTTGAAACACATGGCCGCACTCACGCCCGTGTCGTGGGTTCTGCAAACGCTCGGACTGTTCTTCTTCGTGGGCGGTTATGCGGCCGCACACTCGAAGACGCCGTTCCTCGTCAGGCTGAAGCAACTGGCCGTGCCGACGTTGCTGATGCTGGGAGCGTGGACGGCTGTCCTCTTCGGACTGGTCCTGCGCGGGGTCGACCAGGACACCGCGTGGAACATCGGGTTCCTGGTGACGACGCCGTTGTGGTTCCTGGCTGTCTACCTGGTGCTGCTGGGAATGAAACCGTTGGTGCGCAAGCTGGACGAGTACTCGTGGGGTGTGCTCGTCCCGGTCGCGCTGGTGCTGGTGCTGCCGTACGCGGTGTGGTGGGCGGCCTGGCAGCTCGGGTACGCGATGGCGCGCAGGAAGATTCCCGGTCCGCCGCTGCTGGTGCTCGGTGTGCTCGGGTACGCGTTGCTGACGACGTTCGGCGGGTATCCGGTCTCGGCGGTCGGCATCCCCGGCGCGACCGTCTCGAACCTGAACCCGCCGAACTACGCGACGCTCGCGCTGGCGTTCGCCCAGATCGGCCTGGTGCTCACGATAGCGCCGGCGCTGACCAGGCTCGGTACGACGAAATCCGTGGCGTGGCTGAACAAGCGAGCGCTGGGGATCTTCCTCGCGCACCAGAGCGCGCTGATCACCGTGACGCTGGCGCTCAGCGCGTGGGGGCCGCTGCCGGGGCTCCAGCAGCCACCAGATCATCCGGGCTGGGTGTGGCAACGAGTGCTGTGGCTGCCGGTGTGCGCGGCCGTGACCTGGGGATGGCTGCGAGCACTGCGAGGCCGATCGCCACGGCGTGCAGCACCACCACCGACGGCGGAGGCTGCAGCGCCAGCATCGGCGGTACACATGCCAGCGCCGTGAGCAGCCACGGCAACCGCGTGTCGCAGCTGCCGGTGCGGGCGGTGTGGATCAGGTACCAGCCGAGCAACAGGTGGATGACGTTCTGCAGCGGGTCCACCGGCAGCAGCACCAGCACCCCGTCCCCGAGGAACCCGCTCACCACGAACCCGAGCACGCCCAGCGTCCCGAACGCCACGCCCGCGCCCGTGGCGAGCCTCGTCCGGTGCGACTCGTGCGCGAGTTTCGAGGACCTGATCAGGCGTCGCTCGAACCGGTGGAACAGCAGGATCAACGGGATCAGGCCCAGCACGAGCCAGATCGGCGCCTGCGTGAGCCCGAGCAACCCGACGAGCGCGCCCACCCCGGCCAGGTACGCCAGGTACACCGTCATCGGGGCCCGGCGCGCGAAGTTCACGACGTGCCACCACCGGCCGCCCAGCCACGAGGTGACCCGGTCGCGCGCCAACAGCGCCAGGCACACCTGCGCGACCCCCAGCACCATCATCGAGCGGGGGTACTCGCTGAAGAACACCAGCGCCGGCAACGTGATCGCGCCCAGCGCCGCCAGCACCCGGCGCGGTACCGCGGTCAGCGTGCCGTCGGCGTAGAAGAACCCGAGCTGCTGCATCAGCAACGCGCCGACGATCAGGTTCGCGTACCCACCGGTCCTCCAGTCCGTCGACGTGCGTGCGACCTCGACCGCGAGCGTCACCAGCATCAGCACGAACGGCGTGGTGCGGCGGAAGTGCTCGTGCAGCCACGCGGCGGCGGGGGTCGCCGCGACCGCGAGCAGGTAGACCCCGAGGAACCACAACGGATGCGTGATGAGCCGGCTGTACGCGTCGACCTTGACGTCGAGCAGGTTCAACGCCGCAAAGAGCACCACCCACAGCAGCACGAACGCGAGTACCGGCCGCAGCAGCCACGACGTGCGGCTGGACACCCAGCAGCCGAAGCCGCCCTGGTGCGCCTGCCAGCTGCGCAGGTTCGCGTGCCCGCCCGCGAAGAAGAACAACGGCACCGCCTGCAACGCCCACAGCCACGACGTGCCGAAGCCGCGCAGGTGCGCCAGCATCGCCACGGTCTCGCCGAGGACCAGCAGCGCCAGGCTGAAGAGCCGCAGGAAGGTCGCGTACCGGTCCTGCTCGGCGTGCTCCAGCACCAGGGGAAGAGAGTTGGCGGTGTCCTCGTCGCGGCGCCGCCCGTGCAGGCGCGCCAGCAGGAGGAACACGACGACCGCGCTGCCGAACGCCCACGCCACCACCGGCTCGTGGCCCGGAGGCCCCCACCGCTGCCGCCACGAGTTGAACTTCAGCCCGAGCGCGTAGGTCTCCGCGACCGCGTGACAGGTCTGCTCGGCGCCGCGCGGGTTCAGCCGGCACTGCGTGTGCAGATCTTCGGCGAGCCTGTCGTCGAGAGCCCTGCGCGCGTCCATGCCGAGCGGGTGGCCCTTGGCTTCGGCGTAGCGCAGCAGGTCGTAGCCCAGGTCGTGCGCGCGGCACCCGGTGCTGAAGTCCCACTCGGTGTCACCTGCGGGCCCCGAGCAGCCACCGGAGGCGTCGACGAGCCGCAGCGTTCCGTCCGGGGCCGTGACGGTCTTCGGGTCGCGCCCCATCTCCTGGGCGAAGTCCGACGGCAGGTTGAGCTTCGGGTCGTGGGTCGCCGACGGCGCCACGAACGCGTTCACGGCGTTGGCGGCGGCGACCACGTCACCGCTCGGTGGCACCCCGCTGTCGCCGTTCGCGGGGCGGGAGGCGATCACCCCGCACACGAACACCGCGAGCGTGATCACCGTGAACCGGAACCAGGCCGGGAGCCGGAGGAGGAGTTTGCGCGCGCCCATCGTCGCGTCAGGTTACGGAAGGGTCTCGGCTGATCGCCAGTTCAGGAGGTCACGACCGCCGGAGTGAGCGAAGCGAGTGCCATCCTCGCCAGCAGAGAGGCCATCTGATCGCGGTCGAGGTGCGCGCTGTGCGGCGTGGAGTTGATCAACCCGAACACCGCGTGCGCCGCCGCCCGCGCCGTCGGTTCGTCGAAGTCCGGCACGGTCCGCCGGATCGTCTCGACCCACACCTCGACGTAGCGGCGTTGTAACGCGCGCACCCGCCGGCGGTCGGGGTCGGTGAGGTTGGCGAGGTTGCGCATCTGCACGGTGATCAGCGCGGGGTCGTCCAGCGCGAAGTCCACGTGCCAGCCGATCAGGGCCTGCAACGCCTCGTCGGCGTTCGACGCCGCGTCCACCCGCGCTTGGCCGCCGTCCAGCAGTCGCTCGGAGATCGACGTCAGCATCTCGCCGAGCATCGCGTCCTTGCTGCGGAAGTGCCGGTAGAGGGCGGGACCGGAGATGCCGACGGCCGCACCGATGTCGTCGATGCCCACGCCGTGGAAGCCGTGCCGGGCGAAGAGCTCGGCCGCGGCGTTGAGGATCTGGTCCCGACGTGAGGGTTTCTCGGCCACGGGAGGAGGTTAGCAGCCGTTTACCTGCCGTCCGCCCCGACAAATCCCTCACCCGGCTGGGCCACACGCGGGGCCCTTCCGTCCTCTCCAAGAGTACGAAAGCTCCCCGCGTACTCCCCAGTCGGCTTGCTGGACGGCACGTGGGGGCCTTTCG
Organism: Lentzea rhizosphaerae; assembly: GCF_042649515.1. NCBI lineage: Bacteria > Bacillati > Actinomycetota > Actinomycetes > Pseudonocardiales > Pseudonocardiaceae > Lentzea > Lentzea rhizosphaerae. The sequence goes on along the minus strand of NZ_JBHRZI010000011.1, from coordinate 296,241 downwards.
TGCGCCAGGAGAGTACGAAAGCTCCCCGCGTACTCCCCGCCGCTCTTGCCGGACGGCACGCGGGGCCCTTTCGTGTGCTCAGAGTGAACGAAAGCTCCCCGCGTGCACTCGGCAACAGAGTGGTCCGGTCGTCCGATGGGTGGAATCTCCGCAGGTACAAGCCCCAATTGTTGACTCTTCACGAATACTTCACACGGGTCTTACTCGTGAGTAACCATTGGCGTGCAATGCATCACCCCTGCGGCCCCTTCGGGAGTCTTCGATGCGTCCTGCTCACTTCATCGCCTCAGTGGTCACCGCCGCTGCGGCCGTCATCGCGCTCGCCAATCCCGCCAGCGCGGCCCCTGTCAACTACGTCGCGCTCGGCGACTCGTACTCGTCCGGGCTGGGCACCGGCACGTACGACGGGACGAGCGGCAGCTGCAAGCGCGGCCCGTACGCCTACCCGGCCCTGTGGGCTGCGGCGACAGCGCCCGCGAGCTTCAAGTCGGTGGCCTGTTCCGGTGCGCGGACGGGTGACGTGATCAACCAGGCGGCAGCGGTCACGACCAGCACGAACCTCGTCACGGTGCAGGTCGGGGGCAACGACGCCGGCTTCACCGACGTGATCACCACCTGCACGTTCGGGTCGGACCAGGACTGCGTCAACCGGGTGAACCAGGCGAAGACCTACATCGCGAACACGCTTCCCGGCCTGCTCAACAACGTCTACGGCACCATCAGGTCCAAGTCTCCGTCGGCGCGCGTCGTCGTGCTCGGCTACCCGCGCCTGTACAAGGTGCCGGGCTCGTGCAACGTCGGGCTGAGCGACACCAAGCGGGCCGCGATCAACTCCGGGTCCGACGCGCTGCACACCACGATCAGCGCGCGGGCCGGGGCGGCCGGGTTCACCTACGTCGACGTGCGCGGGGCGTTCACCGGGCACGAGATCTGCTCGTCGAGCTGGTGGCTGAACAGTCTGAGCTGGCCCGTCGAGGAGTCGTACCACCCGAACCGGGCCGGTCAGGCGAACGGCTACCTGCCCGCATTGCGGGCGGTCATCGGCTAGATTCCGGAACGTGAGAGTGCCTGAAAGCGGCTGTGACCTGCGTTCCGGTGACTCTCGAGCCGTTCCTGTGGACCGGTAGGTTAGCGGGCGCTAACATGAGGAAGTTAACGCCCGCTAACCTGAGGTCTGGGGAGCATGGACGCACCTGTCCTGCGCAGCGCCGCCGAGCCGTCGGACCGCTACGCCAAGGAGCACACCGCGCTCGTCGACGAGCTGCGCGGCAAGCTCGCCACCGCCGCACTCGGTGGCCCGGAGAAGGCACGTCAGCGTCACGTCGACCGCGGCAAGCTGCTGCCGCGCGAGCGCGTGGACACGCTGGTCGACCCCGGCTCGCCGTTCCTGGAGCTGTCGCCGCTGGCCGCGAACGGCATGTACGGCGACGAGGCACCGGCCGCGGGCATCATCACCGGCGTTGGGCGCGTCTCCGGCCGTGAGTGCGTGATCGTCGCGAACGACGCCACGGTCAAGGGCGGTACCTACTACCCGATCACGGTCAAGAAGCACCTGCGTGCGCAAGAAGTCGCGTTGCAGAACAACCTGCCGTGCATCTACCTGGTCGACTCCGGCGGCGCGTTCCTGCCCAAGCAGGACGACGTGTTCCCCGACCGCGAGCACTTCGGCCGGATCTTCTACAACCAGGCCACGATGTCGGCGCGCGGGATCCCGCAGATCGCCGCCGTGCTCGGTTCCTGCACCGCCGGTGGCGCGTACGTGCCGGCGATGAGCGACGAGGCGATCATCGTCCGGAACCAGGGCACGATCTTCCTCGGTGGCCCGCCGCTGGTGAAGGCCGCGACCGGTGAAGTCGTCAGCGCCGAGGACCTCGGTGGCGGCGACCTGCACTCGCGGACGTCCGGCGTCACCGACCACCTGGCGGAGAACGACGCGCACGCGCTCAGGATGGTCCGCTCGATCGTCTCGACGCTCGGGCCGCGCGTTCAGCGCCCGTGGAACGTCGAACCGGTCGAGGCTCCGGCCGTCACCGACGATCTCTACGGTGTCGTGCCGACGGACTCCCGGACGCCCTACGACGTGCGCGAGGTGATCGCGCGGATCGTCGACGGCTCGAAGTTCCAGGAGTTCAAGAAGGAGTACGGCGCGACCCTCGTGACGGGCTTCGCGCGCATCCACGGGCACCCGGTCGGGATCGTCGCCAACAACGGCATCCTGTTCGGCGAGTCGGCGGTGAAGGGCGCGCACTTCATCCAGCTGTGCGACAAGCGGTCCATCCCTCTGGTGTTCCTGCAGAACATCACCGGGTTCATGGTCGGCCGCGAGTACGAGGCGGGCGGCATCGCCAAGCACGGCGCCAAGATGGTGACCGCGGTGGCCTGCGCGCGCGTTCCGAAGTTCACCGTGATCATCGGTGGCTCGTTCGGTGCCGGCAACTACTCGATGTGCGGCAGGGCGTACTCGCCGCGGTTCCTGTGGATGTGGCCGAACGCGCGCATCTCCGTGATGGGCGGCGAGCAGGCGGCTTCGGTGCTCGCCACGGTTCGCCGCGACCAGCTCGGTGACGAGTGGTCCGCGGAGGACGAGGAGGCGTTCAAGGCGCCGATCCGCCAGCAGTACGAGGACCAGGGCAACCCGTACTACTCGACCGCGCGGCTGTGGGACGACGGCGTGATCGACCCGCGCGACACCCGCATGGTGCTCGGGCTGGCGTTGTCCTCCGCGGCGAACGCCCCCATCGACGATGTTTCCTACGGCGTCTTCCGGATGTGATCATGTTCGACAGCGTTCTGGTGGCGAACCGCGGGGAGATCGCGGTCAGGGTGATCCGCGCGTTGCGGTCGCTCGGGATCCGTTCCGTCGCCGTGTACTCCGACGCGGACGCCGATGCGTTGCACGTCCGGCTGGCCGACGAGGCCGTGCGGATCGGGCCCGCGGCTGCCCGCGAGTCCTACCTCTCGATCGAGAAGATCGTCCAGGCCGCCCTTTCCACTGGCGCGCAGGCGATTCACCCCGGCTACGGCTTCCTGGCCGAGAACACGGCGTTCGCGGCCGCTTGTGCCGACGCCGGTGTCGTCTTCGTCGGACCGCCTGCCTCGGCGATCGACGCGATGGGCGACAAGATCCGCGCGAAGCTCACGGTGTCGGCCGCCGGAGTGCCCGTGGTTCCCGGGCGCACCAAGGAAGGCATGTCGGACGACGAGATCGTCGACGCTGCCCTGGAGATCGGTTTTCCGGTGCTGCTCAAGCCTTCCGCGGGCGGCGGCGGCAAGGGCATGCGGCTCGTGCACGAGGAATCGGCGCTGCGCGAGGCGATCGAGTCCGCACGACGCGAGGCGCGCGGCTCGTTCGGTGACGACACGCTGCTGATCGAGCGGTTCATCACGAACCCGCGGCACATCGAGATCCAGGTGCTGGCGGACTCGCACGGCAACGTGATCCACCTCGGTGAGCGCGAGTGCAGCCTCCAGCGGCGGCACCAGAAGATCATCGAAGAGGCGCCGTCGCCGTTCCTGACTTCCGAGATGCGCGAGGCGATGGGCGCCGCGGCCGTCGACGCGGCCAAGTCCTGCGGCTACGTCGGCGCGGGCACCGTCGAGTTCATCGTGGACGGACAGACCGGCGACTACTTCTTCATGGAGATGAACACCCGGCTGCAGGTCGAGCACCCGGTGACCGAGGAGGTCACGGGCATCGACCTGGTCGAGTGGCAGCTCCGGGTCGCCTCGGGTGAAGTGCTGGACCTCGACGTCTCGTTGCAGGGGCACTCGGTCGAGGCGCGCGTCTACGCCGAGGACCCGGCGCGCGGCTTCCTGCCGACGGGTGGCCGGGTGCTGGCGTTGCGCGAGCCGGCGGACGTGCGCGTCGATTCCGGTCTGTACGAGGGACTTGTCGTCGGATCGGACTACGACCCGATGCTCGCCAAGGTGATCGCACACGGCCGTACCCGCGAGGAAGCGTTGCGGCGGCTGGACCACGCGCTCGGTCAGATGGTGCTGCTCGGCGTCACGACGAACATTCCGTTCCTGCGGGCGTTGTTGCGCGATCCCGACGTCCGTTCCGGCGCGCTCGACACCGGTCTGGTGGAGCGGAAGCTGGACTCGTTGACGTCGGCGGAGATCCCGGACGACGTGTACGTGGCGGCCGGTCTGGAACGGTCGTTGGAGCCGCGTGGTGACGACCCGTGGGACCAGCTGTCCGGGTGGCGCGTCGGTGAGCACGCGTGGACGACCTGGCGGATCAACGACGTCGACGTGCGCGTGCGTGGCGATGAAGTCGCTGTGGGCGCTGGAGAACCGGTTCGCGCGCGGGCCCGCCGCGAAGGTTCGGACCTGCTCGTCGGCTCGCGCCGGTACTCGATCGCCCGCGACGGCGACGTGCTGTGGCTGGGCCACGACGGCGCCTCCTGGGCGTTGGTCGAGGCCGAGTTCCTGGTCGGCGCGTCCGGGGCTGGTGCGGCCGCGTCGGGTGGTCCGGTGAAGTCCCCGATGCCCGGAACCGTGCTGGTGGTGCGGGCTTCCGCCGGTGACGAGGTCACCGCGGGTCAAGCGTTGTTCGTGGTCGAGGCCATGAAGATGGAGCACACCGTGACCGCACCGGTCGACGGCGTGCTCGCCGAAGTGAACGTGCAAGCAGGCCAGCAGGTCGCACTCGACCAGGTGCTGGCTCTCGTCGTCTCTCACGAGGAGTGACACCGATGTTGGACTTCAGACTCCCGAGCGAGTACGAGGACCTGCGCAAGACCGTCGAGGAGTTCGCTCGCGACGAGGTGGCCCCGGTCATCGGCGACTACTACGAGCGCTGTGAGTTCCCTTACCCGATCGTGGCGAAGATGGGCGCGATGGGCCTGCTCGGCCTGCCGTTCCCCGAGGAGCACGGCGGCATGGGCGGCGACTACTTCGCGCTGTGCCTGACGCTGGAGGAGCTCGCGCGCGTCGACTCGTCGGTCGCGATCACCGTCGAGGCCGCCACCTCGCTGGGCGCCATGCCGATCTACCGCTTCGGCACCGACGAGCAGAAGGCCGAGTGGCTGCCGTCGCTCACGTCCGGCCAGAAGCTCGGCGCGTTCGGCCTGACCGAGCCGGGCAGCGGTTCGGACGCGGGTGCCTTGGCCACCACGGCCCGTCTTGAGGGCGACGAGTGGGTCATCAACGGCACCAAGGCGTTCATCACGAACTCCGGCACGGACATCACCGGCCTGGTGACCGTGGCCGCCGTGACGGGCACGCTGCCCGACGGCCGCAAGGAGATCTCGTCGATCATCGTCCCGTCCGGCACGCCGGGCTTCACGGTGTCGAAGAAGTACTCCAAGGTCGGCTGGTGCGCCTCGGACACGCGTGAACTGTCCTTCCAGGACTGCCGCGTGCCCGCCGCGAACCTGCTCGGTGAGCGCGGCCGCGGCTTCGCCCAGTTCCTGCGCACGCTGGACGAGGGCCGTGTCGCCATCGCGGCTCTGTCGGTCGGTCTCGCCCAGGGCTGCGTGGACGAGTCGGTGCGCTACGCCCACGAGCGCGAGACGTTCGGCGCGAAGATCGGGACGTACCAGGCGATCCAGTTCAAGATCGCCGAGATGGAGGCCCGCGTGCACACCGCACGGCTGGCCTACTACGAGGCCGCGTCCCGGATGCTGCGCGGCGAGCCGTTCAAGAAGCAGGCGGCCATCGCGAAGCTCGTGTCGTCCGAGGCGGCGATGGACAACGCCCGTGACGCCACGCAGATCTTCGGCGGGTACGGGTTCATGAACGAGTACCCGGTCGGCCGGTTCTACCGGGACGCCAAGATCCTGGAGATCGGCGAGGGCACCTCCGAGGTGCAGAAGATGCTGATCTCGCGCGAGCTCGGCCTCTAACGCTCTCGATGAACGGCGCTTTCGTTCACCTGAGGTGGACAAAAGCGCCGTTCATCGAGAATTAGAGCTTCGGTACCGCCCGATCGATGATCGCGGCGAAGTCGGTGGACTTGGGGAGCGTGCCAAAAGCCACTCCCCAGTCTCCGCCTAGCCGCGAGCTGACGAACGCGTCCGCGACCGCAGGGTGCCCGTGCTTGACCAGCAGGGCGCTCTGCAGGATCAGCGCCATCTTCTCGACCACCCGGCGGGCCTGCGACTCGTCCACATCGGACAGCGCGGTGCCGAGCTCGTTCAGCGCCCTGTCGATCCGCGGGTCGACGCCGCTGACCACGCCGAGGAACTCCTGCACCGACTCGGGTTCCTTCTTCATCGCGCGCAGGACGTCCAGCGCGGCGACGTTGCCGGAGCCCTCCCAGATCGACATCAGCGGCGACTCGCGGAACAGTCGCGGCATCCCGCTGTCCTCGATGTAACCGTTGCCGCCCAGGCACTCCAACGCCTCCGCGGCGTGCACCGGGCCGCGCTTGCAGACCCAGTACTTGGTGACCGCGAGCCCGAGCCGCGGCCGGTGCCGCGCGAGCCACATCGCGGCCGTGGTCGCGGCCTCGGATTCGACAGCCAGGTCCGCCAGCACGTTCCGCATGGCCGGCTGGTCGATCAGGTACTTCCCGAACGCCTTGCGGTGGGCAGCGTGGTGCGCCGCCTGCCTCAGCCCCGCCCGCATCCCGGCCGCAGAGCCGAGAACGCAGTCGAGACGGGTCGTGTTGACCATCTCGATGATCGTCCGCACGCCGCGGCCCTCATCGCCCACCCTCAGCGCGAACGCCTCGTCGTACTCGATCTCGGCGGACGCGTTGGACTTGTTGCCCAGCTTGTCCTTGAGCCGCTGGAGGAAGAACCTGTTGCGTGTGCCGTCCGACAGCACCCTCGGCACCAGGAAGCAGGTCAGCCCGCCGGGCGCCTGCGCGAGAGTCAGGAACACGTCCGACATCGGCGCCGACGTGAACCACTTGTGCCCGGTCAGCACGTACCCGTCCTGGACGGGCCTGGCGACCGTGGTGTTCGCGCGGACGTCCGACCCGCCCTGCTTCTCGGTCATGGACATACCGGCGATCAGGCCCTGTTTGGACAGCGGCGCGCGCAGGCCGAAGTCGTAGTTCCGCGCGGTGAGCAGCGGTTCGTAGATCGCAGCCAGGTCAGGCGCCACGCGCAAAGCGGGCACGGCCGCGTAGGTCATCGAGATCGGGCAACCGTGTCCGGCCTCGACCTGGGACCACACGTAGAACTTGGCGGCACGCTCCAGATGGCCACCGTCCACATAGGCGTGCAGTCCGTGCGATACGGCTACGTTCATCAGGTCGTGCCAGGCGGGGTGGAACTCGACCTCGTCGATCCGGTTGCCGTACCGGTCGTGCGTGTGCAGGACCGGCGGGTACGTGTTCGCGAGGCGGCCGCGCTCCTGCCACTCCTCACTGCCCGCGAGCCTGCCCAGCGAGTGCAGTTCGGCGTCATCGACCCAGGTGAGCAGCGCAGGATCGTCCGCGACGTCGTGACCGCTCAACGGCGGCACCTGGTTGGTCACCTCGTGCGTAGCCATGCCTCGCACGCTACTACTCATCAGTAACTTTGGGCAGCCTCGCGGGCGTAGAACTCGCGGTCGGGGTGGATCTCGGCCAGCACGGCGAGCGCCCGTCGTTCGAGCAGCTTGAAACCGCTGGTCCGGGCGATGGTGAGGCCCAGCTGGACGTCCGCGACGGTCCGCATGGTGATCAACGCGGCCGCCTCGGCGTGCGCGTACCCCACGCTGCGGGCGAGCGCGACCGCCCTGGTCAGGTGCTCCCGGGCCTCGTCGTCACGGCCGAGGCTGCGCAACGCGGCCCCGAGCGTGCTGCACGCGTCCGCCTCTGCGGCGGGGTCGTCGATCTCCTTCGCGATCTCCAGCGCCTCGGTGCCGTGCCGCAGCGCCTCCTCGTACCGGCCGGCGTCCCCGCAGGCCCACGCGAGGTCGTCCAGCGCGTGCGAGAGCAGGGCGCGGCCGGCGTGCTGGCGCAGCACGACGATGGCCCTGGTCGAGCAGTCGATCGCCTCGTCGACCCTGCCGAGGTCGCGGAGCGTGAGCCCGTACGACGACAGGTAGACCCCGGCCCTGTCCTCCAGCCCCAGCTCGGTGGCCCTCTGGATGGCCAGCTCGAAGTACTGCGCGGACGTCTCCAGCTCGCCCTGCAGCCAGCAGCCGGCCCCGAAGGCGGCGTACAGCGCGTGCAGCAGGTCTTTCTGCCCGAGCTCGGTGGCGAGGTCCACAGCTGCTCTGCAGTACTCGAGCGAACGGCCGACGTCACCGATCTCCCGCCACAGGTTGCTCAGCGCGGACAACAGCCGAACCCGTGCCCGCGGCCAGGCGAGGTCGAGCGCCTGTTCGGCGATCTCCACGGCCTGCCGGAGCCTGCCCGAGTTCGCGTACCCGCTGGACAGCGCGTGCAACGCGGCGAGCCGACCGCGGTCGTCCCCGGCTGCCTCGGCGGCATCGAGCGCGGCGGTGCTGACCGTGAACAGGTCGGCCGCGTACCTGCTCAGGCGGAGGAACCCGTGCAGCCGGTCCGCGTAGAGCCACCGCAGCTGGGGCGGAGCGTTGGTGGCGAGGGCGACGAGGTTCGCCCGTTCCGCCTCGAGCCACGCCCGTCCGCTGGTGGGCAGGGTGATCTCGGTGCCCTCCTCCAGGTGCCGGAACTCGCTGGTCAGCTGCCGCGCCGCCGTGTGCGCGGCGTCGAGGTACCAGCCGTGGTACCGGTCGAGAGCCTGGTCGAGATCCTCGGCCTGCTCGTCGCTCTGCGCCCGCTCGTGCGCGTAGAGCCGCAGCAGGTCGTGCAGGCGGTAGCGGCCGGGGATGTGCTGCTCGACGAGGTTCGCCGCGAGCAGGGTGTCGAGCGACGCGTCACCCGCCAGCGGGGCGGCGGACTCGGCGGTGAAGTCGACGCCGGCGAGCAGCCCGAGCCGCCGGAACAACCGCCGGTGCGCCTCGTCCAGCGCCAGGTACGAGAGGTCGAACGCGGCCCGCACCGCGACCTGCTCGTCGTCGTGGATCTCGAGCGCCGCCAACCGGTTCTGCTCGCGCAGCTCGGCCACGGTGTCGGAGAGGAACGCGCCGGCGTTGGCCGCCGCGATCCGCAACGCGAGCGGCAGGTACCCGCAGAGCCGCGCGAGCTCCCGCGCCGCCGCCACGTCGACGTCCTGGCCGAGCAGGCCGCGCACCACCGCGACGGCCTCGTCCTCGCTGAGCACGTCGAGGAACAGCGGGCTCGCGTCCACCCCGCTGAGCCGGTTGCGGCTGGTGATGAGGCACGTCGAGGCGCCGCCCGGCAGCAACGGCCGCACCTGGGCGGCGTCGGCGGCGTTGTCGAGCAGCACCAGCATCCGGCGGCCGGCCATCAACGTGCGGTACAGCTCGGCCTGCTCGTTCTCGCTGATGGGTACCTGGTACGCGCGCACCCCGAGCGCGCGCAGGAACTGGGTGAGCACGTCGGCCGGTCGCAGCGGCTGGTCCTGCGGGTCGAAGCCGCGCAGGTTCACGTACAGGTGACCGTCCGGAAACCGGTCCGACTCGCTGTGCGCGAACTGCAGCGCCAGCGAGGTCTTCCCGACGCCGGCGGTGCCGTCGATGGCGGTGATCAGCACGACCCCTGACCGGTCGGCCAGCTCACGCAGCTCGGGTTCCCGGCCGGCGAACCCGCCCGGTGCCGCCGGGAGCTGACGCGGCACGCGCTCCGGTGCCGCGGGTGAGTCGTCGGAGTGGTCGAGCTCTTCCTGCACCGCGCGCCGTTCGAACGCGAGCGCCTCGCGGACGCCTGCCCACCAACGTCGTTGCGGCAGATCGCGCAACGCCTCGTCCTGCCACAGGTCCAAGGCCGACCGCAGCAGCGCGGGGTTCGCGAGCGTGCGCGCCTTCGCGACCAGGCGCCGGAAATGGTGCAAATCAACCAAGTCCGGGTCGATTTCGGCCAGGTAGGTCTGCCCGACCGTGACGATCGCGAGTTCCGGCACGGGTTCCAGCGCCCTGCGCAGCCGGTGCATCTGGTTGCGCAGCGCCTTGTCCGGGTTCGACGGTGGCTCGTCTCCCCAGGTCGCGGCCAGCAGCCGGGACATCGGCACGGCTCGTCCCGGTTCGAGCAGCAACGCGGCCAGCAGGCACCGCTGACGTTCCGTCAACGAGACACCCGAGACGGCGAGACTTCCGAGGAGCCGTATGCGCACAGAGTGATTCAACAGGAAGATCGCTGGCCCATTCGGGATTTGGGGGTGCCAACGGCGCTGACGAGGAATAACGTCGTTCTGGTGAGTGACCATGGGCACAGCACGGCCGTTGCTGCGTTGACCGCGCAGTACGCCGCGATGCGCGAAGGTGCGCCAGTGCGGCTCGCTAAGAAGACGTCGAACCTCTTCCGGTTCCGCGCCGAGCAGTCGGGCGGGTTGGACGTCGGCAGGTTCGACCGGGTGCTGGCGGTGGACCCGGTCGGACGCACCGCACAGGTGCAAGGCATGACCACCTACGAGAATCTCGTTGCCGCGACACTGCGCCACGGCCTGATGCCGCTCGTCGTGCCGCAGCTCAAGACCATCACGATCGGCGGGGCGGTGGCGGGTCTCGGCATCGAGTCCACCTCCTTCCGCAACGGCCTGCCGCACGAGTCCGTGCGGGAGCTGGAGATCCTCACCGGGGACGGCGAGGTCGTGGTGGCCAAACCGGACGACGACCTGTTCCGCGCGTTCCCCAACTCCTACGGGACGCTGGGGTACGCGCTGCGGCTGGAGATCGAGCTGGAGCCGGTGCGCCAGTACGTCCGGCTGCGGCACGTGCCGTTCGGCTCGTTCGCCGAGTGCGCCGCCGTCATCGAGGAGGTCTGCTCGGACGGTTCGGCGGACTTCGTCGACGGCACGGTGTTCTCCCGCGGCGAGATGTACCTGACGTTGGGCCACTACGTCGACATCGCGCCGTACACGTCGGACTACACCGGCAACGACATCTACTACCGGTCCATCCAAAAACGCCGGACGGACCACCTGACGATCCACGACTACCTGTGGCGCTGGGACACCGACTGGTTCTGGTGCTCACGGGCGTTCGGGGCGCAGAACCCGGTGGTGCGCCGCCTGTGGCCCAAGCGCTACCTGCGTTCGGACGTGTACCGCAAGCTGGTGGCCAAACACCGCCGGCTGAGGCCGCGCACCGACGTCGAGCCGGTGATCCAGGACGTCGAGATCCCGGTCTCGGCACTGGCCGACTTCCTCGACTTCTTCGACCGCGAGATCGGCATCTCGCCGGTGTGGCTCTGCCCGGTTCGCCTGCGCGACACCACGGGCTGGCCGCTGTACCCGATGGACGCGGACACGTTGTACGTGAACGTCGGGTTCTGGTCGGAGGTCCCGGTGCGGCCGGGGGAGAAGATGGGTGACCGCAACCGGCTGATCGAGCGCGAGGTGGCGCGGCTGGGCGGTCACAAGTCGCTGTACTCGGACTCCTACTACACCGAGGACGAGTTCTGGCGGCACTACAACGGTTCGCACTACCGGTCCGTGAAGAGCCGGTACGACCAGACGAACCGCTTGCCTGATCTGTACGCCAAGTGTGTCAGGGGACGATGAATGCGATTGGCCTCCATTTTCCAGCGCATCACGGGTGGCAACGACGTTCGCTTCCAGGCCTACGACGGCAGTACCGCCGGGCCGTCGGAAGCCGCGGTGTCGATCGACATCAAGACACCGGAAGCCCTGTCCTACCTGGCCTCCGCGCCCGGTGAACTCGGCCTGGCCCGCGCCTACGTGACCGGTCACCTGGAGATCCTCGGCGACGTGCACGCCGGCCTCTCCCAGCTCTCCGAGTTCTCGTTGCGCGAACTCCCGTGGCTGCAACGCGCGGAGCTGCTGCGCTTCCTCGGGCGAATCCGGTTGTCGCACAAGGTGTCTCCGCCACCGCAGGAGACCCGCCTGCGCGGCCTGCGTCACTCGAAGGCCCGCGACCAGCAGGCCATCGCGCACCACTACGACGTCTCGAACCAGTTCTACGAGTGGATCCTCGGCCCGTCGATGGCCTACACCTGCGCGGTGTACCCGACGCTCGAGTCCACACTGGAGGAAGCCCAGTTCGAGAAGCACGACCTGGTCGCCCGCAAGCTGGGCCTTCGTCCGGGCATGAAGCTGCTCGACGTCGGCTGCGGCTGGGGCGGCATGGTCATGCACGCGGCCCGCGAGTACGGCGTGCGGGCGATCGGCGTGACGTTGTCCCGCAACCAGGCCGAGTGGGCGCAGAAGGCGATCGTCGAGGCCGGTCTGTCCGACCTCGCCGAGGTGCGGCACCTCGACTACCGCGACGTGCGGGAGACCGGCTTCGACGCGGTCTCGTCGATCGGCCTGACCGAGCACATCGGCAAGGCCCAGCTGCCGGCGTACTTCTCGTCGCTGTACCGCAAGCTGAAGCCGGGCGGCCGGCTGCTCAACCACTGCATCACCCGGCCGAACAACAAGGAACGCGCGCTGTCCGGCCCGTTCATCAACCGGTACGTGTTCCCGGACGGTGAGCTCGTCGGGCCGGGGCACATCGTGTCCCAGATGCACGACGCCGGGTTCGAGGTGCGGCACGAGGAGAACATCCGCGAGCACTACGCGCTCACACTGGCCGCGTGGGGCCGCAACCTCGACGCCCACTGGGAGGAGGCCGTGGAGGAGGTCGGGGAGGCTCGCGCACGGGTGTGGCGGCTGTACCTGGCGGCGTCGCGGCTGGGGTTCGACCGGAACAACATCCAGCTGCACCAGGTGCTCGGGGTGAAGCTGGACGGGACTCGGTCGCACATGCCGTTGAGGCCGGACTGGCTGTCCTGAACGTCGGCAAACCTAAAAGGTGATCTTCGGCAGATCGAAAGGGTGATCTTCGGCAGATGTAAAGGGCACGGCTCGGCAGATCGAAAGCGGGCGGTACGATGAGGTAGTGCGAGAAGGTATCGACTACCTGCCGCGACGTGCGGCGGAGCGGGTGACCGAGGCAATGTCGGACACCCGCGTCATCGTGCTGAACGGGGCCCGTCAGGTTGGCAAGAGCACTCTGGCGGAGAAGCTGCTTCGTGAGCACGGTGGAGTGGCACGTTCTCTCGATGACGGGATTACTCGCGCGGCTGCGCAAGCGGACCCGTCCACCTTCGTCCGGCACGACGGGTTGATGCTGATCGACGAGGTACAGCGTGTGCCTGACCTGTGGCTTCAGATCAAGTACACCGTTGATCGCGATCAGAGGCCCGCGCAGTTCTTGCTCACGGGTTCAGCCCGCCTTCTGGGGCTCAGCAGCCTGCCGGACGCTCTGCCAGGGCGTTCGGAAACCGTGGAGCTGTGGCCGTTTTCGCAAGGCGAGATCGATGGCACACCTGACGGTTTCGTCGATGCGGCATTCGCTGAGGGAGCGGAGGTGCGAGCTGCGCCCAGTGACCTGCGGAAGAAGGACTACCTGGCTCGTGCGGCCAGAGGCGGTTATCCCGAAGCGTTGCGCAGGGGTACTCCGAGTCGCCGAGGCCGATTCTTCGAGGCCTATCTCGCAGACATGATGGCGCGCGACATCAAGCAGGTGGCTGACATCGAGCGAGCGGGCGAAATGCGCACACTCATGTCGCTGCTGGCAGCGCAGACCACAGGTCTGCTGAGCTTCAACCGGCTGTCCGGTGATCTTGAGTTGACTGCGCCAACCGTGCGCCGGTACGTGGAGATCCTCGAGACGGTCTATCTCGTGCGCACGGTTCCGGCTTGGTCGGCCAACGCCACCACAAGAGCTTTGGTCATGCCGAAGGTGTTCTTCGTCGATTCCGGGATTGCCGCACATCTGGGCGCAGGAGACGGCGCCCTGTTGGAGAACTTCGTACTCGGCGAACTCGCTCGCCAGTTGACGTGGTCGGACACGTTCGCGGCCCTGCACCACTACCGAGACCGAGACCAGTACGAGGTCGATGCGGTCCTTGAGGACAACAAAGGTCGTGTGATCGGCATCGAAGTGAAGGCCGCGGAAACCGTCCGAGCTGACGATTTTCGCGGCCTGCGCTTGTTGCGACGGCGCCTCGGCGACAGGTTCCACGCCGGGTTCGTGCTCTACACCGGTAGGGAGTCGTTCGGTTTCGGTGACGGCATGGCCTGCCTGCCCATCTCGGCGCTCTGGACCTGCTAGCTCAGCTTGTCCACGATCTGCTTGGCCGTGTTCGACGGGATCGCGAACCCGATCCCCACGCTCCCGGCCTCCCCGCTGCTCGACGCCGGCGAGTAGATCGCCGAGTTGATCCCGATCAGCTCACCGGCCGAGTTCACCAGCGCGCCACCGGAGTTGCCGGGGTTGATCGACGCGTCGGTCTGGATCGCCTGGTACGAAACGGAAGACGCGCGCCGCCCCTCACCGGGCACGGTCACCTTGCGGTCCAGCGCCGAGACGATTCCTGTCGTCACCGTGCCCTGCAGGCCCGACGGCGAACCGATGGCCATCACCGCGTCACCCACCTTCACGGAGTCCGAGTCCGCCCACTTGATCGGTGTGAGACCGGAGACCCCGGTGGCCTGCACCACGGCGAGGTCGGAGGCCGGGTCCGTGGAGACGACGGTGGCCGGCACCTCGCGGCCGTCGTTCAGCGTCACGGTGAGGCGGCCGCCGGACGACGCCACGACGTGGTTGTTGGTGAGGATCTTGCCGTCCGCGGTGAGGATCACGCCGGAGCCGAGGCCGTTGCCGACGTTCACCTGGACCACCGACGGCAGGACGGTCGAGGCGGTGGAGGTCCAATCCACAGTGGACTGGTTGGAGACCGTCTGCGCCGCAACGGACGACGACGCGGCGGGGGAGTCCGGTGAGGCGATCACCGCTCCGGTGACGCCTCCGAACAGCCCGGCGACGAGCGCCGCCGCGGTCAGCATCGGGGCCGTGCGGCGCCAGAACTTCGGCGCCTGGGCAACGGCGGGCTGCGGTTCCACCAGTGACCCGCTCATGGCGGGGAAGCTCTGCTCGGTCATGACTCCACGATGGACCGCCATCATGTGAACAAGCTGTGCGCACACCCGTGGGAACCCTGATAAGAACTAGCTGAGAAGCAGCTCGGAGACCTCTGAGGTCGTCAAGGACGGCCCGAAGTGCGACCCCTGCGCGCCGGTCACGCCGAGCTCGGCCAGCCTCGACGCCTCGGCCTGCGTCCGCACGTCCTCGGCGTACAGCGGCACCCGCAGGATCGAGGCCCACCGCAGCAGCGCCACCGACGCGCTCTCGTCGACCGGGTTCGCGCCGGTGTCGAGGCCGTGCACGACGCCGTCGGCGAACTTCACGCCGCTCAACGGCAGCAGGCGCAGCCGGTCGACGCCCACGTTGCCGCCGTTCATCTGGTCCAGCACGAGCCCGACGCCGCGTTCGGCGAGGATGGTCAGCTCCTCCAGCTGCTCGTCGGTCAGCAGCGCGGGCAGGTGCTCGTGCAGTTCGAAGCGCAGCAACGACGCGGGGAGCCCGGTGTGGTCGAGCACCCGGGCGACCTCGGCGACGAGCTCCGGCTCCTGGCACAGCCGCGGCGGCAGGTCGATGGAGAGCACCGGCGTCCGGGACCCCAGCGCCTGGTGCCACTCGCTCGCCTGGGCGCAGGCTTCCGACAACGCCCAGTGCACCAGCCGGACGATCATGCCGTTGTCCGAGGACTGGTCGAGGAACATGCCGGGACACAGCACGCCGTGGGCCGGGTGGTCCCAGACGATCTTCGCTTCCAGCGCGAGCACGGAACCGTCGGCCAGCGAGTGCACGGGCACGTAGTCGACGCGGAACTGGCCCTCCTCCAGCGCGCCGGGGATGGACGCCGCGAGCGCGTACCTCTCCTTGTCGCGCAGGTCGCGTTCCCTGTCGTACAACGCCCACTGCGCCTTGCCGTCGCGCTTCGCCCAGCCGACCGTGACGTCCGCCGCGCGCAACAGGTCCACCGCGTCGCCGCCGCGGGCCGCGCGCGCCACGATGCCGACGCTGGTCGTGACGCCGACGCCGTTCGTGCCGATCCAGAGCGGTTCCTCGAGCTGCTTGGTGAACTCCTCGACCAGCGCGATCACGCCGCGCACGTCACGCGGGTCCTTGATCAGGACACCGAACTCGTCCTCGCCGATGCGCGCGACCTTGCCGACGTCCTCCGTGAACACCGACCGCAGGCGCGTCGCGACGTGCATCAGCACCCTGTTGCCGGCGTCGTGCCCGAACGCGTCGTTCACGCCGCGGAACCCGTCGATGTCGACCTGCACCAGCGCGAGCGCCTCGGGGCCCTTCGACCCGACGGCGCCTTCGAGCCAGCCGAGGAACTGTGCCCGGTTGGGCAACCCCGTCTGCATGTCGTTGAGGCTCTGCCGCACGAGCTGCGTCTGCAACGCGCGCATCTCGTTCATGTTCTCGATCATCGTGACGAAGTACGGCTGCGCGTCCTCGTGCTCGCGCACGACCGAGATCGCCATGTGCGTCTGGATCGTCTCGCCGTCGCTGCGGATCATCCGCTTCTCGACCCTGATGTTGTCGAAGTCGGACGCGATCAGCTGCTGCGCCAGCTCCCGCAGCGCGGCCCGGTCTTCGGGGTGCACCAGGTCGCGGCCGCTCATCGTGCGCAGGTCGTCGCGCCGGTAGTCGAGCATCGTCAGCAACGCCTCGTTGACGTCGATGATGTCGCCGGTGAGGCTGCTGACGACGATCCCGAACGCGGAGGCCTCGAAGATCGCCCGGAACTTCGCCTCGCTCGCCCTCACCGCGATCTCGGCCCGGCGCATCGAGTTGATCGCGGCCGTGCGGCTGATCTCCTGCTGGTCGAGCGTCCGGTCGCGCAGCCCGTCCGCGTACCCGGCGGCGAGCGCACCCAGCTGGGCCGGCGTGATCGGAGTGGTCTCACCCAGGTGAGTGAGCGACTGCTCCAGAGTGGCAGCGGAGATGAAGTCGTGTTCCACCATGGAGCGGCCGACCCGCCGAGCCGCGTCCACACCACCGGTGAGCAGCTGGTCGACGTACCCGCCGAGCAGCTGCTCGAGCTTCTCGCGCGTCAGGTTCGCGAGAAGGGTGCTGGAGATCGCCGCCGCCCAGCGAACGGCGGGCTCTTGGCTGTCGACCATGTTCATTCAGCTCAGGTGGCCATTCGTGGGGACCGGGGTGATCTGCTGATCGATCGTCGGACGCCAATCGATATGCCTGCGCGGCCCACTTCCGCCGGGTTCGGTCGAACGGGTGACAGCCCCGCGCGGTACCACCACCGGGTGTGGGTCCAACGGTCAAGCTTACTGATCACGCATCACGTGTCCAACCGAACCCCGATTCCCGGCCACGATTCATGGGTTTGCCCCTGAATTCACTCGTTTGAACTAATGAATCACCTTCTCGAAGGCGAGCGGGCCAATGGTGAGCGGGGTCCGCGTCCACGTCGAACAACGGCGTGCACCCGGTCGCGGGCGGACAGGATGTCGACGCCGAGGTCGTAGTGGTCCGGCAACGCCTGCACCCGTGGTCTTCGCGGTCGGTGTCCACAGTGCACGGTCGCGGCCTTGAACAGCCCGGCTTCCGGCACAGCCGCGAGCCGGGCGACCGTCAACCCGCGTCCACCACGCGGGAACACTTGCGGTTTCAGGAAACCGCGTCGGCCGCCGCACGTCCGGCGACACGTCCGGAGAAGAGGCAGCCGCCCAGGAAGGTGCCCTCCAGCGCACGGTAGCCGTGCACGCCGCCACCACCGAACCCTGCGGCCTCACCGGCGGCGTAGAGCCCCGGCAACGGCTCGCCGGACGCGTCGAGCACGCGCGACGACAGGTCGGTGTGCAGGCCGCCCAACGTCTTGCGCGTGATCACCGACAGCCGCACCGCGATCAGCGGACCCGCCTTCGGGTCCAGCAACCGGTGCGGCTCCACGACCCGGATCAGCTTGTCCGTCAGGAAGTGGCGTGCCGCGCGGATCGCGTTGACCTGCATGTCCTTGCTGAGCCCCGCGGTCACCTGACGGTCGCGCTCGACGATCGTCTTCTCCAGCGCGGCGGCGTCGATCCGGGAGTCGCCCGTCAACGCGTTCATCTTGCGCGCCAGGTCCGCGACCGTTCCTGCCTGGATGAACTCCTCGGACTTCTGCGCGAACGCCTCCACCGGCGCCACCGCTCCCGGGAGCGCGCGCTTGAGCACCGCGCGGGTGTCCTTGCCCGTCAGGTCGGGGTTCTGCTCGGAGCCCGACAGCGCGAACTCCTTGCCGATGATCCGCTTGTTCAGCACGAACCACGAGTGCCCGTCGCCGCGCGAGGTGATGTGCTGCAACGCCCCCAGTGCGTCGAAGCCTGGGAACAGCGGGATCGGCAGGCGGTTGCCGTCCGCGTCGAGCCACAGCGGCGACGGGCCGGGCAGGATGCGGATGCCGTGCCTCGACCACACCGGCGCATAGTTCGCGATGCCCTCGGGGTAGTGCCACATGCGGTCGGCGTTGATGATCGAGGCGCCGGCCTTCTGCGCCACCTCCATCATGTGCCCGTCCACGAAGTCCGGCACGCCCGCCAGCATGAACTCCGGCGGCTTGCCCATCCGCTCCGGCCAGTTGCGCCGCACCAGGTCGTGGTTGCCGCCGATGCCGCCGGACGTGACGATCACGGCCTGCGCCGACAGCGAGAAGTCGCCGACCACCGTGCGCGAGCTGGGTTCGGCCCTGCCGACCGCCGACGGCTCCAGCACCTCGCCGGACACCCCGTCGCACACGCCGTCGCTGACGTTGAGGCCGGTGACGCGATGCCGGAACTTGAGCGTCACGAGCCCTTTCGCCACACCCTCGCGCACCCGGCGCTCGAACGGCTCGACCACACCGGGCCCGGTGCCCCAGGTGACGTGGAACCGCGGCACCGAGTTGCCGTGCCCGTCGGCCAGGTAGCCGCCGCGCTCGGCCCACTGCACGAACGGGAACCAGCGCACGCCCATGTTGTAGAGCCACGAACGCTTCTCGCCGGCTGCGAAGTCCACATAGGCCTGTGCCCACAGCCGCGGCCAGTGGTCGCTGTCCCGGTCGAACGCCGCGGAACCCATCCAGTCCTGCAACGCGAGGTCGTGCGAGTCCTTGACCCGGAGCCTGCGCTGCTCTGGAGTGTCCACCATGAACAACCCGCCGAACGACCACCAGGCCTGGCCGCCGAGCGTCGCCTCCGGTTCCTGATCCAGGAGGATGACCTTGCGACCCGCGTCCGCGAGCTCTGCGGTCGCGACGAGACCGGCGAGGCCCGCGCCGACGACGATGACATCCGCGTCATGTGCCATCGGCCGAGCATAGATCCACCGCAGGTCGCAGACGAGACCTGAATAGATTTCACTTTCTGGGGAGAGATCACGTGACGTTCCGACCGGCTTCCGAGGTGGATTTCAGCACCTCCTCCGCGCGGTTCGTGGCACCGGGCTCGGTGACGAACGGCGAGTTCGGCCTGTTCGAGTGGCGGATGGACGCTCACCAGCCCGGAGCGCGCCCGCACTTCCACAAGACGTTCTCCGAGTCGTTCTACGTGCTCGAAGGCGAGATCACGCTGTTCGACGGCGACGAGTGGATCAAGGGCGGGGAGGGCGACTTCCTCTACGTGCCGCCGAACCGGCCCCACGCGTTCCGCAACGACAGCGACGCGCCAGTGCGGATGCTGATCCTGTTCTCGCCGGGGATCGCCCGGGAGAACTTCTTCCTGGAGGTGGGGGCCGCGAAGGGGTTGCCGCCGGAGGAGATGGAGGCGTTCTACGCCCGCCACGACCAGTACAACCTGCCTGGCTGAGGGCGTCTGAGGGTGCCGCCGACCGCCACTACCGGTGAGGGGGGTTTCCGGAGTGCCGGTCGACGGCGGGTTGACCGCGGCGCGAGCGCACACGCCTGCGGAAGGGCTTTTCCGACCTGGGGGTGCCGGATCGCCCTGGCGCGGGCTCGAGCGCCAGCGGCCAACCACATTGTTGAACGTACAACCGGACGGCGGTGTTCCGGCCCGCTTCGAGTGTGACCGGGCTCAATTCCTTCAGGTTCCCTTCAGCTTGGACCGGGGTATGTCACCAGGTGTGACGGACGAACTGCCCACGATCACGAACCTCGCCGAGCTGGCTGACCTGCTCGGCGAGGACGTGTACGTGCGTTGGTCGAAGGGCCCCGAGGCGGACGCCGCCTCGACGTCCCGGGACTCGCTGACCGGGGTCGAGCTGCCGGGACTGTCGGCGAGCCCGCTGCACGTCGAGCCGTGGTGGGGTGACCGTTCGCACCGGCTGTGGGTCGCCCGCCGGCTGTTCGACTACCGCCACCTGCGCGACCTGCGCGGCCCGGACGTCCGCGCGTGGGTGCTGAGAGGTGACGAGGTGGGCAGAGGGCCGGACAACGAGCCCCTGGTCCAGTGCCGCGAGCCGATCGCGTGGGTGGCCGACAGCGCGCTCAGGGAGTGTGAGGAACTGGTCGGAGCCCAGCACTCCGACGAGTGGGGCCCGCTCGACCGCTCTAGCTCAGATCGCTGAGCTTGCGCTCGGCGGCCTTGCGCGCCTTCTCCGCTCCCGCCGTCACCCGTTTGGCCTCCTCCAGCCGTTCGGCGGCCCGGTCGAACGCCCGCTGCGCCGCCAGCTGGTCGGCCTGGGCCTCCCCGAGGGCCTGCTCGGCCTCGTCCAACGCCTGCTGGGCCTCCGCCCGCTTGCGCTCCTGCCGCTCGCGCCGCTTGCGGGCCAGCGCGTCCTCTCCGTCGTCGCTCACCGGTTCGGGTGCCGGCAGCGCGAACCCGAACCCGGAGTACTCCAGCGCCTTCGTGAGGTGCCCCGCACGCACCTGCTCGGCGGACTCGGGGTCGGCCATCGCGGCGGTCAGGGTGTTGCGCACCTGCGTGACGGCGTCGTCCGCGAGCGGCCCCGTCAGCTCCAGCGTGCGGTAGACGAGGGCCTCCATCAGCTCCTTGCGCTTGCGGCCGAGCTCGCGCATGGTCAGCTGCGCCGTGGAGAGGCCCAGAGCCTCCTCCAGACCGTCCGGGTTGTCCCTCACCAGCCGGTTGACCGCCCAGGCGCCCACGGTCGGCTTGCGCAGGTCCGCGATGGCCTTGGCGAGGTCCTTGTCGTCGGTCTGCTTGGCCGCGGCGTTGCGGGCCGCGGTGAACTCCTTCGGGGGCAGCCCGTAGAGCTCGTCGGCGACCAGCTTGAGGTCCATGCGCGCAACGTAGCGCCTGAACAGCCCCCAGTCGTGCCGAACAACTCAACGAGGTGAGGGCGGTGCGCGTCTTTAGAGCTGACGGCTCGGGTACACAGGATGGAGAGATGCACACCAGGTGGAGATGGGTTCTCTTCGGGCTCGGCGCGGGCGTCGCCGCCGGTGGGCCGATCGCGATGGCGGGCGGTCCCTGGTACGGCTACGTCTTCGGCGGCCTGTGGTCCCTCATGGGTGGCACCGTGGCGTGGCGCAGCTTCACCATGGGCACGAAGCTCACGGGTGAAGGCATCACGTCGAACAGCCTCGACCGTCGCATCACCGTTCGGTGGTGCGACGTTCACGCGATCGAACCCGCGCGCAGACGCAACCTGATCTTCTTTCACACCATCGCGCCCGTCGTCCGCACGCACGGCGGCAAGGAAACGCTGACCGAGCTCAGCCTGCTCTCGGTCAAAAAGGACTTCGTGCCCGAGCGGACCGGGAAGCAGGTCGCCGAACTCCAGCGGGCGCTGAAAGCACATCGCGGCAAGTGTCCGACGTGTGGGGCACAGCCGAAAGCGCTCCCGGCCGCCCAGGGGATCGTCGGCCGCCTGCGGTCGCGATTGCGCTCGCTAATGGGCAGAAATAGTGATCAGCCCATCGCTCGTTGACGGGATCCTGTTACACGCCAACGCCGTTCACCGTTGACGCAGGCTTGACATTCCCCTCCATCAGCCCTTGACTGGAGAGCGGTTGCTCGTTCCACGGCAAAGAGGAAACGCGCTGCATTGAAAGTGCGCGCGGACAAGCCGCTGAACAGTCCAATGTGGATCTGCGAATTCGTCTGAGAAGACGATTGCCCCTCGTCAGGTGACGAGATGTGCTTCTGAGCACTCTTTACCCCACGAAGGGCACATGCGCCGTGAAGAACTGGAGACGCCGCACCGGAACGGTCTTGCTGACCGCGGTGCTGGGCACTGCCGGGTTCGGCTTCGCCGCCACCCCTGCAAACGCGCAGAACGCTCCGCAGCAGGAAAAGCCGGCTGCGGACAAGCAGCTCGACAAGACCGACCGCGAGCTCGTCGACGAGGCCGCCCGCCAGGGCAAGCCGACCGTCGACCTGCTCGTCGCGGCCGAGGAGGGCAAGACCGACGCCGCGGTCAACGACCTGAAGGCGCTCGGCGCCACGGTCCAGAAGACCGAGAAGGACGTCGACTACGTCAAGGTCACCATCCCGCGCGACAAGGCGGAGAAGGCGGCCAAGCTGGCCTCGGTCAGCACCGTTGACGTGGACGGGCTGATCGCGCTCGAAGACCCGCGTCCGCAGGGCATGGAGCAGCCGGCCCCGCAGAAGGCGCCGGACGCGAAGACGCCGCGCACCAACCCGTACATGCCGACGCAGGACACGCAGGCGGCGCAGTTCGCCGTCGCGCACCCGACGTGGGACGGCCGCGGCACCACGATCGCCGTGATCGACTCCGGCATCGACCTGGACACCCCGGCCCTGCAGACGACCAGCACCGGCGAGCGCAAGATCGTCGACTGGTTCACGGCGAACAACCCCACGTCCGGCGACGGCTCCTGGGTCACCATGACCAAGACCGGCCGCACGGGCAAGTTCGTCGAGGGCGGCAAGGAGTGGACCGCCCCGGCCACGGGTGGCCCCTACTCGTTCGGCCTCTTCCGCGAGATCGCGGGCGACTTCGGTGGCGCGGGCAGTGAGACCGGTGGTGACATCAACCGCGACGGAGACCGCGCCGACTCGTGGGGTGTCATCCAGGACATCACGACGAAGGAAGTCTTCGTCGACACCGACGGCGACGGCAACTTCACCAACAACCCGCGGATGATCGACTACAAGGTCAAGAAGGACGTCGGCTTCTTCGGCACCGACAACCCCGCGACCCCGGTCGTCGACCGCATGGCGTTCGTCGTGCAGACCGACAAGTCGATCTACGACACCGGCGGCACCCCGTACGTCAGCCTCGGCATCACCGGTGGTGCGCACGGCACTCACGTCGCCGGCATCACCGCGGCGCACAAGATGTTCGACGGCAAGATGGCCGGTGCCGCGCCCGGCGCGAAGCTGATGTCCGTCAAGGCGTGCCTCTCCACGCCGTCCTGCACGAGCTCCGGCCTGATCGACGGTGTCCTCTACGCCGCGCGCAACGGCGCCGACGTCGTGAACATCTCCATCGGTGGCCTTCCGGCGCTCAACGACGGCAACAACGCCCGCGCCGAGCTCTACAACCGCACGATCAACGAGTACAACGTCCAGCTCTTCATCTCGGCGGGCAACTCGGGTGCGGGCGCGAACACCGTCGGTGACCCGTCGGTCGCCACGGACGCGGTGAGCGTCGGTTCGTACATCACGAGCGCGACCTGGCTGTCCAACTACGGCTCGAAGACCGCGCAGAAGCAGAGCCTGCACGGCTTCTCGTCGCGCGGCCCGGCCGAGGACGGCGGCTTCAAGCCGAACATCGTCGCGCCCGGTTCGGCGATCTCCACCACGCCGCGCTGGCAGGCGCCCGGCCCGGTGGCGGGCACCTACGCCCTTCCGCCCGGCTACGCGATGTTCAACGGCACCTCCATGGCCGCCCCGCAGGCGACCGGTGCCGCCGCGCTGCTCGTGAGCGCCTACAAGGGCCACCACGACGGCCAGCGCCCGACGAGTGCGGAACTGCGGTACGCGATCCAGCGCAGCGCCAACTACGTGAGCACCCTGGGTGCCTACGAGCAGGGCGCGGGTCTGTTCAACACCAACGCGGCCTGGGCGCTGCTCGACAAGCACGGCGTGCCGAACAAGGTCACCACGTCCGTTCCGGTCAACACCGTCCTCAGTGGACTGCTGGCCACCCCGAACGTCGGTGTCGGCATCCACGACCGTGAAGGCGTGACCGCGGGCCAGGAGTACACCCGCACCTACACGCTGACCCGCACCACCGGTCACGACCACGACGAGGTCTGGAACGTGTCGTGGAAGGGCAACGACGGCACCTTCAAGGCAGCCAAGACCGTGACCCTGCCGTTGAACAAGCCGGTCCAGTTCCCGGTGAAGGTCAAGGCGGCGTCCGCGGGCGTGCACAGCGCCGTCCTGCAGCTCGACGACGTCGAGACGCCCGGTGTCGACGTGCAGACCATGAACGCGGTGTTCGCGGCGGAGAACTTCAACGCCGCCAACAAGTTCTCGGTCACGAAGTCCGGCACGATCGCGCGCAACCAGTCGACCAGCCTCTTCGTGAACGTGCCGAAGGGCACGACCGCGCTGAAGATCGACATGAACGCCGGTGGCGCCGAGGCCGGCAAGGGCCAGGTCCGCTTCCTGCGCTTCACCCCGCAGGGTGTTCCGCTCGACGTGACCAGCTCGACCAACTGCTACAACCCGGACGCGGGTGCCGGCTGCTCTGGTGGCACGCCCACCAGCCGCACGGTGACCAGCCCGATGGCCGGTGTGTGGGAGATCGTGATCGAGGCGCGCCGCACCTCCGACGCCGACGTGGCGCCGTACTCGGTGACCGCGTCCGTGCTCGGCACGGCGATCAGCCCGAACCCGGACGTCATCGCGTCGGCCGCCGCCGGTGTGCCGCTCGCCCGCAGCTACCAGGTCACGAACACGCAGGCCGCGTTCACCGGCCGGCTCGTGGCGGGTGCCGTCGGCAGCGCCAAGACCGGTCGTGAGTCGGTCGCGGACGGCGAGGTCAAGTCCTACGAGATCGACGTGAAGCCCGGTGCGACGCAGCTGGTCGCCACCATCGGCAACCCGTCCGACGGTGGTGCCGACCTCGACCTGACCGTCCTCAACTGCACGGCGGGCCCCTGCGTGGCCGCCGGTCAGTCCGCTGACGGCGACTCGGAGGAGTCGGTGACGATCAACAACCCGGCCGCCGGCAAGTGGGTCGTGCAGGTCGACGGCTACGCGGTGCCCACGGGCTCCACGCAGTACGACTACATCGACGTCTTCAACGCCGCCGGTCTCGGCACGCTGACCGTGACCGACACCAACGCGGAACGGGCCGCCGGTGCGTCCTGGACCGTGCCGGGCACCATCACCCCGCTCGCTGCGCCGGCCGCCGGCCGCGTGCTGCGCGGTGTGCTCGAGGTGCGCACGGCGGACGAGAACGTCGTCGGCAACGGCGCCGTGATCGTCCAGACGGTCAGCTAGTCAAAAACGATGAACGGCGCTTTTGTCCACCTCAGGTGGACAAAAGCGCCGTTCATGGTTCAGGGAGCTTGTTGCCCAGCGGTTCGTCCAGATCCACTTTGGACACGCCGGTGATGAGGTACGCGTCTTCCACCTTGTCCACCGGCATCTCGGCCCGCAGGTAGCCGATTCTGGGATCACGCGACTCGACGGTCGCGCCCAGCTTCCTCAGTGCCTGCTCGACCTCCCCGTCGCGTCCCGGGTGCACGGAGATCATCAGTGGCACGGTGAGGTAGCCGTCGCGTTTCGCCTGCTCGAGCCGGGCCTTGTCCGGCTTTGCTGAAGACACGGTCGGGACCTCCGAGGACAACACAGTCGGCGCGAGGAGCCCGTTCGTACCACAGCTTCCGAGTGCCAGCGCGCAGAACGCGACGGCGAGCGGTCTTCTCATGTGGCTAGGACGGAGCGGGCTCCGTGAGGGGTTGCATCTTCGTTTCCGGGACCGCGAACATCAGCACGACCACACCGCCCACCACCACGACACCGATCACCGCGAACGTGAGCGGCAGGCCGAGGACCGGCCAGAGGATCGCGCCGAACAGCACCGGAACGAACCCTGCCCCGATCCGGCTGATCGTCGACGCCCAGCCGAAGCCGCTGGCCCGCAGGTGCGTCGGGTACAGCTCCGGCGCGAGCGCGTACAGCGCCGGGATCGCGATCTGGATCAGCGCCCCGTAGAGCGTGATCCACGCCTTCGCGGCCGTGTCGACGTTGATCTGCACCGCGAACATGACCAGGGCCACCGACGCGAGCGGCGCCGTCACCGCGATGACCCACTTGCGCCCGAACACGTCCACCAGCCAGGCGCTGATCAGCGCGGCCACCACGCCGACCGCCACGGTGCCCGTCGTGACCATGAACGCCGCGTACGTCCCGTACCCCTGCGCCTTGAGGATGCTCGGCAGCCACGTGACGGCGCCGTAGTACAGCAGGAAGACGGCGAGGAACATCAGCCACATCGCGCCGGTGCGCCGAGGGTCGAACCGCCAGATCTCTTTGAGCTGCGAGAACATCGTCCTGGGGGAGAGGCGCTGGAGCTGTTTGGGGTCGGGAAGCCGCCAGTCCTCCCGCGGCGCTCCGGTCTTGGCCACCAGGTCGTCGATGACCTTCTTGGCCTCTTCGGGGCGCCCCTTGGCGACCAGGAACATCGGCGACTCGGGAACGCTGCGCCGGATCCAGAACAGCAGCAGCGCGGGCAGCACCATCGTGAGCATCAGGAGCCGCCAGCTGCCCAGACCGGCGAGAAAGGCCGCGGTCAGCCCGCACAGCGTCGCACCGAGCGGCCAGAACCCGTCCATGGCCGCCAGCACCCTGCCTCTGACCTTCGCGGGCGTGAACTCGCCGACCAGCGCGAAGTCCACCGGGATGCACCCGCCGAGCCCGACGCCGGCGAGGAACCGGAACACGCAGAACGTCACGAAGTCCTGCGACGCCGCGCCCGCCACCGTGAACAGCGAGAACATCAGGATCGTGAGGCTGAACGCCTTCTTGCGCCCGATGGTGTCCGCAATCGCACCCCACGCGAACGCGCCGACCGCCATCCCGATCAGGTTGGCGGTGCCGACCCACCCGCGTTCGCCGAGGCTGAGTCCCCACTCCGCGCTGACCAGCGGGATCAGAAAGGCGTTGAGCGTGACGTCCCAGGCGTCGAACAGGAACCCGAGCCCGCCGATGATGAAGATCGTCCCCTGCGCCCGCCACCGCCACGGCAGGCTCTGCACGACCTGATCGCCGGTCCTCATGCGCCCAGTGTGGGGCAACGCGCTACTGCCTGGGGCCCGCAAACGCTTGTTCCCGCAACGCCCCGTCCGCGCTCTCACCGAACACCCGAGCGTCCGTGTGCTGGTCACCGGCGGGCTGCTGCCGTGCGGCCCGCGTTACGGTCCGCGTCCGCACCTGCGGCAACGCCCCGTCGTGGTACCGCTGCACCCAGTCGACCAGGTGCTCGCGGGTGAGGCACCGCAGGTCCCACAACTTCCCGGCGTCGGCCGCGCTCACCAGCGCCCTGAGGCGCACGAAACCCTGGGTCGCGGACGTCACCTGCAACACGGACACCCGCCCGTCCCACAGGTCGCTGCCCTCCAGCATGGACCGCATCTCCTGCCGCATCGCCTCGACCGGCACCGTCCAGTCCAGATCGAGCTCGACGGTCCCCAGCAGCGCGGACTGCGTGCGCGTCCAGTTCTCGAACGGCGTCTTGAGGAAGTAGGAGGTCGGCAGCACGAGCCGCCGGTCGTCCCACAGGTGCAGCACCACGTACGTCAGCGTGATGTCCTCGACCCGCCCCCACTCGCCTTCGACCACGACGACGTCGTCGAGCCGCACGGCGTCGCTGAACGCGATCTGCATCCCCGAGATCACGTTGCCCAGCAACGACTGCGCCGCCAACGCCGCCACTGCACCGATCACAGCCGCACTGGCCAGCACGGTCGACCCGACGGCCCGAGCCCCGGGAAAGGTCATCAGGATGGCCCCGACCGCCAGCACGCCGATGATCACCAGCGCCAGCCGCCGCACGAGCGTGACCTGCGTGTGCACGCGCCGCGCGTGCCGGTTGTCCGTGACGTCCGTGCGAATCCGCGACAGCGAGATGTCCACGAGCGTGCTGATGAGAGCTGAAAGCAGCCACGCACCGGCCAGGATCAACGCGATGCCCAGCGCGTGCAGGGCGATGGGGGCGTCGACCGGGTAGGCGCTCAGGCTTATCTGGGCGGCCAGCAACGCTCCGAACACCTGGCCCGGCCGGTACATCTTCCCGCTGTGGGTGAAGCGGCGCACCAGCCGGTGGATCACCTCCACCGCGAGCAGTGCGAAGGCCACGGAACAGCCCATGACGACGAACAGCACGTTCCCTCCTTCCGGTATCGGGACGGGGTACCCGGCGTCTGGGGACCGGAACACCATGAGCCGGGTCACGGAGAACAGCGTTGCCATCCAGGTTTGAGTCACTTAGACTCAAACCATGCTCACGACAGCCGAGGCCCTGGAACTGGTGGAACGCGCCGCGTCAGCCGAAGCGCTCTTCGGCCCGCGCACCACCGATCCGGCCAGGAGCAGGCAGGCGCGACGCCTGTACCACGCGCTGGCCTCGGTGCTGCACCCCGACGTGGTCGGACCGCACGACACGAGGGCGCACGCGGCGTCGGCCGAGCTGACCCGCCTGCACCACGAGTGGGTGCACGGCGCGGTCGTCGAGTTGAGGACGAAGACCGGCGTGTACCGCATCGGGGAACCGTTCGCGGTCGGCAGCATCGCCAACCTGTACGAGGCGGACGGTCCGCACGTGGTCAAGGTGGTGCGCGACCCGGCCCTCAACCCGTTGCTGCACGGCGAATGGCTGGCGCTGAGGGCGTTGGAGTCCTTCACCGACCGGAACCAGTGGTTGCGCCCGTTCTACCCGCGGTTGCTCGACACGTCGGGCGCCGTCGCCAAGGGTTCGCGCGCCTTCACGGTGCTCGAACCCCTGCTTGACGGCTTCGTGACGCTCGCGGACGTCCGGCGCGCGTTCCCGGACGGCCTGGACGGCCGGGACTACGCGTGGATGCATCGCAGGTTGCTCAAAGCGCTGGCCGGCGCGCACCAGATCGGGCTGGTGCACGGGGCCGTCACCGCCGAGAACGTCATGGTGCACCCGGAACAGCACGGCATCGTGCTGGCCGGCTGGTCGTTCGCCGTCGAGGAGGGACAACGGCTCCTCGCGACGAGCCGCACCATCTCCTATCCGCCGGAAGTCGTTGCGCAGCAACCGGTCACGGCTGCGACGGACGTCCACATGGCACACACGCTGATGCTCGACCTCCTGGGGGACGGCGAACACCGGCAGCGAGCCTTCGCTCGCGGGTGCCTGCAGGAACACCAGGAACGGCGGCCCGACGTCGTCGACCTGATCGAGGAGTACGACGACCTCCTCGAAGACCTCTACGGCGCACGGCGCTTCCGCCCGTTCGCCCTTCCTCAGACAGGAGAATGACCATGGGACACGGCAGGTGGGACGACAACGCCTACGCCGCGGCGAAGACCTTCCGCGCGGCCAAGGGCATCGCGGACTTCGGCTACACCGCGTCGATGAAGTCGACGCCCGCCGCGAGCTGGAAGGCCGCGCCGTCGCTGGACCCGCTGGGCGTGGGGTTCCGCGAGTGCCGCGACTCGCCCGACCACGCCGACTCGACACCGATCGCGGTGCTGTTCGACGTGACCGGGTCGATGGGCGCGGTGCCGCGGATCATGCAGGGCAAGCTCGGCAAGCTGCACGGGTTGTTGCAGCGCAAGGGATACCTCGCCGACCCGCAGGTGATGTTCGGCGGCATCGGTGACGCCGACAGCGACCGCGTGCCGCTGCAGGTCGGGCAGTTCGAGTCGGACAACCGCATGGACGAGCAGCTGCGGGACATCTTCCTCGAAGGCAACGGTGGTGGGCAGAAGAGCGAGTCGTACGAGCTGGCGGCGTACTTCATCGCGCGGCACGTCGTCACCGACGCCTGGCAGAAGCGCGGCCGCAAGGGCTACCTGTTCATCATCGGCGACGAGCTGAACAAACCGCGGCTGGAGGCCAGGCACATCCGCCGCGTCATCGGTGACGAGGTCAACCAGGACATCGACCCGGTGTCGGTGTACCGCGAGCTCGCCCGCAAGTGGCACGTGTACTTCATCCTGCCGAACCAGTCGTCTTACTTCCACGACGACAGCATCGGTGAGCACTGGCGTTCGATCCTCGGGCAGAACTTCCTCAAGCTCGACGACCCCGGCGCGGTGTGCGAGCTGATCGCCGCGACGATCGGCGTCGAGGAGAGCGTGGTCGATCTCGGCCAGGCCCTGGTGGACCTCGCCGAGATCGGCTCGGTCGCCGAGAGCGAGGCCGTCGGCAAGGCGCTGGCCACGGTCGGCGCGCGCTCGCTGACGGCGTCGGGCGCCCCGCTGAGCATCGACGGCCCTGACGACGTGGCGCTCACGTGATGAGCGGGGAGCACGTCATCGTGGTCGGGCTGGGGTTCGGCGACGAGGGCAAGGGAGCGGTGGTCGACGCGCTGTGCGCGGACGGGCCGGTGTCGGCGGTCGTGCGGTTCAACGGGGGAGCGCAGGCCGCGCACAACGTGGTCGTCGACGGCCGGCACCACACGTTCAGCCAGTTCGGGTCCGGCACGCTCGCGGGTGTGCCGACCTGGCTCTCCCGTCACGTGCTCGTCGAGCCGATCGCCCTCGCGACCGAGTCGCGCGAGCTGGAGGCCATCGGTGTCGCCGACCCGCTCTCGCTGCTGTCGGTCGACGCCGGTGCCCTGCTCACGACGCCGTTCCACGTGGCCGCGAACCGGGCGCGGGAGACCGCCAGGGGCGCCGACCGGCACGGGTCGTGCGGGAAGGGGATCGGGGAGACCGTCTGGTACGGGCTCCTCGGCGACCGGGGGGCGGTGCGGGGCGAGGTGGTCGAGGAGCAGCAGGTGCTCGGCGACCCCGGCCCCGCACCGAGGGTCGGCGACTGCCTGGATCCGCGGGCGCTGCGGCGGAAGCTGGACGTGCTCGCCCGGTTCTACGAGCCGCTGACCGGTGAGGTCGGCGGCGTGGACGACCTCGTCGCGCTCTACACCTCGTTCGCGGACGCGGTTCGGATCACGACCGGTGACGAGGCCGGGCGGCTCGCCGACACCGGACGGCTCGTCTTCGAGGGCGCGCAGGGCGTCCTGCTCGACGAGACCCACGGCTTCCACCCGCACACGACGTGGTCCACGGTCACGCCACGCAACGCGCGGGAGCTGCTCGCCGGTCGTCCCGCCCGCGTGATCGGCGTGACCAGGACGTACCAGACGCGGCACGGCGCGGGCCCGTTGCCGACGGAGGACCCGGCCCTGCTCGAGCGGTTCCCGGAAGCGCACAACGGCACGGGGGAGTTCCAGGACGCGTGGCGGGCGGGGCACCTGGACGCCGATCTGCTGCGCTACTCGGTGCGGTGCTGCGGTGGGATCGACGGCCTGGCCGTGACCCACCTGGACGCCCGCGATCTGCTGGTCGCCACCGGACCGCTCCTGGAACAGATGCCGGAACCGCTGACGTACCTGGAAGATCTGCTCGGCGTCGAGGTGCTGGTGACCGGGGCGGGCCCGTCCAGGGCGGACTACGTGGTGCGGGAGAATTCACGACATGATCGAGTCGACGCTGGTGTCGGTGGACGTGATCGTGCTCCGGTTTGATCCGCAGGCGCGCGCGGTGCTCGTGGGGGTGGCGCCGCGCGCACACGAGCCGTTCGCCGGCGAGTTGGCGCTTCCCGGTGTCCTGCTGGGCAAGGGCGAACGGCTGCGCGACGCGACCACGAGGGCCGTCACGGGGAAGCTCGGTCTCGCCGAGGAGTCGGTGACGGCGACCGGGCAGCTCGCCACGTTCGACGAGCCGTCGCGTGACCCGCGCGGCCCGACGCTGTCGATCGCGTTGTGGGCCACCGTGACCCGCCCGACCGGTGACCTGGCCGTCTGGAGCAGGGTGGACGAGGTGCCGCCGCTGGCCTTCGACCACGACCGGATCGTCGCCGACTGCCGGCCGTTGCTGGCGGACAAGCTCTGGCGCGACGTGCCGTTCAGCGCGGGTCTGCTGGGGCCCGAGTTCACGACGGCGCAGGCACTCGACGTGACGGAGTCGCTGACCGGCGACCGGCCCTACCCTGCCAACCTGGGGCGCACGATGGACCGCGTGCCCGGCCTCGAACGCACCAGCGAGCACGCCGCGGCGCTGCCCAAGGGAGGCCGCCCGCCGTTGGTGTGGAAGTGGACCCGCTAAAGCGGTTGAACGGTCAGGGTGTCACGACGAACTGGTAACCATGTTCGAGACCGGTCGCGGCCCGTGCTGCCTTTGGCGCGAAAAGCACGTTCGGGCCATCTATCGGCCCGAACGTGCTTTTCGCGCCATTCAACAAGGGGTGACACGCTGTGTGCACCCTGACCGTTCGGCCTCAGTAGACCGGTAGTGCGGGCTCGAACAACCACTTCGTGAGCAGGTCGCGGTGCCCTGCAAGGGTGAGGAAGTCCTCAGTGGTCACCACGCCGTGCCGGTTCCGCGCACACCACTCCCGCAGCAACGCGAAGAACGAGTCGTCCCCCATCTCGCGCCGCAACGAGTGCAACGTCAACGCCCCGCGCTTGTAGACCCGGTCGTCGAACCAGTCCGCCCGCGCAGGCCGCCCGATCACCAGGTCCTGCGGCAGGCGGGACAACAACTCCCGAGCCCCGGCAGCACAGGCGTCTGCCGAGCGGCCACCGGAAGCCTCCGACCACAGCCACTCCGCGTAGCAGGCGAAGCCCTCGTTGAGCCAGATGTGCTCCCAGGCCGCGATTCCGACCGAGTTGCCGAACCACTGGTGCGCCAACTCGTGCGCCACCAACCGTTCCGAACCCCGTCGTCCGTCCACGTGGTTGGCACCGAACGTCGACAGCCCCTGCGCCTCCACCGGGACGTCGAGCTCGTCGTCGGTCACCACCACGGAGTACTTCGTGAACGGGTAGGGCCCGAACAGCGACGAGAACAGCGAAATCATCTGGTTCTGCCGTGCGAAGTCGTGTGCCACGAGCCTGCGCAGCCGGGCCGGGGCCCAGACGTCCGGCAGCACCTCGACGTACTGTCCGATCTGGACGGTCGCCAGGTACGTGGCCATCGGCGCGGCCATCGAGTACACCCAGCGCGTCGTGCTGCCGGACACCTTGCCGTCGACCAGCACGCCGTTGCAGACGACCACGTACGAAGACGGCGCCGTCACGTCCAGCAGGTACGACGCCTTGGACGACGGCTCGTCCAGGCACGGGAACCACGACGGCGCCCCAACCGGTTGCGACGCCACGATCGAGCCGTCGGTCAGCTCGTCCCAGCCGAGGTCGCCCCACTCCGGGGTGGACACCGGCACGGGCGTGCCCGAGTAGCGGACCTCGACCGAGAAGTTGCCGCGCACGGCGGCGCGGACGTTCAGCACACCGCCCGCGTGCGCGTACCGGGCGGGTTTGCCGTTCACCAGCACCTTCGAGACCCGCAAAGTGCTGAAGGACAACGAGAACGACGAGAGCGACGTGCAGGAAGCCTGCAGCACCGCACGTCCTGAGAGACGTGCGGAGTGCGGCTTGTAGTCAAGCTCTAATGCGTAGTGGTGTACCGAGAAGCTCATGTCCACGCGGAGATCGGGTTGCCCAGCCAACGGGTTCCCGACGGTACATCCTCTCCGCGCATGACGAGCGAGGCGGGTCCGATCGTGGTGTGGGCGCCGACGGACGCGCCGGGCAGCACGATGCCGTGCGGGCCCAACGTGGCGCCTTCCGCGAGCGTCACCCTGTCCATGCGCAGGATTCGGTCGTGGAACAGGTGTGTCTGCACGACGCAGCCGCGGTTGACCGACGCGCCGGCGCCCAGCTTCACCAGGTCGGCCTCGGGCAGCCAGTACGACTCGCACCACGCGCCGCGGCCGACGGACGCGCCCAGCGAGCGCAGCCACCAGTTCATGATCGGTGTGCCACCGGAGAAACCGACGAGCCACGGCACCGCGAGCACCTCGACGAACGTGTCCGCCAGCTCGTTGCGCCACACGAACGCCGACCACAGCGGGTACTCGCGCACGCGGAAGCGGCCCACGAGCGCCCACTTGGCGACGACGGCCACCAGGCAGGCGGCGACACCGGCGGCCAGCAGCACCACGCCGGACCACCACAGACCGTACGAACGCAGGGCGAACAGCACGCCGACGACCAACGCGACGTTCAGCATGACCGGGACGAACCGGCACAGCTCCACCAGCGCCCGCGCCCACATCAGGTGCTTGGGCGGGTCGAACGTGCGCGACTGGTCGGACACCTCGGCCGCGCGCGGCAGCTTCATCGGCGGCATGCCCAGGTACGAGGAACCGGCCTTGGCGCGCTTCGGTGCCGCCGACAGGACTCCGACGAGCCCGCCCTTCGGCACCGCGCGGCCCGGCGCGGTCATGCCCGAGTTGCCCAGGAACGCCCGCTTGCCGACGCGGGCGGTCGCGATGCGCAGCCAGCCGCCTCCGAGCTCGTAGGACGCGACCATGGTGTCGTCGGCCAGGAACGCGCCGTCGCCGACACGCGTCATCTTCGGCAGCGCGACCACGGTGGACGCCTCGACCCGACGTCCGACCTTCATGCCCAGCAGGCGCAGCCAGACCGGCGTGAACAGCGAGGCGTACAGCGGGAACAGGGCCGAGCGCGCGTTGTTCATCAACCGCTCGGTCGTCCACGCCTGCCACGCGACGCGGCTGTGCACGGGGTAGTGGCCCTCGCGCATGCCGATGCCCAGCAACCGCACGGAAACCAGCACCAGCAACGCGTACGAGCCGAACCAGATCACCGATGCGACCGGGACGTCCCACAGCGCCGACGTCAGCGTCACCGGCCGGCGCAACACGTAGAGCAGGGCCGGAGCCGCCGCCAGCAACGGCAGTGCGGCGAGCAGGCCGGACGAGACGCCGTACATGAAGTTCCAGAAGTACGAACGCTGCGGACGACGCGACGGGAACGAACGCGCCGCCTTGCCCTCGCGGATCGCGGGAACGCCCGCCCAGCGCTGACCGGTCGGCACGGAACCCACGACACCCGAACCGGGCGCCACCTCGGCCCGCTTGCCGATCCGCGCACCGGGGAAGAGCGTGCTGCGCGCACCCACGGTCGCGCCCGCACCGATCCGGATGCGGCCGATCCGCAGCCTGTCGCCGTCCAGCCACCAGCCGGACAGGTCGACCTCGGGCTCGACGGCCGCGCCCCGGCCGACCTTCAGCATGCCCGTGATCGGCGGCAGCGAGTGCAGGTCGACACCCGGACCGATCTTCGCGCCCAACGCTCGCGCGTAGTGCGTCACCCACGAGCCGGAAAGCTCGGTGGCGCGCGACATCTGCGCCAGCAGCTCGGCGGTCCACAGTCGCAAGTGGACGGAACCGCCGCGCGGGTACTCGCCGGGCTTGAGGCCCCGCAGCAACAACCGCGCGCCACCGGCGGACACCGCGAGGCGGCCGACGGGCGAGATGAACACCGCCCAGCCCGCGGCGACCCACCACCACGACACGGACGTCCAGCCGAGCACGTTCGACAGCGCCGTCAGTGCGACGACCCATCGAGCGCCGGCAACGGTCAGCAGCGGGATCATCAGCAACGTCTGCACGACCCCGGTCCAGCGCGGCGTCGGCGCGACCTCGTGCACCTCGGCGGTGGAGCCGTACGACTCGAGCTTGCGCGCGAGCTCGTGCAGCGTCGTGTTCTGGTAGATGTCCGAGACGGACGTGCTCGGGTAGCGCGTGCGCACCAGTGAGACGAGCTGCGCCGCGGACAGCGAGCTGCCGCCGGAGGCGAAGAAGTCCGCGTCCTCGGAAGCCGGTCCGGAACCGAGCACGGCCGCCCACTGCTCGGCCAGCCAGCCTTCCAGGCCCGAGAACACCGCACCCGCGGTGTCGAGCGACTCCAGCGGCCACGGCAGCGCGGCGCGGTCGACCTTGCCGGACGTGCGCGTCGGCAGCGTGTCGACGACAGCGATCAACGGCACCAGCGCGGCGGGCAGCTCGGCGCGGAGCTGTTCGACGGCGGCGGCCTGGTCGAACTCACCGTCGACCACGACGTAGCCGACGAGAATCTGGTTTCCGCCCCGCGTGGTGCGCACGGCGGCGGCCGCACCGGCCACACCGTCGAGCGCCAGCAGTGCGGCGTCGACCTCGCCCAGCTCGATGCGCCGGCCGCCGAGTTTGATCTGCTCGTCCGCGCGGCCGAGGAACACCAGCCCCTCGGGCTCGGCGCGGACCACGTCACCGCTGCGGTACGCGCGGTCCCAGCCCATCGAGGGCAGCGGTGCGTACTTCTCGGCGTCCTTCGCGAGGTCGAGGTACCGCGCCAGGCCGACGCCGCCGATCACCAGTTCGCCGGACTCGCCCATGGGCACGACCTCGCCCTGGGCGTCGACGACGACGAGTTCCCAGCCGTCCAGCGGCAAACCGATCCGGACGGGACCGACACCGGTCATCCGCGCGGCGCAGGCGACGACCGTTGCTTCCGTTGGCCCGTAGGTGTTCCAGACCTCGCGGCCGTCCACGGCGAGTCGCTCGGCCAGCTCGGGCGGGCAGGCCTCGCCGCCGAAGATCAGCAACCGCACGTCGTCCAGCGCCTCGACCGGCCACAGCGCGGCCAGCGTCGGAACCGTGGAGACGACGGTGATCTCCTGCTCGACCAGCCACGGACCGAGGTCCATGCCGGTGCGCACCAACGACCGCGGCGCGGGCACGAGGCAGGCGCCGTGCCGCCACGCGAGCCACATCTCCTCGCAGGAGGCGTCGAACGCGACGGAAAGCCCGGCCAGCACACGATCTTCCGGCCCGATCGGCTCGTCCTGGAGGAACAGCCGCGCCTCGGCGTCCACGAACGCGGCGGCGCTGCGGTGCGTGACGGCAACGCCCTTGGGCTTGCCGGTGGAGCCGGACGTGAAGATGATCCACGCGTCGTCGTCGAGACCGGGCTCGCCGGGAACGCCGAGCGTGGTGCCGTGCAGCACAAGGGATCGGCCTTCGCCGAGCACGGCACTGACTTGCGCCTCACCGAAAACGAGCTCTGCCCGCTCGTCCGGGTCCTCGAAGTCGACGGGCACGTACGCGGCGCCCGCCGCGAGAGTGGCGAGGATCGAGACGTAGAGGTCGACGGTCCCGGACGGCACGCGAATGCCTACCCGGTCGCCGACCCCGACACCCTCGGCGGCGAGCTTTTCCTTGAGTTCCAGTACTTCCGAGATGAGCGCGCGGTACGTGAGCGCGGTGGTGCCGTCGTCGACGGCCAGCGCGTCCGGGTGCTGTTCGGCACTCGTGCGCAGGATGTCCAGGAGTGTGCGCGGGGTGGGCGCCTCGCCTGCCGTGAACATCGATCGAAGAACAACGGGTTCAGCCGCAATGGTCACGTCAGCGTCACTTCTCACCCTCTCGGCAACTCTCCGACCAGCAACTTTACCGCCAGTTAACGACTACCTCTCTCCGTAGTAGGCGTACTCACAGGTGACATCAGTCACCGCAACACTTTCGAGTGACTCCCAGGCGTTGTGCCGCGCGAGGTTGAACTCGCGCCAGTCCTGCTCGACGTTGGTGCGGTTCTTCAGCCACTGCAACGAACAGTTGCGTTCGTGCTCGGGCAGCCTCACGAGCGCCGGCACCGCGTCCTCCGACAGTTGTGACAGGTAGCGCGTGTCGATCTTCTTCGTAGCCTCGAACCGCGACACGTTGTAGTCGGCAACCACCCGTTCGGGGTTCATCACCATGACCACGAGGAGGAACGCCGCCCCGGTCCCGACGATCGCCTTGGGCAACCAGTTGGCGCGCAACGTGATCCCGCCCGCGATCACCATCAGGTACACGACGGCGAGCCAGATCTCGCACGACGACACGAGCAGCCGCAGCACCGTCCACCCGTACGCCTGCTGGTAGAACCACATGCGGCTCAACGCACTCGCCACGATGACCAGCGTGAGAACAGCCAGTGAACCCAGCAGAACCCGCAGCCACAACTGGTCCCGCGTCGTCTTCTTGACCGCGAAGTGCGCAACGCCCGCGATGACGCCGAGCGTCAGGATCGCGACCCACAGCAGCTGCCAGAAACCGGACCGCGCGTACTCGGCGAACGTGACACCGGCCGTCTTCATGACGTAGGCCTCGCCACCGAACAGAACCGCGAGCTGCGTCCCCACAAACCCGGTGAACAGCAACACGAGCACACCAACGGGCAACCCGTAGTCCTTGAGCCGCAACGACCCGGGCTTGCCCTCGGCGTCCTCGTTGATCTTCGGCGGCGCCGCCACGAGGTAGCACGCGCCCAACGCCCCGAGCGCCGCGACGACCCCGAAGAACCCCATCCGGACGTAGACACCGATCTCGAGGTCGGGGATCAACCCTTCGAGGAAGTCGTTGAACCCCTTGTCCGCCCCCGCCAGCAACGAGCCGAAGACGAGCAACAGCACCAGCGCCACCCCGACCGAGATGAACGGCCGAAGCCCGATCGGCCCGCGCTTGCTGATCCCCTTCGCAACCCACGGAATGGACCGCAACCCGGCCAGCCCGACCCCGAGCGCGCCGAACACGAGCCCCCGCACCGTCCTGCCGCCCGCCATGGCGATGGACCCGCACAACATCGACGCCAGCACGCACAGCGGGAAGATCCACTCGGCCGCCCGCAGGAACCCCATGGCGAGGAACGCCAGCGCTCCCGCCAGCCAGAGCGCGCGCTCGACGGACGGCTTGCCCGCGTAGAACAGGACGGCGCCGACGCCGAACAATGCCGCGAGGAACCAGCCGATGCCGTTGTTGGGAGGGGCGAGGAAGGCGGCGGCCAGGCCTGCGATCAGACCGGCTGCCAGTGCCTTGCCGGAGGCGCCCGTTCTGGGTGGGGTCCACCAGGGCATGAACGGGATGCCGGGTTGGGGGACGACCATCGCGGGGGCGGGGTAGCGGGGTGGGCCCTGCCACGGGGAGGGCGGCGGGAGGGTGGCGGTGGCCACCTGGGCGGGCTTCGGTGCCTCGGTACCGGGCACGGGGCCGGGCTTCGGTGCCTCGGCTGTGGTCGTGCTCGGCTTTCCCGCCTCGCCCGCGCTCTTGCTCGCCGGCCGATCTTGTCGGACCTCCTGAGTAGCTTGAGTTGTAGGGGTTCCCGGCTCGGGGGTACCCCTGCGTGAGCCTGCCTCGGCTTCCTCGTCGGGGTTCGGCGAGCCCCCAGGCCCCGCCGCCTCCCCGGTCACAGGCTTGTACCCGACCTTCCGGAAGTGCCGGTACCGCAACCGCTGCACCGCCGGCTCCTCCGGCGTCTCCCCGGAACCAGGCGATTTCGTCGAGTCAGAGTCAGAGTCAGTCATGTCCCTCTCCAAGCCCAAAAATGGGCGCGCGTCACCGTCACACCACCCACGGTGGTGCGAACAAGAAAGTCAGCGAGGCAAAGTCACCCGGATGCACGACCCGGGATCCACCACGGCGATCGTCCCGCCGTGCAGGTCCACCACCCACCGGGCGATGGCGAGACCGAGCCCGGTCCCACCACCGCCGGCCCTCTCCCCTCGGGTGAACCTCTCGAAGATCCGCGACCGGTCCGCCAGCGCGATCCCCGGTCCCTCGTCCCGGACCTCCAGGACGACCGAACCTCCCGAAGCGAACCCGGACACGGACACCAACCCCCCGGTGGGGCCGTGCCGGGCAGCGTTGTCCACCAGGTTCACGAGCACCTGGTGCAGTCGTTCCCCGTCGGCGAGGACCGTCAGGTCCCCGTCGACGTCGATCGAGAACGACGCGGCGGGAGCAGCCACGGCCGCCTCCGCCACCACGTCGGCGACCAGCGAGGACACCGACAGCTCCTCGCGGTTCAGCGACAGGACCCCTGCGTCGATCTTCGACAGGTCCAGCAGCTCGGTGACCAGCCGGCCCAGCCGCTCGGTCTGGGCGAGAGCCGTCTTCATCGTCGCCGCGTCGGCGACGGCCACCCCGTCCACGACGTTCTCCAGCACGGCCTGCAACGCCGAGATCGGTGTCCGCAGCTCGTGCGACACGTTCGCGATCAGCTCGCGCCGCTGCTGGTCGGCGGCGGCCAGATCTCCGGCCATCACCGTGAACGCCTCGGCCAGCTGGCCCACCTCGTCCGACGACGTGGCACGCACCGAGCGCGAGTAGTCCCCGGACGCCATCGACCGGGCCGCGGACGTCATCTCCCGCAACGGCGACGTCATGCCGTGCGCCAGCAGCTGCGACGTCAGCAGCCCCAGCAGAAGGGCGATGATCGTCGTGCGCGGTGGCAGCCACCCCGTCACGTAACGGAAGTACGCGAACGCCACGCACCCCGACACCACGATCACGATGCCCAGCTTGAGCTTGATCGACCGCACCGAGTCCAGCGGGCGCGGCAGCATGTCCAGCAGTTCGAGAAGACGTCTCACGGAGACACCTTCTTCTGAGGTACCTCCAGCGCGTACCCCACGCCGTGCACGGTCCTGATCAGGTCGGCCCCGAGCTTGCGCCGCAGCGCCTTCACGTGGCTGTCGACCGTCCGCGACGACGCCCCCTCGTGCCACCCGCACGCCTGGGCCAGCAACCGTTCCCGCGCCTGCACGGCCGACGGCCGCTCGGCCAGGAACACCAGCAGGTCGTACTCGGTCGGCGTCAGGTGCGCCTCGACACCGGCCCTGCGCACGCGGCGCCCGGCCAGGTCGATCTCCAGGTCCCCGAGCTCCAGCGACTGCGACGACGCGGCCCGCGACACCCGGCGCAGCAGCACGTGCACCCGTGCCGCCAGCTCCCGCATCGAGAACGGCTTCGTCAGGTAGTCGTCGGCCCCCACGGCGAGGCCGACCAGCAGGTCGGTCTCGTCCCCCCGTGCGGTCAGCATCAGCACAGGCACCGAACGCGACGCCTGGATCCGCCGGCACACCTCGAGCCCGTCGAACCCCGGCAGCATCACGTCCAGAACGACCAGGTCAGGCAGGAAGGAAGCCGCCTGCGCGACCCCCGACGGGCCGTCGTGCGCGACCGACACCACGAACCCCTCGGCCCGCAGCCGCGCGGCCACGGACTCGGCGATCGTGATGTCGTCCTCGACGACGAGCACCCGGCGCTGACCTGTCATGGCGGTGACTTTATGACCATGTCGTGGAGGACGCCGGGACAAGTTGTGAAGATCGTGTGCAGAAGCCCGATGTAGGTTCGCAGCATGAACGTCCTCGAAGCGGTCCTC
Organism: Lentzea rhizosphaerae; assembly: GCF_042649515.1. Taxonomy (NCBI): domain Bacteria; kingdom Bacillati; phylum Actinomycetota; class Actinomycetes; order Pseudonocardiales; family Pseudonocardiaceae; genus Lentzea; species Lentzea rhizosphaerae. Next base: position 255,335 of record NZ_JBHRZI010000011.1, on the reverse strand, counting down.
GAGAGGATCACCTACGCGAACGAGGACAACGGCTACACCGTCGCCAAGGTCGACACCGGCCGGGGTGATCTCGTCACGGTCGTCGGCGCGCTGCTCGGCGCCCAGCCCGGCGAGTCGATCCGCATGCGCGGCCACTGGGGTTCGCACCCGCAGTACGGCAAGCAGTTCCACGTCGACGACTACACGACGATCCTGCCCGCGACGATCCAGGGCATCCGCCGCTACCTCGGCTCCGGCCTGATCAAGGGCATCGGGCCGGTGCTCGCGGACAAGATCGTCACCCACTTCGGCGTGCAGGCGCTGGACGTCATCGAGCACACCCCCGAGCGCCTGATCGAGGTCCCGAAGCTCGGCCCGAAGCGCACCAAGCTCATCGCCGACGCGTGGGAGGAGCAGAAGGCCATCAAGGAGGTCATGGTCTTCCTGCAGGGCGTCGGCGTCTCCACGAGCCTCGCCGTCCGCGTCTACAAGCAGTACGGCGACAAGTCCATCGAGGTCGTCAGGGAGGAGCCGTACCGGCTGGCGAGCGACGTCTGGGGCATCGGCTTCAAGACCGCGGACGTCATCGCGAAGGCCGTCGGCATCCCGCACGACAGCCCGCAACGCGTCAAGGCCGGCCTGCAGTTCACGCTCTCCGAGGCCACCACCGACGGCAACTGCTACCTGCCGGAACAGGCCCTCATCGCGGACGCCATCAAGATCCTCCAGGTCGACACCGGCCTCGTCATCGACTGCCTGGCGGAGCTCGTCGAGGAGGAGGGCGTCGTCCGAGAGGAGCTCCCCGACGACGAGATCGCGATCTACCTGGTCCCGTTCCACCGCGCGGAGATCTCGATGGCGTCGCAGCTCAAGCGCCTGCTCCACGCGGACAACGACCGCATGCCGAGCTTCGCGAACGTCGACTGGGACAAGGCCTTCGCCTGGCTCGGCACCGAGCTCGAACAACACCAGGCGGCGGCGGTGAAGCTCGCGCTGACGCAGAAGGTCGCGGTGCTCACCGGCGGTCCCGGCTGCGGCAAGAGCTTCACCGTGCGCTCGATCGTCCGGCTCGCCCAGGCGAAGCGGGCCAAGATCGTGCTGGCCGCACCCACCGGCCGTGCCGCCAAGCGCCTCACCGAGCTGACCGGCCACGAGGCCCGCACGGTCCACCGCCTGCTGGAGCTCAAACCGGGTGGCGACGCGGCGTACGACCGCGACCACCCGCTCGACGCCGACCTCGTGGTCGTCGACGAGGCCTCGATGCTGGACCTGTTGCTGGCCAACAAACTCGTGAAGGCCGTCCCGCCCGGCGCCCACCTCCTGCTCGTGGGCGACGTCGACCAGCTGCCGTCCGTCGGCGCCGGCGAGGTGCTCAGGGACGTGCTGGCGCAGGGCAGCCCGATCCCGAACGTCCGGCTCACGCACATCTTCCGCCAGGCCCAGGAGTCCGGCGTCGTCACCAACGCCCACCGCATCAACAGCGGCGACTACCCGGTGGTCCAGGGACTTCCGGACTTCTTCCTGTTCAGCACCGACGAGGCCGAAGAGGCCGCGACGACGACCGTCGACGTGGTGGCGAACCGCATCCCGCGCAAGTTCGGGCTGGACCCGCGCAAGGACATCCAGGTCCTCGCCCCGATGCACCGCGGCCCGGCCGGCGCGGGCGCGTTGAACACCGTCCTGCAGGAAGCGCTCACGCCGTCACGGGACAACCTGCCCGAGAAGCGCTTCGGCGGCAGGGTGTTCAAGGTCGGCGACAAGGTCACCCAGATCCGCAACAACTACGACAAGGGCAAGAACGGGGTCTTCAACGGCACGTTGGGCGTCGTCATCGCGTTGGACCCCGTCGAGCAGAAGCTGACCATCCGCACCGACGAGGACGAGGAAGTCGACTACGAGTTCTCCGAGCTGGACGAGCTGAGCCACGCCTACGCGATGACCATCCACCGCTCGCAGGGCAGCGAGTACCCGTGCGTGGTCATCCCGATCACGACCAGCGCGTGGATGATGCTGCAGCGGAACCTGCTCTACACCGCGGTGACGCGCGCGAAGAAGCTGGTGGTGCTGGTCGGTTCGAAGCGCGCCATCGGCCAAGCCGTCCGCACCGTGGGCGCAGGCCGCCGCCACACCGCCCTGGCCCACCGCCTCCGCTCTGGTTGACCCGCACGCGGGGCCCTTTCGTGCGCTCCTGGTGAACGAAAGCTCCCCGCGTGCGCTCACAGCGGTGTGATTACACCGACGTAGTTACACCGACGTCAGGTAGTCCGTGATCAGCCGCGCCCACGGCGTCGCGGCCTCCAGCGCGATCGCGTGCCCGCACGCGACGTCGGTGTACTTCGCTCCCGGGACGAGGTCCGACACCTCCTTGGCGAGGGCGGGGGACAGCAGCCGGTCACCGGACGCGCCGATCACCAGCGTCGGCTGCGTGACCCGCGGCAGCAGCTCGGACAGGTCGGTCCTCAGGATCAGGTCGACGTGCGACGCGGATCCGGCCGGCACGGTCATGCCGATCAGCTCGGCGAAGCCCTTCGCCTGCGCGGGGGTGAGCCCCGCCAGGTACTCCTCGCTGCACATCACCGTGAGGATGTACCGCGCCAACACCGAACGAGGGCCGTCCAGCAACGACCTCCAGTGGTCGATCCTCGCCCTGGTCGCGGCGTCGATCTTGGTGAACGGCGAGCTCAGGACGAGCCCGCGCACCCGTTCGGGGTGGCGGACCGCCGCCGTGGCGGCGATCGCGCAGCCCATCGAGTAGCCGGACACGTGGAACGACTCGTGCCCGGCCCGCACCGCGACGTCCACCAGGTCGTCGGCGAGCTCCTCCAGGACGAGCGGGCGCGCGGCCACCGGTGTGCTGCCGGAGCCCGGCAGGTCGCGCCCGATGACGGTGAAGTGCTGGGTGAGGGTCCGCAGGACCGGGCCGTAGTTGGCCTGGACGCTGCCGCCCGCGCCGTGCACGAGCAGCAGCGCAGGGCCGGTGCCCTTGACGACGGTGGACGGGCCGGTCATGAAACCCCCGAGTTTTGTCAGTCCAGGCTGCGGACGATGGTCGGCTCCAGGCCATCGTCGTCGTCCGCGGGGGAACCGCGCCAGGGGGAGAGGTGGGAGATCTCGGCGACATTGTCGTTGTAGAGATGATCCATGGGTTTCGCTCCCGTTGTCTTCCTGTGAATTGTGTGCGGACCTCACTGTTCGTCGAGTCGGTTTCGGCCTGTCAGCACAATAACCGCTGCGATGCTGAGTGAAATCATATTGACTTTCGTCACACCGCGCCAAGTGACCTGTTCCTCGTCTCAAGCACCGGACGGTAATCATCCGGTCGGTCGAACGGAGTGGCGGTGTTCTGACGAACAGTCGATCATCGTCGATCATGCGCCCCGCACTGGCCCTGCTCGCCTGCCTGGCTCTCCTCCTGAGCCCCTCACCAGCGCCGGCGGAGGGTCCACAGGAGACATACGTGCTGCGTGTGCCCGCTCCGGTGGGTGATGCCGCCCAGCGGTTGCTCGGGCTGGGGTACGACGTGGTGGAGCAACGCGACGGTGACGACCTGTTCGTCATAGGCGACGTTCGCACCGCCGACAAGCTCCTGTCCGACGGTTTCCGTTCGTCTGTTGAGACGGTGATGCCTCCGTCTCAATGGGCTCCGCGCTCTCTCGCGGATACGACGTACTACGGCGGCTATCGGACCATTACCGCGCAACTCGCCCATCTCGACGAAGTAGCCAATGCGCATCCCGAACTGGCCTCGGTCGTCGACTACGGCGACTCGTGGCGCAAGACGCGCGGCAGTGGTGGATATGACCTGAAAGCCATCTGCATCACGCGCAAACGACCTGGTGACTGCGCATTGACGCCGACCGCGCCAAAACCGCGCTTGTTCGTGATGGGCCAGCTCCACGCGCGGGAAATCACGACCGGAGACATGGCGTGGCGGTTCATCGACGACCTGGTCGGCTCCGACCTCACCGCGATGCTCGACGGGCTCGAGGTCTGGGTCGTCCCGATCGCCAACCCGGACGGCGTGGAGATCGTCGAGTCCGGCGGCGACTCACCGGTCCTTCACCGCAAGAACGCCAACGGCACGTGCGGCTCCGGCCAGCGCGGCGTCGACCTCAACCGCAACGCCGGCTCGCACTGGGGCGAGGTCGGCACGTCCAAGGACAAGTGCAGCGAGGTCTACCGCGGCCCGAGCGCCGACTCCGAGGTCGAGACGCAGGCGCTGGAGTCGTTGTGGCGCAAGCTCTACCGCGACACCCGCGCGCCCGGTGACACGGCGGCGGCCTCCGCGGACACCACCGGCGCCGTGATCTCCATGCACAGCTACGGCAACTACGTGCTCTTCCCGTGGGGCTGGAGCACCCAGAAGACCGGCAACGACGCCGCGCTGCGGGCGATCGCCCAGGACATGGCGTCGCTGTCCGGGTTCAAGGCGGGCCAGCCGGGAGAGCTGCTCTACAACGCCTCCGGCGCCACGGACGACTGGGTGTACGAGGACCTGGGCGTGCCGAGCTTCGTGTGGGAGATCGGCGCCTCGTCGGGTGCGTGCGGCGGCTTCCTCCCGGCTTACTCGTGCCAGAAGGACGTGCATTGGCCGAAAGTGCGTCCCATGCTCGTTTCGGCCATGAAAGCGGCCCTTGCGCCCTATCGGCCCAAGGGAAGTCCCTAGGGCCTCGTTACGACTGAAGGTGGATGCGGGCTGACACCGTGCCTCGCCAAGGTGGGAGGCATGGGGATTCGATTGGTAGCCACAGTCACCGCGGCGAGCCTGCTGGCTCTGACCACCGCGGGTGTCGCGTCCGCGGAAACGGGCACGGACACCGCGGCGGACCGCAAGGTCGTGCAGGAGGCCCTGGACCAGCTCACGAAGAGCGGTGCGGCTCTGGGCATCCAGGCCCGCGTGACGGACGGGCGGCAGCGCTTCACCGCCCGTTCCGGCAAGGCCGAGCTCGACAGCGAAAGGCCGGTGCCGCTGGACGGCCGGTTCCGCGTCGGCAGCATCACCAAGACGTTCGTGTCGACGGTGCTCCTGCAGCTCGCGGGCGAGGGCAAGGTCGAGCTCGACGCGCCCGTCGACCGCTACCTGCCCGGCCTGATCGACAAGCAGATCACCGTCCGCCAGGTCCTGCAGCACACCAGCGGCCTGTACAACTACACGAACGCGCTCCCGCTCAACCCGGACGAGTTCGAGAAGATCCGCTACAAGCACTGGTCACCGCAGGAGCTCCTCGCCATCGCCACGAGCAAGCCGCTGGACTTCGCGCCCGGCACCAAGTGGAACTACTCCAACACCAACTACATCGTCGCGGGCCTGCTCGTCGAGAAGCTGACCGGCAAGCCGTACGAGAAGTCGGTCGAGCAGCGGATCCTGAAGCCGTTGCGCCTCAACGACACCGAGGTGCCCGGCGACAACCCGAACATCCACGGCCCGCACGCGCACGGCTACTGGACCGTGAACGGCAAGCCGTCCGACATCACCCGCATCAACCCGTCCGTCGCCTGGGCGGCCGGTGAGATGATCTCCACGACGAAGGACCTGGACACCTTCATCGTGGCGCTGACGAGCGGCAAGCTGCTCAAGCCCGCGCAGCAGCAGGAACTGGTCAAGACCACGACCGTCAGCCCGGACTACGGCCTCGGCCTGTCCGTGCAGACGTTGCCGTGCGGCACCAAGGTCCTCGGCCACGGCGGCGGCATCCCCGGCTACTCGTCGGACCTGCTCACCACGCCGGACAACAAGAACCGCCTGGAGATGTCGGCGACCAGCGCGCCGGTGGGCGGCAACCCCGGTGACGCCTACCAGAAGCTGCTCAACGAGGTCTTCTGCTGACAACAAAAGGGGAGCTGGGTGGACCCAGCTCCCCTCCCGGCGTTGCGAGGAACTAGCCGAGCGCGTTCCTCATCGCTGTGATCAACTCTCCGTTCGCGGTGTCACCCGTGAGCTCCCAGAAGAACGCGCCGCCGAGGCCCTGGCCACGTGCCCAGGAGATCTTGCTCGCGATCGTCTGCGGGGTGTCGTAGCTCCACCACTGGCCGTTGCAGAACGCGTAGGCCGTGCCCGCGACCGTGCCCGTGGCGGGGCACTTGGTCTTCAGGACCTTGTAGTCCTCGATGCCCTGCTCGAACGTGCCGGGAGCCGGACCCGTAGCCGTGCCACCGGGCGCCGCCTGCGTGACGCCCTGCCAGCCGCGGCCGTAGAAGCCGATGCCGAGCAGGAGCTTGGACGCCGGAACACCCTTCGAACGCAGCTTGGAGATCGCGGCCTCGGCGTTGAAGCCGGCGGTCGGGATGCCCGAGTACGACGTCAGCGGCGAGTGCGGAGCCGTCGGACCCTGCGCCGCCCAAGCGCCGAAGTAGTCGTACGTCATGACGTTGTACCAGTCGAGGTACTGCGCCGCGGGCCCGTAGTCGGCCGCGTCGATCTTGCCGCCGCTGGAACCGTCAGCGGTGATCGCCGAGGTGACGAGGTAGTTCGAACCGAAGCGGGCACGCAGCGCCTGCATCAGGTTCTTGTACGCAGCCGGACCACTCGTGTCGCACGAGAGACCACAGGCGTTCGGGTACTCCCAGTCGATGTCGATGCCGTCGAACAGGTTCGCCCACCGCGGGTCCTCGAGCAGCTTGTAGCAGGACTCGGCGAACGCCGCCGGGTTCTGCGCGGCCTGACCGAAGCCACCGGACCAGGTCCAGCCACCGAACGAGTACAGGACCTTGAGGTGCGGGTACTTCTTCTTCAGCTTGAGCAACTGGTTGAAGTTGCCGCGAACCGGCTGGTCCCACGTGTCCGCGACGCCGTCCACGCTCTCCGCCGCCGTCATGGCCTTTTCGAGAGCGGGGTAGGACTCACCGATGGTGCACTGACCGCCCGACACGTTGCCGAACGCGTAGTTGATGTGCGTCAGCTTGCTCGCGGAACCGGAGGTGTCGATGTTCTTCACCTGGTAGTTGCGAGCCGGGTAGACACCCCATTCCGCGAAGTAGCCCAGGTTGATCTTCCCGGGAGGCGGCGGCGGACCAGTGGTGGTCGTCGTCGTGGTGGTCGTAGTGGTGGTGGTAGTCGACGTCGTGGTCGACGTGGTCGGGTTCGTCCCGCCCGCGTCACACGAACCACCGTTGAGCTTGCAGTTGGTCGGCGCACCGAACGTGCCGGTGTACGCGCCGTTGAAGCCGAAGCTCACCGACTGCCCGACACCGACGTTGCCGTTCCAGGTGTTCTTGACCGTGACGACCTGCCCGGCCGTCGTGTAGGAGCCCTCCCACAGGGACGTGACCCGGTGGTTGGCCGGAAGGGTGAACTCGACAGTCCACGACGTCAGGGCCGCCGTGCTGTTGTTCGTGATCGTGTACTTGCCCTCGAAGCCCGTTCCCCAGTCCGAACCTTTGGAGAACGTGGCGGACACGCCACCGGCACCGCTAGCAGCGGGCACGACGACGATGCCGAGGACCATCGCGGCGACGGCCGCGAAGAGAGCAGCTAGATGCCATCGGAACTTGGACATCGGTCTCCTCAGTCGCAGGGGTACCGGAACGATGTGGTTTAGACCACTCGAAGGTCAAGGTCTAGACCTCTGCCGTCACTCGAACGGAGCAGTCCGAAAACGGTTCCAGAGCGCTGGTTGTCCAGTTTCGGTCTACTTGGTTAACCATTGGAGGGGTTCCGAGACGGCACCCCTTCAGGTCGAGTTGTGGTGCGGTGACTGCACACAGAGGACGGTCGGCTCTAACTTCGTTCCATGCCAAAGCGTTTCTCCACGGCACGCGGCCGCGAGTTCGGCGATGCGGTACGAGCCGCGCTGTCGGCCACGGGCATGACCGCGCGCGAAATCTGCGAGAAGATCGACTGGGATCCGAGCAAGCTGTCCGACCTCGTCAACGGCAAGGGTGGCAGCTCCGAGGTCGATCTAGGGATCTTGCTGGGCTTCTGCCGCACACCATCAGAAGAACGCGACCATCTGATGGCGATCTTCCGTGAGACCGACATGAAGGACTGGTGGCAGCACCATGCCGACCACCGGCCGTTCGAGGTGCGCACGTTCCTCGAGCATCTGAGGAAGGCCAAGGAGTACGTCGGCTGGATGCCGCTGCTGATTCCAGGTCTTCTCCAGCTGTCCGAGTACAGGCGGGCCTTGTGTCTGGCGTCGGCGGCCTTTCCTCAGGATGAGCTTGAAGCACGGCTCGCTGCGCACATGGCGATGCAAGAGATCTTTCGGCAGCGGCTCGACTCCACCTTCTTCATCCACGAGCAGGTACTTCTGCTCCCTGTCGGCGGTGGGGACGTGTTGCGCGCCCAGTTGCATCACCTGCTTCAGATGTTGGTGCGTCCGTACATCAACATCCGGATCGTGCCCACATCGGCGGGTGCTCACGCGGGGCTCGCTGGAAGCTTCGAGCTGATGAGGTTCGACAGGATCGAGCCCGTCGTCTTCCTGGAGAGTGAGAACGCGAACTTCATCGTCGAGCGCAAGGACTCCGTCAACGACTACGAGGAGGTTCTAAAGGCGCTCGATCGGGTTGCGCTGGATACGGGAGAATCCCAAAGGAGGATCTCCATGCTTGCGACCTGAGGAGCCGCCATGTGGCGTAAGAGCAGCTATAGCGCGAACTTCAACAACTGCGTCGAGGTCGGCCACCGCGTCGGCCTTCGCGACAGCAAGGCGCCCGCGAAACGCCTACAGGTCAGCGCCGACGCGTGGTCCGCGTTCCTCCGTGCCGTCAAGTGCGAGTAGCAGACGCAACCCGTCCTCAGCAGCACTGCCAGGAGCCGCGGACAGCACCAGCAACTCCACCCCTGACTCGTCCGGCAGCGCGAAGTTCTCCTGGTGCAGCTCCAACAGCCCCACCAGCGGGTGCTGATACGTCTTACGTCCATGCCCACGGGCACGCACGTCCGCACGCGCCCAGAGCCGGCGGAACCGCTCACTGCCCATCGCCAGCTCGCCGACGAGCGAGGCCAGGCGCGGGTCGTCCGGGTACTTCCCGGCGGCCAGGCGCAGGTGCCCGACCACGTCGAGCGTGCACTTCTCCCACTCCCCGTACAGCTCGGCCTCCTCCAGGAAGATGTGCCGGGCGATGTTCAGGTCCTGCAGCGGCCGGCTGTAGAGGAGTCGGGCGAGGCGGTTGCCGGCGAGCACGTCCAGTCGGTGGTTCATGATCAGCGCGGGGGCGTCGCGGACCAGGTCGAGGACACGCACCAACTCCGGCCGGGCTCGGCTGCTCGGCGCCTTCGCGGTGCGGCGGCGCTGCCGGGCGAGTCGGTGGAGGTGGCCGCGTTCGGTCTCGTCCAGGCCGAGGACGCGGGCGAGCGCGTCGAGGACCTGCTCGGAGGGCTGGGTCGCGCGGCCCTGCTCCAGGCGCACGTAGTAGTCGACGCTCACCCCGGACAGATGCGCGACCTCTTCGCGGCGCAGGCCCTCGACCCGTCGGTGCCGGTCGGCCGGAATGCCGGCAGACGCCGGGTCGACCCGGGAACGCCGGACTCGCAGGAACCCCGCAAGATCGTCCACCTCTCCAGTATGGCGTCGGCAGAGGTCGTGAGGGTGGTCCTGCCGGTACCAGGAAGTCCAGTCCCTGAACGGCGGGGCCGCGAGCGCCCAGGATCGAAGGCACCTGATCCGAAGGAGTTCCCGTGAAGACGCTGATCGTCTACGCCCACCCTGAGCCGAAGTCGCTCAACGGCTCGCTGAAGGACCTCGCAGTGTCCACATTGGAGAGTGTGGGGCACGAGGTGCGGGTGAGCGATCTGTACGCGATGAACTGGAAGGCGGTCGTGGACGCCGCGGACTACGGACCGGACGCCTCGAGCCCGTTGAAGGTTCCCCTGGACTCCGGCCGTGCTTTCGACGCCGGGACGCTCACCCCGGACGTCCTCGCCGAGCAGCGAAAACTGCTGTGGGCCGACACGGTCATCTTCCAGTTCCCGCTGTGGTGGTACACGATGCCCGCGATCCTGAAGGGCTGGGTCGACCGGGTGTTCACCTACCGCTTCGCGTACGGCGTCGGCGAGCACAGCGACACCAAGTACGGCGAGCGCTTCGGTGAGGGCACGCTCGCAGGCAGGAAGGCCCTGCTGTCGGTGACCGTCGGTGGCCCGGAGTCGCACTACTCCGCTCGCGGGATCAACGGGCCGATCGAGGATCTGCTTTTCCCGATCCACCACGGCATCCTCTACTACCCCGGCATCGAGGCGTTGCCGCCGTTCGTGCTGTACAGCGTCGATCGGATGACCGTCGAGGACTACGCGGACGTCGCCAAGGCCTGGGAGCAGCGCCTGCTCACCCTGGAATCGACCGAGCCGATCCCGTTCCGGCCGCAGAACTTCGGTGACTACGAGATCCCCTCGCTGCACCTGAAGGAGGGACTGGAGCCCACGGGCCGCGCCGGCTTCGGGCTGCACCTGCGCCGCTGACCGTCAAGTGTGAGGAAACGTCCACAGGGTCAGCCGATCGCCCGCTCCGCACCCCAAGCCGCGATGTCCTCCCGGCTCTGCAGCCCCAGCTTGTCCCGCAACCGCTGCAACCGGGAGGCCACCGTCCGCACCGACACCCCGAGCCGGTTCGCGATCTGCTGGTTCGTCAGCCCCGAAGCCAGCAGCGCGATCACCCGCCGCTCGTGCTCGTCCAAGGAGTCCGTGCGGTCCAGCCACACCTCGTCCTGGACGAACGCCTCGGTCTCCGCAGCCGTCAACGGCGTTGCAGCAGCCTCTGCGCGCGCAACGGGCAGCATCAGCCGTGCGGTGCGCATAGCCCCGGCGACCTTCTCCGCCCAAAACGCGTCCGGCACCACGCCGACCGATCGCCGCAACGCCCGTCCGGTCGCTTCTAGCCGTAGCGCGCGCTCGGCCTGCCCGCGCATCAACGCCACGACAGCCAAGCCTTCCAACGCGTCTGGTGCGGTCAACGGGTTCATGCCGTCCATGCGCAGCGCCTCACGGAAGGCGTGCATCGCCTCGTCGAGGTCGCTCTGCACCAACGCCACTGCACCGCGCGTGTTCAGAGCGGAGGCGATGCGCGCGGGCATGCCCGACGCGCGCGAGATCGGCAACGCCTTCATGACGTTCTTCTCGGCGCGTTCGTGCTTGCCCTGCGACAACGCCGTGCGTGCCAAATCCACCAAACACGTCGCACGCGCCAAGGGCTCGCCCAACAACTCCGCCACCCTCAGGCACTCGGTGTTGTTCTGCGCCGACGCCTCCCACTCTCCCGACGACTGCTGCACTGCTGCCAACGTGCTGCGACAGCTCATCGCCAGCGCCGGCAACGGGAGGTTCCGCACCAGCCGCGACGCTTCGCCCGACAACTCGGCGGCCTCGTCGTGGTCCCCCTGCTCGGTCGCGAACCGGGCGGCGTGGTTGAGCGCCACGCAGCGGTAGTCGTCCCGAGTGGACGGTCGTCGCAGCGCGTCGCGCAACATCACCCGAGCCTGCCCGAGGCGTCCGCGTCGAGCCGCGGAATCCGCCAGGGCCGCGGTCAGCAGCAGCAACCGTTCGTCGGAACGGTCGGCAGCCCATTCGACCGTGCCGAGCAGGCTGTCCACGTGGTTGTCGAGCTTCTGCTGCACCTCGGCCGGCACCGACAGCGGCGCGGTGACCAGCACGTCCGACAGGTCGGTGAACCACCGGGCCAGCGCCTCGTAGGCGATGTCGAGCTCACCTGCCGCCAGCAGTTTCTCCCTGGCGTGCAGCCGAACCGACTCCAGCTGCCGGAACCTCGTCGTGCCGGGGACCGCCGTCAGCAGCGACTTCGCCTGCAACCGCGACAGGACGTCCAGCACCGGTTCGGCGGATCGTTCCGACGAGCAGACCTCGGTCGCCGCGGCGAGGTCGAAACCGCCGTCGAACACGGAAAGCCGGCGCAGCGCGAACTGTTCGTCCGGCGCGAGCAGCTGGTAGCTCCAGTCGATGGCCTCGCGCAGAGACCGTTGGCGCGACGGCGACTTGCGGCAGCCCAGCGTCAGGAGCTCGAGCGGCTCGTCCATGCGGTCGCAGATGTCCGCCACCGGCAACAACTGCACCCAGCGCGCCGCCAGCTCGATCGCGAGCGGCATCCCCTCCAGCCGTGCGCACAGCAACGCGACCGCGGCGGTGTTCTCGGACGTCAACCGGAAGTCGGGCTTGCGTTCGCGGGCCCGTTCCACGAAAAGCTTCACGGCCTCGGAGCGTGGCGCCGCCGTCGTCACCAGGTCCCGATCCGTTGACGCAACCGGCAAACCCTCAACGTGAAAGCTGACCTCACCGGTGATCCACAGCGCTTCACGTGACGTCGCGAGCACCCGCACGCCAGGGCAGCGGTTCAGCAGGACGTCGACGAGTTCGGCGCACGTGTCGAGAAGGTGTTCGCAGTTGTCGAGTACTACGACCACTTTCATGTTCACGAGCGTTTCGACGACCGTGTCGCACAACGGTTCGTCCGGCTGCGCGACGACACCGAGCGCGTCGGCCACCGCGGGCATGACGTCGTCGGAAGCGGTGATCTCGCCGAGCTCGACGAGCAGGACCCTGTCCGTTCGCCCGCGCCGCAACCGTCCCGCGGCCTCCAGCGCGAGCCGCGTCTTGCCCGCACCCGCACTGCCCACGAGCGTAACGAGACGGTGCCTGCGCAACAGCTGGTCGAGCTTCGAGAGCTCCTGCTGGCGTCCGACGAACGAGTCGCGCGCGGCGGGCAGGTTCGACAGCACGCGCAGGTTTTGCCTGGTGGCGGGCGCGGGAGCGGAAACGGTGACACGGCGGCGATACGCCCGTTGGCGGCACGCGTTGGAGCAGTAGGACCTGCGCTGCTCGGAGGTGGCGGGAGGCAGCGTGCCGTCGCACAGGGCGCAACGTCCGGTGCTGGTCATGAGTCCCTCTCCTCGAGCCGTAACGGCAGGCCGTTCCTGTCTCGGTGCGGCGAACGCGCAGGTGGCAGGCGGTGGCCTGCCGTGTGCAACCCGTTACACGTCGGCGTGCGCGAGACGGTTCGCAACACGGTCGTTATGCCTGCCTTCCCGAGATCCTCGTTCGGGAACAAACTGGCGACTGGTCCGGTCTGACAGGGAGTGCGCATGACGTTGACGACGAGCACCTCGTGGGCGAGCGCAGGTCTGCAACTGGTGGACAAGCCACGCACGATCACCGTTGGCATCGCTGACGACGAGGCTCTGGTCCGCACGGGAGTCCGTGGTGTGCTGGAACGTTCCGGCAACCTGGCGGTGGTCGGCGAGGCCGGCGACGGCGGCGGCGCGGTGGAGCTCGCGCGGCGGCAACGTCCGCAGGTGCTGCTGATGGACGCCGCGATGCCCGGGATGGAGGGCCTCGGAGCCGTGCGCATGATCCGCCGGCTCGTGCCGGGAACGCAGGTGATCGTGCTGTGCACCACGCAGACCGAGGAGTTGCTCTTCCCGGCGCTGCGAGCGGGCGCGGCAGGATTCCTCTTCAAGAACGGCGAACCCGACGCGCTGGTGAACGCCGTCCGCGCCGTGGCAGCGGGCGAGGCGATCCTCTCGCCGTCCGCGACCCGAGCGCTCGTCGACCACTTCACCGGCGCCGACTCGGAACGCCGCGACGCCGCGCGCAGCCGCATCAGCCTGCTCACTCGGCGGGAGCAGGAAGTGCTCGTGTACTTGGCGCAGGGCATGGCGAACGCACGCATCGCAAGGCTCATGTACCTCTCGGAGGGGGCGATCAAGGCCCACGTCAGCCGACTGCTGACGAAACTGAGGTGCGACAACCGCGTCCAGGCCGCTCTCATCGCACGCGACGCCGCCCTTCCCTGCTGAACTGACATTTCTGCAACGGCGTAGAAGTCAGACTAGCCACGGATTTTCGTGCGGCGAAGCAGGTCACCCGGTTGGCCCCGTCCATAGTGATGTCTCTTTTCCGCCAGCGTCTCGGCTGGACTCAAGGCATGCTCGCCTTCATGCGGCTGGACAAGTTCTCGGAACGCTTGCCCTTTCAAGCACCTCTGTGTCCCGACAACTTGTTCGGCCACCTCATCGCCACCGCCGTGCCAGGCGTGGAGGAATGGCGCGACGGCGTCTACCGGCGGACTTTGCGCCTTCCCAACGGCTGCGGGATCGCGGCCCTGCAACCGTTCCCCGACCACATCGCGTGCACAGTGGAGCTCTCGGATCCTCGCGATCTGGCTAGTGCTCTAGACCTTTGTCGCTTCCTGCTCGACCTCGACACCGATCCTTCTTCGGTGGACGATGCTTTGTCCGCCGATCCTCTTCTGGCACCACTGGTTTCGACAGCACCGGGCCGTCGAGTCCCGCGCACGGTGGACGGCGCGGAGTTCGCAATCCGAGCCGTGCTGGGCCAACAGGTCTCGACGAAGGCCGCCCGAACCCACGCCGCCCGCCTGGTGGCGCGCCACGGCACCCCGGTGGGCGACCTGCACCTGTTCCCGCTGGACTTCGACCCGGCCGACCTGGCGATGCCCGAGTCCCGCCGCCGCACGATGTCCGCGTTGCTGGGGGCACTTCGGTCCGGTTTGGACCTCTCACCTCACGCCGACCGAGCTGTCGCGCGCGAGTGGCTGGCATCGCTGCCGGGGTTCGGGCCGTGGACTGTCGAATCGATTGCGATGCGTTCGCTGGGCGACCCGGACGCGTTCCTGCCCACCGATCTCGGAATCCGGTTGGCGGCCAAGGCGTTGGGGCTGCCTTCGACGCCGGCGGCGTTGGTGAGGCGTGCGGAGGCGTGGCGGCCTTGGCGGGCTTATGCGGTGCAGCACCTGTGGGCTACTGGTGATCACGAGGTGAATCGGATTCCGGCTTGAGCTGGAGGGGCGGTTGCGCCGTTGCGCCGTTGCGTCGTTGGGGAGGAGTTGCGCAGCTGTCTGGAGGTGCCTCGCGCTCTCGGCGCTGGCTGCCGTCTGAGGCTGGCGGCCCCGTCTCTCAGCGTTGGTCGCAGCATCAGCGTTGACCGACCCCTTCAGCGCCGGTCGCCCCTCAGCGCTGGTAGCCCTTCAATGTCAGCCGCCGTCTCAGCGCCGGTCACCTCACGCTTTCAGCCCTGGTCACCACTGCAGGTCCGGCTGCTCCTCAGGCCCGGCCGCTCCGACCTTGCCCTCCCGGCTCTACCCCTTTGGCCCGGCCACCCTCAGAAGGTCCCGATCCGCCGCGTCCGCTGCATGCTCGCGTACATCGCCGCCGCCGACCCGTCCCGCACGAACCCCGGCAGCGGCGGCGGATCCTGCGCGAACCTCTGCAGGTCGGCGAACACGTCGAGCGCCGACGCGGGGCGATCGTCGGGGTCCTTGGCCAGCAACCGTTGCACCACCGGGTCGAGTGCGCCAGGCACCGGGCGCGGAGGTTCCTTGACGTGCTTGTCGAACACCGCGTAGGCCGTTGGGCCGGTGAAGAGTTGTTCGCCGGTCAGCATTTCGTGCAGCACGCAGCCCAGGGCGTACAGGTCGCTGCGCGGTTCGGCGGTGCCGCGCTGGATCTGTTCGGGGGCCATGTAGGACGGCGTGCCCAGGATCTGGCCCGCGCGGCTGAAGGGGGCCACATCGCTCTCCTTGAGCAGCGCCAGGCCGAAGTCCAGGACCTTCACGGCGCCGTCGGGGCACAGCATCAGGTTGGTGGGCTTCAGATCGCGGTGGCAGATGCCGTGTTCGTGGGCCTCGGCGAGGACGGCGGCGGTTTGGGCGGCGATGTTCGCCGCACGGGGTTCGGGGAGCGGGCCGAACTCGCCCACCAGGTCGGCGATCGTCACGCCGTCCACGAACTGCATGACCTGGAACAGGCGCTGGTCGTACGTGCCGAAGTCGTACAGGACCGGGACGCCGGGGTGCTCCAGCTTGGCCACGATCCTCGCCTCGCGCGCGAAGCGGTGCTGCACCTCCTCGTCGCTGCCCGGGAGGCGCAGGAGCTTCACCGCGACCCGTCGATCCAGGCGCAGGTCCCGGCCCTTGTGCACGGAACCCATGCCACCCCGCCCCAGCGGCAGGTCGTCGATCTCGTAGCGGTCGGCGATCAGCACCCGCGAAGCCTAACCGCCGGTCCCTGGCCGCTGCCCCCGCGCGCTTCCTCGATAGCGAGGCGGCCGTAACAGCGTTTCAGGACATCTCGAACGGGTGAATCTGCCCTGATCACGCTGGTCGGATCTGTCCGCTCAGGAGCCCATTGTAGCCCAAACGAACCAGTGCGGCTGCTTCTTCCAGACTCGTCTCCAGCGCCTTGAGCTGGGCGAATGTCTGGCCATACCGGCGCTGTTCCTCGATCGGCAGCGACGGGACCTGCGTCCGCCGGACGTCGAGGCGTGTCGAGCCGGTCGGGGTGCGGGCGAACGCCGCGCGCAGCACGCCCTCCAGGTAGTCCGGGTCGACCTTCAAGGGATTGATCTCGTACGTCGCGCCGGTGGGAGAGGTGACGACGTGCTTGCCGGGGGCGCTGCGGACCAGTTCGCCGATCGTCGTCATCGGCACGGTGCTCTGTTCTTGCAGCGGCGGCAACGGAGGCAGCGCGAACGTCGGTTGTGCCGCGAGGTAGGCCGAGACGTCGGTGCCGCTGTGCCGGGCCGGGCTGAGGTCGACGTCGTCGTCGAGCAGGTCGATGACCCGCGTGTTCGGCTCGATCGGGCCCGGGCGTTCCAGCAATGCGATGTGCTCGGGCGCGCGGCCGACCGGGTTGCGCAGCAGCCACAGGTCGCGGCCCGGCTGCACGGTCATCACGCCGCGCAGGGCGCCGGCGCGCAGCAGGTTGCCGCGGATTCGTTTGCCCGGACGGCGGGAGGCGGCGGCCGACGGCAGCAGGACCGCGACCAGGCCGCCGGGCTTGGCCAGCGAAAGGCAGTGCTGCACCCAGGCCAGCTCCGGCTCGCCGCGCGGGGGGAGGCCGTAGGTCCACCGCGCGTCGCCGACGAGCTCCTCGTGGCCCCACGTCCGGTCGTGCCACGGCGGATCGCAGAGCACCGCGTCGGCGCGGTGGGTGATGCCGTTTTGCCGCAACGAGTCGCCGGTGAAGATCTGTGCGCGGGGCATCCGGCGCCGGGCGATGACCGCCGACACCGGATCCAGCTCCTGGCCGATCTTGTGCCGGCCGGCGGACGCCATCAGCAACGAACCCGTGCCGCACGCCGGGTCGATCACCGTGTCGCCGTCGGTCGTGGCCAGGACGACGGCGACGACCTCGGGCGGAGTGGGGTTGAGCAGCCGCGAGTGCGCTTCGAGGTAGCGCTCGTGCAGGAACTCGAAGGTCGCGGGATCGGCGTCGACCGCGGCCAGCGCCTCGCCGAGCTTCAGGTCGTCCACGGTCCGGAGCTGGGTCCAGAGACGTTCGGCGGGGGAGACGCGGAACGGCTTGCCGTTGCGCCGAAGCCATGCCTCCACGTCGCGCAGCAGGTACAACGGACTGGAGGCCGTCCCGCCGACCGGCGATGGGAAGTCCTCGAACCGCCGCCGCCAGTTCGACACGGCTGCCCGCCCCACGTCTGCGAGGCGCGCTATGTCACCGGCATTGACCGTCTCATCCATGTTCACAACCGTATTGCTTGTGAAGTGAGTTCACAACTGATGTACTGGAGGCATGACACACGAGCTGCGCATCGCCGTGGCGACCGATCCGGGGCTCGTCCGCGAGCACAACGAGGATTCGGTCTACGTCCGGCCGGACCTGCAGGCCGTGGCCGACGGCATGGGCGGCCACGAGCACGGTGAGCTCGCCAGTGCCATCGCGGTGAACGTCCTGGCGGCGTGGCAGGGCGATCTCGGGCCCGCGGTGACCGAGATCGCGCGCAGGCTCGACGCCGAGACCCCGCAGGGCACCGGCACCACGCTCACCGCGATGCGCTGGGAGGGTCTCGCGTTCCAGCTCGCTCACATCGGCGACTCCCGCGCGTACGTGCTCAGGGAGGGCGAGCTCCGCCAGATCTCCCACGATCACACCATGGTGCAGGCCCTCGTCGACGCCGGCCGGATGACGCCGGAGGAGGCAGCGAACCACCCCCGCCGCGCCTACGTGCTCAGGGCGTTGCAGTCCGGCAGCTCGCACGACCCGGACCTGTCTTGGCACCAGGCCAAGATCGAGGACCGCTACCTGCTGTGCAGCGACGGCCTCACCGACTACGCGGACATCGAGGACGTCCACGAGATCCTGCTGTCCACACAGGACGGCACGGAGGCGGCCTGGCAGCTGATCGCGCTCGCCAACGGCAACGGCGGCCCCGACAACATCACGTGCGTGATCACCGACGTCGTCAAGAAGAAGTGGTGGCAGCGCTAGGAATTGGGAGCGGCCCTCGGCACGACGTGCCGAGGGCCGCAGCTCAACAGGGTGTTACAGGTTGGCCGGCATGCCCGACTCGTCGGCAGCCGCCGTCGAGGAACCGCTGAGCAGGTCCTTGACGATCTTGTTGGCCTCCTTGACGGCCGGCGTGATCATCTTGATCTTGATCTTGCCGTTGGTGAGCTTGCCGCCGACGTCGAACGTCTTGTCCTCACCGGGCAGCGGGAGCCCCTGGCAACCGGTGAACTGCTTGCGCGGGGTCGCACCGGTCTGGAAGTAGAACGTGATCGGGTCGTCCACGCAGTCCGTGTTGTACGGGAACAGGCCGTGCGAGCCCTCGTTGTCGACGCTGATCATCTTGGCGTTCGGCAGGGCCTTGGCCGTCGCGAGACCACCCTCGTACGCGGTGGCGGCGTCGAGCTCGCTCTGCGCGACCAGCAGGCGCGGGAACGTCTTCTTGTCCGGCTTCGGCATCGAGTTCTTGGTCGGCCAGTACGCGCACAGCGGCGTGTCCATGAACGGCGCGATGAACGGCGCGTTCACGGTCAGGTCGGCCAGCCAGTACTTCCAGTAGTGCAGGTTCTGGTTCCACTGACCGTCCTGGCAGCGGATGGCCTCGAACGTGGCGTCCCAGGTCTCGACCTCGGCCGCGGCGGTCGTGGACTTCACCGCGACGCGCTCCTTCTTGGCGATCGCGGCGAGCGCGTTCTGCTTGCCCTTGGCGATGAACGCCTTGTTCTCGTCCGTCAGGCCCGGCGTCGCGAGCATCTTCGAGACGAGCAGCTCGACCTTCTCCGAGTCCGTGCCGGCGGCGGCGGAGTCACCGATCACCGCGGACACCGCGGAGGCGGCGGTCGGGTACTGGGTGGTGTCGTACATGGCCGGGATCACGAACCACGCGACGAACAGCTGGCCGAGGAACTCACGGGTGCCGCCGGCCTTCTCCCACTTGCGGCGGATCTCCATCGGGTCGGTGCCCTGCGCGTACTTGGCGTCGTTGCGCGCCATGTACGGCAGCAGCGCCTCCTGGAACTGGCGGTCGCGGGTGCGCGGCTGCAGGTCCCAGGTGTTCTCCAGCGTCGACTGCGAGGCGTCGACCGCCGAGTCGAGCAGCATCCGGTGGACCTTGCCGGGGAACGTGGCGGCGTACCAGGTGCCGAGCCACGTGCCGTAGGAATAGCCGATGTACGAGGTCTTCTTCTCGCCGAGCAGGACGCGGATGAAGTCCATGTCGTACGTGGTCTGCTCGGTCGTGATGAACGGCGTGAGCGGGTTCTCGAGGCAGCCCTTGACCTTCGCCCTGTTCAGCACGTCGACGTCGGTGCTGCTCGGGACGGTGTAGCTGCACGTGAGCGGCGTGGAGAGGCCGACACCGCGCGGGTCGAAGCCGATGAAGTCGTACTGGCCGGCGAGCACCGGGGCGCGCAGGGCCATCGCCGCACCCCACGGCAGGCCGGAGCCGCCGGGGCCACCGGGGTTGACCAGCGCGATGCCCTGGCGGCTGGTGCCCTTGTAGGCGGTCTCGGTCTTGGAGACGCGGATGCCGATCGTGTTGCCGTCAGCCGGGTTGTGCCAGTCGCGCGGCACCTGGACGGTGGCGCAGGCCAGGCCCTTGACGGTCTTGAACTTCTTGACGGTCTCCTCGGCCACGCCGGGGAAGGTGCACTCTTCCCACTTGACGGTCTGGGTGGCCAGCGCGCCCGCGAGCGCCTGCGTGTCCGGGTCCTGCTTCGCCGCCGCGCTCGCCGTCGGCGTCAGCACGACGCTGGTGGCGATCAACACCCCTGTCACCGCGGCGATGCCGCCTCTGAAGTACTGCCTCACGGTGGATCCCTTCCTGCCCCCGACACGGCTGGGTTCAGCCGTGCCTTCAGAAGGGGAGGAAGGGACAAGAACGTTTTTGACACTCGCGGGTGATGGCAGAAAGTCGCCATGTCTGGAAACTGTCACCAAAGGTGTTCACAGAGTGATGAACACCCAAGCGTTCGTGACCTTGCGTGACTAGAGCCAACCTCGCCGTGACGCCTGCACGCCGAGCTGGAATCGCGTCTGGGCGCCCAGCAACTGCTGAAGCCGACTCACCCTCCGGTGCACCGTCCGTTCGCTGACGCCGAGCTCGCGGGCGATCGACTCGTCCGTCAGACCCGCGCTGAGCAGCGCCATCAGCCGTCGCGTCGCAGTCGTCGGCTCTTCACGGGTGTCTTCCTGGCTGCCCGGCGTGATCGACACCGCCATCCGCCAGAACGCCTCGAACAACTCGACGAGCGCGCTCAGCAGCACGGACGGGTGAATGAGCAGTGCCACGACGTTCCCGCCGGTCACCGTCGGCACGGCGATCAGGGCCCGGTCCGAGTCGGCGATCACGAGCTTGAGCGGCACGCCGGGAAACGTCCGCGCCTGCTCGCCCGCCGCGATGCTCTCCTGCACCGACGCGAACCCTTGGGCTGTCTGCAACAACGCCGACTCGTACACGACCCGGTACGAGACACCGCGGGCCAGCGCCGGAGGTTGTGCGGGACTCGCCTCCGGCTGCGGGCTGAGGTAGGAACCGGGATCCAGCGCCCGGACCTCCGTCTTGGCCTGGCTCTGCATCTCCTCGAACGCGCTGATCACCTCGTCGGCGTCCTTGAGGACCTCGACGAAGTCGACCTCTTTCGCGCCGCGCTCGGCGTACGCGGCGGCCAGGACCTCGGCAGTCTCCCTGGCCCGGACGGCCGCGGCCTCGTGACTCGACGCGATCGCGGCCAGCGCCGACCGCGGAGGGCGCACGTCGTTGTTCCTGGCCAGTCCCAGACGTTCGAGCTCGTCGTGCGCCGCGCCGGGCTCCGCGTGGTCTCCGCGCAGCATCGCCAGGTACAGCTTCTCGGCTTCCGGCGACAACCCCTCGTGCACCCGACTCCCCTCGGTGGCTCTGAACCGAAGGTACCTGCCCGAACAGGTGGAACAGCGGTTAGGCGAACCGGCGCAGCGCCCCGAGGAACATCGCGTCGAACGCCCTGTCCGACAACACCCTTCGAGCGAACAGGATCGGCCGCGCCCCGAAGCCCGCCGCGTACCGCGTGCGGGGCCGGCGGGCCTGTGCCGCCTTCACGATGACGTCCGCGATGACCTTCGGCTCACTGCCGCGGTCGGCCTGGGAGAAGAGCCCGGACAACTGCCGGACCTGCTCCTTGTAGGCTCCCCCGCCGGACGTCTTCTGCATGTTCTCGACGGCGATCCCGCCCCACTCGGTCTTGATCCCGCCGGGCTGGATCACCACGACGTCGATCCCGAACGGCTTCAGCTCCAGGCGCAGCGAGTCGCTCAGACCCTCGACCGCGAACTTCGTGGAGTGGTACCAGGCACCCAGCGGTTCGTAGATGCGTCCGCCGATCGACGACACGTTCACGATCCGCCCGCTCCGCTGCTCCCTCATGTTCGGCGCGACGAGCTGCACGAGCCGGGCGAGCCCGAACACGTTGACCTCGAACTGGTACTTCGCCTCGTCGAGCGGCACGTCCTCGACCGCGCCGTACGAGCCGTACCCGGCGTTGTTGACGAGCACGTCGATGCGGCCGGTCTCAGCGATGATCTTCTTGACGCCCTCGACCATCGACTCGTCCCTGGTGACATCCATCTCGAGCACCCGGATGCCCTGGGCGGCCAGTCCTTCCATCCGCTGCACCCGGCGGGCGGCCGCGTACACGGTGTAGCCCGCTTTGTGCAGCTCGAGCGCCGTGGACTCGCCGATGCCCGACGAGGCGCCCGTGACCAGTGCGACCTTCATGACCCGCTCCTAACTAACCAGTTGGCTGGACTAACTAACTGTTTGGTTGCTAAGACCAGGCAACCACGCGGGTGGCCAGTTGTCAACCAACTAGTTAGTTGCTTCTACCAACCGGTTGGTTAGGATTAGTGGCGTGGTGAGGGACAAAGAAGCGACCAAGGCCAAGCTGCTGGACGCGGCGCTCGAAGAGTTTTCCCAGTACGGGATCGCCGGGGCGCGCGTCGACCGCATTGCGGCCAAGGCCGGCTGCAACAAGGCGATGATCTACGCCTACTTCGGCAGCAAGGAAGGGCTGTTCGAGGAGCTGCTGAAGATCCAGATCGACCGCATGATCAAAGCCGTCCCCATCACACCCGAGGACCTGCCCGGCTACGCGGGCCGGCTCTTCGACTCGTACCTGGACCAGCCGCAGCTGCTCAGGCTCGCCGCATACCACCGCCTCGACAACGGCTTCGAAGCCATTCCGAAGGCGGAAGCCGAGGCCTACCGGCACAAGGTCGAGGCCATCGCGAAGGCACAGCTCGACGGCAAGGCCACCGCCGCGTTCAACGCTTCGGATCTGCTCGACCTCGTCGTGCACATGTCGACTCTCGCGTTCACCACCCCGAACGCGACCCGTGAACTCGTCGAGCGCTCGGTCAGGCGGCTGGTCGCCGAGTAGCCCCAAAAAACGCGTCAGCTCCGTCGCAGCAGGTAGGTGTCCATGATCCAACCCTTGCGCGCACGGGCTTCCTCGCGCACCTCGCGGATCTTCGCGGCCACGTCCCCGACCCGCCCGGACACCAGGATCTGGTCCGGCATGCCGAGGTATGCGCCCCAGTAGATCCACGTGTCCGGGTCCACGCCCTCGAACGAGTACTTCGCGTCCAGCATCACGGCCACGTCGTCCACATCGGACGGCCACCCGGCGGCGAGCCTGCGGCCGGTCGTGATCTGCACGGGCTTGCCGACCTGGTTGAGCGACACCCTGTGGCCGGCAGTCAGTGCCGCGACGGACGTCACGCCAGGAATGACGTCCACCGAGAACTCCGAACCACGGCCGAGCAGGTCGTCGAGGATCGCGAGCGTCGAGTCGTACAGGGACGGGTCGCCCCACACCAGGAACGCGCCGACCTCGTCCTCGCCCAGCTCCGACAGCAGCTCCAGGCACACGTCCGCCCTGGCCTTGCGCCAGTCGTCGACCGCCGCCACGTAGTCGGCCGCACCGCGGTCGCGTTCGGGATCACGGCCCTCGACCCACCGGTACGGCCGCGTCACGTGCGCCGCCAGGATCGACGAACGCAGGTCGACGAGCTCCTGCTTCACCGAACCCTTGTCCAGCACGAAGAACACGTCGACCGTCTGCAACGCCTTGACGGCCTGCACCGTCAGGTGGTCGGGGTTGCCCGCGCCGATACCGATGACCAGGATCTTTCGCACCGCGACACACTAACTCAGCCCATCGGTGCGGCCGTTCGATCAGTGCGCCAGCACGTGCAGGATCCTGACCGGCTTCTTCGGTGCGCCGTCCAGCGTTCCGTCCGGCTGCGGCACGATCCCGGCCTTCACGATCCGGTCCAGGGTGTCCATGCCGAACGTGACGTGCCCCATCACCGTGTACACGGGCCGGATGTTGGCGAACGAGTGCACGATGAAGAACTCGCTGCCGTTGGTGCCCGGTCCCTGGTTGCCGTACGCGATCGTGCCGCGCGGGTAGGTCTCCTTGCCGGTGACCTCGTCGGCGAACCGGTAGCCGGGGCCGCCCTCCTCAGGCCGGTAGATGTCGCCGCACTGCAGCACGCCCAGGCGCGTGGTGTCGGTCAGGCGCCAGCACTGCGTCATCGTGTAGAACCAGTTCCGGGCCAGGTGCGCGAAGTTCTCCACGCCGCACGGGGCGTTGGCGCGGTCCAGGTCGGCGGCGACCACGCCGTAGTTCGTCACGATGGTGACCTTCACGGTGCCGCGCGCGGGCACCACAGCGGGCGGTGGCTGGACCGGGCGGGCTGCAGGGTTCTCGGGCGTCGGGATGAACTCGCACTTCGCGGTCGGTGGGCCGGCCGGCTCCGCGGAAGCGACCGGAGCGAGGACGACCATCATCAGGACAGCGAGCAGTAGCCTCATGTGAACTGACCGTAGTCGTCGCAGGCCTCACGCGGGAACGGTTTCTCGCTGCACGGCACGGCGCTGCGGCTTGCGTTCCAGCCACCACTGCGCGATCAGCAGCGGGATCGTCCAGCCCGCCCACGTCGAGATCCCCGCGATCGTGTTCGGCAGCTCCGCCTCCGGCACGTTGTCGGCCAGCAGCAGGAACGCGATCACGCCCCAGATCCGGTTGGTGATGATCGAGACGGTCAGCGCGAAGCTGCGGATCATCCACTTGCGGTGGTCGCGGAACTGGCGCTGCCTCGCCGCACGCCACGCCAGCCACGTGAACGTCAGCCACAGCACGGCCAGCAGCACGTTGCTCACCCGAGCGACCGCGCCGAACGGCGTCATCCAGCCGATGACCAGGCCGGCGACACCGGCCGGGAGCACGCCGGCGAGGACGTACACGCGGCCGATCCGGCGGTGCCACGCGGGGAAGCGGCCGCGGAACCACGGCCAGATCTGCACCACGCAGGTGAGGATCGCGATCGACGCGCAGACGACGTGCACCACGAGCAGGGGGTAGTGCGGCCCCCAGTCCGACTGCACCCGTGCCTGCACGCGGTCACCGGTCAGATACGGCGGCAGCGAGAACGCAACGAACGCCACCACCACAAAGGCCAACGGGCCCACCCAGGGCTTGCGCAACCACGTCATGAGCGCAGCTTGCGCGGCACCGCTCACCGATCACGCACCGATCGCTGACGTGGCCTTCTGACACCTCGCTGACAGCAGCTGTCAGGTCGCTGTGAGTGCGCATCAGCAGTGTCAGCGCCATGGAGCCGGGGCCGCCCGGCAACCCGAGGGGGCGCGCCGTGACCGGCTACATCACCGACTGACTTTCCTTGCCGCACAAGCAGTTCGAAGAGGGAGAAGCATGTCTCACCCGAGAACGACGGACCGGCGGTGCTGAACCTCCGCAAGTCCGCGCTGACCGCGGTCGCCGCCCTGGCCGTGCTCGTGCCGCTGGTGAACACCGGCACGGCCCAGGCGGAGGTCCGCACGTTCACCGCCACGACCGCCCTCGACGGCCGCACCGTCAAGGACCCCGGCGTGCCCGTCGGTCAGAAGCGCGTGGCCGACATGTACCTCGAGGGCGAGAAGGTCGGCGTCGTCTGCCAGGACACCGGTCCCGAGTACGGCGGCAAGAAGATCTGGGACCTCACCACCGAGGGCCTGTGGATCCCCGACGGCTACACGAGCAACACCTCCGACACGATGGTGCTGCCGAAGTGCGCCACCTCGAAGTCCTTCCCCGCCAAGGTCGATCTCAACGGCCGCAAGAAGAAGGGCGACGCCGCGACCGCGCCCGGTTCGGTCGTCGACAGGTACGGGGCGGGCCGGCAGGTTCCCGTGAAGTGCCAGGCGCAGGCCGAGAGCGGCACGATCTGGAACTTCACCACCGACAACCTGTGGGTGCCCGACAACTACGTCAAGACCGGCACCGACGGGTTCGTGCAGGGCCTGCCGCGCTGCGACACCGACGGCATCGAGCCCGGCCAGGCACCGCCCGGCAACGCGGTCCACGGCCGCAGCAACGGTCCGGCGGGTCCGACGACCGGCACCAACGCGGAGAAGGTCCAACGGGTGATCGACACCGCGAAGTCCCAGATCGGCAAGGGACATCTCTACTCCTGGGGCGCGGGTGGCAAGGGCGGGGCGTCGTACGGCGTCCACCACTACCCGGACAACGACCCGTCGCAGGGCGATGACTACAACCGCCGCGGCTTCGACTGCTCCGGACTGACGCTCTACGCGTTCTGGAAGGGCGCCGGCGTCGACATCGGTGCCTGGACCGGCGCGCAGAACGTCAAGGGCCGCGCGGTGGCGATGGCCGACCGCAAGCCGGGCGACCTCGTGTTCTGGGGACGTTCGGACAACGACGAGGACGCGACCACGCACGTCGCGCTCTACCTGGGCGAC
Organism: Lentzea rhizosphaerae; assembly: GCF_042649515.1. NCBI lineage: Bacteria > Bacillati > Actinomycetota > Actinomycetes > Pseudonocardiales > Pseudonocardiaceae > Lentzea > Lentzea rhizosphaerae. The sequence goes on along the minus strand of NZ_JBHRZI010000011.1, from coordinate 229,348 downwards.
AACAAGATCCTGGAGGCCGCGCCGCCGCGTGACGGCAGGAGCATCCGGATCAGCGAGCTGAACAGCCACGGAACGCCGTATTCCGAGGTCCGCCGGATCTTCGGGTGAACGAGGGGAAGTTCATGAACGTCAAGAGAGTGCTGTCCGCGGTGGCGGGCCTGGCGATCGGCCTGGGCGTGCTCGTGGTCGGTGGCCCGCAGGCCTCCGCCGCGACCAACTGGCAGATGCCGTTCCCGTGTGGACAGACGTGGACCGGCCAGACCCGCGGTCCGAACGACACCCACCCGCACAACCCGCTGGAGGCCATCGACTTCAGCCGCGCCGACGCCCAGGGCGACGTGGTCGTCGCGTCCGCCGCGGGCAAGGTCAAGCGCGTCGAGAACCGCGGCAACGAGAGCTACGGCCGCTGGATCGAGATCGACCACGGCAGCGGCTGGACCACCCGCTACGCCCACCTGTCCGTGCAGAGCGTCTCGGTCGGCCAGAGCGTCTCGCAGGGCCAGAAGATCGGCAACGTCGGCAACACCGGCAACTCGAGCGGCCCGCACCTGCACTTCGAACAGCTCAAGGACGGTGACCCCAAACGCGTCGTCCTGAACGGTTCGCAGGTGCACTACTACGGCTCACGGAGCTACAAGAGCAACAACTGCGGCGGCGGTGGCTCCACCAACCCGTACACGCCGGAAGAGGCGTGCGGCGACGGCTACAAGGTGATCGACGGCGCCAACGTCGTGGGTGCCCGCGTTTCCCTGCTGTACAACGCTTCCAACGGGTACAACTGCGTGGTGGCGATCAAGACCACGAAGATCGGCACGGCGTCCGACGTCGGCGCGTTCCTCGAGGTGCAGGGTTCGGCCCGCACGACCGACCGTGACGAGTACGGCTACTACGCCGGTCCGGTGAAGAAGAAGGCCGCCGGCAAGTGCGTGAAGTGGGGCGGTGTGGTCGGTTCTTCCAGCTACACCAGTGGTTTCGAGCACTGCGACTGATCAGCTGACCAGACTGTCCAGCAGGTTGTCCCTCCGCAGACCGGGTGTGCCGAGCAGTTCGGCCGCCCGGTCCGCGTGCTTCTCCAGTCCTGCCTCGGCCAGCACGAGGTGCGCGACACCTTCGCCGTAGCGGTCGCCACGGGCGCCGGTGATCTCCAGGCACCGCTCGGCGTCCTTCCTCGCCTCAGTCTGCTTCCCTTGAGCAAGAAGGACTTTCGCGCGGCACAGCAACGCCTGCCACTCGTCGTTGTGCTCGCCGGTCACCCGGCACAGCTCGATGCACTCGCCCAGCGCCGCCTCGGCCTCGGTCAACCGGCCGAGCTTGAACAGCGCCTGGCCCTGTGAGGCCAGCGCATACGCCGTTCCCGCGGCGTCCTGGTGTTCACGGGCGTGCTTCAAACTCTCCACCGCGGCCAGGAGTGCTTCGTCGTGAGCGCCGGCCACCTGGTGGACCTGGGCCAGTGCCGAGAGCGGAACCCGTTGTGCGCCAGCGGGTCCGTGGTCAGCGGTGAGCACGATGGCTTGCCGCAGCGTCTTCTCGGCCGCGTCGAGCTCACCCGTCTCGCGTTGGATCGTGCCGATGCCGGTGAGCGCACGGCCTCGGCCGAACGGGTCGTCGGCGCGTGCTTCGAGGACTTCTTCCAGCTGGGCGCGTGCCGTGGCGAACTCGCCGATCCTGCGGTTCGCGGCCGACTGCACCAGAAGCGCGGTCTCCGCGGCCTGCGAGGTGCCGATGGTCTGCGCCGCCTGGTGCGCGATGCGGCCCAGTTCGATCAGGTCGGCGACTCTGTCCTGTTTGAACAGGTGCGGGTACAGCATGTGCGCGATCGCCAGGGCGTGCTCCGCGAGTCCCGGTTCCGCCACGGTCGAACGCGCCGCCGCGAGGAGGTTCTCGGCCTCCTCCGTCAGCCACTGCAACGGCTCGTCGATGTCCTGCCGGGGATCGGTGTTCGTGAGCGCGCCGTACGCGTGCGGGCGCAGCTTTCGCAGTGCCGCGGCCAAAGTCTCGCGGTACTGCGTGAGCGCGCGGGTGAGGGCGTCGTGCTTCTCGTCGTTCACGTGCTCGGCGCCGAACAGCCTGAGCAGGTCGTGCACCCGGTACCGCTCGGGGCCGCACGGTTCCACGAGCTTGGCGTCCACCAACGGGTCCAGCGCGCGGTCCACGTCCTCCTGCCCGAGCAACGCCCGCGCGGTCTGCTCGCTCACGGTGGGCACGTTGAGGCAGCACAACAACGTGAACGCCCTGGTGGAGCCCGCGTTCAGGCCCTCGAAGCCCATCTGGAAGCTCGACCGCACGCCGAGGTCGTCGAAGTTCAGCTCGTCCAGCCGGTGCCGCTGGTCCGCGAGCCTCCTCGCGAACGTCGCGGTCGTCCAGTCCGGCCGCGATCGCAGCCGCGCGGCCGCGATCGTCAGGGCCAGCGGCAGGTGGTCGCACGCCCTCGCGACCTGCCTGGCCGCCTCGCCGTCGTCACCCAGGAGCTTGATCGCGTCGTCCTCCGGCAACGGGTCGAGCCGCACGTGCCGCGCGCTGAGCGTGGCCAGCATGCGCCGGCTCGTGATCAGCACCGTCGAACCGGCGTCCCCCGGCAGCAGCGGACCGACCTGCGCCGCGTCCACCGCGTTGTCCAGCAGGATCAGCACCTTGCGCCTCGCGAGGGTCGACCGGTAGAGCGCAGCGGCCTCGGAGGTGTCGGTGGGCACCGCGAGCGGTGGTGTGCCGAGCGCGCGCAGGAACCGCCTGATCACCTCGGCGGGGGAGAGCGGCGCGCGGCCCGGTGTGGCACCGTGCAGGTCCACGTACAGCTGCCCGTCGGGGAAACGGGCGGCCATCGCGTGCGCGGCCGCGGTGGCCAGCGCGCTCTTGCCCTGTCCGCCCGGCCCGTGCACGGCGATCACGTGCTCGGACGTGCCCGTGATCAGCTCGATCTCCGCACGGCGCCCGACGAACGGTTCCGGCGCCTTCGGCAGCTCGCGCGGCACGGCCGGGATGTCGCCCTGCAGGATCGCCGCGTGCAGGTCCTTGAGCTCCTGGCCGGGATCGAGCCCGAGCTCGTCGGCGAGCAGCCGCCTGCCCTCGTCGTACGTCCTGAGCGCGTCCGCCTGCCGTCCGCTGCGGTGCAGCGCCACCATGAGCGCGCCCCGCAACCGTTCGCGCATCGGGTGCTGCGTGACGTGCCCGGTCAGCTCGCTGATCACCTCGTGGTGACGGCCGTCCTTGATCGCCTTGTCGACGCGGCGCTCGATCGCTGCGAGCCGCTCCTCCTCCAGCTGGTTCGCGAGCTGGGTGTTGGTCGTCAGCTCGGCCAGCGCCGGCCCGCGCCAGTGGCTCAGCGCCTCGTCGGGGTCCTGCGCGTCCCTGAAGAGCTGCAGGTCGAGCGACCGGTCGGGGATGTCGAGCCGGTACCCCTGGTGCGACCACTCCAGCGACACCCCCGGAAGGTCCCTCAACGCCCTCCTGAGCTGCGAGACGTGCACCTGGACGGCCTTGCGCGCACTGACGGGCGGATCGCCGTCCCACAGGACCGACATCAGGTGGTCGACGCTCACTGTCTGGCCGGCGTGCAGGAGCAGCAGAACGAGGACCTGGCGCGGCTGGCCTGCGGGAATGCGCACGTCCCGCCGCTCGTGCGTGACGAGCAGCGGCCCAAGCACCCCGAACCGAACGCCGTCCACGGCCTTCACGATAGTCCGTTGATCGCCTGCTCTCACCGCATCCACAGTGGACGGTCCCGCGACTCGTGACCGGGTGTGCAAACTTCGGGTGGAAAGAGCGCGGCGATGACATGCGACATGAACTCGGACCGTCTGACCAACGGATCAGAAATGTTCTGGATGCACCCCCGGGTGTCCGCCAACAGGTCGAAGGCGCGAGCGTGGAAGCGCTCCCGGTGGCACGAGGTGTGCGAATCGCCTTCGAGCAGCGAAAAGTCGTGCAAAAATCGTTCGGGGGCAACACGCGGGGGAGGAACGGCGACACAGCGAAAACAGAACAGTGATTTGCGGTAGCGTCCGTATTAGTGGGTCACCTCATTGGAGTAACGACGGTGCCGCGATCATCGCAAGTCGGGCATCATCACCTGGCTCGACCAAGTCGTAGAACGAGGGGTCTCGTGTGACCATCTTCCGTGCCGGCCGTACCGGAGCGTGGTGGATGTACCTGGTGGCAGGTCATCTGCTGCTGGGTGTCTACTACCTGATTCCGGTCAGCCCTGCGGGGACAACGGGACAAACGGTGCGGGTGGTGCTCTACTGCACGATCAGCGCCTCGGCTGCCATCGCGACATTCACAGGTGTCAAGCGCAACCGTCCCCAATGGAGGCGGCCGTGGGTGTTCCTCGCGCTCAGCCAGGTCGTTTACGCGATCGCGGACCTCACGTTCTACACATCGCACTACGTCTTCCAGTACACGGTTTACCCGTCGTTCGCGGACATCTTCTACCTGGGGCATTACCCGTTGATGGTGGCGGGCGTGATCCTGCTGATCCGCCGCCGCACACCGGGACTCGACCTGCCGAGCCTGCTGGACGCCGCGGTGCTCGCGATGGTGGCGGGCATGGCGTCGTGGTTGTACGTGATCGGCCCGCAGGCGCGGCTCACGTCGCCCGCCCTGGTGAAGATCGCCTCGCTCGGCTATCCGATGATGGATCTCGCGCTCTTCGTGGTGGCGTTGCGCCTGATCTTCGGCGCCGGGCCGCGGCCCCGCGCGTTCGTCCTGCTGACGGCGAACCTGCTGGGAATCCTCACCGCCGACACCATCTACGTGCTGCAGCGGCTGGACGGCAGCTACCACGCCGGCAACTTCCTCGACGCCATCTGGCTGTCGGCCAACCTGTGCATGGGCGCCGCCGCGCTGCACCCGACGATGGCGCGGCTCGTCGACCGCGCGCACGTCAAGGACGTCGGCCTGAGCCGCGGCCGGATCATCGCGCTGTCGTCGGCCGCACTCGCCGCGCCTGTGCTGATGCTGGTCCACGACGTCGGCCAGTCGTCGCAGGACGTCCTGGTGCTCGCGGCGGGCAGCGCGCTGCTGTCGTTGCTGATCATCGCGAGGCTCGCGGGGCTCGTGGCGGACCAGCGCAAGCTCGCGATCACCGACAGCCTCACCGGGTTGCACACCCGCAGGTTCTTCGAAGCCCAACTGCCGCTGGAGATCGCTCGCGCGCGCCGCAACGAGGGCTCGGTCGCGGTGTTCATCATCGACGTCGACCGCTTCAAGTCGATCAACGACAACTACGGCCACCCGGCGGGCGACGACGTGCTGATGGAGGTCGCGGCACGGCTGCGCGCGGCGTCCAGGTCCGGTGAGGTGCTCGCGCGCTACGGCGGCGAGGAGTTCGCACTGCTCGTCCCGGACGCGGGCCCCGGCAGGCTGTCCGTGATCGCGAACCGGCTGCGGGAACGCGTCGCGGAGAAGCCGATCCCCGTCAACGCGGGCAACGACGACATCCCGTTGTCCGTCACGGTCTCCGTCGGGTCGGCGAGCTTCCCGACGCACGGCGACGGCCCCGACGACATCGTGGTGATCGCGGACCGCGCGCTGTACGCGGCGAAGGCGGCCGGGCGCAACAGGATCGCGGTCGGCCCCGAGCCGTTGCCCGCGGTCGACCCCGACACCGACGGCGCGATGGCGGAGTTCCTCTGCCAGGTCGCCGACCGGGTGGACGGCTGGCTGCACCGCTACGACCACAGTCGTTCGGTGTCGCGCTGGGCGGGCGTGGCCGCGGGGGAGTTCGGGCTCGACGCCCCGACGATCAGGGTCGCGCAGCTCGCCGGGCGCCTGCACGACATCGGCAAGATCATCATTCCCGAGGTGGTGCTCACCAAGCCCGGCGCGCTCACCGAGGAGGAGTGGCGGCTGCTGCGCCAGCACCCGGACTTCGGCTACCGGCTCGCCAGGATGGTGCCGGGGTTCGCGGGTGTGGCGCACGTCATCAGGCAGCAGCACGAGCGCTACGACGGCACCGGGTACCCGGACGGGCTGCGCGGCGCGGACATCCGTGCGGAAGCAAGGATTCTGTCCGTGTGCGTGGCTTGGGCCGCGATGCGGTCGAATCGTCCACATCAGACCGCACTGGACGAGAACCGCGCCAGGCGCGAACTCTGGGCGGGACGGGGCGAACAGTTCGATCCGGACGTTGTGGACATGTTCCTCGATCTCCACACCCAGGGCACGATCGGAATGCTGCGTCCGTCCGGATTGTCCGTTCAGGAGGCCGGCTTCCCGGCGGACTTCCGGCCTTGATCACCGGGTGATGGCATGCTCTGCGCCATGAGCACGGAGTACGCCATTCCCGCCGAGGTGCCGAGTCCTGAACGTCCGGCACCGCCGGGAGGGCCGCTGGGGAGGTGGCTGCTCGCGGACCGGGTGGCGCCCTCGGGCCCGGAGAGTCACGACTCCCACGCGAAGCCGCACGCGTGGTGGAAGGTCATGACGCTCACCGGCGTCGACTACTTCTCCACGCTGTCGTACCTGCCGGGCATCGCGGCTCTGGCGGCCGGCGCGTTGTCGCCGCTCGCGACGTTGCTCATCGTCGCGCTGACATTGCTCGGCATGCTGCCGATGTACCGGCGGGTGGCGAAGGAGAGCCCGAACGGCCAGGGCTCGGTCGCGATGCTGGAGGACCTGCTGCCGTTCTGGCGCGGCAAGATCTTCGTGCTGGTGCTGCTCGGGTTCGTCGCGACGTCGTGGATCATCACGATCACCCTGTCCGCGGCCGACGCCTCGGTGCACGCGCTGGAGAACCCGTACGTGCCCCAGTCGCTGCACGGGTACGAGATGGCGTTGACGATCGTGCTGCTGCTGATCCTCGGCGGTGTGTTCCTGATGGGCTTCAGCGAGGCCGTGGGCGTCGCGATCCCGCTGGTCGCGGTGTTCCTCGCGCTGAACGCCGTCGTGGCCGTGGTGGGCATGGTGGACGTCTTCGCGACGCCGGACGCCCTCGACCGCTGGATCGACGCGCTGGGGGCGCACGGCAACGGTGTCTTCGGGGTGATCGGCCCGGCGATTCTGGCGTTTCCGTTGCTGGTGCTCGGTTTGTCCGGCTTCGAGACCGGCGTCAGCATGATGCCGCTGGTCGCCGCGGACGGGAAGACGGCCCAGGAGCGGATGGAGAGCCGGGTGCGCAACACCCGCAAGCTGCTCACCACCGCCGCGCTGATCATGTCGGTGTACCTGATCGCGACGTCGTTCATCACCACCGTGCTGGTGCCGCAGGACAAGTTCGCGGCGGGTGGCCCCGCGAACGGTCGTGCGCTCGCCTACCTCGCGCACGAGCTGCTCGGTGAGGTGTTCGGCACGGTCTACGACATCAGCAGCATCCTGATCCTGTGGTTCGCGGGCGCGTCGGCGATGGCGGGTCTGATCAACATCGTGCCGCGGTACCTGCCCTCCTACGGCATGGCGCCGGAATGGGGCCGCGCGGTCCGTCCCGTGGTGATCGTCTACACGGTCATCTGCATCATCATCACGATCATCTTCAAGGCCGACGTCAACGCTCAGGCCGGCGCTTACGCCACCGGAATCCTCGCGATGATGGTCTCCGGATCGTTCGCGGTGACGGTGTCCGCGTGGCGCAAGAAGCAGCGCGGCGCGACGATCGGCTTCATCGTGCTGACGCTGGTGCTGGTGTACGCGCTGGTGGAGAACGTGATCGAGAAGCCGGACGGCATCACGATCTCCTTCGGCTTCATCATCGGCATCGTGGTGATCTCGTTGATCTCCCGCATCTCGCGCACCACCGAACTGCGCGTCGACAAGATCAAGTTCGACGAGAACGCGCAGAAGTTCATCACCGACACCATCTCCTACGACAACCGGATCACGCTGATCGCGAACCGCCGTCAGGCCGGTGACAAGGACGAGTACGACGAGAAGGAGTTCGAGCAGCGCGGCATCAACCCGGTGCCCGGCACCGCGGACGTGCTCTTCCTGGAGATCGACATCGTCGACCCGTCGTCGTTCAGCCACGTGCTGTCCGTGCGGGGTGTCGAGGTCGACGGGCACCGCGTCCTGCGCGCCTCCGCACCGGCCGCGCCGAACGCGATCGCGGCGATCCTGCTGGCGTTGCGCGACTCCACCGGCGTGATCCCGCACGCGCACTTCGAGTGGTCGGAAGGAAACCCGCTGGGCCACCTCTTCCGTTACCTGATCCTCGGTCGCGGCGATACTCCTCCGGTCGTACGCGAGATCATCCGCTCGGCGGAGCAGAATCCTTCTCGACGCCCACGCGTGCACGTCGGTTAGCTGAAAGACTCCCCCTGAACGTCCGGTACAGGGGGAAGGACGCCACATGTTTCGCAAGTTCCTGGTTTCGTGCGTGGTGCTTGCGACGGTCGGAGCGGGGATCGCTCCTGCCGTCGCAGGCGAATCCAGGCCCAGACCGGTGCGTTCGTGCGCGGATCTGGTGCGCACGTTCGACGTTCCGGACGCGCGCACCCGAGTCGCGTCGGCGACGGTCGTCACCGGTGCCACCGAGTTCTGCGACGTGCGCGGCACGATCGAGCCGAACATCGGCTTCCAGCTGAAGCTGCCGACCCGCACGTACCAGGGCCGCTACCTCCAGTACGGGTGTGGCGGATTCTGCGGGATCATCGGCGATCCGGCCTTTCCGCAGGGCTGCGGGCCCTCCTTCGGTGACGCCGCGGTGGCGGCGACCGACGACGGGCACCAGGTCTCGCTGGAGAACGGGTTCGACACGACCTGGGCCGCGAACAACCAGAAGGCCCGCGACGACCTCTTCTTCCGCGCACCACACGCGTTGTCGAAGGTGTCCAAGCACATCATCGCCAAGTTCTACGGCAAGGCACCGAAGAAGTCGTACTTCACCGGCTGTTCCAACGGCGGCCGCGAGGCACTGCTGCTGGCCCAGCGGTATCCGCACGACTTCGACGGCATCATCGCGGCGGCGCCGGCGGCCTACTACACCGCGCTGATCGGCTACGAGGCGTGGATCGCGCGCAACACCATCCCGAACGACAAGATCTTCCTGTTGCACGGCGCGGTGATGAAGGCCTGCGACGGGCTCGACGGGTTGGTGGACGGGCAGATCGACGACCCGCGCTTGTGCGAGTTCGATCCCGCAACGCTCGCGGGTCAGCTGACCGACGACGAGATCGCCCGCGTGCGGCGGCTCTACGCCGGGCCGTCCGACCGGGGCACGCGGCTGTACCCCGGTGGCCAGGCCTACGGTTCCGAGCTCTCGTGGACGTTCTGGCTCAACCCGACGCCGGAGTTCGGCCAGGCGATCGCGGCCGGGCTCGCGGACAACGCGTTGAAGCACCTCGTCTACCCGATCGGGCAGCCGCACTCGTCGCTCGCGACGTTCGAGTTCACGGTGCGCGAGTTCCGGCGGCTGGTGTCGGAGACCGTGAAGGCGAACGCGTTGTCGCTGGACCTGCGCGAGTTCCGGCGTTCCGGCGGCAAGCTCGTCATCTGGCACGGCGCCGGCGACCAGGGCATCCCGTTCGAGGGCACGCTCGACTACTGGCAGCGCCTCACCGGCGGCAGAACGCCGGACTGGGCCAGGCTCTTCGTCGTGCCGTCGATGTGGCACTGCGCCGGCGGCGACACCCTGACGGAGTTCGACCCGTTCCGCGAGCTCGTGTCGTGGGTCGAGGGCGGCAGGGCGCCGTTCCGGGTCATCGCGTCCGGCCGGGACCAGGCGGGCAACGTCGTCCGCACGCGTCCGGTGTTCCCGTATCCGTTGCGTGCCAAGTACGACGGCTCGGGATCGGTGGACGACGCCGCGAACTTCGTTGCGGCGCCCGGGTTCGGCTTCTCCGACCGGATCAGGTGGGCCGGTGAGGACCTGTACTACCGCCCCGGACCCGTTGCCCCCTAACGGAACTTCTCAACGGCGGCAGCGATGGCCTTGTCCATGCTGTTGCCCTCCATGATGACGTGGCCGGCGTCGTTCAAGATGACGAGCTCGGCGTCCGGCCACCTCTTCGCGACCTCCCACGCCGTGTACAGCGGTCCGCCGAAGTCGTTGCGGCCGTGGATCAGCACGCCGGGGATGCCCTTGAGCTTGTCGAGGTTGTCGAAGATGTAGTTCGGTTCGAGGAACGCCTCGTTGCCCCAGTAGTGGCTCACGGTCCGTGCCAGCTGGTAGCGCATGACGGGATCCGCGTACCGGGTGCCCTCGAAGTTGTTGTCGCCACCGGTGATCGTGGACAGGTCCCACTTGCTCCAGTCCCACGCGGCTTTTTCGCGGACGGCGGGGTCCGGTGAGTTGAGAAGTTTGTTGTAGGCCAGGGCGAGATTGCCGTCGCGGTCCTCTTCGGGGACTCCGTCGCGGAACGCGTCGAAGTAGTCCGGGTAGAACAGGCCCAGGCCGCGGGTGATCCACGCGTGCTCTTCCGGGCGGGAGGTGGTGACCGCGGGGATGATGATCTCGCTGACCCGGTCGGGGTGCTGGATCGCGTAGGCGAGGATCAGGGTCGAGCCCCAGGACCCGCCGATCAGCAGCCACTTGTCGATGCCGAGGTGTTCGCGGAGCTTCTCGGCGTCGTCGATGAGGTGCTGGGTGGTGTTGTGCTCCATGCTCGTGGCCGGGTCGCTGACGGGCGGGGTGCTCCTGCCCACCCCGCGTTGGTCCCACAGCACGAGTTTCCAGTGGTCGGGGTCGAAGTCCTCGCGCCATCGCGGGTTCGAGCCGGATCCGGGGCCGCCGTGGAAGACGCAGGCGGGTTTGCCGTCGGGGTTGCCGCTGACTTCCCAGTGAACGAGCTGACCGTCGCCTACGCCGAGCATGCCCTGGTCGTAGGGCTCCACCTGTGGGTACATGCGGGCGAGCGTATTCAGCCGGGGTGAGCGGCGCCGCTCAGTTTTGTGCCGGACGCGCCACGTGGGCGTGTCCGGCACGAAGTCGGTGGGGCGTCAGGGCTTCTTCTTGGCCGCGATCTGGTCGATGACCTCGGACTGCGACACGACGATCTTGCTGGCGAGGGCTTTGGAACCCACGTGCACGCCCTCTGCCTGGGCTTTCTTGGCCATGTCGACACCGCTGCGCAGGTGCCGCGAGAGCGCGGCGAGGAACAGTTCGTCGAACTGCTTGCCCTGGGCGGCCTTGATGCTCTCCACGTCCTTGGCGGTCATCATGCCCGCCATCTTGTGCGTGGCGTTCGCGTCCTCGCCGGGCACCTGGATGTTCCAGCTGCGCAGGTAGGTGGCCATCTGCTCGATCTCGCCCGCCTCGGCGGTGGCGATCTTGTCGGCGATGTCGATGACGAACTCGTCCTTGGACTTCTCCATCGCGACCTTGGCGATGTCGATCGTCTGCCGGTGGTGAGGGATCATCTGCAACGAGAACTTCGCGTCCGCCTCGTTGGCGGCCGGCTCGTTCGAGCCGCCGCTGCCGCCGACTGTCGAACAGCCGGCCAGCGCCAGCAGTCCCAGCACGATGATGAGCAGACGCGCACGCATGAAGCCTCCCGTCACGGTTCCCTGACGAGGCATACGGGTGGCCGATGTGTCCGGTTCAGCTCAGTTCGTTGAGCGCCTCCACCACGCTGAACACCACGTCGGGGTGGCCGAGCGGGAGCGGCGCCGGGACGCGGTCGTCCGGCGTGGCGTGGCTGCGGGCGACGACCCGTGCGAACGGCTCGTCGACGTCGACCTCCGGGTCGACCAGCAGGACCGAGCGGACCAGGTCCTCGTGGCGGCGCACGAGGTCGATCACGTCGGCCGCGATCGGGCCGCTCGAGACGACGTCGAGCACCGGCTGGGTCTCGTCCTGGTGCCTGGTCAGCACCGTGTCCACAGTGGACTGCCAGCCCGGTGCGGCCGGCACGCGCAGCCACACGATCCGCATCCGGTCCGTCAGCTCGCGCCAGGTCGCCGGAATCTCGTCGTGCACGGCCTCACCCGCTGGATCGATCACGAGGATCGTGGGGGATCCGGCGGGTCCGTCGGCGACGACGCCGGGCCCGGTCGCCCTGGCGGGCTCATCGAAATCACGCATGGCCTGGGTTACCCGACCTGGTCGTGGTTTGCACCCAGTACCACCGGGCTCGGTGGTCCGGTGCGGACAGGACCACCCCGTGTGCGTGGACTTGTTGACAGACACCGATTTCCGGTCCACGGCCCGTGACTGCTTGACCACTTTCCGAGCGCAGGTTTATGGTCTAGACCACACCGAAACTGGATCGGTGAGCGATCTAGGGCGCTCCCGGTTCCCACCCCTGCACGGGGCTCACCCCGCCTGGGAACGATCCAAGGAGTTCGGACGATGAAACTCACCCGAAAAGCGGCGCTGGTCACGGCCGCGATCCCCGCAATCGTGTTCATCACGCCTGTTGGTTCGGCCAGCGCGCACGGCTACGTGTCGTCGCCGGCCAGTCGTGCCGCGCAGTGTGCGGCAGGCGTCGTCGACTGCGGCCCCACCGGTCCCCGTTACGAACCGCAGAGCGCGGAAGGTCCCAAGGGCCAAACGACCTGCAGTGGTGGTACCCGCCAGGACTTCGAGGTGCTCAACGACGACAACAAGGGCTGGAAGGTCACCAACGTCGGCAGCACCATGACGGTGACCTGGACCTTCACCGCCCGGCACGCCACGCGCGACTACGAGTACTTCATCGGCAACACGCGCGTCGGCTTCGTCGCCGGCAACAACCAGCAGCCGAACAACCCGACCTCCCACTCGATCAACCTGGGCGGGTTCACCGGTCGCCAGAAGCTTCGCGCCGTGTGGAACATCGGCGACACGGTGAACGCGTTCTACTCGTGCATCGACATCAACATCGGTGGCGGCTCGACGAACCCTCCCACCACGACGACGACTCCTCCTCCGACGACCACGACGAACCAACCGCCCGTCGGTGGCACGTGGGCGCCGAACACTGCGTACGCCACCGGTGCGACGGTCACCTACGACGGTGCGTCCTACCGCTGCCGTCAGGCGCACACGTCACTGGTCGGCTGGGAGCCGCCGAACGTGGCCGCGTTGTGGGAGCGGATCTGACCACATGAGGCGCCTGGTGATCGCGATTGCGGCCGCGGTCCTGGCGCTGGCGGGGTGCGGCGGGGAGGCGATCGTGCCGGAGGGCCAGGGAGCCCACGGGCACGGCGTCACCACCGCCGCACCACCCGTTCCCGCCGCCAGCGCGAGGTTCAACGACGCGGACGTGACGTTCGTGCAGATGATGGTGGACCACCTGCAGCTCGGCATCAGCCTCTCCCAGGTGGCGCTGGCGAAGGCGACCAGGCAGGAGGCGAAGGACCTCGCGGGTGCGATCAACACGACCCAGCGCGAGGAGCTCTCGACGCTGAAGTCCTGGTTGAAGCTGTGGGGCAAGCCGGAGGGCGGCGGTGCGGACCTGCACGCCGCGCACGGCGGCCAGCCGTTGCTCGACGACAAGGTCATCGACGGTACGAAGGAGAAGAGCGGAGCGGAGTTCGACCTGACGTTCCTCAACCTGATGGCCGGGCACCAGGGTGCCGCGGTGGAGATGGCCCTCGCGGAGAAGAAGGACGGCCAGAACCCGGAGGCCACGGCTTACGCGGAACGGGTCGTCAGCACCCGGCAGGGCCAGGTCTCGCAGATCCTGAAGATCATCAGCGAACCGTAGGCGTTCGGTCAGCGGCCCGGCGTTGTCTTGCCGGTCATGGACGTTTTGATCTCGGGAGCGGGCATCGCCGGGCCCGCGCTCGCCTTCTGGTTGTCGCGCTTCGGCTTCTCGCCAACGGTCGTGGAACGGGCGCCGTCGTTGCGCAGCGGTGGTCAGGCCGTGGACTTCCGCGGCGAGGCGCACCTGTCCGTGCTGCGGCGGATGGGCGTGCTCGACGCGGTGCTGGCCGCACGGACCGCACCGCGGGACATGGTGTTCCGCGGTGTCGACGGACGTGAACGGTCGCGGCTGCCCGCGTCGTTCACCGCCGGGGAGGTCGAGATCCTCCGCGGCGACCTGTCACGGCTGCTGCACGAGCGCAGTGCGTCGGACGCGGAGTACGTTTTCGGCGACTGGATCACGTCGCTGCACGACGACGGCCGCGGCGTGGACGTGACGTTCGCGCGCGGGCCGTCCCGCCGGTTCGACTTCGTGATCGGTGCGGACGGGATGCGGTCGGGGGTGCGGCGGCTGGTGTTCCCCTCGTACCGGCCGAAGTTCCAGGGCTACTACTTCGCGATCTGGGACGCCGACGGTGACGACAGGGACCTGACGTGCTCGCCGGGCGTGGTGAGCGCGCCGGGGTGGCTGATGTACAAGTCCTCGGTGCCGCCGGAGCTCATGCCGTTCGAGCTCATCGCGCCGGGCGTCTACTTCGACTCGATCAGCCAGGTCCGGATGCCGACGGTCAGCTCCGGGCGCGTGACGTTGATCGGGGACGCCGGCTACGGCTCCACGCTGGGAGGCATGGGAACCGGGCTCGCGGTCGTCTCGGCCTACGTGCTGGCGGGCGAGATGGCGGCGGGAGGTGACGCCTTCGCCCGGTACGAAGGACTGATCGGGCCGTACGCACGCGGATCCCAGGGCAATCCGGGGATGTTCCTCGCACCGGCGACCCGGCTCGGGATGTGGGCGCGCGACAGGATGTTCGGGTTGCTGCCGAAGGTGCCGATGGTCGCCCGGATGGACATGCGGGCGGCGACCGCGATCAAACTTCCCGACTACGCACCAGTTCGCTGAGCACCTCTTCCACCTGCTGCTTCGCGGCCTCGTGCATCCACCCGAACCCGAGTTCGCGTTGCGCCTCCCGCAACATCTGTTCGGCCCTGGCGAGATCGCCCCTGCGCTGGGCGATCTTGGCCAGGCCCGCGTTCGCGAGCGCCCGCGTCGCGGACAGCCCCGCCTGCGTCGCGAGCTCCAACGCCTGCAGGTACTCGCGTTCGGCCTGGTCGGGGTCGAGGTCGAGCAACCGGTCCGCGCGCCGGCCCCGCAGCTCGGCGAGTTCCTCCGCGGCCCCCAGCTCACCCACGGCCAGCAGAGCCTCGTCGGTCAGTGCCAGGGCCTCGTGCGGGTCCTCGGTGAGGGTGGCCAGCAGGTCCAGGATCTGCGCCGCGCCCCAGCGTTCGCCGAGGTCCTGGAAGTGCCGGAGCGCCGAGCGGCAGTTCTGGATCGCCGCCGCCCGGTCGCGGTTCGCCGCCCAGCCGAGGTAGGAGTTGCTGAAACCGACCAGGCCCTTGATCCACGGGTCGTCACTGCGCTCCACCTCGTCCTGCAGCTCGGTGCGCGGTGCGTCGGGCACGGGAGGGCCGGCGAGCATGGCCCACGCGATGAGCACGAACGGTTGCTTGATGGGGCCGCGCAGTTCGGCCAACTTGCTCTGCACGCGCTCCGGGGCGGCCAGGGCGAGCAGGATCGCGTACTCCTCCGTGGACTGTTCCGGCACCCGCGCGAGGAGTTTCTCGGCCATGCCACGAACTTCCGTGCGGCTGCCCTTCAGGTACCAGTACCACGACATTGCGGAGACCAGCCGCAGCGCCAGCTCCGGGTCGTGCTCGGTGGCCCACTCGACGGCTTGCAGGCAGTTCGCGTGCTCGGCGGTCAGCCGGGTGAACCACTGCACCTGGTTCCGTTGGCGCAACTCGGGATCCGCACGGCTGGCGAGGTCGAGGAAGTAGGCAGCGTGCTCCGCGTCGACTCGTTTGTGCTCCGAGCAGAACTCGCGGATGGTCTCCAGCATGCGGTAGCGGCCGTCCGCTGCCTCCACCAACGACTTGTCCACCAACGCGTCCAGCACCTCGATGTCGTGCCGGCCCACCTCTTCCACTGCCTCGAGCGTCGCGCCACCGCTGAAGGTGGCGAGCGACGCGGCCAGGTCGCGTTCGTCCTCGGACAGCAGGTCCCAGCTCCACTCCACGACCGCGCGCAGCGTCTGATGGCGTGGTGCGGCGGCGCGGTTTCCCTTGGTGAGCAAGCGGAAGCGGTCGTTCAGCCGTTCCGAGATCTCCTCGGTCGTCAACGCTCGCGTGCGTGCGGCGGCGAGTTCGATCGCGAGCGGAAGCCCGTCCAGCTCCCGGCAGATGTCGGTGGTGTGCTGGTCCCGCACGAACGCCGGGTTCACCAGCCGGGCGCGGTCGACGAACAGCGCCACGCTCTGCTCGGGATCGAGCGGCGGCACCGGGCACAGCGTCTCGCCCGTGATGCCCAGCGGTTCGCGGCTCGTGGCCAGAATGCGCAACGAGGGACACGTGCTGAGCAGGTGCTGTGCCAGCTGGGCCGCCTGCACGATCACGTGCTCGCAGTTGTCCAGGATCAGCACCGTGTCGCGCTCGCGCAACGCCAGGGTCAGCCGGTCTTCCGGCGACAGCACGGTTTCCTTGAGTCCCAACGCCTGCAACGCGGCCGCCGCGACGTCCTTCGCGGGCGCCAGGTCGACGAAGATCGCGCCCGCACCGGCGCTCTGCAGGGCCAGCCTGGTCTTGCCCGCGCCGCCAGGACCGGTCAACGTGATCAGCCTTGCGGTCAGCGAGGCGATCCGCCGCAGTTCCTTTTGCCTGCCAACGAAACTGGTGAGCTGCGCCGGTAGTTCCCTCTGGGTCTGGCCGCGCAGGACCTGGAGGTGGATGGCACGCAGCTCGGGGGACGGGTCGGTGCCGAGCTCATCGGCCAGCAACGCCCGTGCGTCCTCGAACGCCTGGAGCGCCTCGGCTTGCCGGCCCTGCTGGTTCAGCGCCTGCATCAGGTACCCGCGCAGGCGTTCGTCCAAGGGGTTCTGCCGCACCAGGTCCTGGATCTCCCCGACGTCGGCTTTGCCGAGCCGCAGGCGCGCGGCGATCAGCGAGCTCACCGCGGAGGACCGTTGCTGTTCGAGCCGGGTCGCGTGGTCCGCGGCGTCGACGTCGGCGAGCGCCGGACCTCGCCAGAGCTGAAGTGCTTCGGAGAAAAGGGATTCCGCCGCCTGCGCGTCACCCTGCTCCAGGGCCTCCCTGCCTTCGGCGGCGAGCGTGGCGAACCGGCAGGCGTCGACCTGGTCCGGTTCGAGTGCGAGGCGGTACCCGGCGGGGTGGAACTCGATCAGCTCGGCACGTCCGAGCGCCCTGCGCAGCCGCGAGACCTGGCCCTGCAAGGCGTTCGCGGCGTCGGACGGCGGCTGGGAGCCGTAGAGCTCGTCGATCAACCGGTCGAGCGGGACGATCTCACCCACCCGCAGCGCCAGCATCGCCAGCAGGGTGCGCGGACGTGGCCCACCCACCGCGACCTTGCCGTCCGGGGAATGCGCCTCAACGGGCCCGAGAATGCCGACGTGCACGACGTCAGCGTACGAACCGTCCGGGACTCGTACCCAGGACACGGCGAAAATGGCGCGTGAGGTGCGACTGGTCGTGGAACCCGGCCAGCACCGCCGCCTCCGCGGCCGGCCGTCCCTCCACGAGGTATCCGCGCGCGAGATCCACCCGGCGCCCGGTCAGGTACCGGTGCGGCGGCAGCCCGAACCGCCTGGTGAACGCCCGCACCAGGTGCGTCTGGCTGGTCTGCAGCAGGGCAGACGCCTCGGCCAGCGAGATCCCGCCCGGCAGCGACGCGTCCAGCAGCTGCCGCAGCCGGTCGGCGAGCGTCGGATCCGCGTGCACGGCCGGTTCGGTGCCCGCGAAGTGGTGCGTGAGGCGTTCGGTGATCAACGCCAGCCGGCTCGACGCCTCGAACGGCTCGTCCAGCGCCAGGTGCAGCTGGTGCACGCGCTGACGCAGCAGCGGGTCGACGAGCATCGGGGTGTCGACGGCCTTGCCGATCAGGTCGGACGGCAGCACCGAGTCGTCGAGGTAGAGCACGCGCTTGTGGAAGCCGGTCGGGTGCGCGGACCGGCCGTCGTGCGGCACGTGCGGCGGCAACAGCGTGACGCCGTCCACGAGAGCGCCGTGCTCGTGACGGTCCAGTTCGTAGCGCACGGCACCCGTGTCGAGCAGCATCAACGTCCACGCGTCGTGCGTGTGCGCGGGGTAGACGTGCGTGGTGAAGGAGGCGTGGAAGACCTCTCTGATACCCGCTATCGCCGGCCGCCAGGCCGAGCTCTTCTCAAGACCCATGTCGACTGGTTACTCGTTCCAAACACAGCTTCCAAGCCTCGACGGTCATGTCAAAAACGTACAAGACCTGAAAGCCGCGTGCCCGCGATCGTGGACCTCATGTTCGACACCAAGATCGCTGTGTTGTTGCGGGACGACCTGGCCGGCTGGCAGGCGCTGAACGTCGTCGCCTTCCTCGTCAGCGGCCTGCCCGACGAGCTAAGGGGCGAGCCGTACATCGACGCCGACGACGTGAACTACCTGCCGATGTTCGGCCAGCCGGTGGTGGTGTTGCAGGGTGACCAGGCGTTGCTCAAGAAGGCGCACGAGCGCGCGTTGAACCGCAACCAGCCGATGGCGATCTTCACCGCCGACCTGTTCGTGACCGGCAACGACGACGACAACCGCGCCGCTGTCCGCAAGGTGCACACGCAGGACCTCGACCTCGTCGGCATCGCGGTGCACGGCCAGAAGAACGCCGTCGACAAAATCTTCAAGGGCGCGCGCATGCATCCGTGATTGACTCTGATCATGCTCGCCCTGTTCGAGGAGTCCAGGCCGCGGCTGGAGGCGATCGCGTACCGGCTGCTGGGTTCGGCGGCCGACGCGGAAGACGCCGTGCAGGACACGTACCTGCGCTGGCAGGCCGCCGACCACGAGCTCGTCGAAGTACCGGAGGCGTGGCTCACGAAGGTGCTCACCAACCTCTGCCTCAACCGCCTCACCTCGGCGCGGGCCAGACGTGAGACCTACGTGGGCCAGTGGCTGCCGGAGCCGGTCTTCGCCGGTGACCGCATGCTCGGGCCGTCCGAGACCGTCGAGCAGCGCGAATCCGTCTCGATCGCGATGCTCACGCTGATGGAACGGCTCTCGGCCAACGAACGGGTCGTGTACGTGTTGCGCGAGGCGTTCGGCTACGCGCACGCAGAGATCGCCGAGATCCTCGACCTCAGCGAGGCGAACTGCCAGCAGATCTACCGGCGCGCCAAGCAGCACCTCGCCACCGGCCGCACGCGCGTGGAGGTGGACGCGGCCGGTGCGCGCAAGATCGTCGAGGAGTTCCTCGCCGCGGCGCTCAGCGGCAACACCGACTCGCTCGTGAAGCTGCTCGCCGACGACGCGATCAGCGCGGGCGACGCGGGCGGCGTGTTCATCAGCGTGCCGAAGCCGATCACCGGTGCACTGAAGGTCGCGAGGTTCCTGCGCACCCTGTTCACCCCCGACGACGCCAAGCGGGAGATGGTCGGCGGCAACCCCTCGTTGTTCGCCACCGTCACCAACGGTGTGCCCGCGCTGGTGATGACGAGCGGCGACCGGGTCGTCATCGTCGTCTCCTTCGAGGTCACCACCGACGGCATCACGGCCGTCCACACGCAGGCCAACCCCGCCAAGCTCGACCGCGCCACGCGGCAGTGGGCCGCCTCCGACCAGGGAGAACCGCTCGTCGAGAACTGGTGACCCAGATCACAGTCAGCTCCTGTCAGGTTTCGCGCCGCTGTCCGGTTCAGGTTTCGACACCAGCCAGACAGGAGCGAAACCATGAAGCACCGCATCGTCGTTCTCGGGGCCGGATACGCCGGAGCCAACGCGGCAGGCCGCCTCGCCAAGCGACTGCACCCCGCTGACACCGAGATCACCCTCGTCAACGCCGACGCGGAGTTCGTCGAGCGCGTGCGCATGCACCAGCTCGCGACCGGCCAGGACCTGAAGGTCCGGAAGCTGGCCGACGTCTTCGCCGGCACCGGTGTGCAGGTGCGCATCGCACGGGTCGCCGCGGTCGACGCCGAGCGCAAGATCGTGAGCACCGACGACGGCGACATCGCCTACGACACCCTCGTCTACGCCCTCGGCAGCACCGCCGCGAACGTTCCCGAGCACGCCCACAACATCGCCGGAAAGCAGTCCGCACTGCGACTGCGCGCACGGCTGGAGGACCTCGGCGCCGGCGGGACCGTGCTCGTCGTCGGTGGCGGTCTCACCGGCATCGAGGCGGCCACCGAGATCGCAGAGGCCAGGCCGGACCTCGACGTCTCGCTCGCCACCCGCGGTGCCCTCGGTGACTGGATGAGCGAGAAGGCCCGTCAGCACCTGCGTGCGGCGTTCGACCGGCTCGGCATCACCGTGCACGTTCACACCGACGGCGGCACGCTCGACGCCGACGTGACGGTGTGGACGGCGGGGTTCGCGGTCCACCCGATCGCCGCCGCCACGACCCTGGAGGTCTCGCCGTCCGGTCAGATCGTCGTGGACGAGACCATGCGGTCCGTCTCGCACCCGGACGTGTACGCCGTCGGCGACGCAGCGTTCGCCGCCGGTGGGAGCGGTTCACCGTTGCGGATGTCGTGCGCCTCGGGCGTGCCGACGGCCCACCTGGCTGCCGATGCGATCGCCGCGCGCTTGACCGGGCGTGAGGTCCCGCAGAACAAGATCGGGTACAGCGGGCAGTGCATCAGCCTCGGCCGCAGTGACGCCCTCGTGCAGTGGGTTACTCCTGACGACCAGCCCAAGCCATCCGCTCTCACCGGCAAGGTGGCCGTGCGCGTCAAGGAGCTCATCTGCAAGAGCGCGGCCTGGAGCATCTCGCACCCGACGGTGATGATGCCGTCGCGTCGGCGGCGGATCAGCACGGCCAGCGCGGTGCTCGAAACCGCGCTCTAATTCGTGCGTGATCAAGCTGCTGCGGATGGCCGTGTTCCTGCTGGTTCTTTCGGCAGAGGTCTACCTGATCGTGGCGCTGGGGGATCGGTTCAACCCGGCCAACCACTTCAGCTACTTCACCGTGCTGTCGAACGTCTTCGTCGGTGTGGTGGCCCTGCTGGGAGTGTTCAGCCCGGTGTCCGCGCAGATCAGGGGCGCGGCCGTGCTCTACATGACCACGACGGGCATCGTCTACGCACTGCTGCTGCGTGGGGTCGACGTGCAGACACCTGCTTACGCGAACTGGGTGCTGCACGTCGTCGTTCCGATCCTCGTGGTGGTGGAGTGGCTCCTCGCGCCGGAACGCACCACACGGGCGTGGATCTGGTTGGCCTTCCCTCTGGCCTATCTGACGTACACGTTGGTGAGGGGCCCGATCGTGGATTGGTACCCGTACCCGTTCCTCGACCCGCGTCAGCACGGGTACGGCGAGGTCCTCCTGAGCTGTGTGTTCGTCGCGGTGATCATCGCCGCGCTGGCGTACGCCGTGTCGTGGATCGGCACCAAATTGGCCCAAAGAAGCAGCGCAGTCTTGTCCCACAATCAGGGCCAATAACCGCCCTACGGTCATAGTCATGACCAGGCGACTCGCGTACGCACAGCTGACGAACTCCATCGGTGACGGCGGGTTTCTCGTCGTTTCGGCGTTGTACTTCACCCAGGTCGTCGGTCTGAGCGCGGCACGGGTCGGCCTCGCGCTGACCCTCGCGTGGGGCGTGGGTGCCGTCGCGGGCGTCGCTCTCGGCCACGTCGCCGACCGGCTCGGCCCGCGCACCACCGCCGTCGTGCTGGCCGCGGCGACGGCGTTGAGCATCGGGATCCTGCTCTTCACCCGGAACTTCGCCGCATTTGCGCTGGTCATGTGCCTGTACGCGAGCTTCCAGAGCGGACTGCAGGCCTCCAGGCAGGCTCTCCTCGCGGGCCTCACGACGCCAGAGGAACGCACCCGAGCCCGTGCCCGCATCCAGTCCACGGCCAACGCGGGCATCGCGATCGGCGCCGCGGCGGGCGGGTTCGCGCTACACCTCGGCACCGAGGCGGCCTACACGGCAGTGTTCGTGCTCGACGCCCTCAGCTTCCTCGCCGCGGCCGCGATCCTGAGCACCCTGCCGGAGACCGTGATGACCCGCGCCAAGGGCAAGTTCGACGTGCTGAAGGACCGCCCGTACGCCCTGATCACGTTGATCAACGCCGTGATGCTGCTCTACATGCCGCTGCTGAGCCTGATCATCCCGCTGTGGATCGTGCAGCGCACCGAGGCGCCGACGTGGCTCGCCGCCGCGCTGCTGGTGCTCAACACCGCCGCCGTCGTGCTGTTCCAGGTCCGGATCGCCAGGCGTGCCAACGGTCTCGGCGCGGCGTCCAGGCTCGTGCGGCACGCCGGACTGATCATGTTCGCGTCCTGCGCGGTCTTCGCAGTGACGGCGTTCAGCCTCGGTGCGTGGAAGGGTGCGGCGTTGCCGATCGTCGCCGCCGCGTTGCAGGTGCTCGGCGAGATGATGCTCGCCTCCGGCGCGTGGGAGATCAGCTTCTCCCTCGCGCCCGCCGACCGGCAGGGCCAGTACCAGGGCTTCTTCGCGACCGGAACGGCAGTCGCGCGCATGGTCGGCCCCGCGCTGCTCACCACCGTCGTCCTCGACTGGGGCTCGCTCGGGTGGCTCGCGGTCGGCGGGCTGTTCGTCGTGGCCGGTTACGCGATGGGGCCCGCGGTGCGCTGGGCCCGCGAGAAGAACTCCACGAGGGCCGGCGCCATGACCGACGACTTGTACATGTGTGTCTGACCGGGAAGCGTCCGGTACTCCACGTCCTTTCCAGCGACCTCCGCGACGTTCCTCATGGCGTTGCGGAGGTACTGCGGCGACTTGCCGCCGTCCATCGCGAGTGTCGGCACCTTCACGTGCCAGCGGTCGGTCGGCAGCTTCTCGCCACGGCCGTCCTCGCCGAGGATGGTCAGATCCCACGGCAGCGTGTGTGCGACCGGCTTCAGCTTCCGCCACCACGGCATCAGCTTCATCATCGCGATGCCGATGGCGGGTGCCCCGACGATCTTCATGAACGCCGAGAGCATGCCGGAGCGGTCATCGCGCGCGAGCAGGTCGTTCATCTGCTGCACGATGTCGGCGGGGCGTGGCTTGAACGTGTCGTCCACGACATAAGGCGCCTCGTAGATCGCGAGCCGTGAGATGCCCGGCAGCCTGCTGGCCGCTTCCATCGCCAGCACCGCGCCCGAGGACACGCCGAACGCGAAGGCACTGCCGCCGGCTTCCTTGATGAGCGCGTCGATGTCCTCGATCTCGCGCTCCAAGGACCACGGCGTGGCGCCGTCGCCCGTCTCGCCGCGGCCGCGCCGGTCGTAGGTGTAGACGGTGAAGTTCTTGTCCAGCACGGACGCCAGCTCGGTCGACGGGCCGAACATCCGGTGGCACATCGCGCCGTCCACGAGGATCAGCGCCGGTCCTGAACCGGTGACCGAGTAGGCGATGTCGGTGCCGTCGGCCGAGGTCGTGAAGCGCGTCATTTCTGCTCTCCCAGAGTGGTGTCGAGGAAGCTCTGCCAGTCCTGCTCGGACTCGTCGCCCTCGAAGACGTGGTGCGCGGCGATGAACGGGCCGAAGAACCCGCGCATGAAGCGGTACATGCCCTTTTCGGTGCGCAGACCGAGCGTGTGGGCGTTGCGGTGGAACTCGACGGCGTCCGGGAGCTTGTCGGCCAGCGCCGCGTCGAGCTTCTTCCAGGCCTCGTCCCAGTCGCTGACCATCGGCCCGAAGACCGTCAGCGGACGGGCCGTGCGGCCGGCGAAGTGGTGCAGGTACTCGCTCAGCGTGCTCCGGAACAGCGCGCCGCCCAGCGTCATGGCCTCGAACTCGTCGGCCCAGTCGTCGCCGGGCAGGAAACCGCTCGTGACCATCCGCAGCACGGTGCTGCCGTGCTCGCGGCCCTCGACGAGGAACTCGTAGGCGATGAACCGGCCGTCGGGCGCCTCGCCGCTGTTGTAGGCGAAGCGCTGCAGCGGTTCGGACGCGGTGATCTCGCTCGTCGGCTGGTACCCGCCGAACGCCATCTTGACCTGGCCGTTCGCGACCTCGTTGCGGCCCATGAACCACGAGTCGATGCCCGGCCCCGTCGCGATGGCCGTCCAGACGTCCTCGACCGAGGCCGGCACCTCGATGTCGTCTGTGCTCTCGAACGCGTGGCCCATCAGCTCGCTCCTGTCTGGTTCGTGGATGGTCCCATCCTGCCGCCGACGAATCCATTCGTCAAGACAGTCTCTCTAGTCTTGACAAAAAAACTTGTCGGTGGTTCCGTTCTCGCCACAACCTTTGGAGGAACCCATGTCCCGCATCGCGTGCGGCGTCGTCGCCGGCCCGCTCTACCTCGTCATCGGCTACGCCCAGGCCTTCACCCGCGAGGGCTTCGACCCGTCGCGGCACCCGTTCAGCATGCTCAGCCTCGGCTCGCTGGGCTGGATCCAGATCGCCAACTTCATCGTGAGCGGCGCCCTGTTCGTCATCGCCGCCACGGGCATGGCGAAGCACACGAAGTGGGGCGCGCGCCTGATCGGGCTGATGGGCGTCGGAATGATCCTCGGCGGCGTGTTCGTCGCCGATCCGGGCCTGGGCTTCCCCGCGGGAGCACCGGAGGGCCCGCCGGCGTCGATGTCGTGGCACGGCGCGCTGCACGCGGTGGCGTTCGGCCTGGCCATGATCGGCTGGATCGGCGCGTGTTTCGTGTTCGCGCGTAGGCTCGGAGGATGGCTGGCGGTGATGAGCGGCCTGACGGGCGTGCTCCTGATGGTGCCGATGGCGTTCCTGGGCAACCCCGGCGGCACGGTGCTGCTCTACGTCGTGGCGACGATCGGCTGGCTGTGGACCTCAGTCGTGTCCCTGAAGCTGAACCGGCCTGCCTTCTCGAGCTGATCTGCCCGGAGTGCGGGCGCGTCACCACCGACGAGGACGCGCCCGGATGTGAGGCCTGCCGTCAGCCGACGAGCTGATGCGCGTGCATCTTGCTGATGTCGTAGGAGACCCCGCAGAACGTGCACTGCAGGCCGTACCTGCTGCTGATGGTGAACAGCGGGATGAAGAAGATCGTCGGCTTCGTGTAGCGCCGGAACAGGTTGTGCGCGGCCTGGTGGTGGCAGTGCCCGCACACCAGCGTCAGCATCCTCAGCTGCTCGATCGTGGTTCGCCAGCCGAAAATCACCATCTGCGCTCCTTTGGTCGGCTGTCTCTTTGACGTGTGAAGTCCCATTTGCGTTGCGAGGGATCCGTCACCTTCAGAAGGTGGACAGCCTGCCTCCGACTGAGGTTCACGCCGGGAACGTCCGGGTAACCCGAACTGCATGAGCGACGTGCAGGACGAACTGCTGCGGACGTTGACCAAAGTCGCCAACGCCCTGCGCAGCGCGGAGATCCCGTTCGCCCTCACGGGCGGATGCGCCGGCTATGCGCGTGGTGGTCCGGCGAGCGAGCACGACGTCGACCTCCTGGTGCGCGAGCAGGACGCCGCCGAGGCCGTGCGGGTGCTGGTGCAGCGCGGGTTGCGTGCTGCGGAGCCTCCTGAGGACTGGCTGCTCAAGGTCTACGACGGCGATTCGTTGGTGGACCTGCTGTTCCGGCCCAACGAGCGGCCCGTCACCGACGAGACCCTCGCGATGGCCGAGGAGATGCCGGTCGGGTCCGTGATGTTGCCGGTGATGCCCGCGACGTTCGTGCTGAGCAGCAAGTTGCTCGTGCTGGACGGGCACCGCTGCGACTTCAGCGAGCTGCTGCCGTTCGCCCGCGCGCTGAGAGAACAGATCGACTGGGAGCAGGTGCGCGAGGAGACCAAGCACTCGCCGTACGCCGAAGCGTTCCTGGTGCTCATCGAACGCCTGGACGTCATCGGGAGGGGCCATGAGTTCCGAGCAGTACCTGGCGGCAAATCTGCGTAGGGCGGTGGCCGAGGATCCCAGAACGGCCGAGCTCGGCGTGCGGATCACGGTCCGGGGTGATCACGTGATGCTGTCCGGCGACGTGGCGTGCGCCGACCGCCGGACCGCGCTGGAAGAGGTCCTGCACGAGGCCGCGCCTGAACTCACGATCTTCAACGACGTCCGGGTGACCCCGGCCGGTGAGCCGGACGGTGAGGAGGACCTCCGATGATCCGGGTCGCCGCTGTCGGGGACGTGCACCTCGGCGAGGACATGCGAGGGCGTCTCAGGCCCGCGCTGGAGAAGGTCGGCGAGCACGCCGACATCCTGTTGCTGGCCGGTGATCTCACCCGGCACGGCACGGTGAGCGAGGCGCAGGTGGTCGCGGACGAGTTCGCGGACCTGCCGGTGCCGGTCGTCGCCGTGCTCGGCAACCACGACCACCACGACGACAAGCCGCTCGAGGTCACGAAGACCTTGGAGGACAAGGGCATCCACGTGCTGGAAGGCACGACGTTCACCCACCGCGTGAACGGCTGCTCGATCGGGGTCGCGGGCGTGAAGGGCTTCGGCGGAGGGTTCGCGGGCAAGTGCGGGAGCGCGTTCGGCGAGCGCGAGATGAAGGCGTTCATCCAGCACACCTGCGACATCGCGGAGAACCTCGAAGGCGCACTGTCCGAACTGGACACCGACATCAAGGTCGCACTGACCCACTACGCGCCGGTGCCGGACACGCTGCGCGGTGAGCCGCCGGAGATCTACCCGTTCCTCGGCTCCTACCTGCTCGGCGAGGCGATCGACGCCACCGGCACGCATCTCGCGGTGCACGGCCACGCGCACTTCGGCACCGAGCAGGGCATGACGCCCGGCGGGGTCCGGGTCCGCAACGTCGCCCAGCCCATCATCCGCACCGCCTACACGGTCTACGTGCTGGAAGGGAACCACTGATGACGGTCGGGGACTTCATCGTGCAACGCCTGCGCGACTGGGGAATCGAGCAGGTGTTCGCGTATCCCGGTGACGGCATCAACGGAATCGTGGCGGCGTTCGGCAAGGCGGACAACGATCCGCGGTTCATCCAGACCCGCCACGAGGAGATGGCCGCGTTCGCCGCTGTCGGCTACGCGAAGTTCAGCGGCGACGTCGGCGTGTGCCTCGCGACGTCGGGACCCGGCGCGATCCACCTGCTCAACGGTCTGTACGACGCGAAGCTCGATCACGTGCCGGTCGTCGCGATCGTCGGCCAGACCGCCCGCACCGCGCAGGGCGGCAGCTACCAGCAGGAGGTCGACCTGCACTCGCTGTTCCGCGACGTGGCCTCGTACCTCGTCGACGTGACGGTGCCGGAGCAGCTGCCGAACGCGCTGGACCGGGCGATGCGCACGGCCCAGGCCGACCGCGCACCGGCCGTGGTGATCATCCCGAACGACGTGCAGGAGCAGGAGTACGAGCCGCCCAAGCACGAGTTCAAGTACATCCCGTCGAGCCCGCCGTCCCGGCCGTCGTCGTGCGTCGTGCCGGCGAACGACGAGGTGCGGCGCGCGGCCGACGTGCTGAACACCGGGGAGAAGGTCGCGATCCTGATCGGCCAGGGCGCTCGCGGGGCAGCCGCCGAGGTGCGCGAGGTGGCGGACCTGCTCGGTGCCGGCGTCGCGAAGGCGTTGCTGGGCAAGGACGTGCTGCCCGACGACCTGCCGTACGTGACCGGTTCGATCGGGTTGCTCGGCACCAGGCCGTCGTACGAGCTGATGCGCGACTGCGACCGGTTGCTGATCGTCGGCTCGAACTTCCCGTACTCGCAGTTCCTGCCGCAGTACGGCAAGGCGCGCGGCGTGCAGATCGACGTCGACGGCCGGGCGATCGGCATGCGTTACCCGACCGAGGTCAACCTCGTCGGTGACGCACGGGAGACGCTGCGGTCGCTGATCCCGTTGCTGGAACGCAAGACCGACCGTTCGTGGCGCAACACGATCGAGTCGAACGTCGAGCGCTGGTGGGAGGTCGTGGAACGGCAGGCGCAGGTGCCCGCCGATCCGGTCAACCCGATGCGGATCGTCTCCGAGCTGTCGAAACGCCTGCCCGCCAACGCGATCGTCACTGCCGACTCCGGTTCCGCGACGAACTGGTACGCACGGCTGTTGCGGATCAAGGACGGCGTGCGGTCGTCGTTGTCCGGCACCCTCGCCACGATGGGATGCGCTGTCCCGTACGCGCTGGGTGCTGCGTTCGCCCAACCGAATCGGCCGCTGATCGCGTTGGTCGGCGACGGCGCGCTGCAGATGAACGGCATGGCGGAGTTGTTGACGCTGCGCCGTTACGGCATCCGGTGCGTCGTGTGCGTGTTCCACAACAACGACCTCAACCAGGTCACGTGGGAGCTGCGCGCGATGGGCGGCGCGCCGAAGTTCGAGGAGTCGCAGTCGCTCCCGGACGTCTCGTACGCGGCCTACGCGCGTTCGATCGGCCTGCAGGGCATCGAGGTCAACGACCCGAACCAGCTCGGCACGGCGTGGGAGACGGCGCTCGCGTTCGAGGGCTCGACCGTGCTCGACGTGCGCTGCGACCCGAACGTGCCGCCGATCCCGCCGCACGCGACGTTCGACCAGATCAAGGACATGACCGAGGCGGTGCTGCGCGGCGATCCCGATGCCTGGGAGGTGCTGCGCCGCGGCCTGCAGACCAAGATTCAGGAGTTCCTGCCGTGAAGCTGGGCTATTTCCTTTCCTCGGAAGAACACGGACCTCGTGAGCTGGTCCGGCACGCGAAGATGGCCGAAGAGCACGGCTTCGAGGCGTTGTGGATCTCCGACCACTACCACCCGTGGAACGACGAGCAGGGCCAGTCGCCGTTCGTGTGGGGCACGATCGGCGCGTTGTCCGAGGCGGTGTCACTGCCCATCACGACGGCCGTGACGTGCCCGACCGTCCGCATCCACCCGGCGGTCATCGCGCAGGCCGCGGCCACCGCGGCGGTCCAGACCGAGGGCCGTTTCACGCTCGGTGTGGGCAGCGGTGAGGCGTTGAACGAGCACGTGCTGGGCGACCACTGGCCGTCCGCGGACGTGCGGCTGGAGATGCTGGAGGAGGCGATCGGCCTCATCCGCACGCTGCACCAGGGCGACGAGGTCACCCACCACGGCAAGCACTACACCGTGGAGAACGCGCGCATCTACACCGTGCCCGAACGCCCGGTGCCGATCTACGTGTCCGCGTTCGGCCCGAAGGCGGTCGAGCTCGCCGCCCGCTGCGGTGACGGCTACGTCTGCGTGGGCCCGGCCGGCGACCTGGTGAAGAAGTACCGCGCCGAAGGCGGTCGCGGCCCGGCGCAGAGCGGGCTCAAGGTCTGCTACGGCGAGTCGGAGTCCGAGGCCGTGAAGATCGCACACCGCTTGTGGCCCAACGACGGCCTGCCCGGCGAGCTGGCCCAGGTGCTGCCGACGCCGAAGCACTTCGAGCAGGCCTCGGAGCTCGTGACGCCGGAGATGATCGCGTCGTCGATGCCGTGCGGACCGGACCCGCAGCGGTACGCGGAGAAGATCAAGGAGTTCGCCGACGCCGGGTTCGACGAGGTCTACGTGCAGCAGATCGGCAAGAACCAGCAGGAGTTCTTCGAGTTCTGGGCCAAGGAGGTCACCCCGCTGCTCGATGTTTGACGGCAGAAGCGCAGGGCATCCGGTCCTATGAGGAGATTCCTGCGCGAGCACAGCCTGACGCTCGTTTTCGCCGGTCTGTTCCTCGCGGCGCTGGTCGGCCAGCTGTTCGCCGGGCACGCCGACTACAACGAGCGTCAGGCCGCGTTGGGTCAGCCGTTGCTGACCCTGGGGTCGTACCTGTTCTCCGCCGACTTCCTGGTGGACGTGACGGAGAACTGGCAGTCCGAGTACCTGCAGTTCTTCCTGTACGTCACCGCCACCGTCTGGCTGATCCAGAAGGGCTCGCCGGAGTCCAAGCCGGCGGGCAAGGCCGGTCACGAGAGCGACAAGGAGCAGCAGGTCGGCCGATACGCGAGTGAGTCGTCACCGAGTTGGGTGCGTGCCGGTGGCTGGCGCACCGCGGTGTTCTCGAAGTCGCTCGGCCTCGCGATGCTGGTCCTGTTCCTCTTCTCGTGGTCGATGCAGTGGGTCGCGGGCTGGTACGCCAACAACTCGGACCCGTTGGCCGAGAAGATGGGCCTGTTCGACTACTTCCTGAGCGCCGACTTCTGGAACCGGTCGCTGCAGAACTGGCAGTCCGAGTTCCTCGCTATCGCGTCGATGGCGATCCTCAGCGTCTACCTGCGTCAGCGCGGATCGCCCGAGTCCAAGCCGGTGGGCGCGGCGCACTCGGTGAGCGACGAGTCAGGCTAGGTTTTGGGCGTCTGCAAGTACCACCAACACGCAGTTGGTGGTACTTGCAGACGCCGTTCAGGCAGCGCGACCACCTTCTCGGGTCGTCGCCCCCGCCCTACGCGAGGATCTCGCCGACCGTGCCGGCACCCACGGTCTTGCCGCCCTCGCGAATCGCGAAGCCCAGCCCGGTGTCCATCGCCACCGCCTTGCCCAGCTCCACCGTGACCTCGACGGTGTCACCTGGCAGGGCCAGCGTCCTGTCGAGCTCCACCACGCCGACGACGTCGCCGGTGCGGAAGTGGAACTGCGGGCGGTAGTTCGACGCGATCCCGGTGTGCCGGCCGCCCTCCGCGTGGGACAGCAGGTACACCGACGCGCGGAACCGGGTGTGCGGCGCCACGCTGCCCGGCAGGGCCAGCACCTGGCCGCGCCGGACCTCGCCGCGCTTCACACCCCGCAGCAGCACCGCGGCGTTGTCTCCCGCCTGGGCCTGCCGCATCGGCTTGCCGAACGTCTCGATGCCCGTGGCGACCGAGGTCACCGCGGCGCCGAGACCGAGCACCTCGACCGCGTCGCCGACGCCGAGCACGCCGCGTTCCACCGCGCCGGTCACGACCGTGCCGCGACCGGTGATGGTCAGGACGTTCTCGATCGGCATCAGGAACGGCCCGGTGACGTCCCGCTCCGGCACCGGGATGTGCTCGTCCACGGCCTCCAGCAACGAGACCACGGACTTCACCCACACCGGGTCGCCCTGCAACGCGCGCAGGCCGGACACCCGCACGACCGGTGTGGCGTCGCCGTCGAAGCCGTACTGGGAGAGCAGGTCGCGGATCTCCAGCTCCACCAGGTCGAGCAGCTCCGGGTCGCTCACCGCGTCGGCCTTGTTCAGCGCCACCACCACGTGCGGCACGCCGACCCGGTGCGCCAGCACGACGTGCTCACGCGTTTGCGGCATCGTGCCGTCCTCCGCGGACACCACGAGGATCGCGCCGTCCAGCTGCGCCGCACCCGTGATCATGTTCTTCACGTAGTCGGCGTGGCCGGGCATGTCGACGTGCGCGTAGTGACGCGTCGGCGTCTCGTACTCGACGTGCGCGATGTTGATCGTGATGCCGCGGGCCAGCTCCTCCGGCGCGCGGTCGATGCGGTCGAACGCCGTGAAGGTCGTGCCCGAAGGGTCCATTTCGGACAGAACCTTGGTGATGGCCGCGGTGAGGGTCGTCTTCCCGTGGTCGACGTGGCCCATGGTGCCGATGTTGAGGTGCGGCTTGGCGCGCACGAACTCCTGCTTCATTTCCTTCGTCCTCGTGGCTGGCAGAGTTCAGAACCGGTGGACCGCTACAACCCTCCTCCAGTGGTCCTGAAGGAGCGGACTGGAGAAGGGTCAGACTCGGGCGCCGGCCAGCTGTGCCGAGGCAACGGCGAGCGCGCCCGCAGGAACACCTGCGAACGTGTTGTGCTCAGCCGTCAGGAACATGCCGATGATCGTGACAGGGGCCTAGTCCGCTGTCACCTGGTTTTCCGCGAGTTCGCGTCGGTCATCCGGTCAACCGCTCGCACCGAATTCGGCGAAGCCCAATTCGGTGCGAGCGATTCGGCCGGATGACCGACTTCAAGGCGAACTCGCCGCCGTCTCCGAAGGAGCGGCCATCGAACACAGCCGGATCAGCGCCCGTGCGGCGGGGCTGTGCGGGCCTTCCGTGCGCCACGCGAAAGCGAGCCTGCCGCGCGGTGACGGGTGGGTGATCCGCACGGCGTGCAGGCCTTCGGTCATCGACAACGCCAGGATCGCCGGTCCGAGCCCGCGTTGCGCCAGCGTGATCACCATCGGCGGTGCGGACGCCTCGAACGCGATGCGCGGCCGGCGGGCACCACAGGCCTCGTCCAACGCGCCGCGCAACCCGGTGCCCGGCGGCAGGCAGATCAACCTGCGCTCCAGCAACTCGTCCAGCGGAACGGATTCCCTTCCGTACCAAGGATCACCGGGGGCAACCGCGGCCACGAGCGGTTCGTCGGCCAGCACCCGCACCGACAGTCCCGCCGGCGCATCACCGGCGTACCCGATCAGAGCGAAGTCCAGTGAACCGTCCACAAGGGACGAGATCAGCGCATCGGAGTTGGCCTCCGCCAGCGTGATCTCCACGCCGGGGTGCAGCGCGTGGAACGACGACAGCAGCTCCGGCAGGTCCATGATCCCGCACGACACGACCATCCCGACCCGCACGACACCGCGCACCAGCCCGGCCATTTCCTCGACCGTCCGTTTCGCCGACTCCACCGACCGCAACGCGGCTCGTGCGAGCGGCAGCACCGCGGCGCCCACGTCCGTGACCGTCACGGTGCGCCCCGACCGGTCGAGCAGGTCGTGCCCCAGCTCCCGTTCCAGCCGCCGGATCTGCGCGCTGACACCGGGCTGCGCGACGTGCACCCGTTCCGCCGCGCGCGTGAACGAGGCTTCCTCGACGACCGCGACGAAGTACTCCAGCTGTCGAAGCTCCATAACTGATGATTATAGGAGCGAGCACGACTAGATCTTGGACATATAGCAGCAGCTCAACAACGCTGAAGACATGCAGATCTTCCATCCCGGCGACATCGGTTACGACGACGAACGCAGCGGCTTCCAGACCGGGCTCCGGCACGAGCCGCAGGTGGTCTTCGCCGTGGAGAACGCCGACGACGTGCGGAAAGCCGTCGACCACGCCGAGACCCACGGCCTCGAGTGCGCGATCCAAACCACCGGCCACGGCCTGACCGTGCCGACCACCGGCGTCCTCATCTCGACCAGGCGCATGAACGGCGTCGAGGTCGACCCGGTGACGAGGACCGCGCGGGCGGAAGCGGGTGCGGTCTGGCAGCAGGTGATCGAGAAAGCCGCTCCGCACGGGCTCGTCCCGCTCAGCGGCGACGCGAGCGACGTCGGTGTCGTCGGCTACACGCTCGGCGGCGGGTTCAGCGTGCTGGCGCGTGAGTTCGGGTTCGCGAGCGACCGCGTCCGCGCGACGGAGAAGGTCGGCGAGGTCGTCACCGCGCTGGAGTTCGAGCTCGTCGAGGCGGGCGACGTCCACGCGGGCGAGATGTTCTTCGACGTTCAGCACGCGGAAGCCGTGTTCGACGCGTTCCACGCGTGGCACCTGCCGGACCACGTCACGCCGGCGCTCACCACCCTCGGCGAGGTGGTGCGGGTGACGTTCGCGAGCACGAGGCCGTTCGACGTCGAGCACCTGCGCGTCGCACCGAGGCTGACCGACGAGTTCGGCCTCAGGCCGTTCGCGCAGGCCGCGGGCAAACCGCTGCCGCCGCACACCTACCAGGGCGACAACGTGCTGCTCGGCGACCTGCCGCTGGACGCCTTGCACGGCCTGCGCGAGAAAGCTGCCGACGCCTCGATGTTCCTCGGCGTGCTCCCGCTCGGCGGCGCACTCGACACCGGTGCCACCCATCTGATCAAGCTGCTCGCGCCTCGGCTCGGGGTGGAGGAACAGCTTGAAGAGGTGTTCGACGAGGTGCGGCCGTTCGTGATCGGACGGTCGCGGAATTTTCGTTACGCCGTAGGCTGAGGTGCATGACCAGAGTGGTTCTCGTGGAGGACCACGACATGGTCGCGGAGGCGATCGGTCTGGCGCTCGAACGCGCCGGGATCGAGGTGATCGCCCGCGCGTCCACCGTCGCGGCCGCGCTCGCGGAGACCCGCCGCGCCGAGCCCGACGTGATCCTCCTCGACCGCAGGCTCCCCGACGGCGACGGCACGGCGCTGATTCGTGAGTTCGTCAGAGGTGGCGCCAAGGTGCTGGTCCTGACCGGTGAGGCGACCGCGTCGGTGGCCGCCCGCGTCGCCGAAGCCGGTGGTGCGGGGCTCATGCTCAAGTCGGCGCGGCTGGACGACCTCGTCGAGGCGGTCCGCAGGGTGGCGGACGGCGAGGTGGTGTTCGACCGGAAGCTCCTCGCGGGTGTGCTGGACCGGCTCACGGGCAGGGTCAAGGTCGCCGGAGCCACCCTGACCGCGCGGGAGCAGGAGACGTTGTTGCTGCTCGCGGAGGGTGTGGGTACCGACCAGATCTCCAGCAGGCTCGGCGTCGCCCGCAACACCGCGCGCAACCACGTGCAGCGCGTCCTCGACAAGCTCGGAGCCAGCTCGAAGCTGGAGGCCGTGTCGATCGCCCGTCGCGAGGGCCTGCTCGACTGATGCAGCTGCACCAGTTGATCTGGTTCGGCTGCGTCTGCCTGCACGGACGCCGGTGGTGGATCGTGCTTCGGTGGCCACCAGTTCGCTCACGGACGCCGTGTTCTCACTGCCGGAGGACGATCGGCGTGGCGGCGTGGCGCTCGCCAGGGACTTCGCCCGCCGCGCCGCCGTGAACTGCGGTTACCTCGGCAGCCACGACGACGTCGTGCTGGTCGTCAACGAGCTCGCGACCAACGCCGTCTGCCACGGCGGCGGCCGCCCGGTCGTGCGCATCACCGGTGACCAGGACCAGGTGGTGGTCGAGGTCGCCGACGCCGAGCCCTCCCACCCCGAGCTGCGCGCCGACGGCTGGGGACTCCAGCTCGTCGCCCGGCTGGGTGAGAGCTGGGGCGTCACGGTCAGCGCTGGTCAGAAGGTCGTCTGGTGTGAGCTGACGGCGTAGACACCATGATGTGGCCGTGCAACCGGACGCCTGGCGGGAAAGCGACCTCTTCCGGTTGCTCGTGCTGGGCGTGCGCGACTACGGGATCTTCATGCTCGACCCCGGCGGGCACGTCGTGAGCTGGAACGCGGGCGCCGAGCGCATCAAGGGCTACACGGCCGAGGACATCATCGGACGGCACTTCTCGACGTTCTACCCGCCGGAGGACGTCAGGTCCGGCAAACCCGAGTGGGAGCTGCGGGTCGCGAGGGCCGAGGGTGCACTCGAGGACGAGGGCTGGCGGGTGCGCAAGGACGGCACCCGGTTCTGGGCGAACGTGATCATCACCGCCCTCTACGACGACACCGGCGAGCTGCGAGGGTTCGGCAAGGTCACGCGGGACATGACCGAGCGGCGGCGAGCTGAGCAACAGCTCACCGACCGGCGTCGGCTGCTCGCGCACCTCGTCGAAGCGCAGGAGCGGGAACGGCAGCGCATCGCGTGGGACGTGCACGACGACACGATCCAGGCCATGGTCGCCGTCGACATGCGCCTGCAACTGCTCGCCCGCAGGCTGCCCGCCGAGCACCGCGAGACGGTCGAGCAGCTCGACGGCGCGGTGCGGTCCGCGATCAGCAGGCTGCGCAACCTCGTGTTCCGCGTGCGCCCGCCCGGCATCGAACGGCGGGGCCTGCGCGACTCGCTGGCGACCTACCTCGCCGACACCTCGATGGTCGGGGAGATCCGCAACGAGCTCGAACGCGATCCGGGTGACGACGCGGCCATCACGATCTTCCGCATCTGCCAGGAGGCGCTGACCAACGTCCGCAAGCACGCGCGCGCCTCGTCCGTCACGATCACACTGTCCACTGTGGATCGCGGGTTCCTGGTCCGGGTGGTCGACGACGGTGTCGGACTGCCCGACCTCGACCCGAACGCGGGTCACTTCGGCCTGATCGAGATGCGGGAACGAGCGGAGGGCGCGGGAGGGTGGTGCACCGTGACCGCGCAGGAGGGCGGGGGCACCGTCGTCGAGTTCTGGCTGCCGGACGTGCGGCCGTGATCGTCCGCGTGCTGATCGCCGACGACGATCCCCTGATCAGGGACGTCCTGCGCGACGTGCTCGACGAGGAGCCGGACCTGGAGGTCGTGGCCGTCGCCGTGGACGCCCGCGAGGCGGTCGAGCTGGCTGAACGGCACGCGCCGACAGTGGTCGTGCTCGACGTCCGCATGCCGCACGGCGGTGGCTCGCACGCGGCGACCGAGATCCTGCAACGCGCGCCCAGCACGCGGATTCTGGCGTTCTCCGCCTACACCGATCCCGGCGCTGTCGACGAGATGCGCCGCGCGGGCGTCACGGACTACCTCGCGAAGGGGGTCCGCAACACCGAACTGGTCGCAGCCGTCCGGCGGTTGGGCGAACGACAGGTTGTGGTGTGGAAGCAACAGCCGTAACGTCGAAGGCTCAACCGGGTTCAGCAGTGTGCTCGGACCGGTTTCTACGTGCTTCGGCCACCGGGGAGTGCTGGTGAACGAAGATCTGTTCAGGGAATCGCCGCTGCTGACGGTGCGTGCCGCCGACGTCGCAGGAGTGGTGGTCGTCAAGATCGAAGGCGAGATCGACGTCGACACCGCGGATGTCGTGCTGGACGCGTTGCGTCTCGGATTCTCTTCGGAAGGCCCCGCCCTCGTGGCGGATCTCACGCACGTCAGCTTCTTCGGCTCGACCGGCATCTCCACGTTGATCACGGCCCACGAGCTCGCGGACGCGCACAGCAAGGACTTCCACGTCGTGGCACCGCATCGCGCGGTGAAGAGGCCGCTGCAGGTCACGGGAGTGGCGGACGTGCTGGTGCTGCACGACTCGGTGGACGAGGCGTTGTCAGCGCTGAAGCCGGTGCTCAGCGAGTAAGCACCGGCCCGCACGGTTTCAGCCTGCCAGTTCCACCAGCTTCGGCACGACCTCGTCGGGGTGAGGCATCGCGGCGATCTCCGCCGCGATGGCGGCGTTCGCGGCACGAACATCGTTGTCCCGCAACAGCTTCTGGGCTGTTTCGTGCACCGCCTCCGCCGTGAACTGCTCTCCGGCGAGCTGTGCGCCGAGGCCCGCGTCCGCGACGAGGGCGGCGTTGCGGAACTGGTCGGCGCCCTGGGGCAGTGCCAGCTGCGGCACGCCGTGCGTCATCGCGGTCACCGTCGTGCCGGACCCGCCGTGGTGCGCGACGAGATCCGCGTGCGCGAGCAGATCCGCCTGGGGCACCCACCCGAGCACGTGCACGTTGCCCGGCACGTCGGTCAGCGCGGACGGTTGAACCAGCGGCCCGCTCGCGACCAGCACCTCGGCGTCCAGCCCGGCCAGTCCGGCGATCGCGGTCCGCAGGAGGTCCGGGTTCGCGAACGCGGTGCCGAAGGTCAGGTACACCAGGGGCTTCTCGTGCGCGATCACCCAGCCGGGCAATTCGCCGGGCTCGGCGAACGGGGTCGGCCGCAGCGGAATTCGGTCCACATCGGATAGTTGGGCCAGGTCCTGCAAAGACGGCGGGAAGACGTCGACACAGGGTGATCCGAGTCCGTAATGCTGCCCATTCGGCAAGGTGATGCCGAGTTCTGCGACGTACTCGAGCAACAGATCGCGCATCGCCTCCGGGAACGTGTCCGCGTCCATCTTGCCGAAACCGTGGGCCACTGCCGGAATTCCCGCCCGGATGGCTGCGAGACCGGCGCCGGGGTTGGCGATCTCGAAGACGACCAGGTCCGGCTTGTCCCGCTCCAGGACCGGTTCGAGGCTGGTCAGGAAGGCCCTGGGCAGTACAGATCCGAAGGCCTGGACGGCGGTCTGCCGCAGCATCTCCCGCCGGAACTCGGGCGTGCCGTGCAATTCGTTGGCCTGACGGAATGCGTCTCCGATGCTGATGCCCGCGTCGACCACCGTGAAACCCAGCTTTTCCGCGGTCGGGTGAAAACCGGAGTCGACGGCGTAGAGGACGTCGTGTCCCTGCCGTCGGGCGGCGATCGCGAGCGGGAGCAACGGATAAACGTGTCCGTGCGAGCCCAAGCTCGAGAAGAGAATGCGCACACGATCACATTAGGTGCTGTGGTCCCGGTGCGCCGGTTTCGCTCTCGTGAATTCACGAACGCCAGCGCTGAAGGCTTTCCCACCGGCCGGCGACCTCCGCGGGTGCCGGCATCGCGGCGATCTCGTCGCGGACCTCGCCCGCCGCCTTCTGCAGCTTCGAGTCCTCGATCAACCGGGTGAGCAGCTCGGGCGTGATGTCCCTCGGACCGGCCTTGAGCCCGGCCCCGCGCCTGGTGATCGCGTTCGCGTGCGTCGTCCGGTCGCCCGGTCCCGGCTCGACGAGCTGCGGCACACCCGCTGCCAGCGCGCCGAGCAACGTTCCCGCGCCGCCGTGGTGCACGATCCCGTCGCAGAACGGCAGCACGTGGGGGATCGGCACCCACCCGACCGTCCTCACGTTGTCCGGCAGGCCTTCGGTCTTCTCGGGCCGCACCAGCACGAACTCCACGTCCACGTGCTCCGCGGCCTTCGTGACGGCGGCCATCATCCTGCCCGCGCCGGGACCGGGGGCGGTGCTGCGGCTGACCAGGATGCGCGGTTTGCCCGCGGGCTCGGCGAGCCACTGCGGCACCTCGCCGTCACCGCTGTGGGCGACGAACCGCATCGGCTGCCCGACCTTGAACTCCAGGATCGACCGCGGTGCGGTGCGCAGAACCGTTGCGGGAGAACGCACCCCGGCCTTCATCCGTGCGCCGACCGCCGCCGTGAGCTCCAGGCCGTCGAACAACGACACGTCGTGGACGATCGAGGGGACCCCGAGCGCCGAACCGGCGACGGCGAGCGGTTCGTGCACCACGACGTCCGGCCGCCACTTCGC
The DNA here is from genome assembly GCF_042649515.1 of Lentzea rhizosphaerae. Lineage (NCBI taxonomy): Bacteria > Bacillati > Actinomycetota > Actinomycetes > Pseudonocardiales > Pseudonocardiaceae > Lentzea > Lentzea rhizosphaerae. The sequence continues at coordinate 190,975 of NZ_JBHRZI010000011.1, read as the reverse complement.
GGCAAGCGCCTGCAACGGTTCCGTCATGGCGTTGCCGACCGCGGCGAACATCCGCGACACGAAGTCGAGCCTGCCGCTGCCCTCCATCTCCCGCTTGGCCACGATCGGGTGCGCGAGCATGATCCGCAACGCGATCGGTCCGAAGCGGACGCTCGGCGGAACGACGTCCTCGACGGGCAGTCCCGACTCGCGGACCCGCAGCGCCTCGCCGCCGGTGGCGACCACGACGTCGTGTCCCGCGTCGCGCAACGCCAGCGCCAGGGGCATCAACGGAAACACGTGACCCAGCAGGGGCGCGGCGACGACGAGAACACGCATACAGCCAGGTTAACCACAGGTGCGCGGGTGCGGCCGCGATCAGCGCAGGTCGTCGGGCTCGACCAGCCTGCGCACCGCGTCCTCGACGGTCTGCCGCCGCACCAGGTGGTCCGAACTGTCGGCCGGGGCGTTCGACCACATCGACGCGATCGCGAGCACCAGCACGAGCACCTGCTCCGCGGAGAACCGCGTGGACACCACCCCCTGCGCCTGCGCCTCCCGGATCGCCTCGATCTCGGCACGCCTGCTGACCCGGCCCGGCCGCTCCAGCCGGTGCCACGTGGCGAGCCGGGCGAACTCGGGGTGCTCGTGCTGCCGGTCGTGGAGCCTGGCCGCGTAACCCGGCAGGTCGTGGGCGTCGAACTCCACGAAGGCCGCGTCCACCACCTCGGACTGCACGGCGTCGAACAGCTCGTTCTTGCCGCCGTAGTAGGTGTACGTGAGTCCGGCGGAACACCCCGCCATGCGCGCGATGCGTTCCATGCGCGCGCCGGCGAACCCGTAGGCCGCGAACTCGATGAACGCGGCGTTCAGCAAGCGGCGGCGGGTCCGTTCCCGATCGCGGCGGGCCATGGGCAACAGGCTAGGGGCCGCACCCTGATGAGTGCGGCCCCTCCGGAGAACCGGGTTACTTCGCCATGTCGAACCAGTTGAAGCCCTCGACCATCTGGCGGGTGGTGTCGCTGACGTACCGCGGGCCGGTGAGCTCCCAGCGGTCGACCCAGGTGTAGGTGCCCGGCTCCTGCGACTCGTCCTCGGCGGTGTTCTTGTCGTCCACGGCCGGCGAGTACTGCAGGAAGTGGCGCTTGGTCAGGGTGACGTCGAGCGCCTCGTAGGCGGACTGGGTGTTCAGGTAGTCGCCCTGACCGTGGTCCCACGCGCGGCCGGGGTCGGCCAGCTTCAGCTTCACGGTGTTGCCGCCGAAGGAACCGGTGGCGGACACGACCGTGACGATGTGACCACCCGTGCGCTGCAACGTGTCGTTCAGCGGGCCCTTCTTGTAGCGGCCGTACACGAGCTGAATGGGCCCCTCGTTCAGCTTGCGGGCGATGTCACCGGCGAAGTCCGGGTTGTCGAGCGTGGACACGCGGCCGCGGGTGGTCTGCCAACCGGCGTTGCGGGCAGGCAGGGTGGCGTTGTCCCACGCGGCGCGCAGGCCGGTCAGGCTGGTGCCGCCGTCGTAGCCGGCGTCCGTGCCGATCTTCGAGATCGAACCGGTGACCGTGCTGTAGTCGGCCTGCTTCATCGGGTCGAGGTACCCGACCTTCACCGGTCCCCAGCCGATCGGCGCGCCCTTCACGTGCGCCCAGTAGTGCAGGACGTTGTACAACGAAGCCGGTCCGCAGTACGCGTTGCCGTCGCTCTCCAGGTTCGTGCGGAACTGGTCCACGTCGCTCACGCCGCACTTGCGGACGTTGAAGTCGGGGCCGGCCAGGTCGGAGGCGTTCACGCACGGCGGTGGGGTGCCGATGACGTCCGCCGAGGCCATCGGAGCGAACGCGGTGGCGAGGGTGGCGGTGGCGGCGGCGGCGAGCAGAGCGTTGCGGATCATTTCGGTGTCCCCTTCGGATCTCGTGTTCCCCTGTGGTGATACGAGATTCGCCGGGACGGACCCCCAAAGGCATGAGGGGAGATCCCTCAACCCTCCTGCGGGAAAGTTGGGTGTATCAGGGGCACCCCCACGCCGCTCCGTATCAGGCGAGCACTGCCGCGAGGTCCCTGCGACCTGCGATTCCGAGCTTCGTGTAGATCCGGCCGAGGTGGTTCTCGACGGTCTTCGGCGTCACGAACAGCTCCTGCGCGATCTCCCTGTTCGCCCGGCCGGCGGCCGCGAGGTCGGCCACCCTCCGCTCGGACGCCGTCAGCGCCTCCGCCCCCACCACGATCTGCCTGCGCGGCCGGTCGCCGAGCGCCTCCAACGCCTCGACCGCGCGCGTCCGCAGCGTCGCGGAGCCGCAGTCACCGGCGAGGTCGATGGCCCGGTGCAGCGGTTCCCTGGCGTCGGTCCGCCGGCGCGCGACCCGCAGCGCCTCACCGAGGTCGACGAGCGACCGGGCGAGCTCCAGCCGTGACGGTGACGCCTCCAGCACCGACACCGATTCGGTGAGCAGCTCCAGCCGTGCGTTCGGGTCGGCGTGGGCGAGCAGCCGCAACGCCGCTCCGACCTCGGTCGCCGCACCCCACCTGCGTGCCACGTCGAGCTGTTCGGTCGCGAGTTCCAGCGCGAGCTCGTGCTCCCCGAGCTGCAACGACGCCCTCGCCGCCGGTGCGCGCCACGGGATGGTCGGCGGATCCACGTGCACCTGGTGCATCGCGTCCCGCTGGCGGTAGGCCTGCGCCATCGCGCGCCGCGGGTCGCCTTCGGCCAGCGCGATCAACGCCCGCACCTCGTGCAGCCAGATCATCGGCATGGTCAGCCGGGCGTCCGCGTGCGCCGAGTCGAACGCCGTGATGAACGCGGTGGCCGCCGCGACGTCGCCCCGTTCGAGCGCCGCGTAGACCGCGAAGTGCGTCGAGGTCGCGCGCAGGCTGATCACCTCGGACACCGGGTCCTCGTGTGCGACGGCGGCCAGGGCGCCCTCGGCCTCCGCCTCGACCACCGGCATGTTGCCGATGCGCCAGTTCAGGAACAGCGAGGCGTTCGCCACCATCGCGAACTCGATCGGCGAGCCGTGCTGGCGGACTCGCAGCCGGGCGCGCTCGATCTCGTGTCGTGCGGTGTCGACGCCGTCCGCGGCCATCAGCGCCAGCAACGCCACGAGCCACGCCACCATCGCGTCCGTGCTGCCGGTCGCGTCGTCGAGGTACGCGCCGTTCGCGAGCGCGCGCGTTGCGGTCGTGGCCACCTCATCGTGCGGCCACACCTCGTAGCGGCCCATCTGCGCGAGGAGCCCGAGCAACGTGCGTTCGTCCGGAGTGCCGCCCGCCAGTCCCGCATAGCCGCTGAGGTGCGCGGACGCGACCTGGCGCTGGTCGGGCAGGAACGAGCGGAACACCGCGAGCCGTGCCTCCAGATGCAGCCGCGACTCACCGTCCGGCCTGGCGGCGATGGCCTCGGTCAGCTCGGCGATCGCCGCCGCGGGGCCCTCGATCGCGGCCGTGGCGGAGGCGGCCGCCGCGACCAGTTCCGCGTCCGGCAGGCCCTGCGCCGCCGCTTTCAGGTGCCGGTGCGCGTTCACCGCGTCGCCGGTCCGCAGCAACGCCCGGCCCAGCTCGGCACGCAATGCGGCGTCATCGGGCCGTTCGTCCACCGCGCGTGCAAGATGTGCCGCGGCCGTGCGTGCGTCTCCGGCCGAGAGCAGCGTCGCGGCGGCTTTCCTCAGTACGTCGGCGGCGTTGGGCAACGTGCCCCTCGGTGCGTGCACGAGATGCGCTGCCACCCGATCCGCCGGTGCGTGCGAATCCCACAGCGCCTTCGCAGCGCGCGCGTGCAGCGAGGCGCGTGCGATCGGTCCGAGACCGGTCAACACCGCTTCACGCACAACGGGATGCACGAACCCCAAGTGCTCACCGGTGACCAGGACGTTCGCCGTCGTCAACGCCTCCACGGCGGCCGGGAGATCACCGACCTCGGCCAGTTCCGCGGCCTGCCACGGGTCCGCCTGCGAGCCCAGCACCGCGACGGCGCCGGCGAGTGCCACGGCCTCGGCGGGCAACCGTCCGAGCGTGGCGCGGAAGACCGTGCTCGGCCCGAGCGTGCCGACCTTCTCCGCCGTGCAGGCGTCGTCGAGCGGCAGCCCGAGCGCCGCGAGCTCGTCCACCAGCACGCCGGACAGGAACGGGTTGCCGCCGCTGGCCGCGTGCAGTGCCTTGATCACCTCGGGATGCCCGCCCACCAGTGCGCCGAGGGCGTCCGTGGTGAGCGGGCGGGGGAGCAACCGGTCCGCGGCCACGCTGAGCGCCGCGAGCGGCCCGAAGTTGTCCGCGGGCGGCCGGGTCGCGACGACCAGCGCGATCGGCAGGTCGGAGATGCGGCGCGACAGGTAGACGAGGAACTGCAACGACGACAGGTCGGCCCAGTGCGCGTCGTCCACCGTGATCAGCAGCGGGCGGGTGGAGGAGAGGTCCACCGCGACCCACCACAGCGAGTGCAGCGTGCGGGCGAGCTCGGCCTCGCTCGGGTCGAGCGCGGCGTCGTCCAGCGCCTTGAGCGCCGCACCCGACGGCCCGGCCAGGATCTTCTCGCGGAGCTCGCCGGAGTACCGCGACACCGAACGCTCGACCATCTGCCGGACGACGCCCCACGCCATGGCGCTCTCCAGGGCGTCGCCGACGGCCTGCAGCCGTCCGAACCCGCGTTGCTTGGCAAGCTCGCGGCACTCCTGCACGAGCCTGGTCTTGCCGATGCCGGCGCGGCCCTCGATGACGACGACGCGACCCTCACCACGGGCGGCTGCGTCGAGAGCTTCACGAATGTGCGCGATCTCGTCGTCTCGTTCAAGTGGTTCGCGCACGAATTGATCGTAGCGGCCATTCGGCGGGCTACACGCTGGTCATCGACACCGCATCCGGGCGACTTGATGCTCCATTGGGGTGATCGTCAGTTCACGCAGCCGTCGCCGCCGGAGGTGTCGCCGCCGTCGAGCGCCTTGCCGACGAACTCCTTCGACCTGGCCGGGTCGATCTCGAAGCCGAAGCCCGTCTCCCGCTGGACCTCCGACTCCACCGGCAGCGTGGACATGCTGATCGCCAGTGGCCCGGTGAACCGCTGCGCGAACTCCAGCACGTCCCAGCCGTCGTCCACGACGATCATCCCGTTGACGCCGCGGGCGAGCTCGAGCGCGTTCTCCTTGGTGATCTGCGAGGCCAGCCCGACGAGGAACGCCTGCTGCCGCTTGACCCGGTCCAGGTCGCCGTTCGGGAGGCCGTGGCGCTGGCGCAGGAACGCGAGCGCGTGGTCGCCCACGAGCGACTGCCGGCCGGCGGGGAAGCCCGCCTTGGTGATCGGGTCGGTCACCGCTGCCTTCAGGCACACCTCGACCCCGCCGATGAGCTGCGAGATCCGCGTGAAGCCCGCCATCTTCACGGCGGCCCAGTGGTCGACCTTCGCGCCGGTCGTCTTCTCGACGGCCGCGGTCAGCTGCTTCGGGTCCTTCCTGAACAGGCCGTTGAGCTTCTCGCCGTCCACGAAGACGTCCCTTGGTAGCGAGACGATCGTGACGCCCGTGCCGTCCGCCCGGAACCGCGCGAGCATCAGCGCGTCGGTGTGGTCGACCTCGTCCAGCCCGATGAGCAGCACGTTCTGCGCCGTCGCCGACTGCTGCGCGGCGGGGGAGGCGTCGGTCTTCTTGATCGTCGTCGGGACGATGACGGCGGCCGCCGCGGTGGCGACGGTCAGCGTGGCGACGCCGACGATCAACCCGAACGGCTTGCGCTTCTTGGCCTTGTGCAGGTTGGCCAGCACGGTCCGAGGGTCGACGCGCTCGTCGGCCTCGGCGGCGATGGCCTGGCGGATCAGGTCGTTCATGAGTGCACCCCCATGGTGGCGGACCGGGCGATTTCGTGAGCGCGCAACGTCTGCAGTGCGCGAGAGAGTTGGCTGCGCACGGTGGATTCCGCGCAACCGAGCACTTGTGCGATCTCTGCGTCGCTGCACTCCTCGTAGAACCGCAGCACCAACGCCGCACGTTGCTTACGCGGCAGGACAGCGATCCGCGCGCGCATGGCCTCGCGTTCGGCGTACACGTCAGCCGGATCGGCCATCGACGGCACGTGCTTGGCGAGCTCACTGCGTTCCACAGCAACCTCTCTCGCGGCCTTGCGACGACGCCACGACAGGTAGTCGTTGGTCACCATGCGCTTCACGTAGAGGTAGGGCGCATCCATCGTCTCGATGCGATCCCACTTGCTCTGCGCGCGCATGAGCACGTTCTGCACGATGTCCTGCGCCAGATGCTTGTCGCAGGCGATCGCGGTGGCGTACCTCAGCAGCCGGTCGAGCCGGTCAGCGACGAACTGGTCGAACCCCACGCCGCCCCCTTCTAGTTCGTGGTTGCTTGCGGCTCGGGAAACCCCGCTGAGGCCGTCGCGCGCTGCATCGGATTTTGTGGTCCGGACCACAGATGTCTCGTTTCGGGCGGATTTCGGTGTGAAGTCTTTTCACGTTCGTGCCGATGAACGACCCTTCACCTCATGCGCATCATCCCTGCACTCGCGCTGTTGTCGCTGCTGCTCGTCCCCGTGGACGCTGCCGCGGCACCCAACGGCAACTACTACCTGCAAAGCGCCGTGACCGGCCAGAACGCCGCCGTGTCCGGCTCCTCCGTCGTCCAGCACCGCCCCAAGGGCAACGAGGACCACCAGCAGTTCACCTGGAACGGCAGCACGCTCTCCGAAGGCGGCCAGTGCCTCGGCCGCTCCGGCGACGCCGCCCAGATGGTCAGCTGTTCGAGCGCGGACGCCCAGTGGGTCGCCGTGCTCGACGACCAGGACCGCTACCGCTTCAAGGATCCCGGCTCGGCGCGCTACCTGATCGCGTCCGGCACCGACCAGGTCCGCGTCGGCACCGGCAACGACACGTGGTTCCTGACCCCGGTCAACCCCGTCCGGTACCAGCCCCCTGCCGACCCGCGCCTGGACGAGATGACGTTCCTGACCGCCCACAACGCCTACGCGAACGGCGTCGACGGCGGCTTCACGTTCGCCAACATCGCCCCGAACCAGTCCCGCGGCATCGTGCAACAGCTCAACGACGGCGTCCGCGGCTTCATGCTCGACATCCACCAGACGCCCGACGGCGCGATCCTCTGCCACAACAGCTGCACGCTCGTCAGCAAGCCCGTGGCGCTCAACGTCGACATCCAGCGCATCGTCGACTTCCTGAAGTCCCGCCCCACCGAGATCGTCACGGTGTTCCTGGAGGACTACGTCTCAGCCGACGTCCTGCGCGCCGAGCTGGCCCGCGTCAACGGCCTCGCCGACGTGCTGTACCGCGCCGAGGGCGTCCGCGAGAACGGCTGGCCGCGCCTGTCGCAGATGAGGGCCACCGGCAAGCGCCTGCTCATCTTCACCGACCACGGCAAGGACGGCCGCGAGAACTCCGGCGTCCTCTACCAGCGCGACTGGACCGTCGAGAACTACTGGTCGATGGGCTCGGGCGCCGGCACGTCCGACTGGTCCTGCTACTCCCGCTGGGGCGAGAAGCCGCTCACCGCGACCGAAGCGAACTTCCGCCCGTTGTTCGTGATGAACCACTTCCGCGACGTCCCGATCCAGAGCACCGTCTCGACGGACAACTCGAAGGCCGCCGACCGAGCCCGCCGCTTCTGCGAACCCGCGGCCCGCAAGACCGCGAACTACCTGGCCGTCGACTTCTACCAGCTGAACACGCCCGCGTTGCCGGTTGAACGGCACCCCTCGGGCTCCGGCTCCGTCGAGATGTCGGCGGCCTCAACGCACTGCCTGGACAACAACGCCGGCGGCACCGCCAACGGCAACCCGGTGCAGATCTGGACGTGCAACAACTCCTACGCGCAGAAGTGGCGCGTCGTCGCGGACGGCACCATCGCCACCGCGGGCGGGTGTCTCGACGTCTCCAACGGCGGCACCACCGACGGCACGACCGTGCAGCTGTGGGAGTGCAACGGGACGGGCGCGCAGCAGTGGCGGGTGCGGGCGGACGGGTCGGTGCAGAACCCGCAGTCGGGGCTGTGCCTGGACAACCCCGGTGCGTCGACGACTCCGGGCACGCGCCTGAACATCTGGACGTGCAACGGTTCGGCGGCCCAGGCCTGGCGCTTCCGCTAAGGGCTCGCCGGCCCAGGTTCCGACGTGGATGAACGGCGCTTTTGTCCACCTCAGGTGGACAAAAGCGCCGTTCATCCACCTGCTCAGACCTTCCGGCCGACTCCCACGTAGACGTCCTCAGGACCACCCTCGCCGGCCGGGCCGAGTTCCGCGTGCCACTTCGGCGCCGGAACGACGCCCGGCTCCAGCACCTCCATGCCCGCGAACATGGGCTGGAACTCCTCCAGCGAACGGAAGTACATCGGGTCGCGGCTGTGCTTCATGGCCTCGACGACCGAGCCCATCTCCTGCGGCTTGAAGTCCGCGGTCAGGTGCGAGAGCGCGATCAGGCTGCCGGGCGGCACGGCGTCGCGGTAGCGGGCGACGACCTCGGCCGGGCCCTTCTCGTCCGAGACGAAGTGCAGGACTGCGACCATGAGCAGGCCCACGGGCTTCGAGAAGTCGATCAGGTCCTTCACGACCGGGTCGGACAGGACGTCCTGCGGGCGGCACATGTCCGCCTGGACGACGCCCGCGTTCTCGTTGCCCTCCAGGATGAGCTGGCTGTGTGAGACCGCGACCTCGTCGTAGTCCACGTAGACCACGCGGGCGTCCGGGTTCTCCTGCTGCACGATCTCGTGGACGTTGCCGACGGTCGGGATGCCCGAGCCGAGGTCGAGGAACTGGTCGATGCCCTGCTGCATCATCAGCAGGACGGCGCGGCGCATGAACGAGCGGTTCGACGACGCGATCGCCCGGCCGTCGCGCAGGACCTGCAGGACTTTCTCGCCGACCACGCGGTCCGACGCGAAGTTGTGGCCACCTCCCAACAGGAAGTCGTAGACGCGTGCCGCGCTGGGCACGTCCGTGTTGATTCCTGCGGGCACCCACGAGAAAGGCTCGGCCATGCCGCAGAACCTACCCGCCTGCGCGCAGGCGTGTATCGGCCCGGATCGGGTGAACACGTCAACGACAGCGGGCGAAACGGGCCGAGATCTGCTCTACCAGCTCGGATGCGCCCGCTCGCCGGGCTTCCTGGGCCAGCCAGCGGAGGTGGTCGTCGAAGCGCGCGGAACGCAGGGTGGCCGCCTCTGCCAGGGCGTTCTCGGTGAACCCGCCGGCCTTCGCGACATCGCCGACGGCCAGGTGGTTGCGGGCCAACGCCGTCAACGCGATCGTGCGCGCGCGGACGAACCCCTCGGAGTAGGCGCCCACTTTGGTCGTGAGTGAGGCGATTGCCCGTTGTGGATCGTCGAGCGCGCGGCGGTCCGCCCACGAGTTGTGCGCCGCCACGGACCCGAGCTGGAACGCCCTCAGCGCGTCGTCAGGTGCGTTGTGGTGCAGGAACATCCGGCCTGCCCTGGTCAGGACGGAGGCGATCAACGCCTCGTTCTCGGCCTGCCGCGCCAACGTGAGCGCGCGTTCGAAGTGTGGCAGGGCCAGGCCGGGCAGGCCGCTGTCGAACGTGGTCCAGCCCGCCAGTTCCTGCACTTCCGCCACGGCCGTCCACATCGCCTCGTCACCGGCGAGGATCATCGGTTCGACCAGTGCGAGGTGCTCGAGCACCGCGGCCCGGCACGCGATCCCGCCGTATTGCCGGTCCAACGCGCGCAAGGCATCCGTGCGCGCTTGAACCTCCGACGGCGCGATGACCTTCACCGGCGCAGCGGGAGGCATCGAGTCGGCGATCGGCGCGCCGACCATGATCCGGGCCGCGTGCTCCAGGAAACGTTGCCGTGCGGCGACATCCGACTGCATGAGCTCCGCAGCCTCGGTGAAGCCGTCGGCCAGGGCGGCCTCGCACCAGTGCGTGGCCTCCTCGGTCCGGCCGAGCGCGAACAACGCCTGCGCCAGCCGCAGCGCCGCGTCACCGAGGTGCTGGTCCGCGGCGACCCGGAAGTGCACCGCGGCCTCCTGCGGGTTCCCGGCGCGTTCCGCGGCCTCACCGAGGCGGTACACCCGTTCGACGGCCTCGTCGAACTCGAACTGGGCCAGCAGCTCACTCATCGGTGCCTCCGAGGATCCGCCGCAGCTCCGCCCGGCCGCGGGTGAGGTGCGTCCGCACGGTCGACTCGCCGACGACCAGCACGGAGGCGATCTCGCTGACCGAGTAGCCGAGCAGGTGGTGCAGCGCCACCACCTCGCGGTGCCTGGGGGAGAGTTCGCGCAGCGCGGACCGCACCGCCTCCACCTCGTGCACCTGCTCGGCGACATCAGGCACCTCGACCAGCGGTGTTTCGTGCTGGTACCGCTGCTGCGACCGGCGCATCAGCCGTATCGCGACCTTCAGCACCCACGCCTCGGGCTTGTCGTACGCGTGGATGTCGTCCCAACGGTGCCGCGCGATCAGCAACGCGTCCTGTGCCACGTCCTCGACCACGCGGGTGTCACCGGTGAGCGAGGTCAGCGTCCTGGTCACCACGGGCAGGCAGGTGCGGAAGAACTCGGCGAAGCCCTGATCCGGCTCCGGTGCGTTCAACGGCCTTCCCCTTCAACGTCCGCTCGTGGTGTTCACCACCCTGAGGCGACCTTCACCGGTTACAGGCGTCGAAGCCAGGAAAGGCTGAGCCCAACACGCGTATTCACCCGTTCAGACTCATGTGCCGTGTGGTCAAGCTGTGACATCCACACACACGAACGACCCGGAAGAGCGAAAGATCCTCTGTGGACGGTTACTCGCCACGAACTGGCGATCTAAACCTGTATCCACGATCGAGGAACACGTCTCACCCGACGAGGGAACAGTGTTCTACGGAACGCGACGCGCACGGCTGATCAAGCCGCCATTCATGCGGGACAAGTTCACCCGCACGTGCGACAAGCGGCTCTCGGTAGCCGGGCAGACCTGCGGAAACAGTGGCATTTTCCAGATTCCCGCAGTGTGTTCCCGACCCTGCTGCCTAGGAGCGATTTCGTGAAACGACCACTTGCCGCCGCCCTGGCGGTGCTGGTGGCCGCCCCGTTCGCGGTCGTCACACCGACCGCGAACGCCGGCCCCGGCGACGGCAGTCTGAACGTGACTGTCGTGCGTGATGTCAACGGCAACGGCACATATGAGGCCGCACTGGAAGTTGGCGTCCAAGGCGCGGCCGTCCTGGTGACCGATCCCGCGGGCAAGACCGCGGCCGGTACGACGGACGCCCAGGGCAAGGTGACAGTGGGACTCGGCGCCGTGAGCGGCGGCAAGTACCGCGTGCAGGTGAGCCCACCCGCGGGCAGCGTGCTGCAGCCCGCACCGGCAGGAGCCGGCCTGGAGAGCAACACGATGTTCGTGGACGTCTCCGGCGGCAAGACGGTCAACGTCATGACCGCGTTGTGGAACCCGGCCGACTACTGCCAGGCCAACCCGACGCTCGTCACCGGCTGTCAGCGGGCGACGCGCAAGCAGGACGGCAGCAGCAACGTCACCGGCTCCGAGCGGTCGCTGGTGACCTTCCCGTTCACGAACCGCGGCACCGGTCCGGCGCCCGCGCAGATCGCGACCCAGGGCGTCACGGGCTCGGTCTACGGCATCGCGTACCGCAAGCAGGACAAGCGCATCTTCTCCGGCGCGTTCGCGAAGCGGCTCACCAACTACGGCAGCGGCAACGCCGGTGGCATCTACGTCACGCCCGCCGGCGGCGGCGCGACGACGTTGTTCGCCACCGTGCCGAACGCGGGCACCACCAAGCACGACCACGCGAACAACTTCGACGGCGGTTTCGCCAACGTGGTCGGCAAGGAAGCGCTGGGCGACATCGACATCTCCGAGGACGGCAGCGAGCTCTACGTCGTGAACCTCGGCGACAAGAAGCTCTACGTCTACGACGCCGCGGTGGCGACCGCTGGCGCGCCGAAGGGCTCCTACGCGATCCCGTCCCCCTGCGCCAACGCGAACGACTGGCGGCCGGGCGCTCTCGGCGTCCGTGACGGCGTGGTCTACGTGGGTGGTGTCTGCTCGGGCGAGACGAGCCAGAACACCGCCGACATGCGGGCCGTGGTCCGGACGTTCAGCGGCGGCGCGTTCAGCGCACCGGTGGTGAACCAGCCGCTGAACTTCAAGCGCGGCACCGTCCTGTGGCAGGGCACGAACACCGACCGCTGGCTGCCGTGGAAGACCACCTACACGCAGCCGACGCCGACCGGCGGTCTCGTGGAGCACCCGGAGCCGTTGCTGACCGACATCGGTGTCGAGGCGAAGGGCGATCTCGTCCTCGCGTTCCGCGACCGCTTCGGTGACCAGGGCGGCAAGAGCCTGTCCCCGGCTGACGGATCCGCGGGGACCTGGGACACCGTCAGCGGTGGCGACCTCAACCGGGCCTGCCGCCAGGCGGACGGCAGTTTCGCCTGGGAAGGAACCTCGAACTGCCCGAACAACAACACCGCGGCCAACAACGGCGGCGGCGAAGCCGCCGACGTGGTCGAGTACTACCCCGGTGAGTACTACAAGGACGCCAACGGCGCTCCCCACAACGAGACCGCGCAGGGCGCGCTCGTCGTCGCGTACGGCGAGAGCCGGATGCCCGCGACGGTAATGGACCCCACGGCGCTGAACACCGGTGGCACCGGCTGGTTCGACCGGACCAACGGCACCATGGCCGCCAACGGTTTCCCGAACGCCTACCAGATCAGCGACGTGAACAGCGAGGGCTGGGGCAAGGCGAACGGCCTCGCCGACCTCGAGGCGCTGTGCGACCTCGCGCCCGTCCAGATCGGCAACCGCGTCTGGTTCGACACCGACGCCGACGGAGTCCAGGACGGTGACGAGCCGCCGGTTCCCGGTGTCAAGGTGACGGCGACGCCGTGTGCCGGTGGCGCGTCGCTCGGCACGAAGGTCACCAACGCGAAGGGTGAGTACTACTTCGGTGTCGCGGACGGTTTGAAGCCCGAGACCTGCTACAACCTCACGTTCGACCGCAGTGCGGTGAACGCGGGCGGGCTGCCGAACGCACCGGACGTGGCAAGTCTCAAGTGGACGATCAAGGAAGCTGGACCGGACCGCGTCATCGACTCCAACGTGGACGCCGAGGGCAAGACCCAGGTCACCACGGGCAAGGCCGGTACCGCGGACCACACGATCGACGCGGGCATCAACGCCAAGGTCGTCACCAACTCCCTCGGTGACTTCGTCTGGGTCGACACCAACCGCAACGGCCTGCAGGACACCGGAGAACCGGCCGTGCAGGGCATGACCGTGGTGCTGAAGAAGGGCGACGGCACGCAGCTCGGGTCGCCGAAGCTGACGGACGCGCAGGGCAAGTACCTGTTCGACCAGCTGCCCGACGGTGTCTACGAGGTCTGCTTCGACCTGTCCAAGTTGCCCGCTCAGTACGCGGGCTACACCTTCACCGGCAAGGACGCGGGTGACGACACGAAGGACTCGGACGCCGACCCGGCGGACGGCTGCACCCCGACGACGACGCTGGGTGCCGCCAAGCGCGAGGACCTGACGCTGGACGCGGGCCTGGTGCCGCCGAACAACAAGCTCGGTGACTACGTCTGGGTCGACACCAACCGCAACGGCGTGCAGGACGGCGACGAGCCGGGCGTGCCGAACGTGACGGTCAAGCTCGACACGGGCAAGACCACCACGACGGACGCGAACGGCAAGTACGTCTTCGACCAGCTGCCCGACGGCACGTTCACGGTGTGCTTCGACGTCAAGAACCTCCCGGCGCCGTACCAGTCCTACCTGGTCACCCGTCCCGACGCGGGTGGGGACGACGGGAAGGACTCGGACGCGAACGCCGAGGGCTGCGCGCCGCCGACGTCACTGGGTCCGAACAAGCGCGAGGACCTGACGCTGGACCTGGGCATCCGGCCGCCGGACAAACTGGGCGACACGGTCTGGAAGGACGAGAACAAGAACGGCCTCCAGGATCCGGGTGAGCCCGGCGTTCCCGGCGTCACCGTCAAGCTCGGCGACAAGACCACGACGACGGACGAGAACGGCAAGTACGAGTTCCCGAACCTGCCGGACGGCACGTACACGGTGTGCTTCGACATCGCGAACCTGCCCGCCGCGGTGAAGGACTACGTGCCGACGACGCCGAACGCCGGCAGTGACGACGTGAAGGACTCCGACGCGGACGTCTCGACCGGGTGCACGCCGCCCACCACGCTGAACGTGGACAAGCCGGAGGACCCGACGCTCGACCTGGGTCTGATCTCGCCGGTCAACCGCCTCGGTGACTACGTGTGGATCGACGTCAACTCCGACGGTCTGCAGGACGCCACCGACGTCCCGGTCGAGGGCGTGACGGTGAAGCTGAGCACCGGCGCGACCACGAAGACGGACGCGCAGGGCAAGTACCTGTTCGACAACCTGCCGGACGGCAAGTACACGGTGTGCTTCGACATCGCGAACCTGCCGGCCTCCGTGAAGGACTACAAGGTCACCAAGCTGAACGCTGGTGGCGACGACGCCAAGGACTCCGACGCCGACCCGGCGACGGGGTGCGTGCCCGAGACGACGCTGGGCGTCGGGAACCGCGTCGACCTGAGCCTGGACATGGGCCTGGTCTCACCGCCGAACAAGCTCGGTGACCTGGTGTGGCTCGACAGCAACTCCAACGGCGTGCAGGACGACGGTGAACCCGGCGTCCCGAACGTTCCGGTCAAGCTGTCCAACGGTGCGAGCACCACGACGGACGCGCAGGGCAAGTACCTGTTCGACGACCTGCCCGACGGCAAGTACACGGTGTGCTTCGGCCCGATGCCGGACGCGGTGAAGGACTACTTCTTCACCAAGCCGAACGCGGGTTCCGACGACACCAAGGACTCCGACGCGAACGTCGACACCGGCTGCACCCCCGAGGTGGAGCTCGGACTCGGCAAGCGGGAGAACCTCACGGTCGACGCCGGCATCCACGCGCCGATCAACCTGCTCGGTGACTTCGTGTGGATCGATGCGAACAAGAACGGTCTGCAGGACGAGGGCGAGAAGCCCGTGGCCGACGTGACCGTGAAGCTGAACACCGGTGCCACCACGAAGACCGACCAGTACGGCATCTACCTGTTCCGCGACCTGCCGGACGGCGAGTACACGGTGTGCTTCGACCTCAAGAACCTGCCGGCGGCGGTGGCGGACTACACCGCCACCAAGCCCGACGCGGGTGATGAAGCCAAGGACTCCGACGCCGACCCGGCAACGGGCTGCACGCAGCCTGTGCAGCTCGGGGTCGACAAGCGCAAGAACCTGACGCTCGACCTGGGTCTGGTCGCACCGCCGAACAAGATCGGTGACTTCGTGTGGTCCGACACCAACCGCAACGGCGTGCAGGATCCGGGCGAGCCCGGCGTTCCCGGCGTGCCGGTCAAGCTGGTCGACGACAAGGGCAAGCCTGTGGGCGAACCGGTGAAGACCGGTCCCGACGGCAAGTACGAGTTCCCGAACGTCCCGGACGGCACCTACAAGGTGTGCTTCGAGATGGGTGCTCTGCCCGGTCAGTACGCCGGCTACGTGGCGACGAAGCCGAACGTCGGCGACGACACCAAGGATTCCGACGTCGACCCGGCCGGCGGCTGCACGCCGCCGGTGAAGGTCGGTGTCGGGAAGCGCGTCGACCAGACCCAGGACCTGGGTCTGGTGCCGCCGACCAACCGCGTTGGTGATTTCGTCTGGTACGACAACAACTCCAACGGGGTGCAGGACGCCGGCGAACCCGGTGTGCCGGACCTCCCGGTGTTCCTGCAGGACGGCAGCGGCAAGCCCGTCGCCCAGAGCAAGACCGACAAGGACGGCAGGTACCTGTTCACCGACCTGCCGGACGGTGCGTACAAGGTCTGCTTCAACGCCGATCCGCAGACGGGCCTGGTGGCCGGTCGTGAGCTGACCAAGGCGAACGCCGGTGACGACGGAAGGGACTCCGACGCCGACCCGGCGACCGGATGCACCCCGGTCGTCAAGCTGGGCAAGGACAAGCGCGTCGACCTCACCCTCGACGCGGGTCTGCTGCCGAGGCCTCCGGCACCGCCGCTGGCCAGCACCGGTGCGGCCGTGTGGGGCCTGCTCCTCGCGGCGTTGACGATGATCGCCGGTGGTGCGTTCCTGCTGCTTCAGGGCAGGCGCCGGCGCAGGACCTGATCCGTCAGGGAAGCAGATGGCGGAAGGCGTCGACCAGCAGCATGCGCTGCTGGTCGACGTCCAGGCCTTCGTCGAGCTCGTCGTCCCCGCGGAACTCCTTGGTGTTGAAGGGGCCGCGGGGGCCGAACGACTCGACGCGGACCGCGATGTCGACGAGGTCAGACGTCAGCTCCACGACGGACTGGTCGTCCGGGATCGGGTCGTTGTGCTGATAGAGCTCGTACGAGAACCGCATCCCGATCGTGCCGTCGAACGTGGCCTGCTCGGTGGGCAGCTGCATCGCCTCTAACACCGCCCGGTAGAGCGCGGCGCCGGTCAGGTGCAGCGGGGTCATGACGACGTGCGTGACGCCGAGGTCGTGGCTGCGCACCGAGATCGCCGCGGTCGGGCCGTCCGGCGTCGGCGGCACGGGTTGCGGGAACACGGGGAACTCCGACTTGCGGTCCGCGCGCCACGTCGCGACGAGGCGGTCGGCCGCGTCCACCATGTCGATGTGCTTGCGCGGCGCGAGCAGCGGTGGCAGAGGCTCCTCGTCGAGCCGCACGATGAACAGGAAGGCGCGTCGTCGCGTCATCTCCAGGTTGAACGCCGCCGTCCACTCGTTGGTGACCCACTCGCGTTGCGGGGTGTTCGCCGACCACAGCAGCACGTAGTAGTCCGAGGTGGCCAGTGCCTCGTCGATCGCGGCGACCACGTTGCGGCCGGGTGCGATCGCGCTCTCGTCGAGGTACGCGTTGACGTTGCGCGCCTCCAGCTCGGCGCGCAGCTGCTCGGCGTGCGGGCGGTCCTTGCCGGCGAACGACAGGAACACCTTGGGTCGGGTTTCGAGCGGCACGGGGTCTCCGTCCTTCCTGAGTCTTCTGCGGAGCGGGCCCGCGGTGGTCTGGATTCCTGCGTCGCCGTACAACGACCAGCACGCCCAGTCGGCGGGGTGCCGGTCGGAGACTTCTCTGAGCGCGTGCTGCAACGCGCGGTCGCGCGGCAGTCTGGCCAGGTTGCGGTCGAACGCGTCGAGCACCTGCCGCGCGGCTCCGTCCTCGGCCTTCCACCTGGCCGCCAGGACCGCCGCCGCGCCCGCGGTGATGGCCGCGCGGACGAAACCGACCTGCTCGTCGCGGCCCCGTTGCTGGGCCATGCCGGACTCGCAGGCACCCAGCACGACCGTGCCGCACGCGCTGAAGTCCAGCTTTGCCAACGCTTCCGCGGACACCCGTTCGTCGCCGAAGGTCAGCCACGACTGGTCGGGGTCGATGCGGTCGTGCGTGCCGTGCGCGTCGATGCGGATGCGTTGGAAGCGATGTTCCCCGAGGACGTTTTCCAGCTCTGCCGCTGAGGTGAACCTCTCGCCCGGTGCCGTGGCTCTGCGCAGCTGGGAGTCCGGGCTGAAGATCGCCGTCTGGTCACCCCGCTGCCCGCGGGAACGCCGGTGCAGCGGGGTGAGGGCGGACAGGCACGGCAGGCTCGACAACGCGTGGGTGAGGCCCAGGTGGTGGGCGGTGCCGGGGACGGGGAGTCCGGCGAGCGGGACGTCGGCGAGGACGTCACCGGCCACGACGGCGATCCGGGTGATCTTCGGTGGCAGTGCCCCGATGACGTCTTCCAGCGCGATCAACCCGGCCAGCTCGGTGAGCAGCGCGCCGAGGATCGCCGGGTTGTAGTGGGGTTTCCACGCCTTGAGCCGGCGGATCGTGTCGGTGAGCTCGCTGATGTGCACGTCGGTGGTCAGGTGGACGGTCCTGCGGCCGATGATCACGTGGTGGAGCTGGTCCGGCGTCGCGTGCATCATCCACACGACCTGGTCCCGGGGGAGGTGCCTGGTCGTCCTGCGCAGCCAGCGCCTGGCCGCGCGGAGGTCGGTGAACCTCGGCAGGGCGCGGGGTTCGGTGAGGATCGTGGCGCCTCTGGCAGCCTCGACGGCGACCACCAGTCCTGCCAACGCCTTCCCGCCGCTGCGCCGGACGCGGCGGACGGCGGCGAGCACGCGGCCGTCGTGTTCGTCGGGGGCGGCGCGCAGCATTCGGAGCTTGACGCTCGGGCTCTCCTGGTGGTCGGCGACGTCCTCTTCGAGGTGGTGGGACTCCGTCCAGTACCGGGCGGCACCGTCCTCGTCGCCGGCGTCGGCGCACGCGTCGCCGAGTTTGCGCAGTGCCAACGCCTTCAGCTCGGCGTGGGCACTGCGGTTCACGGCCTCGTGGAAGTGGTGGAGGGCGTCGTCCAACCGTCCCCTGGCGTGGGCGAGCTCGGCCGAGGTCAGGTGCCAGAGCGCGGAGTTCCCCTGCCCCAGCACGCCTTCCGCCGCGATCAGCTCGTCGTCCGCGATCAGGCGGCGCACGTGGTCCAGGTGGCGTTCCACGCTGAGGGTGCGCGTGGCGTCCGGGAGCTTCGAGATCACCTCCGGGCCCGCCGCGGCGACCAGCAGCGGGAAGAGCTTGCGCGCCGCGCCCGCCTGCCTGGTCAGCACGAGCAGGACCGTCAGCTCGTACAGGACGGCGAACCTCAGCGCGGACTCGATCTGGAAGCTGGTGACGCACCTCGTCATCAGCACCAGCGCTTCCTCGTACCGCAGCTCTCTCCTGAGCGCGGCGGCTCGTTGCAGGAACTCCGCGGGGGTGTGCGGGGTCCTGTCGTCGATCTTCGGGACGTGCGTGCCCCTGCGCACGTCCAGCAGAAGCCGGTCCCTGCCAACGGTTTCGAGGTGCTCGGTGCGTCCCGCACGGCGGAAGTGGCGTTCGGCGGCGTCCAGTTCGCTTTCGGCGGTGGGGTAGTCGTAGCGGTCGGCGGCGGCCAGCGCGGCGACGCGGGCGAGCAACGCCTGCTCCAGCTCGGTGAGCTTCAGCTTCCGCAGCTCGCGCACGTCCTGCGCCGCGCGGGCGTGGTCCGTTGCGGCACTGCGGATCTGGGCCCTCAGCACGCGCAGCGAGGTGTCGTTGCTGTCGGCCAGGTACTCGTCGCAGCGCTGGGCGGCTTTCGCGACGGCGCCGAGGTTGAGCAGCGTGGCGCAGTGGTCGTGGGCGACGATCGGGCTGATCTTCGCGGCCTTCTCGTAGGCGAGGTCGACGCCGAGCACGTTGCCGCGCAGTGCGGCGGAGCGGGCGGCCTTGACCGCCTCCGCGAGGGGCGTGCCGGGCTCGATCTCCATCAGTCCCCGCAGCCCCGCACGTCGTCGTTCTCCGGGCAGATCAGCAGGATGCGGGCGGCCGGGCCGTTCGGCGCCGCCGGGCTGGACGACGGGGCGGCGGAGTTGAGGGTGATGACGATGTTCAGGCTGGTCGGCAGGCCGATTCGCGGTGGTGCGTCGACCCTGATCCACTCGGCGTCGCGGTGCACGCGCACGTCGGCCGGAACCGCTTGCTGCTGGTCCGCGGTCACCTCCCGAACCGTGACTGTCATGTCCTGGTTCAGCGCGTCGGCGGCCACCAGTCCGTCCTTTGTGGACAGCGTGGCGCGGAAGCTCTCGTTGAGGTAGACCGTGGTGCTGGGCGAGTTGAGCACTTCGCTCATCGTGAGTTTTCTGGTGCTGACGCGGTGCAACGACGACTGGTCGACGTGGATCGCCTTGCCGTCGGTGATGCGCATGGAGGCCTTGCCTTCGAGCGCTTCGAGGACCCTGGTCGACCACTGGTGTCCCGGCGGGCTCAGGAAGATCTCGTGCTGGCCGATCACGGCGCCGACGTCGCCGAACCGGACGGCCTGCAGCAGCCCGTTCGTCTCGGTCCGCGTGGCCAGGACGTGCGCGATGTCGCTGAGCATGGCCGCGCCCTCCACCTCGCCGTTGTGGCCCAGCAGCGGATCGGAGGTGGCGACGGTGACCTGGTTCCCGTCGACGTGCAACTGCGAGCTCCGGCCGTCCGGCGTGCGGACCTGGATCGGGGTGCCGGTCGGTGGTGCGTTGCCGAACTCCGCGATCGGAGGGCCGTCGCGGATGGGCTTCAGCGTCATGAACTCGCCGGTGGGCGGCGCGCGCGGGTTGAGCCCGGCCAGCAGGTGGCTGACGATCCCTTGCCCGTCGGGCACTCCAGCACGGACGGTGAAGGAGTCCGCCGTGGTGTCCGTGCCGATCGTGAGCCACGGGTCGTCCTTGCCGCCGACGCGGTGCTGCGTCTGGCCGTTCGCGTCGCGCTGGCTGTAGAAGACGTTGTCGTTGAGGGACTTGCCGCGCTGCAACGGTTGCAGGGCCTGGACCATCCGGTTGACCACGCCCTTGGCCCAGCTGAGCGAGATGAACGACCGAGTCTTCTCCGCGACGAGCGTGCCGAGGTGTTTGCCCTGGTAGTCGACGCGGTAGTCGATCCTGGCCCGGTCGGCCCTGAGGGTGGTGGCGAGCTGGCGGACGTTGGTCTGCACGACCTTCAGCTCGCCCAGCGGGACGACCTGGCGGCCGGAGGCGGTGGTCTTGACGGTGGCGGTTCCGTCGGCGGTGCTGATGGTGCGTTCGACGCGGTCGACGACCTTGCGTTGCTCGACGGTGACCTCGGTGATCTTGCCGTTGCCGTTGTCGAGTGCCGAGGTCTCGTCCTTCGGGCCTGCGCGGCGGACGGGTTCCGGCAGGTCGGCCCGGAAGCCGTCACCGGTCCTCGCGATCCCGTCGCCGAGCGAGACACCGCCCCGCACGCGGTAGAACCCGCAGTCCTTGAACGCTTTGGACGGCTTGGTGAGCACGGCCTCCTGCGTGGCCGACGGCGGCTGCACGGGCCGGATGTCGCCGCGTTCCTCGAGGTCTTGGTGGCGGGTGTACCAGTCCGCGAACCTGAGGCCGGTGGCGGGTTCGGTCTCGGGGAGGCGTTTCCCCTTGCTGGCCAGCCACTCCAGCGCGCCGCTCCAGCGCATGATCTGGTCGAGCCGCGCGTACTGGGCCTCGTGGTCGGCGACGGCCTGGTAGTGCTCGTCCCACCAGCGCAGCCCTCTGCCGAACGCGTAGGAGGGTTCGACCTCGCCCTCCGCGCCGTCCGAACGGGAGAACAACCGGGTGGACTGGGCACCGATGGACGCCTTGTCGCCGTTGAAGGAGAACGCCTTGTCGTTCTGGCCGAACCAGAGCCTGCCGGACTCCTCTCCCGCGCTGGTCGCGCAGTGGCTCGGAGGCGTGGCGGCGTTGCTGTCGGGCACGAACCCGGTGATCGTCGGGACGCCGTCGCCGACGCCGTCGATCCACTGCTTGGCGATGAGGTCCGTGTAGAACAACGTCATGCCGACCTCGGTGCCGGCAATGCCGCCGTCGTAGCGCGCCTCGTTGTAGAGCGGGCGGTTCGTGATGTGGTTGAGCATCGTCCACAGGTCCGTGCGATCCGCCGGCAGGCCGGCCGCCTCGAGTTCTTGTGCGGAGATCTCGCCGAAGACGCCCGCTTCGACGAGCGCGGCGTCGGCCTGACCGTCGAGGAGCCGGTCGACGGTCTGCTGGGGGACGTTCCTCAACACAGCCCGGACGTCTTCCCGGGTAGGGGTTTTCTTCGGCGGGTCGAGGGAGAACCCCGGCTGCTCGTGCCTGCTGTAGGCGCGTTGCAGCACGGTGATGTCCTGGGCGGTGACGTCCGGTCCCGGCCAGTTCCAGCCGCCCGCGTGCACCTCGCCGTCGCGAATCTCCAGCGTGGACAGGTGTTTCGCGGTGGAGAGGAATTCGTTCAGCTCGCGTTCGCCGTTGATTCTGCTGGTGACGTACCCGTTCTGCTGGCGGAAGTCGTCGGCGCTCTGCGGGTTCTCGTCGGTGATGACGACGGTGTGGTCGCGGATCTCGTACCGGTGGACCTGCACTTGCTTCGGGTCGTTGCCGGTGTCCGTGCGGTGCTGGTCCAGCAACAGGCCCGCGGTGCGCTTGTCGTTGACGTCGTCACGCGGCACGAGCAGGTGCAACGTGTCGCCGTGGTAGAGCGCCCTGCCCGGCCCGGTCGGCTGCCTGGCGAGGTCGCCGAACCCGTTGTCCCTGATGGGAAAGGCGTCGAAGAACGCGTCACGCATCCCACCGGTGTCCACGTCGAGCCGCGCGGCCAGCCCGAAGCGTGCCCAGTCCCTGATCTGCTCGCGGCGTTCGGCCACGTCGTCGCCGAGCGCGCTCTCCGCAGCCGCGAAGGACACGACAAAACCCTGCTGCTGCCGTTGTGCCCCGGCCTCATCAGGCCGAAGCACGACCACGATGCCCGCAGCCGCAACAAGCACGGCCACGGCCAAGGCGATGAGAAGCGTGCGTTGGCGCATGGACGATCCTCCGTGCGTCGCAGATTAACGATCCAGACGGCCCACAGATCGTTTGTCCACTTTCTGTCAACGAACTGCCCCAAACGATCTTGTCGGTGCTCCTCGGCACACTGGATCCACCACCGATCCGAGGAGACCACCATGTGCTGGGACTGCGACCACCCCGCCGACCGAGCGGAAGAACACCTGGCCACCCTGCGCCGCTGCATCCACGCGCGAGGCTGGGCAGTGCAAGCGATGGAACGACACCGAGCCCACCCGCCCTGGGCCTACACGGTGGGCCTGCCCCTCCGAGGCCTGCCGGAGCTCGTCGTGACGGGCATGGCGGTCCTGGAAGCGGGCCGCCTGCTGGACGACACGGCCGAACACCTCGTGCACAGCTGCGTCCCTCTGCCCGGCCGCCGGTTCGGTCTGCCGGGAGGCCCGCTGCTGGAGGTGGTGAAGGTGGCGCGGCCGTGGGCGCACCTGCTGGTGTCCGCGCGGCTGTTCGGGGAGGGGATCGAGGCGTTGCAGCTGGTGCACGCGGACGGGGCGGGGCGGTGGCCTTGGGAGCGCGACTACGTGGGGGTGCTGGGTGGGCAGCCGGTGTTGGGGGTGAGGGCTGCGCCGCCGTGAGGGCAGGGCGCGTGAGAGGGGAGGTGATGTCCGGCGGCTCACGGGTGTTGGACGGGGTTCGTGCGAACCATCGCCCTCGCCAGGCTCGGCCGTGGTCCTGCGGGTGCCGAGGCGGCACTCGCCCACGGCCGGACCGCGGCCAGACTCCTCACCCCACCTCGGCTCGCCCCTTCACCCCACCGACCGGCTGATCCGCTCCCCAACCTGCCGGAGGTGCTCCACCAACTCCACAGGCCCATGCACCGTGAATTCACACCCCACCAACATCAGCCGAAACGCGAGGTAATCCACCGTGTCCTCAACGCTGTGCCACACACACGATCCGCCATCAACAGCCACCAACTCACCCGCGAAGTCAGCCAGCCGAACCCGAGCCACCTCCACCGGCAGCCGCAACGTCACGTGAGCCCGACAAGTCGGCCCCGTCTCGTACATCTTCTGCGCAACGTACGAAGCCGCGTCCCCACCAGGCGGCGTCCGGCCTGAGAACCGTCCCCCGGTGGCCACCGCAGACGAGACGCGGTCCAGCCGGAAGATCCGCCAGTCGTCCCGATCCAGGTCGAAAGCGAGGAGGTACCAGCGCCGCCCGAGCGCTACCAACTGAACAGGCTCGACGTGCCGCTGAGACGTCACCTTCGAGTGCGCCACGTACGTGAACCGCACCCGTTCACCACCATGGGCCGCGCCGGCGATCACGGTGAGCTGCACGGGGTCGACCAGTGCGCCGAACGACGCTGCGGACGGTGCGGTGGC
Source organism: Lentzea rhizosphaerae (assembly GCF_042649515.1). Lineage (NCBI taxonomy): Bacteria > Bacillati > Actinomycetota > Actinomycetes > Pseudonocardiales > Pseudonocardiaceae > Lentzea > Lentzea rhizosphaerae. The sequence continues at coordinate 167,310 of NZ_JBHRZI010000011.1, read as the reverse complement.
CGACGTCAGGGACGACACGCGCCGGGCCAGCCGGGGTGGCAGGACCTGCTGCAGCTTCGCCAAGGCTCGCAGCGAAGCCTCGGCTATGCCCGCCACCGGTTGCCGCGCGGCGGTGCGCAGGCCTACGGCGATGGCGACGGCCTCCTCGTCGTCGAGCAGGAGTGGTGGCATCGCCTTGCCCGCGACCAGCCGGTACCCGCCGAGCACGCCCATCGAGGACTCGACGGGATAGCCGAGGTCGCGCAGCCGGTCGATGTCGCGCCGGACCGTTCGCGTCGTGACGTCGAGGCGGGAGGCCAGTTCGCTGCCGGGCCACTCGCGGGGTGTCTGCAGCAACGACAGCAGGCGCAACAACCGGGCGGCATCACTCACACCAGAAACCTACCCGCGAACTAGGACCGAAGCAGTCCTACATGCGCCATACGGTCTTTCTCAACGACCAGGAGGAGAAGACCGATGAACGTCGTCCCCGAGGGCTACCACACCGTCACGCCGTGGCTGATCACCGCAGGCCGGACCGCAGAGCTGATCGACTTCATCACGGCGGTGTTCGACGCGACCGAACTCGGCCGCGTCGGCGAGTCGCCGAACATCGGGCACGCCGAGGTCCGCATCGGCGACTCGGTCGTGATGCTGTTCGACCACCCCGACTGGCCGGGCACCCCGGCGTTCCTCCGCCTCTACGTCGCCGACGACGCCGGAACACTCGGGCGCGCGGTCGAGCGCGGCAGCAGGGTCGTCACCGAGCCGACCGAGATGTTCTGGGGCGACCGGGTCAGCCGGTTCGCCGACCCGTTCGGCAACCTCTGGTGGCTGCACCAGCGCGTGGCCGAGCCGTCAGCAGAGGAGCTGACCGCCCGGATGCAGGACCCGAAGTTCAAGGAGGCCATGAACTACGTGCAGAGCGCGGACTTCACTCCGCAGAGGTGAGCCAGGCCGAGGTGCTCCGGTGCCGGCCGAGCCCCACGGCGTCGAACTCGTCGTGGGGCTCGCCCTTCTCCACACCGAGCCGCCGCAGCGCGAGCGAGATCGGGCTGACGTCCGGCACCGGGTCGTCCTCCTCCAGCACCAGCGGTCCGAGCACGCTGCGGCCCTGCTCCCTGACCTGCGCCCGATCGGCGTCCAGAACGCCGGAACGCGCGATGACGGCCTGAACGGTGTACACGTCAGTCCGTCACCCGCGAGCGCTCGTCCGCCGTCAGCGTCGGCTCGGGCGACACCTCGCTCCGAGGACCACGCATCGTCGCCCACACGACCTTGGGGCTCATCAGCTTCGCCATCGGCCCGGACAACGTGAACGCGTCGATGAACGCCCGAGTCACCGCCGCCTCCGTTGTGGCCGTGCGCACCAAACGGTCCACGTAACGCTGCAAAACCTTGCCAGCCAACGGCAACGGCTTGCCCACCGCACCCGGATACAGGATGTCCTGGTTGGTGGCCATCGCCCACGCCCCGTCGACCACCTTGCCGATGCCGCGCTGGATCTGGTGCGCACCGTGCCCCGCCCGCAGCCCGGCGTCCAACGCCTGGGCGCTCTGCGCCGCGATCGACATCCCGTGCCCGTAGACGGGGTTGTAGGTCGCCACCGAGTCGCCCAGCGCCAGCAGGCCGGCGGGCCAGGACTTCAAGCGCTCGAAGAACATCCGCCGGTTCGCCGTGCTGTGCGACCCGTACACCGGCGACAGCGGCTCCGCCGAGGCGATCAGGTCGCCCACGACCGGGTTGCGCACCGAACGGGCGAAGTCGACGAACTCGGACTCCTCGGTCGACGGCTCACCGCCCCGCGTGCCCGACAGCGTCACCAGCCACCGGCCGTCCTCGATCGGCAGCAACGTCGCCGTGCAGCCCGGATGCGGATCACGCGGGTTCGCCTGCACGTTGACGATCGGAAAACCGGACGTCGCAGACGGTGGAGCGCGGAAGATTCTTGTGGCGTAAGCAAGTCCGGAGTCGACGCTCTCGGAGTGCACCTCAGGCAGCCCGAAGTCGACCAGCCACGAGGGCAACCGCGAACCCCGCCCGGTCGCGTCGACGACCAGGTTCGCCTCCAGCGAGATCTGCTCGCGCGAGATCCGGTCCTCGACCAGCACTCCCGTCACCGCGTGCCGGTCGCCGAGCAGCGACACCGGTTCGGTGCCGGTCAGCACTGAGATCTTGTTGTCCCGCAACGCCTGGCTGCGCACGACCCAGTCGAGCAGCCCGCGACTGCACGACACGATGAACTGCATCTCGGGGAACCGCGGCACCCAACCCTGAGCGCTCAGCGACACGAGGTCGTTCGGCACCCCGATCCGGTGCGCGCCGGCGGAGAACAACGCGTCCAACGTGCCGGGCAGCAACGACTCGATCGCCCGCGCACCACCGGCCATCAGCAGGTGCGCGTGCCGGGCCTGGGGCACGCCGGACCGCGGCGACGGCCCGTCCGGAAGCTTGTCGCGTTCGACGACGGTGACCTCGTCGAAGTGCTTGACCAGGACGGACGCCGCGAGCATGCCCGCGAGTCCGCCGCCGAGGACAACGGCGTGTGTGGGTGCCATCTAATCCATTCCCCCTACGCGCGCGGCGTCGGCCACGGCGGCGTCGACGATCGGCGAGTGCTGGTACGCGCGCGAGATCCGCACCCACCTGTCGTGCTCGGCGGCGAGGTCGGTGCCGTCGACGATCTCCGAGGCGGGACGGTGCTTCGCGGGCTTCGAACGCCCGGACGACCCCGCGGCGCGCAGCTGCGCGGCCTCCACGACGGCGGCCACCTCGTCCTTGGGCAACGAGGCCTGGTGCGCCAGGGACGTCGCGGCCTCGCCGACGCTGAGGTCGAAGTACGGCGTCAGCGCCCAGCGCCAGTCGTTGAGCTCGATGATCTGGCGCCGCACGCGGTGGTGCGGGTTCAGGAACTTGCCGGGCGCCACCAGCACGATGCCGGGGTTCACGTGCACCAGCGCGCGGTGCAACGGCCGCAGGGCGAAGTACGTCCGCCAGCGCCGGACCCACAGCGACGGCGACGGGCGCCGCGGCCCGAACACCGGCAGCGCCATCGCGATCACGAGCGGGATCATGCTCAGCGACGCCATCAGCGGCGCGGCCAGGCTCAGGACGTCGAAGCTGCGCTCACCGAACCAGTCCATCATCAGCACGAACAGCTTGATGACCGCGAACGCCACCGGAAAGAGTGCGGCGACGCAGTACCAGCGCAGGCCCCGCGCGAGCCACGGCCGGGCTGAGATCGCCTCGTCGCGCGCGCCCTGCCAGCAGTGGTAGGCCTGGCCGCCGCAGCCGATCCCGGTGGCCACGAGGTAGATGAACAGGTACACCGCCACCGTCGGCTGCGTGGCGTAGAACGTGTCGAAGTCGGTCTGGCGCTCTTCGTCGATCTCGGACTTGAAGAACAGCACTGTCGTCACCGCGACGACCGTCGCGTAGCCGACGATGATCAGCCGTACCCGGTGCCAGGCCTCGGCCGCCGGGTACCGCCAGTACAGAACCAGGGCGTAGGCCGATCCGGCGAAGCAGATCACGAGGCCGTAGACGATCAGCACGGCGAAGTTCGGCACGCCGCTGACCCAGTTGATCCAGGTGACGTTCGCGGGCGCGGCGAAGAGCACGGCGAACGATCCGAAGAACACCGTGGCGATCAACGCGACGACCCTCGGGCTGCCCCAGCTCGACCGCAGCGCACGGATCTTGTACGCGAGCAGCAGCAGACCGACGACACCGCACGAGAGGTAGATCAGGTTAAAGATCGCCACGACGCACCCAGCGAGATCTTCCTTCGAGAGATTCCGCCACCCGGCGCACGTGCGCGGGTTCCTCCGTCGCGGCCGTGTCGGCCCACACCCGGTGCTCCGTCAGGCGCTCCAGCAGGTGGTCGGCGAGGTTCTCGGCCTCGCGTTCCTCGTCCTCGGTCAGCGTCGTCCTGCCCGCGATGATCTGCGCCATCCTCGGCAGCAGGTGCGGCGCCAGCTTGCGCATGCCCTCGCTGCGGCCGAGCGCGACGGGCTGGTGCTGGAGCAGCACGTGCGCGAACTCGTGCAGCAGCACGTGCAGGCGGTGGTACCAGGACGGGGAGTCCGCGCAGATCACGAGGTACGTGCCGTTCTCGAGCAACGCGGTCGCACCGCTGAGGCACACCGCGTTCGTGATGGCGGCGAAGCGGACGTCGACGGGACGCTCGAGGCGTTCGCTCATCAGCTCGCAGACCCGGCGGCTCGCGTCGCGGTGCGTGGCGTCGGGTGGCAGGTCGAGGTCGCGGGCGACCTCGTCGACCAGCCTGCGCAGTTTCCTGCGGTTCACCCGTCGCCTCCTCTCGATGTCGTCGGCAGCGGTCCAGACAGAGATCTTCACGCCGTTGTCGTCATCATCAAGTGAGGTCCGGTGACGGACGCCGGCTGTTCAGCGGGAACGACCAGCCCTCGCCGACCTCCAGGGCCTGCCGGAATCCTTCTACCGCAGCGGCTCTGGCCTGCGGCGACAGTTCGCCGGTGCGTTCGGCCAGCCGGGTGACGAACTCGACGACGCCGAGTTCCCGCAGTGCCAGGAAATCCGTGAGCTCCGAGTCGACCCGCGCCGCGAGGTCGTCGTCGAAGAAGTACGCCGGGTCGGCGCCGAAGTGGTCGGCCAGGCCGAGGATGTGCTTGAGCCGCGGGTTGTCGCTCGTCGAGCTGAGCAGCTCGCGGATGTAGCTCGCGGAGATGCTGCCGAACTGGCCGGACGAGCTGATCGCCGCCGCGACCTCCTCCGGTGACCACGGTCCGCGGTCCGGCGGGTGCACGGCCTCGAAGAGCGTCGTCAGCGCGTTCGCCCGCCACCCGGGCTGTTCTCCCGCGTGCAGGTCACCGCGGCCGCCGAGGAACACCGCCGGGTGCACGCCGAGCGCGCCCGCGAGGTCGACGATGGCCTGGCAGGTCGGGTTGTCCTTCACCCCGAGCCGCAGCTGCGAGATGTAGCCGTGCCCGATGTCCCCACCCCGTGCCTTGACCGCGGCGGCAAGCGCTACGTTGGTCACCTTGCCTCGGCCGTCGGGCGGGTTGTTGCACAGCTCGTTGAGGACCTCGGCGAACGGCCTCACGCCACACCTCCGCTGGAGCGACTCCTGGCCGGCGATCATTCCACTGTTGTGGAACCAAGAGAGCATATGGCATCACAGGGGTTGAATCCACCAGTCCGTAGTCCTATGATCACACTCCGCCGCTTGCACTGGTGTGTCGCGTTTGATCCGAACGACGTCACCGCAGTTGAAAGGGGCAGTTCGGGCCGGTCAGAGCTGATGTCTGGGGGGACTCATGGCGACTGCGCGGATGGGACTTCCGGTGAATCACGGTTCTCTGCGGCTGCACGACGAGAGCGCTCCCTCGCGCTGCGGTTCGTGCGCGCAACCGGTTGGTGCGTGGGCCACGGACCGCCTGACGGGCCTGCTGGGCCGCTGGGGCTGGGACGACCAGGCACCCGCCGTTTACCGCCGTGCCCAGCGCCGGTGGGAACAGGTCGCGTTGCTGATGATCGACCTGGACCGCTTCAAGAAGATCAACGACGAGTACGGCCACCCCGCGGGCGATGTCGTGCTGACTGCCGTCGCCGACGTGCTGAAGGCGCACACAGGCTCGTCAGATCTCGTGTGCCGGTACGGCGGCGATGAGTTCCTCGTGCTGCTGCCGCGCACCACGGGCGCTGAGGCTGCGGTTGTCGCCGAACGGATGTTGCGCGGCATCCGCGCGTTGCAGACCGAGATCACCACGAACGACGGCTACCACTTGACGCTGCACGGCCAGACGGCGTCCATCGGTGTCGCCTCCCACGTGCCGGGCAGTGAGGACACGCTCCTCGACCTGGTCCGCGACACCGACGCGGCCCTGCAACGGGCCAAGCGCAACGGCCGGGCCCGCGTCCAGGTGCACGACCCCGGCGCGTTCGCGGCCGAGCGGAAGCCCGACACCTCGGCCCTGCACCACCTGCTCGCGTTGCAGGACCTGATGAGCAGCGAACAGCTGCCGCAGGTCCTGGTCGCGCTCTCCGACGGCGCCAAGGCGATGGAGGAGCTCGTCTCCGTCCTCGGCCCCAAGGTGATCCGGACGCTGGAGCGCTTGCAGGACAACGGTTTCGTGCTGCGCCGCGCGTCGCGCTACGAGCTCACGGCCGCCGCTCGCGAGTGGATCACCGACGTGCTGCCGGCCGTGGCCGCGTGGACCAACCGCCACCACGGGCTCGTCCGCTAGTCACCTCAGCGCAGGGTTGCGAGCCGCTGCTCGACCTCGTCGGCGGTGGCGTGGCCGCGGGCGAGCGCGTACATCTCCGACCCGCGGACGGCGATCAGCGTCGGATACCCGTTCACGCCAAGGCGTGCGGCGAAGTCGAAGTCCTCCTCGGGCGACACGGTCTCGAACGCGGCCACCACCGCGTCGGCGTCGAGACCGAAGTCCTCGGCGATCGTCCGGTAGGTCTGCGGGTCGGACAGGCTCGCGCCGTTGTGGAAGAACGCCTTCTGCATCGCCACGGCCAGCTCGGCCGCTCGGTCCGGCGCGGCCTGGCGCAGCGCGATCAGACCTCGTGCGGCGGCCTCGGAGTCCATGACGAACGAACCCTCGTCGAGCACCTCGTTGAAAGCGTCGCCGAACGTGGCACCGGTCCGCGCGGTCACCTGGACGTTGGCGCCCTTGATGAAGCCGAACTCGCGGATCGGCACGCGGCGCTCACCGGTGAACAGACCGCCGGAGATCACCTCGACGGGCAGGTCGGGATTGCGCTCGATGACCGTCTCCAGGGTGCCGGAGAAGGCGTGCGACCAGCCGCAGTAGGCGTCGAAGACGTAGAGGAGCTTCACGAGCAGTACAAAGTATCTGACTCGTCAGATATTTCGTGGTGTGACTCGGTTCACTTCAGGCGCGGCAGTGCGTCCCTCGCGGCGTGGCTGAGGACCTTGAGGTCCTGCGCGAACTGCTCGCGGTGCTCCTCCGGCAACGGCGCCAGGAAGTGCGTCCTGATGTTCTCGAGGTGCAGGTTCGCCGCCCGGACCAGGGTCTCCGAGCCTTCTGCGGTCAGCGTCACGAGCCGGCCCCGCTTGTCCGTGGGGTGTGCGGTGCGGGTCACCAGCCCCGCGCGTTCCAGCCGGTCGATCACCCGCGTCGCCCCACCCGTGGTGAGCACCTGCTCCTGGCTGATCGCCCGCATCGACAGTCCGGGCTCGCCGGCTCTGCCGAGGATCAGCAGGACCTCGAACTCCAGGTGCGTGAGCCCGCACTCCTCCTCGAGCGCGCGGCCGAGCAGGTACCCCAGCCGGTTGGCCGCGCCCTGCAGCCGCCCGAACGCCAGCATCGTCGCGTTGGTCGCCGCGTCGTGCGGGGTCTTGATGTCCACGGCGCAGCGTAGAGCACCGAACGAGGCCTGCCTTTGCGGACTTCCAAGTCGTAGCGTGAGTCGTGGGGTGATGTCGGGTGGGCAGAGTCGAGAACACGGTGTCCGGGACGGCTTGCGGGAACGTGGTGCAGGCAGGGTCGATCGGAACGCTGAACATCCATTCCGGACCACCTGGAAACCTTGTGCCTCAACAGCTGCCGCCCGCGCCGAGCGTGTTCGTCAGCAGGGTCGACGAGCTGACCGAGCTCGACAGGTGGCACGAGCGCGAAGAGCGCCAGCTGCTCGTCGTGGTCAGCGGGCCCGGCGGGGTGGGCAAGACCTCGCTCGCGTTGAGGTGGCTGCACGACACGCGCGACCGGTTCCCCGACGGCCAGCTCTACGTGGATCTCGGTGCCCACGCGGAGGCCGCGCAGCCCGACGAGGTGCTCGAGTGGTTCCTGGGCGCGCTCGGCGTCGAGGTCGTGCCGCCGGGTCTGCCGCAGCGCCAGGCGTTGTTCCGCTCGCTGACCGCCAACCGCTCGTTCGCGATCCTGCTCGACAACGCCGCCAGCGCCGCCCAGGTCAGGCCGCTGCTGCCCGCCTCACCGCGCTGCGTCGTGGTGGTGACGAGCCGGTGGCGGCTCAGCCCGCTCGGCATGGACGGCGCCCGGTTCATCGAGGTCGACCCGATGGACCTGCGGGACTCGGTCGAGCTGCTGGAACGCGTGGTGGGTGAACCCAGGCTCGCGGAGGAGGCCGACGCCGCACGGGAGCTCGCGCGGTTGTGCGGCGGGATGCCGATCGCGCTCGGGGTGATCGGCGCGCGGCTGTCCCGGCGGCCGCGGCGCACGCTGGCCAGGGAGGTCGACGAGCTCAGGACCGAGAACCGGAGGCTGGCGGGCCTGGACCTCGGCGGGACGTCCTCGGTGAGCGCGGTGCTGGATCTGTCCTATGTGGACCTCCCGCCGCGTCAGGCTCGGCTCTACCGCCTGAGTTCGTGGCATCCCGGCCCCAGTTTCGGTGTCGAGGCCGCGGCGGCGATGCTGGCCGACGACGTCGGTGAGGTCGAGGACGACCTCGACGACCTGGTGGAGAAGAATCTCCTCATCGAGGTCGGCGACGACCGGTTCCGGTTCCACGACCTGCTGCGGCTGCACGCGCGTGCGCAGAACGACGCCGAACGCGAAGACGCGATCCAACGCGCCGTGGAGTTCTACCTCGACAAGGCGGTCGTCGCCGACGCGGCGGCGATTCCCGGTAGACCGCGCGTTGGCCTGCGATTCAAGTCGGCCGACCCGGACGCGTTCGGCTCGCGGGCCGAGGCGCTCGACTGGCTCGACCACGAACGCGACAACCTCGTGCAGGCGTTGCGTGCGGCCGACGTCCACGGCTGGCCGGACCTGGTCTGGCAGCTCGCCGAGGCGATGTACGCGCTGTTCCAGCGACGTCACCACTACTCGGACTGGCTGTTCACCCACGAACGCGGGGTGCGGGCTGCGCAGATGTGCGGTGAACGGACCGCGGAAGCCAGGCTGCGCAACCAACTCGCCGTCGCGCTGCGCAACCTCGGCCGCCTCGACGAGGCGACCGCCCAGGTCCGCACCGTGCTCGAGCTCGCGGGCGATCACGATCTCGGCAGCCGCGCGACCGCCTTGATGCGCCTGGGCCACATCTACCGGTTGAGGGGCGAGTTCGACGTGGCCCTGCGGTACTTCCGCGAGGGCCTCGACGTGGAGACCCGCCACGGGCGCACCCGCGGCATCGCACTGGCCCGGCGCCGCATCGGTGAGGTGCTCATCAACCTCGGCCGCATCGACGAGGCGATCACGGAGCTCGAGGAGTCCGAGGCCCTGCTCGACAACGACGTGGACAAGGCGCGCGCACGAATGTTCCGGTCCCGCGCCGTGCTCCGAGCATCCCGCTTCGACGAGGCCTTGCGGCTCGCCGAGAGCGTGCTCGCCGACGTCCGTGACGCGGGCTCACCACTGCACGTCGCTGATGCGTTCGAGCTGCTGGGCGAGATCGCCGAACGGCAGAGCGACCTCGCACGGGCTCGCGACCACTACCGCTCCGCGCTGGCCTGCTACGGCGAGTCCTTCGACCCGAGCGCCGAGCACGTCCGGGCCAGGCTCGCGGACCTCGACCGGAACGACGACGAGCGAACACCCGACGTACCGCCGCAACAACAGCCCGGCGACCGCGAGCGCGGCCTCGGGTGACGATGCGGGTCCGGCCACCAGCACGTCCGCCAGCGCCCACCACTTCGGTGCCGCCCGTCCGACGTGGACGAGCAGCACCCCGTCGCTTCTCACCACACCCGCGTCAACGGACACGACGCACCGGCGAGATCGGCACGGCGTGGGCGGGCTCCGGGAGGCCGAGCAGCCGGTACATGGCCGCGCGCAGGATCGCACCGGACCGGTCGAGCCGTGAACTGATCAGCTCGGCGAAGTTCTCGACGACCACGGCTTCAGCGATGTCGTTGGTATACATGGGAACCGCCTCGCGCAATACGTGCGCAAGGCTCCCGTGACGCACCTCCGGACACGTGGCGAGCAGCATGCGGGCACCGACGCCGGCGGCGTACTGCGTCGTCGAACCGTGGTCGCCGATGACGACATCGCTCGCGATCATCGTTGCACGCCAACCTTCTTCGGGTGGAATGACGATCACGTCGCAGTCGGCGAGCCACGACCGCACCTGCCAGGCGCCGTGCGCGGCCCAGATGTTCGGGTGCAGCACAGCCGCGGTCCGGACCGACCGCGGCAGCTCCCGATACAGCTCAGGCCGCTGGCAGAACGTGGAGTCGGCCGTCCACGTCGAACTGATCGTCACGAGCGTCTCCTCCGGCCCCACGCCCAACGCCCGCCGGTAGTGCTCGCGGAACGGCAGGCTGGCCCGCATCCGGTCGAGGCAGATGTCACCGGCCACGACCGCCGCGGGCAAGGCCTCGGGACACGACTCGGCGAGCACCTCGAGCTCGTGGTCGTGCGACAGGGCGATCACGGAAGCCGGCACCTTCCCACCCCGCATGAGCAGCTGCCGATCGAGCCCGTGCGTGGGCTGAGCGCCGCGCCCAGCAGACCGAACCCGTTGACGTGACTTCAGAGCACTCGCCCCGTGCGGCAACACGAGCACATGCCCCGGCGCCCGGTCGACGAACCGGTAGCTGGCCGCGAGCACGAGGTCGAACTCGTGCTGCACCGCCATCTCCCAAGGAATCACCAGCCCTCCCACCGCGCTGAGGAACTGCGCGGTCCCCACGTCCGGCTCGGGCTGCGTGAAGTACGTCTGGACCCGGAAGTCGGAGTCCAGCAACGGCAGCAGATCGAGCAACCGCGTGCCCGCCACCACGGTGGGCACGATCACGAGCACCTTGCGGCACCCCGGCACCGTCACCCGGTGCGCACCTCCCGCACCGAGCGGGGTGGTGAACCAGTTCATCCCGGCCTCCATCGGTCGAAGTCGATGCCAAGACCGTCCCGGCCGGAGTGTTCATCGGGCTGTCACGAACTTTCTCCGCACTTCAGAGCACTCGGCGGACAAGCCGCCTGTCCTGTTCCGCGCGCTATTCACGTCCATATGTCAATGGACTGTCACTGAACTGTCATCTTGGGCTGAACGAGTGCATTGCATTGCCGTTGAACAGGGAGGACACTCTTCGGCGGGGACGCGAGGGGTGGCGCTGGTGGATGCGCGATTCACGATTCTGGGGCAAACGGGGATACGTGTCGGCGAGACGGTCGACACGCAATGGGGCCCGCTCAAGCTGCGCGCGATGCTCGCCGCCCTCCTGACCCGGCCAGGTGCCCCTGTACCTGCGGCGGAGCTGGTGGACTGGATCTGGTCGGACGACGACGTGCCGCCCAAGAACCCCTCCCAAACGCTCTACTCGTATTCATGGCGGATCCGCAGAGCACTCGATTCGATGCAAGACCGGGTGGAATTGGTCGTCGCGAACGGTTCATTTCGGTTGACGGCCCGGCGTGAATCCATCGACTACTTCCAGTACCGGGATCTCGTCGATCGGGCCCGCGATCTGGCTCGCCGCGGAGACCATCAGCAGGCTCTGGACGCGATTCGCACGGCATTCCACGTCTGGGGTGATCAGCTCCCGCTCGAGGACCTCAAATCCGACCGCGCCGAGGCGTGGCGCAACCAGGCCCGTCGAACCGCGCAGGTGCCCGCCTACGAACTGCTGTGCAGCGAGTACCTCGTGCTGGGCGACTACAGCTCTGTTCTCGAAGTGCTCGACGACCTGGCTCCCGACCACCTCACGCACCCGAGCCTGCTCAAGCGGCGGCTCGAAGCGCTGTACCTGTTGTCGCGCACCGATGAGGCGACACAGCTCTACCTGAGCACGTACCAGGCGTTCAAGGCCGCGCTCAACGACGCCGCGGCGCAGGACCTGCGCGAGTTCCACGACCGCCTCAGGGCGCACGGCGTCGCCCGGACGGAGCCGACGACCGGTGCCGCGGGCATCCTGGTCCCGGAGCAGCTCCCGCTCGACGTGCCGATGTTCGTGGGCCACGAGGACAAACTCGCGGCGTTGGACGCCATGGCCTCGCGACCCGGCGTGGTGGTCGTCGACGGAGTGGGCGGTGCGGGCAAGACGGCGTTCGTCGTCCACTGGGGACACCTTCGCCGCCCGCGTTTCCCGGACGGTGTTCTCTTCGTCGACATGCAAGGCTTTTCCGACGGTGTCAGTGTTGACACCTCCTCTGTCGTCGACCGCTTCCTGCAGGGTCTCGGTGTGTCTCCTGACCGGATCGTCAATCCCGACCACCGCCTCGCGAAGCTCCAGTCGGTGCTGTCCGGTCGTCGGCTGCTGGCGGTTCTGGACAACGTTCGTGACACGAGCCAGATCCACCCCCTGCTGCCGTTGTTCGCATCCGGCGTGGTCGTGGTGACGAGCAGGTCCCGGCTGTCCGATCTGGCGGCTCGCCTTGCGCCGCAACGGATCTCCATCGACCCGTTGAGCGACGACGAGGCGTGCAGGCTCCTCGTCGACCGCATCGGTGAACACCGCGGAGGCTGCGAGGAGCTCATCGAGCTGTCCAGGGTCTGCGGCGGGCTCCCGATCGCGTTGAAGGTGCTCGCGAACCACATCGCGACCAGGCCGGATGTGCAGTTGGGTGCGTTCGTCACGCACTTCCGCGAGCGGGGTGTGCTCGGCATCGGCACCATGCACGGGCCTCGTGCGGTCTTCATGCAGTCGTTGCGTGCCTTGGATCCTGACGCGCGCCTGCTGTTCAGGACGATCGGCGCGCATCCAGGGCCGGGCATCAGCGTGAGCGCGGCGGCGGCGATGGCGGGGTTGCCCGCCCGCCGTGTCCACGAGGCCCTGGACGCCTTGGCGGAGGCACACCTGCTGGAGCAGGCGGGTGAGCTGGACAGGTACAAGTTGCACGACCTGCTGCGCGAATTTGCCGCTGGGCTGCTCGAGGACGCGGCCGAACGTGTTGCCATCGAGCGCCGCATGCTCGACTTCTACTTCAGGACGGCCGAAAACGCGGACGTGCGCGTGCTGCCGACCATGATCCGGGTGCCGACGTCGGACGTCGACGAGAACGTCGGGGCGCTCGAGTTCCGCGACAGGGCGACCGCACACCGGTGGTGCACCGCCGAAGCGCAGAACATCGTCGCCCTGGTGCGGTTCGCGGTCAGCGCGGGCTACTTCGAGTACGCCATGCAGATCCCGCAGATGGTCGGGCAGATCTGGCTGAGGCAGGGACTGACCGCCGAAGTCCTGAACGTGCTGCACGCCGGGCTCGCCGGCGCCAAAGCGCTCGGCGAGTCGGCTGCGGAAGACCTCGCCGACCTGCTCCAGCAGATCGGCCACACCTATCTCGCGCGTCAGGAGTTCGGGCGCGCGGAGCACTACGTGCACTCAGCGCACCTGGCCTATCTGCGCGCGCCGGGCGACCAGACGCCGGGAGTGGCGACCTGTCTGCACACCGGTGCGCGGATCCTGGTCGCGACCGGCAACGTCACCATGGGGATCGACAGCCATGAGCGCGCTCTCACGATGGTGCGGATGATCGGTGAACGCGGCCCAGGAATGGAGAAGGTCTTTCTTTATCGCGCGGGAGAGGCCTACCAGGAAGCGTTTGACTACCAGCGCGCTGCTTCCTACTACCACAAATCATTGGTGCTGGCGCGTGAGCAGGAAGACGAAGCCTCTGAGGCCACCGTTCTCCAGCTGCTCGGATCGCTGAGCTTCGCGAGAGAACGAATTGCGGAGGCTCGTGGGTTCGCCGAGGCCGCTCTGTGGAAGCACGCGGGATTGCTCGCCGTGGGGCGAGTGGGTGAGGTTTGCGCGCTGCTGAGCGAAATCGAACTCGAAGACGGAAATCTGTTTGAAGCTAAACAGTATGCGCGCAAAGCGATCCAGTTCTGCGGGCGCGCGGGTGCGCCACTGAGCGAGGCGACCGCGTTGCACGTTCTTGGGCGCATTCACGCGCGAGAAGGCTTGCGGGACGGTGCGATCGAGGCGCTGTCGCTCGCCGTGGCGCTGCTGGCAGACCTGCAGCCCGAGCGTGGTGAGCGAATCGCCGCTGAGCTGCGTGAACTCAAGCTGGAAATCGATCTGCCCGCAGCTCGCGCGGGTTCGCCGGCGATCGACTGGGACCCTGAAGCTCACTGAACTTTCATTACTGACAGGTATCTTGTCGAAAGATCTGAACCTGTTCGTGTGTCCCCCTCTGGCGTGACTGGTTGACACCGCTGTGCGTATCGGTAGGATTCCTGCCTCGGCTGGAATCGCCAGCGATGAAGAACCAGGAGAACAACCTTGAGCAAGGCGCTATGTCGGCGTGTTGCCGCCGTCCTTGGCGTGGTCGCTGCGGTGGTGGTTGCAGCGATGGTTGTTGTAATGGTCCAGACCGATGCGTCTTCGAACGACGCCTCGAAGCATTGGTGCGACGTGGTCAACGGGGGCGTCCACGCCGTTTAGGCCGACCTGGCCGGACCTCGTATTTTTGAAAGCTGTTCACCTTCTTGTGTTGCCTGGCGGGCGGCCGCGTCCGCCAGGCTCAAGAAGCGAACTTTTCCGTCAGCGCGTTCGACCGGTAGGCCAAGGCGATCCGCTGCAGGCTCCGGCGCGAAGCGTCTTCGCTCAACGAGTGAGCACGCAACGAAACGGCCAAGCGGCGAAACGGTTCGACGTCGTCCTCGGACGTGATCACCACGACGCCCGGCATCAGGGTGAGCACCACCTGGTTGTCGTCGTGCACCTCGAAGCCGTGCAGGAGCGCAGGCGTGATCGCGGCACCGCGCAGGATCAGGCGCACGACGACGTTCGGGTGGCGCGCGCTCGCCGTGGCGAGGTCCAGCATCTGCTCGCACATGAGCCGTGCTGAGCCGACCTGGTTCCACAGGGCTGATTCGAGCAGGAAGAACTCGAACCGCAGGCCCGGCGTTGCCATCAGACGCTGCCGCTTGCGCACCAACGCCGTGGCGGCCCTGGTGTTGCGCTCGGACAGCCGACCGGCCGCGGTGAGCAGGTAGTCGCTGGTCCGCAGCCAGTCCGGTACGACAGCAGGGTCGGCGGCCACGACGTGTCCACTGTCCCCGAACCTGGACAACAGTGCCGCGTGCTCGGTGAACCCTCCGCGCCGGAGCACGATCCGGCGCGCGGCGTGGTCGTCCTGCAGCCGGTCGATCAGGTCGAGCGCGTGCGCCGTTGCGTCCGAGTCCATGCCCAGACCGGCGGCGAGGCGGCGCACGTCGTCCGCGCCCGGCAGCAGGATGCCGTTCTCGATCTTCGACATCTTCGACTGCGTGAACCCGGCCCTCCGCGCTGCCTCCGCCCCGGTCAGCCCAGCCCTCTTCCTGTGCGCGCGGATGAGCGCACCCAGGTCGTCGAGGTCGTGCTGGGCGTCGTCGGAGCGGGCCATCGCGGTTCCTGTCGTTCGATTGGCCGCAAACGTACCGCCAGAAAGCTCACGCCGTCGAGCCAACACCCTTGATCCGGCCGTCCCGGAACGCGTCCACGAACAGCCGGTGGTCCTCGCGGGTCTGGCGGGCGTAGTCCAGCGCGAAGGCGACGATCGAGTCGGTGAAGGCCTCCTCGCGGTCGCCGATGGCCGCGGCGATCGCTTCCTCGCACTGGAAAGCGACGAGGGTCTGGGCCGAGTCCTCGTCGGCCACGCAGTGCATCTTCGCGGTGGCCCTGCCCAGGTAGTCGAGGACCGGGAGCATGTCGGCGGGCTCGGTGAGGTCGGACCAGTCGAGGTCGGCCTCGTACGGGCTGAGCTCCGAGACGACGTAGCCGACGCCGTCGATCCGGGTGTGGCCGAGCCACGGGTCGGCGTGGGCTTGCAGGGCTCGTTGCGAGACTGCGGTGCGGTGGCCGTGGTCGGTGAAGTACTCGCGGATGCGCTCGTCCGGCACGATGCGGCTGGGGGCGGCGATGTTGGCCTGCTTCATCGACAGGACGACGTCGTTCTCCAACGCCTGGGTGCGGCCCTCCACGAGGATGTTGTAGGCGTGCAGGCCGGCCGAGCCGATGCCGAAGCCGCTGCGGCCCACCACGTCCTTGACGGTGTAGGTGCGGCTCGACGCGCGCTTGCCGGTCGGGATGGTGTCCAGATAGGACTCGAACGCCTGCTCGACGGCGGCGCGGACCTCCGGCGTCAGATCGTGGGTGCCCTCACGGTCGCGGCGGAAGGCGCGTTCGTAGTCGACGATCACGGTCTTCTCGTCGAGCAGGCCGATCCTGGTGGCCAGGCGGGCTCGTTGCAGGACGCGGTGCAGGGCGCCCTCCGTGTTGTCGAGGCCCAGGCTGAAGAGCTCGTCGCCGGGGCGTTCGGCGAACGTGCGGACCTGGCCAACGTAGGCCGAGACGTAGGTGCGGATGAGGTCGGCGATGACGTTGTCCGGCAGGGCCTTGCGCCACCCGAGCAGGGCCATCGACGCGGCGAAGCGGCGGACGTCCCACGTGAACGAGCCGAGGTAGGCCTCGTCGAAGTCGTTGACGTCGAAGACCAGCGTGCCCGCGGAGTCCATGTAGGTGCCGAAGTTCTGCGCGTGCAGGTCGCCCTGGATCCAGATGCGACCGGTGCGCTCGTCGGCCCACTCATCGGGCAATTCGGCCATGTCGGCGTAGAACAGGCATGCGCTGCCTCTGTAGAACGCGAACGGTTCGGCCGCCATTTTGCGGAACTTGTGCCGGAACGCGGCGGGATCAGCCGCCATCAGCCCGGCGAAGGCGTCCTCGAGCACGCTCACAATGCGGTCGCCGCGATCGGTCATCGGTGCCCCTCCCTCTCCCTCTTGAGGACGCAAATCCCAGCACGAGGATGCGTGTGAGTCGCCGTGCGTCTGCAAATTTCACAGTGCGCAGGAATCGAGAAGCCCGCGGGGCAGGCCCGCGCCTAACGTCGAAGGCATGTGCTTCATGTTCGGGGCCAGCAAGGAACAGGTGCGGCGCGTGCTCGGGCTGATCGAGAAGGAGGAGCACGAGGAAGGGATGATCGAGGAGACGGTCGAGCCGGTCACGTCCGCCGGTGTCCTCCGCCACGAGTAACGCGTGAGGCGCAGGACACCGGCGACCGCGGGGTCACTTCAGGGCGTAGGCCCGGATCAGGGTCTGGCGCAGTGCGTTGCCGTCCGCGTCGCTGACCGATGAACGCAGTGAGACGAACTGGGCGTCACGGGGATGATCGACGGTGACCGCCCACTGGCTGCCGGCACGCCTGATCTTCGTCGGCTTCCAGGTCTTGCCGTCGTCGTAGGAGACCTCGACGGCCGGGGTGTTGACGGAGCCGGGGCTGTCGCTCTCGTTGCGCTGCACCGTGACCGGGATCGTGAACCGCTTGCCGGCGGGCGCCGCGTTGTGGTCGTCGAGCTTGGGCGCGAACGTCATCCCCAGCAGCGGCAGGCTGGTCTGTTCGAAGGGCCGCTGGGAACGCTGTGAGGCGAACGTCCATTCCGCATCGATCCGAGTGGACAGCGCGGCGTACGCCGACCGGTCGAAGCTGCTGCGCAACGTGTACACCGCACGCTCCGGTTTGACCTGGGCCGTCACGTAAGTCGCGAGCTCGAACTCGCTGATCACCTGACCGTCCCGCAGCAGTTGCGTCTTCCCGGGGTAGCGGAAGCCGCCCCAGCGGCCGGTTCCCTGATCCGACAGCGGCGACACGAAGATGTACAGCAGGTTGTCACCTCGGAATGCCGAGGTGCTCCCGGTCCGTCCGTTGCTCATGGAGGGCCCGAACACGCCGGTGTTCCAGCGCAGAGGCGTCGTCTTGCCGCGGGGGAACGTCATCGGCGCGAGCTGGAGGAACTGGGTTTCCTGTGTGCCGTTGAAAGCCTCGCCGAAGTTGAAGAGGTTCCACGGCACGTCCGGGGTGAAGTACTCGGTCAGGGTGCTGGGCAGCGGGATGGCGACGAGGCCCTCGCGCACCCCGGTCGAGCCGGGGCTGCTCGTCGCGTGCTCGGATCGGACGGGGGCGAGTTCTCGCTGCCGGTTGTGCCACTTCAGCGTCGCGGGGACGCTGTGGTCGCTGTGCCTCAGGTGGTACAGGAACGGGCTGTTGTCGAACGACTGACCGTTCCACTTGGCCATGAGCGTCTCCGCGCTGAACGTGAAGCCGTCGTCGCGGGTGGTGGACGGTTTCACGGTCACCTTCGTGAAGTCACCGCCGGGCACGACCGTCGACATCTTGATCTCACCCCAGTCGGTCGTTCTTCCGTAGAAGAGCTCGCTGCGAGCGTGCCGGGCATCCGGGTCGTCCACCGTGACAGCCACCGGCACCGTCTCACGGGCGTCGAAGACGAGCTCGGTGTCCCGGCTGACCGTGAACGTCGGCTCGGCGAAGTCCGCCAGCCGCTCGCCCTTCGCCTCCTGGACGTACCCGGTGTAGGTGTACTTCCCCGCACGCAGCCGGACCGTGGTCGGGCTCGTCGCGTTCTTCTTGTCGATGACGTGTCTTTCGATCCCGATGAACCGGTAGTAGAAGTTGGTGCTCGGCGAGCCGTCGTAGTCGATCCCGCGAACCGTGACGTCGTAGCTTTCGGTCTCTCGCGTCACCGCGATCGGCGTGCGGACCGGAGCGCCCGCGTCCGGCGTCGCCGTGACCACGCCTTCGAAGGCGCCGACGGGTCCGTCGAAAGCGGTGTTGGCCGTGACAGTGGTGGACGCCTGACCTCCGGCCGGCACGGTGAGCGTCGCCGGGGTGAAGGTGAACATCCCGGCGGGCGCGGGGGACTTGCCCGGATCGACGACGTCGGCCCTGAGGGTGAGCGTGACCGGGCTGGTGCCGTGGTTGGTGTAGTCGAGGGTTCTGGTGATCGGTTCGTTGTCGTTGTGCGGCCAGCGCACCACGCCCAGGCTCAGGCTCGGCGGCGAGGCGGTCACCGTGGCCTTGACGGCCGCGGCGACGTCCACGCGGCCCGCGCCCTGCTCGAAGACCGTCAGCCGGTCCTTCGGCACGGCACTGCTCATCAGCGCGGCCTTGAGCTGGTCCGCGCTCCAGTCCGGATGTGCCCCGGCGAGGATCGCCGCCGCTCCGGCGACGTGCGGGGTGGCCATGGACGTACCGGACAGCGGCAGGTGGCTCTGTCCCGGCTCACCGACGGTGGCGTTGCGCGCCCGTGCCGCGACGATGTCCACGCCCGGCGCGGTGATGTCCGGCTTGATCGCTTCGTCGCCCGCTCGCGGTCCGCGGCCGGAGAAGTCCGCCAGTGCGTTGTCGCGGGTGACCGCTCCCACGGTGAGGGCGGCGTCGGCCGTTCCCGGCAGTCCGACGTAGCCCGTCTGGTTCCCCGAGGTGACCACGAACAGCGTGCCCGTCTTGGCGGTGAGCCTGTTCACCGCCTGCGACAACGGGTCCGTGCCGTCACTGGGGTCGCCGCTGATGCTCATGTTGACCACGTCGGCACCCTGCTCCGCGGCCCACTCCATGCCCGCGATGATCTGGGACACCCGACCGGAGCCGTCGTCGCCCATCACCTTCGCGTTGATGATCCGGGTGTCCGGCGCGACCCCTCGGTAGCGGGCGTGGTCGCCCGTGATGATGGACGCGACGTGCGTGCCGTGTCCGTTCCGGTCGTCGGCGTTGTCGCCGCCGGTGAAGTCACGCGCATCCACCACCGCGCCGGCGAGATCCGGGTGCGTGGCGTCGACTCCGGTGTCCAGCACCGCGACCTTGGTGCCCGCCCCGGTCTGTCCGGCGGCCCACGCCGCCGGCGCGCCGATCTGCGGAACCGAATGTTCCAGGGACACCCGGACCCGCTCGTCGAGCCACACGCGCCCGGACGCCAGCGCCGTCGGCCAGTACGCGCCGGAACGCTCCACGGACACGGCCGTGGCACCCATGCCGGGAAGTTCCCGGTCGATCCGCACGGCAGCGCTGCTCAGTGCCGGCCCGGAGTTCTCCACGATCAGCGGCAGGCGGGTGGCCGAGGTGTCGTCGAGTCCGGACTCGGCCAGTTCGGTGACGTTGAACAGCTTCGGGTCGAGCGTTCCCTTCTGCAGCAACGCCTGTGCGTCCTGCGGTACGACGTTCGTGTCACCTCGTTCGTCGGTGAAGGAGCGGAACACGATCTTCTCCCGGCCTTTCGCCGGTCGCACCTGCACCTGCTTTCCGCTGACGGTGACGACGTCCCCCGTCAGCAGCGTCACCGTCGCGCTCCCCGGTGCGAGCTTCGGGGTCACGGGCGGACCCGCTGTCGCGATCGGCACGGCGGTCGCGGACGTCACCAGGAGAACGGCCATCAGCCCGGGCAGGGCTGTTCTCGAACGCATCAACATCTCCCCAGTCGACTCGTGCTTCGGTCAGTCGTTACGGGGTGATGACACAGCCAGTTCGCCTGCGGGTTGCACGACCGGTGGAAATTCCTTGCGGTTGGCCGGAGTTCTCGAGAACTCCGGCCAACCGTCACGCGTGGCACTCCATCAGCGTCTGCTCCGCCGAACCGCCGTAGGCGCTCGGGTCCACAGTGGAGCAGTGCTGGGTGATCCACTCCTGGCGGCCGTGGTCGTCGCGGCCGCCAGGACCACCACGGCCACCCATGCGGTCGCCGCCGCTGAGCACGAACTTCAGCTTGCCCTCGCTCACCCACGTCTGGAGTTGGTCGACCGACGGCGCGTTGTCCGAGCCGGAGAACCCGCCCATGCCGATCACCACCGCGTCGGAGCCCATGATGTACGGCGAGGCCGCCTGCGCCGAACCCGCGATCGCCAGGGTGATCTCGGCACCACCGCCGTGTTCCTCGGCGTAGGCGAGGATGCGCTTCTGCTCGTCGGTGAGCTCACCCCGGTTCCCTCCCAGCCCCGGCATCATCCCGATCTGCGGACGGTTCCCGCGCTGCTGCTGGTTGCCGCCGGGAGGCTGCTGGTTCCCGCCGGGAGGCTGCTGCCCGTTCATGAACACCTCGAAGCCACCACCACCGCGCTCCATCGGCCCGGCGGCGGGCATCACTCCGTTGCCGGTGGCGGTTGCCGCGGTCGCGGTGGACCACACGGCCGGCGTCAGCAGCACCGCGACGAGCGCGGCCACGAGTCCCGCCCTGCGCAGGCCCGCCAGGAGCACGACGATCGCCACCACGGCGACACCGGCCGTCGCCCACCGCGCCCAGCCGTGCCAGGACGTGTCGCGCGAGACGACGACGAACGCCCACCCGGCGGTGATCGCGATCCCCAGCGGCAGCAGGAACCGGACGAAGCTCCTGGCGCGCCAGAACATCATCAGACCGGCGGCGCTGATCGCGGCGATCGCCGGAGCGAGCATCGTCGTGTAGTACGGGTGCCAGATGCCCTGCGCGAAGCTGAACACCAGTGCGGTGACCAGCAGCCAGCTTCCCCACATGAACCAGCCCGCACGCTCGGCCGCGTCACCGGGAACCTTGGCGCGCCACCGCAGCACCCCCGCCACCGCGACGGCGACCAGCACCAGCAGGCACAACGGCAGCAGCCACGAGATCTGTCCGCCGACCGAGGCGTCGAACATGCGCGTGATGCCGGGCTGTCCGCCGAACATCGCACCGCCGGGCCCGCCGAACTCCATCGGACCCTGACCGGTCGGCACCTGACCGGAGGGCAGCTCGGTGAAAGACCCTCCACCCCGGTTGCCGCTGCCGCCGAACACCCGGCCGAGCCCGTTGTAACCGATGATCAGGTCCCACGCGCTGCCGTCCGTGCTGCCACCGATGTACGGCTTGGCACCGGGCCACCACGCGTGCAGCGCCACCCACCAGAACGACGACGCGATCAGCACCGCACCGGCCGCCAGCACGTCGAGCACCCGCCGCTTCACCGGCGCACTCGATCCCACCAGGTAGGCCAGCGCGAAGCCCGGCACCACGATCCACGCCTGGAGCATCTTGGTGAGGAACCCGCAACCGATGAAGAAAGCGCACCACAGCAACCATTTCGTCCGCGGACGGCTCTCCGTCGACTGCACGGACCGCGTGAAGGCGTACGCGGCCGCGACGAGCAGCAGCACCAGCAACGTGTCCGGGTTGTTGTCGCGGTTGATCGCCACCGTGATCGGCGTCAGCGCGAAGATCAACGCGGCGAGCAGCGCGACCTTCTCGTCCGCCCACAGCCGGACGGTGCGGTGCAGCAGGAAGACCGCCGCGACGCCCTCGACCACCTGCGGCAGCAACACCGCCCAGCCGTGGAAACCGAAGATCCAGACGGAGATCGCCTGCGGCCACAGCGACATCGGCGGCTTGTCGACGGTCACCACGCCGGCCGGGTCGAACGAGCCGAACAGGAAGTTGGTGAAGCTCGTCGACATGGACTTCGCGGCGGCCGCGTAGTACGCGTTGCCGACCTGTCCCGCGCCGATCGCCCACACGTACAGCGCGCCGGCCAGCACGCAGATCGCGACGAGAGTCCAAGCAGGCCAACGTGCAGGTTGCTGTGCTTCGGCCGTGTCGCTGACCGGAGCGGCCACCTCGGCAGTGGCGGTCATGCCTGTTCCTTTCGGTCGTCCCTGCGGAACACCCAGCTCCGCAGCAGGAAGAAGCGCCCCGCCGTGCCCAGGGCGGACGAGCCGAGCAGCACGGCCAGTTCGAGGGCGCGGGACGGGTCGGGTGCGGCCGCGTGCAGCACGAGCAGCGCGGCCGACGTGAACGCGTAGTAGAGCCCGAACACCACGAACCCCTGCAGATGCGTTCTGCCGCGGGCGGTGTTGCGGGCCGTGAAGGTGAAGCGGCGGTTGGCCTCCGTGTTGAAGAGCGTGGTGATCACCAGCGCGGCCAGGTTGGCCACCAGCACCGGCCACCACAGCCGGAAAACGCCGTACAGGGCCAGGTTCGCGAGCGTGGAGATCATGCCGATCACCGCGAACGACAGCACCTGCCAGGACAGTCCGCCCTCGCTGCGGCTCAGCACCGCGTCGGGGTGGATCGCCCTGGGCTGGGGCCGCCGCGGCAGCCCGGTCACGAGTGCGGTGCCGTTGGCCTTCGCTCGCGCCACGCGGATCAACCCCTTGACGTCGTCGATCGCCGTACCGATCACGTCGACCCTGCTGTCCACGTCCTCGACCCAGTCGACCGGGACCTCGTGAACACGCAAACCGTTGTGCTCCGCCAGGAGCAGCAGCTCGGTGTCGAAGAACCACGCCTCGTCGCGGGCCTGGCCGAGCAACGGCCGGACGACCTCGGTGCGAGCCGCCTTGAACCCGCACTGGGCGTCGCTGAAGCGCGCGCCGTGCGTGAGTCTGATCAAAGCGTTGTAGCCGCGCGAGACCAGTTCGCGCCGCGGCCCGCGCACCGTTCGCGAACCCGGTGCGAGCCGCGAGCCGATCGCCAGGTCCGAGTGCCCGTTGAGCAGCGGCGCGACCAGCGGCAGCAGCCCGTCGAGCCCGGTGGAGAGGTCGACGTCCATGTACACGACGACGGCCGCCTCGCTGGCGCCCCACGACTCCCTCAACGCCAGCCCGCGGCCTTTGCGGTCCAGGTGGTGCACGCGCACCCGTTCGTACCGCTTCGCGAGGGCGTGCGCGACCTCCAGCGTCCGGTCGGTGCTGGCGTTGTCGACTACCACGATCGACCAGTCGAACGGGAACTGCTCGCTCAGGAACCCGTGCAACACCTCGACGCAGCCGGGCAGTGCGCGTTCCTCGTTGTAGACGGGGATCATGATGTCCACCGTCCCCGTCGCCTGTGCGGTGCTCACCGCCATGTCTTCTCCGTTCCACTGTGGACACAGCTGTGACCGTTGTGGGACCGAGCTTGCTGACGCTGTCGTGAGAACGTCCTTGGCTTCTGCTGAGAGAATCGTTAGAGCGGATTCACACAGGTGCCTCACAGGTTCGCCCTCTACCGTCGCCCGCATGCGACTGCTCGTGGTGGACGACGACCCGGACGTCCGGGACAGTCTGCGGCGCAGCCTGGAGTTCGAGGGGTACGAAGTCACCACCGCCGCGGACGGCGCCGAGGCGCTGCGGCTGGTGCACCACGCCGACCTGGCCATTCTCGACCTGATGATGCCGGTCCTGGACGGTTCGGAGGCCTGTCGCCGGCTGCGTGCGGCGGGGGAGCGGCTGCCCGTGCTGATGCTCACCGCCCGCGACGCGCTGGGCGACCGCGTCACCGGTCTGGACGCCGGCGCCGACGACTACCTGGTCAAACCCTTCGCGCTGGAAGAACTCCTGGCCCGCGTCCGCGCGTTGCTCAAGCAGAACCGGCGCCGCGCGGCACCGCGGTCGTTGCAGTTCGCCGATCTGCGGATGGATCCCGAGGCCCGCGAGGTCGTGCGTGGCGGCGTCCGCCTCGACCTGACCCCGACCGAGTTCGATCTGCTGGCGGTGTTCCTGGGCGATCCCGAACGGTTGCTGACCAAGCAGCACCTCAAACACGCCGTGTGGGGCCACGACAACGGCACCAACAACCTCGACGTGTACATCGGCTACCTGCGCCGCAAGACCGAGGCAGGCGGACGGCCCCGGTTGCTGCACACCGTGCGCGGCATGGGTTTCATCCTGCGCGAGACGTCGCCGTGAAGGGCCCGGTGTTGCTGCGCGGCAAGCTCGCGTTGATCACCGCGTGCGTGGTGGCCGTCGCGATCGGCGGAATCAGCGTCATCACGTGGATCGTCACCGACCACAACCTGCGCTCGCAGCTCGACAAGTCGTTGCTGGCGAGCCTGCCGCCGCGGATCAGCCAGCCGCCGCTGCCGGGGGAGATGCGCGGTTTCCGGCTCCGCTGCGACGAAGGCGTGCCCAACGAGGGCCTGCAACAGGTGCTGCAGGGCATCCAGACCCTGAGTCCCGGCGGCCGCACCTGCGCGCCTCCCGGCGTCGACCCCGTCGTGACGAGCGACACCGACTTCGTGGCCACCACGACGTACCGCGACGGCGTGACGAGGTCCGGCGCGGAGGCACGCGTTCTGCTGCAACCGCTCGACAACGGCGACGTCCTGATCCTCAGCCGCAGCGTCGCGGAGATCAACGGCACCCTGACCACGCTCGCCGGCGTGCTCGCGGCCGTGGCCGTCCTCGGCGCCCTGCTGGTGGCCGGGCTCGGCCTGTGGCTGACCCGCCGCGCCCTCGCTCCCATGGAACGCCTCGCCCAGACCGCGGAACACATCGCCCGCACCGAGGACCTCACCACACCGATCACCGTGTCCGGCCAGGACGAGGTGGGCAGGCTCGGCCGCGCCTTCACCTCGATGACGGCCGCGCTCGCCGAATCCCGGCGCCGCCAACGTGATCTCGTCAACGACGCCGCGCACGAGCTCCGGACCCCGCTGACCAGCCTGCGCACCAACATCGACCTGTTGGTCCGCAGTGAACGCACCGGACGCGAGCTGCCGGGGCGCGGCGAGGTCCTCGACCGCCTGCAGGCGCAGAGCCAGGAGTTCAGCGACCTCGTCACCGAGCTCGTCGTGCTGGCCCGCGACGACCGCGAGCTCGCCAGCGTTCCCGTCGACGTGGCAGGGGTGGTCGACCGCGCCGTGAAACGAGCCCGCAGCCGCGCCCACGAGCACGTTTTCGACGTCGACCGCTCCAAGTGGTCGGTGATGGGTGATGCGGGCGCGCTGGAACGCAGCGTGCTCAACCTGCTGGACAACGCCGTGAAGTTCTCCCCGGCGAGCTCCACGATCACCGTCCGCTCGCGGCCAGGCTGGCTCACCGTCAGCGACGAGGGGCCGGGACTTCCGTTCGAGCACAGGCAATCGGCGTTCGAACGGTTCTGGCGCGCGCCGGACGCCCGCGGCCTGCCCGGATCCGGTCTGGGCCTCGCGATCGTCGCGGACATCGTGGCCGTGCACGGTGGGAGCGTGCAGTTCGTGCCAAGACCCCGCGGTGCGTCCGTTCGCGTGGATCTGCCGGAATACCGTTGACCAGCAGACGATCGGCGGTGGTTCGCGCGGGTGGGTCTGGACCACGGTGGTGGCATGGACCGCAGACACCGGCGCCCTGCCCTGCTGATCACCGCGTTCCTCTCGGTCGCGATGGTCACCGCCGGCAACTCAGCCGCAGCTCCGACACCTGACGAACCGTTGCACCACTGGCAGTACGACCACTGGCCGCAGCAGCAGCCGTGGCAACAGTCCAGGGACTCCGCGCGCGTGTTGGCGCAGGCGGGGTTCCCCGGCCCGGTCGACCCGCAGAACTGGGTCAACCCCGACCACATGACGTGGGAACGGGACTACAAGAAGATCCCCGGTACCAACTGGGCCGACCCGTCGGCCAAGGGATCGGTGCGCAACTTCAAGGGCGCGCTCGTCCTGCTGGACTACCCGAACCAGCCGTTCGTCGTGACGCAGCCGAAGAACTCCACGGTGTTCGGCAACCCGAGCGCGGAGGCGAGCAACGTCCCGCGTGCCCAGGTCGGGCAGTTCTACCAGGACTTCCTCAACAAGCCGAACGGTCTCAACCGCGGCCACACCGTGCACGAGTACTGGATGGAGACCTCCGGCGGGCGCTACGGCGTGGAGCTGAAGGCGTTCGGCCCGTACCTGATGCCGGGCAAGGACCACGAGTACGCGATGGAGTTCCAGGGCGGCACCGGCTGTCCGGCCGGCGACTCGTGCAACCGCAACATCCGCACCGACGGCCGTGCCGCGTGGGTGGCCGACGTCGGCTCGGAAGTGCCCGCGGGCTACGACTTCGTCTACTACCTGTCGGCGGGCCAGGACGAGTCCGGCACGTGGCAGGAGTTCGGGATGATGAAGTTCCGGACGAAGGAGGACGTGACCGACGACTTCGGCCCGCCGGACCCGGCGCTGCCGAACTGGTCGAAGACCCGGTACGTCGACTGGACCTCGTGGGCCGCGGGCTCGTCGATCTGGCCCAACGCGGGCGGAGGTTCGTCCACCCAGGCCGAGAGTTCCGGCCAGGGCGTGTACGCGCACGAGCTGAGCCACATCCTCGGCATCGGCGACAACTACAACAACCCGTACGGCAGCCCGCCGCGCCGTGACTACAGCGGCCCGTGGGACATGCTGTCGCGCGGCTCGTTCAACGGTCCCGGCGGTCCGCACTCCCGCTGGACCATTCCGGCCACCGGTGGCGCGTCGCTCGGCGCCCAGCAGACGCTGCGCAACAAGATCAAGCTCGGGATCATCGACGAGAAGAACGTGTTGAGGCTGTCGCGCGAGGCGTTGGCCAGTTCCGGCACGGTCATCGCGAAGATCACCGCCCGCGAGGTCGATCCGGGGCTGAACGGCCTGACCGGCATCAACCTCGCGCTGGGCACCGGCGACAAGTCCCCGTCCTGCAACGTCTCCACCAACCCGTTCTGCGACGGCGGCGGCTACAACAACTACACGCTCGAAGTCGTCGACCGGATGGGCGCCGACTCGTTCACCCCGGACGCGGGTGTGTTGCTGGCCAAGACGAAGAACCAGGACGCGGCACCGTTCACGTGGGTCGTCGACGCCAACCCGCAGGACATCGGCATGACCGACTACGTGCTGCCCGACGGCACCAAGGTCCCGATCACGATCGGCGACTACCGCCAGCTGGCCGACGCGCTGTTCCACGCGGGGACCAACTCCGGCAGCGAGTTCGAGTACGTCGACCAGGCCAACCGGCTGCACTTCTACGTGCTGGACCTGCAACGCGACTCGCGTGGCGTCCTGTCCTACACGGTGGCGATCCGGTCGCTGGACGGCGCGGGGCCGCAGCAGCGCGGCGTGCGGGTCACCCCGACCGCCGCTCGTGCCGGGGACGACGGCATCGCGACGTGCAGCTTCCCGTTGACCAACACCGGCCGTGCGGCGCCTCCCGGAGGACAGCACCCGGAACCGGTCGACCAGTACGTCGACGGTGACGTGTACCGGGTGACGGCGAAGGCCGAGAACGGGTGGTCCGTCTCGGTGCCGAACGCGTTGGCCACGGCCGAGTTCGGTGGCCGGGTCGACGTTCCGGTGCACGCTCAGCGCACCGGTGGGCCGATTACGTCGAAGGTGACCCTCACGGCCACCTCCGAGAGCAACCCGGCCAAGACCGCGACCGCCACCTGCACGGTGACCGGCCGCTAGGCACCTGGTCAGAAGCCTTGTCCGTAACCTCGCTGCCCGGTTTTGGCGCGAAAAGCACGTTCGGGCCGCTAGATCGCCCGAACGTCACGTTCGCTCCCCAGGCCCGTTTGGCGCGAACGTGACATTGGGGCCGATAGATCGCCCGAACGTGCTTTTCGCGCCAATCAGGAACAGGAACAGACAGGACTTTCGGTGACCGGCCGCTAGACGGACTCGTCCAGGTGCGCGTCCCACACCGCCCAGGCCTCGGTGTGGGACGCGCCGCCGGCGAAGAACGCCTCGGCCAGCACGTCCAGGTCCGACTCCACGTTCATGAACTTGGGCCGGTGCACCGCGAACCCGCGCGGGTCGTCGGCCACGCGGTAGGGCACGGCGAGCCGCAGCGTCTGCCGGTAGGGGCCGTACTCGACGGCTTCGACGAGCAACGCGTCGGTCTTGCCGTGGTCCAGGTCGACGTAGCCGTCGGCCACGAGCACCGCACCCAGCCAGCTCGGGTCGCCGTCCGCCAGCGCGTCCTGGCCGGCGCGGGCACCTTCCGCCAGGTCGTCGAACATCAACCGGTCCATGCCGAACTCGCCGTCGGTGTGCAGGTACCCGAGCAGCGGGATGAGCGTCTCTCCCTCCGACACGCACCAGACTCCGTGGGCGGCGAAGAACCCGGCCAGGCGGGCTGTCTCGATCATGGCGGACACCATGCCAGCTCGGTGCGGTGCAAGTGTCCGGAATGGAGCAATCAGCGGGAACGGGCGGACCGGCGCGGTCGTCGCTGCCGCTGTTGCTGTCGTTGCTGTTGTTGCTGCGGAACGGGTCCTGACGTCAGCATCGTGAAGCAGGCCAGCACCAGGATCGCGCCGCACGCCACCCATGTCAGCGTCCTGACCGCGGAAACCGGTGCGGGCACACCGATGCCGAGCAGCAGCAACGGCATGCCGAGCGCGTAGCAGACGCCTGCCGCGAACGTCCGGCCCGAGCCGTTGACGAGCAGCGGGACCGCGGCGATGCCGATCAGCACCGCGAACGCGAGCCACGTCCAGGTCAGCCCGGCGTGCAGCGCGACCGTGACGTCCAGCCCGTCCTTCGCGCGGATCGCGGCCTCCGACTCCGCCGCGTGGTTCAGCCCCACCGCGGCTCGTGTGCCCGCGACAGCAGCTGTGAGCAGCGCCGACGCACCCAGGATCGTGCGACCGCGCCGTACTGGATCGACTCGCTTCCTGGTGTCCACGCACCCCAGTTTGTTGGCAAGGTGGTGCAGGGTCGCGTTGCACACGCCGAGGTGCACTCAGTAGTGGTACGGAATGCGCGCCATCGGTTCCACCAGCTCACGCTCCTCATAGGACAGATGCGAGAGCAACGTGTCCGTGAGCAGGTCGACCGCCTCCTGTACCTCGCCGACCCGCTTCGGCTCCGCGACCGTCGCCACCAGCGCCTCGTCCAGGCGTTCGAGGACCTCGTGGATGATCTGGTGCTCCTCGGTCAACCGGTCCAGCACTGGCCCGAGGCGTGCGTCTCCAGCGCGTAGCTGCGGATAGAGACTTCTGTCCTCGTGTGTGTGGTGGATGGTGACGAGCCGACAGTAGCTCTCGCAGTAGGCGCCCATCGTCCAGTTGTTCTGGCGCATGGTCATCGTGTTGATCTCAGACCGTGCCGCGCCCACGTCGATCACGCCTTCTGCGACCTGCCGCACGACCGAGCGGATCTTCGTCAGCTCGTCGCGCAGGTGGTTGTGCACGCCGATCAACTGCCTGCTGAGCGCTTTGCCCGAGGCGGTGTAGACGGCGTCCGCCTCAGGCGCCGGGCCTTTTGGGCGGTTCGCCTCGTCCCAGAGCCGTTCGTCCGACAGCCGCACGCCGTCGTCGGGCGTCGGTGCGATGCCGAGCCGGTCCGGTCGAGTGCGTTCTCTTGCGACGATCTCACGCACGGCTGGTGCGACTTCTTCTGCGAACGTGCGTACATCGTCGTCGGTCTCGACCATGAGGATGAAGCCGCTCATTCCGTGCAGCAGAGCCAGTTCCGCGATCTGCTCGGCGGTGAAGTCGCTCGTGATGTTGTAGAGCCTGCGGACGTCCTTCGGTGACCGTCCGGCCTCGTGGGCGGCCTCGTCGATGATCGCGTTCATGTTCCCGAGCTGGTCCGGCGGCGCGTAAGGGCTCGACGGCAGCCACCCGTCGGCCTTGCGCCCGATCAGCCGGAGCATCCGCGGCTTGTACGCGCCGAGCCAGATCCCGACGGGATGCGCCGGGAACGGGCCGGGCTTCGCGCCGTTGAGCGAGTAGTGCTTGCCCTGCAGGCGAATCCCACGTCCGGGCGTCCACAGCGCGCGGATGACGTCGATCGCCTCTTCCAGCGCCTCCACCGACTCGGCGGGCGTGCGGCGAGGCCCGTCCATGGCGGCGATGGCGTCCCAGAACGCGCCGGCGCCGAGCCCCAGCTCAACGCGCCCACCGGTGATGACGTCAAGACTGGCGACCGCGCGCGCAAGAACGGCGGGCGGCCTGAGGGGCAAGTTCGCGACGTTGGGGAACACCCGCACGTTGGTCGTCGACGCGGCGATGACCGACAACGACGTCCAGGCGTCCATGTGCGTCGCGTTGTACGGGTGGTCCTGAACGCTGACGAGCTCCAGCCCTCGAGCATCGGAGACCTGCGCGAGCCGCAGCGCGTCACCGAACCGCTCGGCGGCCGGCGGCAGGAACACACCGAACTCGAGCGAGTGACCATAATCTGCCATGCCGAAAGTATGCCACGCAGATGTTCTGTTCGACAGACGTTCTGTCGGGGCTATCATCGGTGAGTGACCTTGGACGAAGACTTCGGCTGGACCCTCGGCGTGGTCTTCCGCGCCTTCGTCAAGGCGACGAACGCGGCGGTCGGCGACCTGCCGGGCGGCCACCGCGGCTACCAGATCCTCACCGCCGCCACCCGTGACCAGCCGGAAAGCCAGTCCGCGCTCTGCCAGCAACTGGGCATCGACCGCACGGTCATGACCTACCTGCTCGACGACCTGGAACGCGCCTCCCTCGTAGAGCGCCGGCCAGCGCCAACCGACCGCCGCACCCGCCTGGTCGTGGCGACCGCTGTGGGACGCGCACGCCTGGTGGAGCTCGACCGGCGGCTCGCGCTCGCCGAAGCGCACGTGCTCTCGGGCCTGCCGAAGGACGACAGGGAGACGTTCAAGGCGTTGCTGTGCAGGCTGGCGGGGCACGTGAACGAGCTGGACCCGGTGCCGAGCGCGTGTCAGGCCGTGCAGGACATCGCGGCGAGCACGTCCTAGCCGAGCGCGGCGCGGATCAGCCCGGCACTGCCGAAGATCAGTACGAGCGCGAGCAGGAGCCAGCCCGCCCGTGCGCCGAGCAGCCCGGGACTGGGTGCGTCCTGGCTCCGTGCCCGTGCGTTGAGGGCTTCGGCTCGCAGCACGCAGGCGAGTGCGGCGAGCCAGATCGCGAACACCCCCAGGAACACGGGGTGACCGAAGACGCCGGCGGCCAGGAGTCCGATGAGGATCGGTGTGAAGACCGCGATCCACAGGGTGCGGAACAGCAGGCCCCATCGGTAGGTGCCGGTGACCACGTTCGCCTCCGCTCGCCGCGCGCGCCTTCTCCAGGTCGGCTACCTTACGTGACCAGTCGGACACTGTCAGGTCCTCGGGAGGTGGCACGATGTCGTTCAAAGCGGATCCGTCGAGTTTGGACACGTTCGCGACTGTCCTCGAAGGACTCTCGGACGACGTGGCCTCGGCCAAGGACTACCTCCACAAGCACCTGTCGTACGACTACGGCGATGCGCGCATGTTCGCCAACATCGCGAACGCCAACAACGACACGAAGTCAGCGGTGTCCGGTTCCCTCGACCGGCTCGCCGACGTCGTCGCGAAGTCCTCCCAGGAACTGCGCAAGTCCGCCCAGATGTACCGCGGGACCGACGACAACGAAGAGCGACGGCTCGACGCCACGTACTCCACCAAGTGATCGGAGCGCCAACGTGACCTCCCCGTCGGCGGCCCTGGTGGCGCCCACGAGCGAACAGATGATTCCGGAGACGTTCGACAAGATCCTGTCGTTCCCCGACTACTTCAGCCTCGGGCACTGGGTCTACGTCGGCTGTGAGACGTTGTTCGGTGTCAATCCGGCCGAGTGGGTGGCCAAGGAGATCGCGGGCGACTGGGAGGCTGTGGCGCGGGCGGGCAGCGCCCTGAAGAACCTCGGCAGGTTCAACGAGTCCTTCGCGGGCGCCGTGGCCGGTGGAGCCGACGCGATGTTCCGGGGCTGGGAGGGCAACGCGGCCACCGCGGCCCGTGCGTACTTCGACCAGCTGCCCACCGCACTGCGAGCGCAGATCAGCGCGCTCAACAACACCGGCCACCAGTTCGAGCAGGCCGCGTTCGGGGTGTGGGGCGTGGCGAAGACGATCGTCAGCCTCCTGGAACTGCTGCTGGACCTGGTGATCGCCTGGGCGATCGAGGCCGCCGCCACCGCCGCCGCGTCGTGGACCGTGGTCGGTGCGATCGCGGGTGGGGCCGCCATGGTCGCCACCGCGGCGAAGGCGATCTCGGTGTGGGGCGACATCTGCAAGGCCCACGGCATGGCGTGGACGATCTGCACCGGCGTCACGGGCACGATCGCCGGCTACCTGAGCCTGTTGCACGACATGAAGGACCACCCCCTTCCCAAGGGCGCCTACGACCACCCCGGAGCCTGACGTGACCAAGTCTCGGCCGGAACCTCTTCTCGACGTGGCCCGCGGCGACGCGGCCCGCTCCCACGTGCTGCGCGAGTCGTTGAAGATCCTCCGCGACCGCTCGGGCGACCCGGCGTTCGGCAAGCTCGTGGACGACGTCCTGACCGGGCGACGCGGCCTGCGCGAGGCGGTGGCGAGCCCGCTGTTCAACCAGGCTCTCACTCCAGGTGTGCAGGAAGCCGCCCAGCGCTACAAGGGCATGTCGGAGGAGGAACGCGAACGCCTCGCCGCCGACGGCGAGGACCGGCTGAACCGTCTGCGCGACGAGCTGAGCAAACCCGTGTCACCGGACGACGACGAGGACTTCGGCGACACGGGCTACCTGCAACCGTCGAGGTGATCAGGCCGAAACCGGCTGTACCGGCCACATCCGCAACGCCATCTCCCCGACCATCGTCAGCGTCTCGGTGTTCACCCCGTCCCGAGCCTGCTGCGACATCCCCTGGATCACCGCGACCACGTACGTCGCGAGCCCCCGCGCGTCCGCGTCCGCCGGCAGCTCACCGGCCTTGATCGCGTCGGCGATGCGCGCCTGCAACAGGTCGCGGTTCGCGTTGCGGCGGTCGGCCAGTTCGATGCTCACCTCGGCGTTGCTCGGCGAGTTGTTGGCGGCCGCGGCGATCACCAGGCAGCCCGGCGGGTGGTTGCCCTCGGCGTAGTGCTCGGCGGCGCCCATGATCAGCCGGGCCACCAGGCCCGTCGCGGTGGTCTCCTCGGCGAACGCGTCCGCCATGAACCGGCCGTGTGTCGCGTTGTAGCGGTCGACGACCTCGGTGAACAGGGCTCGCTTGTCGCCGAACGCCGCGTACAGGCTCGGCGGGTTGATGTTCATCGCGGTCGTCAGCTGGGAGATCGACGTGCCCGCGTAGCCGTGTTCCCAGAAGACGAGCGTGGCCGCCTCCAGTGCGGCGTCGCGGTCGAACGTCCTCGGGCCTGACCTGGCCATGACTTGAACACCTCCGTTGTGTGAGCCCGATCTCGCTGGACCAGCTTGACACGAGCGCCCACCCGACAAAGAATCTGTAGCGATCGCTACAGATTGGAGAATACACCGTGTCTGAGGGGAAAGTCGCTGTCGTCACCGGGGGCAGCAGGGGGATCGGCGCGGCCATCGCGCTGAAGCTCGCTGCTGACGGTGCGACCGTCGCCGTGCACTACGGGCGCGACGGTGCGGCTGCGGAGGAGATCGTCAAGAAGATCGAGCACGCCGGGGGCAACGCGTTCGCGATCCAGGCCGACCTGGCCACTGAGGACGGACCTGCCGTGCTGTGGGCGGAGTTCGACGAGAAGGCGCGCGAACGCGGGCTGGACGGCAAGTTCGACGTCCTGGTGAACAACGCGGGCACCACCGTGCGCGGCGTGATCGAGGACACCGACCCCGCCGAGTTCGACCGTCAGCTCGTCCTCAACGTGCGCTCGCCGTTCTTCGTGACGCAGCTGGGGCTCGCGCGGCAGAACGACGGTGGCCGCATCATCAACATCTCGTCCGGTGCCACGCGGATCGCGTTGACCGACATCATCGGCTACAGCGCCACCAAGGGTGCGATCGACGCGTTCACGTTCACGTTGGCGAAACATCTCGGTACTCGGAAAATCACCGTCAACGCGGTGGCGCCGGGTATCATCGACACCGACCTGAACGCGGCGTGGCTGAGGGGCAACGACGCCGCACAACAGTCCGCGGCCGAGTTGTCGGCGCTGGGCAGGGTCGGACAGCCGTCGGACGTCGCCGAAGTGGTCGGCTTCCTGGCGAGCGATGCGTCCGGCTGGGTGACGGGCCAGATCATCGACGCCACCGGCGGCAGTGCGCTGTAACAAGTTCAACTCATCCGGGGGGATTTGCTGTGCGTGGTGTGGGAACCGCGGAGAGCGCTTTACCGAAGGCGGCCCTGCCTGGCGCGGTCGCCGTTGATCACCTCGCGAGCACGGTGTCCGATCTGGACGCCGCCGTCGCATTCCTGACCGCAGAGCTCGGCGGTCAGGAGTGCTACCGCGAGGGCCCGATCGCCGACAGCACAGGCGATTGGATGGCTCGCAAGCTCGGCGTTCCGGCCGAGGCGAGCGCGCGGATCGTCATGATCCGCCTGGGGGAACGCCTCAACTTCGAGGTGTTCGAGTACAGCTGTCCCGGTGCGAGCCGCGTCGCTCCACGACCAGGCGCGCCAGGGGCGTCGTGCCTGTTGCTCGCGGTCGCGGATCTGCAGGCCTTCGCAGCGCGGATGCGCCTGGCCGCAGTGGTCGTCGAGCACGACCAGCAGGGAATCCTGCGCTGCAGCACCGAGTTCGGGCTGACGTTCGAGGTCGTCGAGGACCCGTCAGTCGATCCGGAGCTGTCGGCCGACGTGATCGGCATCAGGTACACCGTCGCAGACCTTCCTGCGGCACAGAGCTTCTTGACGTCCGTGATCGGCATGGGGGCCGTTCACGACACCGTCCTCGGCCTCGGCAACGGGCCGCTCGTCGAGCTCGTTCCCGCAACGCTGCCGGGACCTCTGCCTGGCAACCACGACGTCGGCGGGCACCACCTCGCGTTCGCGGTCACCGATGTGGACCGCGCCGCGGAGTTCCTGTCGCAGCACGAAGGCGTGCACGTCATGGGTACGCCGGAGACGGTGACCGCCGGCCCGATCGCCGGTGACCGCTGGGTCTACTTCGCGAGTCCGTTCGGGATGCAGATGGAGCTCATCTGCATGCCCGACGGGAACCTCCCTTACGAGCGCGCAACGTCCGCGCGCCGGTGGCAGCCGAGCTGAGCTGAGAGCTTCTCCAGCCCTGTCGCCAGATCACACACACTTCCTGAGATGGCGCTGAAACGCGCCCTTTTCCTGGAGCCACAACACAAATGGCATACAAGCACGCCCGCGCAACGCTGTCCCGTCGCAGCCTGCTCGGTGCGGGGCTGGCGACTGTGCCCGCTCTCGCACTGACACCCGCGACCTCGGCACTGGCGGATCCCGTTTCCCGGCCGGACACCGCGGCCGCTGTCATCACTCCCGTCGACCCGCAGTTCGCGAGCCTCGCGAAGGGCACCAACCAGCGGCTGGACGGCAGGCCCGACCGCGTGGTGATCGCGACGTCGACCCAGCAGGTCGTCGCCGCCGTCGCACACGCACTGCGCAACGGCCAGCAGATCGCCGTCCGCAGTGGAGGGCACTGCTACGAGGACTTCGTCACGAACCCCGCCGTGCGCACGGTCATCGACCTGTCCGCAATGGACGAAGTCGAGTTCGACTCGCAGCGAGGGGCGTTCGCGATCGGGCCCGGCGCACAGCTCGGGCACGTCTACCGCCAGCTCTTCAAGCGGTGGGGCGTGGTCGTTCCCGCCGGCAACTGCCCCACCGTCGCCGCAGGCGGTCACTTCGCGGGCGGTGGCTACGGCAGCCTGTCCCGTCGCAACGGGCTGAGCATCGACCACCTGTACGCGGTCGAGGTCGTGCACGTGACGGCGTCGGCTGAGGTGCGCGTCGTCGTCGCGACCCGCGAGGCGAACGACCCGAACCGCGACCTGTGGTTCGCGCACACCGGCGGCGGTGGCGGGAACTTCGGTGTCGTCACGCGCTACTGGTTCCGCTCACCGGGATCGGACGGCCGCGACCCGAGCAAGGCGCTGCCCGCACCTCCGAGCTCGTTGATCATCAGCGAGGTCGTGTGGCCGTGGGAGAAGATCGACGAGGCCGCGTTCGCCACGCTGATGCGCAACCACGGCACCTGGCACGAGCGCAACAGCGCGCCGAACTCCCCGCAGCGCAACCTCTTCAGCCAGCTCAAGCCGTTCCACCGCAGCAACGGCGCCATCGTGCTCGACACCTCGGTCGACGCGGGCGCACCGAACGCCGAGGGCATGCTGACCGCCTACGTCCAGGCCGTCGGTGCCGGACTGCCTTCGCCGAAGGTGGTGCAGCACAGGACCGTTCCGTGGCTGCAGTCCACCACCTGGGGCGGGTTCACCGGCCCCGACTCCACGACCAGGTTCAAGGGCAAGTCGACCTACCTGCGCCGCTCCTACCCGGAGGCGCAGATCAAGGTGATGCACCGGCACCTGACCCGCACGGACTTCGCCAACGCCGGCGCACTGATGATGATCGCCTCGTACGGCGGGCAGGTGAACGCGGTGTCCTCCACCGCGACCGCCTCCCAGCAGCGCGACTCGATCATCAAGCACCAGGTCGTGTCGCTGTGGAACGACGCCGCCGACGACGCCGCGAACATGGCGTGGGTGCGGGAGTTCTATCGCGACCTCTACGCCGGTACGGGTGGCGTTCCGGTCTCCGACGAGATCACGGACGGCTGCTTCGTGAACTACGCGGACACCGACCTGTCCGATCCGGCGTGGAACTCCTCGGGCGTGCACTGGGGCCGCCTGTACTACAAGGACGCGTTCACCGCTCTCCGCGCAACGAAGCGCCGCTGGGACCCGCTGAACGTGTTCCGTCACTCGCAGTCCATTCCTCTTTCCTGATCGGAGCCCTGCCATGACGGCTGTTGCGTCCACACGTGACAGTCAGCGGCTGCCGAGCCTGACCGGGATGCGCTTCTTCGCCGCGCTCATCGTGTTCGGGTTCCACCTGTCGCTGAACAAGCTCTTCACCGACGACACCGACGTGTCGTCGCCGTTCGCCGCGCTGATGCGCAACGGCGGCTGGTTCGGTGTCTCGTTCTTCTTCGTGCTCAGCGGTTTCGTGCTGACGTGGTCGGTGCGTCCGAAGGACCGTGCGAAGGACTTCATCGCCCGCCGGTTCGTCAAGATCTACCCGAACCACCTCGTCACCTTCGTGATCTCGTTCGCGCTGTTCGGGCTCGCCGGTGCCACCGCGGCGGAAGCGCTGGGCAACCTGACGTTGCTGCACGCCTGGATTCCGCGTGACACCAGCTTCTTCAGCATCAACCACCCGAGCTGGTCGCTGTCGGCCGAGCTCTTCTTCTACGCGGCGTTCCCGTTGCTGTGGATGGGGGTTCGGCGAATTCCAGCGCGTGTGCTGTGGCCGGTGGCGATCCTGGTGATGCTCGCGATCCTGGCGTTGCCGACGGTCGCCGCGCTGCTGCCCGCCGGCGAGGTGTTCGGCCCCAACCACAGGAACTCGCCGCTGTACCAGCACTCGATGACCCAGGTGTGGTTCGTCTACGCGTTCCCGTTGACGAGGCTCCTGGACTTCCTGCTGGGCATGCTGATGGCGACGATCGTGCGCAACGGCCGGTGGCCTCGACTGCACCCCGGAGCTGCGCTGGCCCTGGTCGTCGCTTCCTACGCCGTGAGCCTCGCACTGCCCCTGCCGTACCAGATGAACGCGGCGTTCATCATCCCGATCGCGCTGGTGATCCCGGCGATCGCGGCGCACGAGTCGCGCGGCCGCAGCGGGTGGCTCAGCCACCCCAAGGTCGTCTTCCTCGGGGAGATCTCCTTCGCGTTCTACATGGTGCACGACATCTTCCTGACCGGAGTGGGCACCGTGCTCGCCGGTCGCACGCTGCCCGTCGGCGCCGGAATCGCGCTCGGCCTCGGCGTGCTGCTCGCGAGCTGTGCCGCCGCCTGGGCGCTCTACGCCGTCGTCGAACGCCCGCTCACCCGCTGGTGGAGCCGCCGCAACCGGCCCGCCGCGGTACCCGCAGAGACCACCGACCCTGCCAAGATCACGGAGCCCAGCCATGCCTGAAATCGGTCTGCACGTCACCAACAGCGCCAACAAGTCCTGGACCGTCCGCAACGTCCAGCCGGTCGAGTACGACGTGGTGCTCTGCGACGAAGTCCTCGATCCCGCCAACCAGGCGATCCTCGGCCCCGTGCCCGCCCAGGGCCGTGCCCGCAGGCTGGTCGTCGTCGACGCCAACGTCGACGCCCTGTTCGGCCAGGCGATCCGTGCCTACTTCGACGGCAACGACGTCGAGCACCGCGTCCTGGTGCTGGAGCCGGGCGAGATCAACAAGACGGTCGAGGCCAGCATGCGGGTCACAACAGCCATGGACGACTTCGGTGTCGACCGCCGCCGGGAGCCGGTGATCGCGATCGGTGGCGGTGTGCTGCTCGACGTCGTCGGGTACGCGTGCAGCATCTACCGGCGCGCCACGCCGTTCGTCCGCGTGCCCACCACGCTGATCGGACTCGTGGACGCGGGTGTCGGCGTGAAGACCGGTGTGAACGCCAACGGGCACAAGAACCGCCTCGGCACCTACTTCGCGGCCGAACGCACGCTGCTCGACCGCAAGTTCCTGACAACGTTGCCGCGCAGGCACGTCAGCAACGGTCTCGCGGAGATCCTCAAGATCGCACTGATCAAGGACCGCGAGCTGTTCGACCTGATGGAGGCCACGGGCGAGCACGTGCTCGAGGCGAAGATGCAGCGCGGTCCCGGTTCGGTGGACCCCGCGCTGGAGATCATCGACCGCGCGATCCACGGCATGCTCACCGAACTGCAGCCGAACCTGTGGGAGAAGACGCTGGAACGGGTGGTCGACTACGGCCACACGTTCAGCCCGTCCCTCGAGATGGTCGCACTGCCCGCGTTGCTGCACGGCGAGGCGGTCTGCATCGACATGGCGCTCACCACGTGCCTCGGCGAGCAGCGCGGCCTGGTCACCGAAGAGGAACGCCGGCGCGTGCTCGATCTCATGACGCGCCTGGAACTGCCGACGTGGCACCCGCTGCTCACCGCCGACCTGTTGCAGCGCGCGTTGGCCGACACCGTGCGCCACCGCGACGGCCAGCAGCGTCTGCCGCTGCCGGTGGGCATCGGTTCCGCGTGCTTCGTGAACGACGTCAGCCCGCAGGAGCTCGCCGACGCCGCTGCCGCGCTGGAGGCCTTCGAGCTCGCCCAGGAATCGGCGGTGCGCGCATGAGCCTGCCCCTGGTCCGCACGACGGACGCACCGGCGTCGGTCTACGGCGTGCACGGCGCCGCCGGCCTGACGCACTGGACGTGCCTCGCGAGCAGGCAGCACCTCGCGTCGCCGACAGAGGCCGTCGAGTGGGCGAGCATCCCGCCGGGAGGGCTGAGCGGGGAGCACCTGCACAGCCGCACCGAGGAGATCTACCTGATCCTCAACGGGGAAGGGGAGTTCATCCTCGACGGCGAGAAGATCCCCGCGCGTCCGGGAACGCTCGCCCTGACGCCCGTCGGGCACACCCACGGCCTGCTCAACACCGGCGCGACCGACCTCGACTGGTGGGTCATCGAGACGCTCGCCGCCGTGACCCAGAAAGCCATCGCCACCACCGAACCGATGGAGGAACGTCCCGTGGCAGCCGCGCAGATCTTCGACCTCACCACCACACCTGTCGTCGACACGACCGGCACCTTCACCGGTCCGCTGCGCCGCGTCGAACGGATCTCGCTCGAACCGGGGGAGAGCCGTTCCCTGGGGCGGGCGTCTGCCGAGGTCGCGGTGTTCGTGCAGCAGGGCGAGGCGTCGTTGACCGGTTTGAAGTCGTTGTCCGCCAACACGTGCGTGACGCTGCCCGCCGGTTCGTCGGTCGTGCTCACCGCGTCTTCGCCGGTCGTGGCCTACGCCGTGGACCTCGCGGTGCCGGGTGGTGACGCGTGATCGTCACGACCGTCAACTCCGGCGACTGGACCTGCCTCGCCCGCAGGGGAATGCTCTTCGCCGAGTGCGAGAGCGTCGACTGGTGGCAGCTGTCCGAAAAGGACGTTCTGCGGGTCAGTGCGGCGCACGCCGTCGAGGAGGCCGTGATCGTGCTGGACGGCACCGTGACGGCTCGGGTCGGCGACGAGACGCTTTCGTTGCGCTCGGGCCAGGTTCTGCTGGTGCCGCACCGCACGGACGCCGTGCTGTCGGGTGAGGCGACCGTGCTGACGGTGCGCGTGATGCCGTCGGCCGTGTCGTCCGTGCTGCCGCCACGGATCCCCGAACTGGTGTCGCCGTGACCAGGTCGCCGTTGTCGGGCGCCGCCATCGGGGTCTTCTGCGTGGGAGCGTCGGAGTACCTCATCGCCGGGCTGGCGCCCAGCATCGCCACCGGCCTGCGCACCACCGTTGCGCAGGCCAGTGGCCTGATCACGGTGTACGCGGCGGTCGTCGCCGTCGCAGGGCCCCTGCTGACCCTCGCGGTCAGCAGGGTCGAACGCCGCGCGCTGCTCATCGGGCTGCTCGCGGCGTTCGGCGCGGCGAACCTGCTCGCGGCCGCGTCGACGGGCATGACCGAGATGATGATCGGCCGGATCGTCGCCGCCGCGACGCACTGCCCGATCGTCGCGATGGCACTGGTGATCGCTTCACGTCAGGATGACGCCGCACGGCAGGGCAGGGCGATGGCCAGGATCTCGGTGGCGCTGAACCTGGCCACCGCGGTCGGCGTGCCGCTGGCGCTCGCGATCAACACGCTCACATCGTGGCGGGTGGCGTTCGTCCTGCTCGCCCTGGCCGCGGGCGTCGCGGTGGCCCACGTCGCGCGCTGCCCGGTCGACTGGCCGACGACCACCGCCCGTGCGGAGGTCAAGGCGTTGCTGCGGCCCCAGGTGCTCGCCGCGATCGCGACGACGTTCCTCGCGACCCTCGGCGGGTACGCCACCTACACGTTCATCGCGCCGATCCTCACCGACGAGACGGGCTTCGCCCAGGATCACCTGTGGTTGCTGTTGCTGCTCTTCGGCCTCGGCAGCCTGGTGGGCAGCGTGCTGGGCGGCCGGCTCGCCGACTACCACCTGGACCGGGGGCTGCGGATCGGTCTGGTGGTGCTGGCGCTGACCACCCTGCTGTTCGGCGTTCTGGTGCACAGCAAGGTGTTCACGGCGATCTTGCTGCTGGTGCTCGGTGCCGCGTTCTTCCTGATCGTGCCGGCCCTCAACGCCCGCATCATGGTCGGTACCGCCGACCTGGCGCCGACGTTGGCGACGAGCGTCAACGTCGCTGCCTACAACCTCAGCATCATGGTGGCGAGCGGTGTCGCGCGCGTCACCGTGGAGGGCGGGATCGGCCTGCAGGCACTGGTTCTGCTGTCCGCTGTGACGCCGGTCGTCGCGCTCGCTCTGGTGCGCACGACTCGGCGTGAGCCCGTCCCGGCGTGACGAGAGGGCCCGTGACCGGTGGTCACGGGCCCTCGTCCGTCAGTTCCCTGCGACCTGCCAGCCACCGAATGCGCTCGTCGGACCGGGCGTGCTCTGCTTGCGCTCGTAGAGCTTCGCGTCTCCGCCGACCACGAGCACCCGGACGTTGCCCGCCGCGTCACGCACGGCCGCAGGCCCGACCTCCGCGTACCCGCCGAGGTCCTCCCACGGCGCGAACGAGTTGCCACTGGTCTGCCGCGCCACGCTGATGCCGTAGTTGTCGTTGCGCGCGAACGCCAACACGCGTGGTGACGCTCCGCCGGACGTCACCGCCGCGACAGGCCCGACACCGCCCTGGCCTCCGATGTGTGCGAGTGCACCCCACGTTCCGTTGCTCGTGAGTTCCGCGACCGTGCCAACGGCGCCGTCGGTGTGCTCACGGACGAGCGCGCGCACCTTGTCGCCGTCCATCGCGACACCGGGAGCGTGCGTGCACTCCACGGACCCGATCGACTTGAACGTGGTCGCGCCTTGGAGGTTCTGCTGCCAGTGGTCGACATGACCGTTGGCGTCGGCGAACAGGTGCATCCGGCCCGTCGTCGAGGTGAACCCGACAGGCGGCGACACGATCACGCTCGTGTTGCCGGTCAAGGCGTCCCAGGCGCTGAACGACCCGTCGGGGTTCTGCCAGGCGTTGCTCACGCCGTTGGTCTTGTTGATCGCGAACAGTTCGAGCGCACGGTCGCCGTTGAGCACCAGCGCCGGCGTGCCGTAAGCGGGCGTCGCGCCGTTCGGGTTGCCGACGTCGACCCAGGTGAACGAGCCGTTGGCGGCTTGACCTGCAACGAGGATAGAGCCGCTGTTCAGGTCCAGCACGGCGATGTGCACGCGCCCGGAGTCGTTGAGCGCCACGGCGACACCCGGCGCGAACGTGCCGGACCGCAGGTTCGCGGGACCGGTCCAGGCGCCGTTGACGGGCTGGTGCCACCACATGATCGAGTCACCGGCCGCGATGAACGCGTGCAACGTGCCCGTGCCGTCGACGATCGCCCACGGCGCGACGACCGGCCAGCGGTGGTAGTTGCGGAACACCTGCTCGTCGAAGGCGTTCCCCGTGACCGGGTCGTGCTCGGCGTAGGCCTGGTACGCGTCGCTCTTCGGCCCGAGCAACGCGTCCGGCACGTTGCGGGGTGACGCGGCGATGTTGTAGCAGCGGTACCGCGTGAACAGCACGAACCCGCGCCCGTTCGGACCCTCGTAGGCACGGACGGCCTTGGTCGCGAACTTGGCCGTGTGGATGTGGTCGATGTGCTCGGTGGGCTCGTTCGGGAAGTCGAACGACGGCTCGGGATCCTGGATGCGGATCACCGTCGGCTGGTACTCGTCGAGCAACGCGAGCAGCACGTTGTTGACGTCCGCCTGGTTGTACCACTGGGCGACCTGGACCGGTCCGTCCGTCGGAAGGATCATCGGAGCGGCGTGGTTCGGGTCGTTCCACAGCTTCTCGAGCGCCTTGGTGTGATTCGGGTCCGAGCCGCCGCCGTCCGGCAGGCTCAGGTAGATCAGCTGCACGTTCGGCGCACCCACGAGCGTGTCGACCTCGAGGATCATGGTCGCGACTTCCTTGGTGTCGCGGGTCCAGTTGTTCGGCTGACCGGCGAGCTTCGCGTACGCGGAGCGCTGACCCTCGCGCACGCTCGCGGCCAGGTCTTCAGGGGTCCAGTTGTACGGCGGCCACCCGTTGAACTGGTCGGCGGTCATGACGATCGTCCGCACCGGCAGTCCGGAAAGGACGGACGGCTGGATGTCCGGGTTGAGGAACAACAGGTCGTCGTCGGTGTGCGCGACGATGTTGACGAAGCTTCCCCCGGCGGGCAGGGCACGGGCTCCTGCGGCGGAGGCGATGCCGGTGTTGGTGAGCGCGGTGGCGGCGGCAGCGGTGACACCTGCGGCCAGCACTGTTCTACGGCTGATGTTGGTCATCGAGAATCCCCCAGATTCTGTCTTGACGTGCCTATCACAGGACGCCTGGTACTGAGGGAGGTTCCACGCAGGTTCAGACCACTGGGTGACAGCAAATTCGTTCGACTGCGCGGATCGGCAACTGTTAGGCACGTCCGCATGTGGCGCTACTTGACCTCGGCCGGACTGGCTCGGCTGGCCGACGAGATGGTCGTGGTCACGCTGGCTCTGCTCGCCTGGAGCAGAACGGGCGACGAACTGCTGACCGGCGTGACCACCGCCGCCTACGCACTGCCCGCGGTGGTGACCGGCCCGCTGCTGGGCGCGTGGCTGGACCGCACCCGGCACCCGTTGGTCGCGCTGGCGGGCAACCAGTTCCTGCTGGCCGCGATGGCGATCGGCCTGATCTTCGTGCCAGCACCGCTGATGCCGTTCCTCGCGTTCCTGGCGGGCCTGACGCTGCCCATGACGAGCGGCGGCTTCACCAGCATGCTGCCCCGCCTGAACGTGGACCTGCCGCGCATGACGGCGTACGACTCGATGCTCTACAGCGGCACGGCCATCGCAGGCCTGGCCTTGGCGAGCATCGTCGCCGTCGCCTGGTCACCAGCAGGCGCGATGACCGTAGTGGCGTTGCTGGCGGCGGCAGGCGGCCTGGTCACGCTGAGGCTGGTCCTGGCCCCCGCACCACCCTCACCACACTCGTCCCTGCTCCCAGCCCTCCGCGCAGGAGCCAGAACACTCATGCGCACCCCACCCCTGCGCGCCGCAACCCTGACGTCGGTGATCAGCTTCACCGGCTTCGGCATGCTGGTGGTGACACTCCAGGTCCTGCTCCCTTCACTGCACGCGGACAGCGACCTGAGCGGCCTGGTCTTGGCGGCGTTCGACGTGGGCGCCGTGC
Organism: Lentzea rhizosphaerae; assembly: GCF_042649515.1. NCBI lineage: Bacteria > Bacillati > Actinomycetota > Actinomycetes > Pseudonocardiales > Pseudonocardiaceae > Lentzea > Lentzea rhizosphaerae. The sequence goes on along the minus strand of NZ_JBHRZI010000011.1, from coordinate 122,947 downwards.
TGGCGGTGATGGCCGTGCGCCCACATCTTTCCCGCTGGCGGCCCGAGCGGGTCCTGTTCGTGACGGTGGCCCTCTACGGCGTGTCGTTCGCGCTGTGGACCCTCGCCGGCAACCTCCCCGTGCTGCTGGCCATGGCCTTCGTGGCAGGCCTCGCCTCAGGCCCGACCCTGGTAGCACTGATCACCGCCCGGCAGCGCTACAGCCCACCCGAACTGCTGGGCCAGGTGTCGACGACCGGTGCGAGCCTGAAGATCGGCGCGTTCTCGCTCGGCTCCCTGCTGGCCGGTGTCCTGCTGTCGTCGAGCACGCCCACCACGGCCTTGCTGGTGATCGCTCTCCTGCAGTTCGTCGCGGTGGGGGTGGGTCTCGTCGCCGCGCGGTCCAAAGCACCAGCAGGCCACGCCACAGCGTGAGGAACGGGTCCTGGTCACCGATGGGTCAGCGGCTGCCGGCCAGCGGTCATCGCGAGGAATCGCCGTTCGATCACGTCCAGGTGCGAGGGGGAGAACGAGGTCATCGGGAAGTGCCTTTCGGGGCGGGGGACCATCTCACCGCTTAACCCGCTCCCTACGGCACTTGGTGGGAAGGATTCACCGATATGGGTGGCGTGTCGCTGTCGTGATTCGGCATGGTGCACCACTGCGCGGAAGTCGCGCGTTGCGGTGTCGGCAGGTTGAGTCGGACGAGCGGCGGAACTGCCTGGTTCCTGTGCTCGGAAACCGATGCGGTGGCACATATGTGCGGTCTTCTGTTGCGCTGGTCCCAGGACTGGGTTGAACCGGTCGAGCCACCGCCCGTCCCCGGCACATCATCGCGCAGCAGATCCTCGCGCTGGGCCCTGCAGGGAGGTGTGGTCGGCACCCGCACGTAGCGGGGCTGTGTGGGGCGACATGTCGGTGTTCGACGACACCGGCCCGGAGATCGCGCGGAACCTGACCACCGAGGGCTACCTCGAACTCGACGGTTCGGACGCCGATGGTTCTCCGATCTCACCGGTGTGTTCAGCGCCATCTCAGTTCATCGTGCTGGCGGGCCGGGCCGAGATCGACACGGGCGGGCGACGACGTGCTGATCCCGGAGCACGTCGACGGCCCCAGGTGCTACTGCTCGCGGGCAGGAGTTGGCTCAACACCCCGACCGACTGACAGCGCAGGCGGTGCCAGGTCGAGGCGATCTACCGAGGTCAACGCTCGGTGCATCCCCGCCTACGTGCGGCCGGGTCGGGGGCCCTGCTGGTCTTCGCCGTGCTGACCATGTGCCACCTCGCGGAATCGCAGACAGTTGGTCTGGTTGCTTCACCAACGCCTTCGCGCTCCCGTAGCTCAACACGGGCGTCGTGCTGCCGTTAGCCTGCTGAGACGAACGTACGATCCGATAGCCTCACGGCGTGATCACGGGTGAGCTGAAGAGCAAGATCGACCGCGTGTGGGACGCCTTCTGGTCGGGGGGCATCTCCAACCCACTGGAGGTCATCGAGCAGATCACCTACCTGATGTTCATCCGCCGGCTGGAGGACATCCAGCTGGCCAAGGAACGCCGAGCGGCCCGCACGGGCACGCCAATCGAGAACCCGATCTACGCCGACGACACTCAGGTGCTTCGATGGTCTCGGTTCGTCAACGAGGCGCCTGAGAACATGCTCAGCCGTGTGCGTGACGGTGTGTTCCCCTGGCTACGCACGCTCCGAGGCGATGACTCCACGTACTCGGACCACATGAAGGACGCTCGCTTCACCATCACCACGCCCAATCTGCTCGCCAAGGTCGTCGACATGCTCGACGACGTCCCGCTTGGCGAGCGCGACACCAAGGGCGACCTGTATGAGTACATGCTCAGCAAAATCGCCACAGCAGGGCAGAACGGGCAGTTCCGCACTCCGCGCCACATCATCCAACTGATCGTCGAGATGATGGCTCCTGGCCCCAAGGACGAGATCTGCGACCCGGCGTGCGGCACTGCGGGCTTCCTCGTCGCCTCCGCCGAGTACGTGAACCGGACGCACCGCGAGGCCTTGCTGGAGCCCGCACAGCGCAGGCACTTCAACGAGAGCATGTTCCACGGGTTTGACTTCGACAGCACCATGCTGCGCATCGGCAGCATGAACATGCTGCTACACGAGGTCGAGAACCCCGACATCCGCTACCGCGACTCGCTCGCAGAAAGCGCGGCGGGCGAGGCGGAGCGGTACTCGTTGATCCTCGCCAACCCACCCTTTGCCGGCAGCCTGGACTACGAGGTCACCGCGAAGGACCTCCAGGCGGTCGTCAAGACCAAGAAGACCGAGTTGCTCTTCCTGGCGCTGTTCTTGCGGCTGCTCAAGCCCGGCGGGCGAGCTGCTGTCATCGTCCCGGACGGCGTGCTGTTCGGATCCAGCAAGGCGCACAAGGACCTGCGTCGCATCCTGGTCGAAGACCACAAGCTCGACGCGGTGGTGAAGTTGCCGGGCGGGGTCTTCAAGCCGTATGCCGGGGTGTCAACCGCCATCCTGTTCTTCACCAAGACCAACAGCGGCGGCACGGACAACGTCTGGTTCTACGAGGTCACGTCGGACGGTTGGAGCCTGGACGACAAGCGCACCCCTCTACTGCCCGAAGACAAGCTCGGCCCAATTCCCGGCGAAATTCTGAACGAGACTGATCACGCCAAGAACAACTTGCCTGACGTGCTGGCCCGCTGGCAGCGACGGAACGGCACCGAACAGAAGCGAAGCCGAACCGAGCAGAGCTTCTGCGTGCCGAAGGCGGACATCGCAGCCCAGAGCTACGACCTCAGCCTCAACCGCTACAAGGAGATCGTCCACGAGGAAGTTGAGCACCGAGCCCCTGGCGACATCCTGGACGAGCTTGCGCGTATCGAGGCCGAGATCCAGCAGGGCATGTCCGAGCTGAAGGGACTGCTGGGATGAGTACTGCCACAGTCAAGCTGAGCGAGGTAGCGGAGATCAATCCGCGAGTGGAGGCTCGTCCCACACTTGACACCCTCGTCTCGTTCCTCGGGATGGCAGACGTGGACGCAGAGAGTGGCACGACCACTCGAGGAAAGGAACGTCGATACGCCGAAGTCGCGAAGGGCTATACCCAATTTGCCAATAGAGATCTACTCGTAGCAAAGATCACCCCATGCTTCGAGAATGGCAAGATCGCGCAAGCCGAACTCGACCACCCTCATGGAACTGGATCTACCGAGTTCCACGTCATTCGCCCAGATCGAGCTGTGCTCGACGACCGATTCTTGTTGAGATTCTTGCGCCAGCCATACGTGCGTATCGCCGGCGAGAGGCGCATGACCGGCAGTGCAGGCCAGCGCCGAGTCCCTGAAGCATACCTGGCCGACTTGCAAATCCCGCTCATCCCCATAAGTGAACAGCGTCAGATTGCCCAAATTCTGGACAACGTCGATGCGTTGCGCACCAAGCGTCGCAAGGCCATTGCGTTGCTCAAAGATCTCGCCCAGTCCATCTTCCTCGACATGTTCGGCGATCCGCTGAGCAACCCCATGGGCTGGGATCGCGTCCAGCTGGGAGATCTTCTACTACGGATCGACAGTGGTAAGAGCCCGCAATGCCTGGATCGTCCGGCGGAACACGACGAATGGGGCGTCCTGAAGCTGGGCGCAGTAACACAGTGCGTGTATCGCCCGGAAGAGAACAAAGCCCTACCAGCGAGTATCGAAGCTGATCCCAGGCATGAGGTGCAGGCCGGAGATCTACTCTTTACTCGAAAGAACACGCCAGAGCTGGTAGCTGCCTCAGCATACGTGCGCGAGACCAGGGAGAGGCTTCTCCTGCCCGATCTTGTCTTCCGGCTCGTACCTGTCGAGACGGCTCCGGTCAACAAGATCTACCTTCATAGTTTGTTGACGTATCCCCCCAAACGTCGGAAGGTTCAGGAGCTCGCTTCCGGTAGCGCCGCATCCATGCCCAACATCTCGAAGTCGAGATTGCTCGAATTCAAGATTGAACTTCCATCTTTGGAACTGCAGGAGAAATTTGCTGCACGGATGAATGCACTAGAGGGTGCAAAGCTCAGAAATCTCGCCCACCTGGCTGAGCTTGACTCGTTGTTTGCGTCGCTTCAGGATCGGGCGTTCCGAGGGGAGCTGTGGGGCGCCCCCGCCGCATAAGAATCCGCACTGCCTACACCGTCCGCATGGGGGGAGCACCACGGTGAGCAACTTCGACTTCCTCGAGGCCGAGTGGCCTGACCTGCACGGCGAGGCGCTGCGCGCCGAAGGGCTCGCCGTTGCGGACCCGCGGGCGTCTTGCTTCTACGCGCGCCGAGTCTTGGAGCTTGCCCTCAACTGGCTCTATCAGGCGGACAGTTCACTACAGCGCCCCTACCGTGACGATCTGGCAGCGATGATCGCGGAGCCGACCCTGGTCAGGGTGGCCGGTCCAGGACTTCGGACGAAGATGGACGTCATCCGCCGGCAGGGCAACGCCGCTGTGCACCGGAACGGCCAGATTGCACCTAATGACGCGGTTCGTGTCGTCGCCGAACTGTTCCACGTCATGTACTGGATCGCCCGCACTTACTCGCGCACGCCGAAAAGCTTGCCCCAGCCGGGGATCGCCTTCAACCTGGCCGTAATCCCGCGCCCACCTTCGATGCAAATGCGTCTATCGAAGCAGGCTGAGCTCCAGGCGCAAGCCGAGAAGTACGCGGCACAGGACGCTGCCTTGGCCGAAGAGCGCAAGAAGAACAGCGACCTCGATGCCGAACTTGCCGCACTGCGCGCTGAAATCAAGGCGGCCAAGGAAGCGAACAAGGCCCGCCCCGATGACCATGACTACAACGAGGCGGAGACCCGCAGTCTGATCATCGACCTCCTACTCAAAGAGGCAGGCTGGACGCTGGACCAGCCACAAGACCGTGAATATCCGGTCACCGGTATGCCTGTCTCTGTCTCGCCGTCCGGTAAAGGCAAGGTCGACTATGTCCTGTGGGACGACGATGGCAAGCCACTCGCCGTCGTCGAGGCGAAGCGGACGACTCGGGACGCCAAGCAAGGCCAGCACCAGGCCCAACTCTATGCTGAATGCTTGGACAAGCAATTCAAGCAGCGCCCGATCATCTTCTACACCAACGGCTACCAGACATACATTTGGGACGACCTCAACTATCCGCCACGTGAAGTACAGGGCTTTTACACCAAGGACGAGTTGCGGCTGCTGATCCAGCGCCGGGCGAGCCGTCTCACCATCGCCAAACTCCCGATCAACGAGCAGATCGCTGGACGTGACTACCAGTCCCACGCCATCCGCCGCATCGCCGAAGCATTCGAAAACGACGCCCAGCGTCACGCTCTGCTCGTCATGGCAACAGGCTCCGGCAAGACCCGGACCGTGATCGCCTTGACCGACCTGATGATGCGGGCGAACTGGGTCAAGCGCGTCCTTTTCCTCGCTGATCGCAAGGCACTGGTCATCCAGGCCGCGAACGCCTTCAAGCAGCATCTGCCGAGCGTGCCGATCGTCAACCTGCTCAACGAGAAGGATCCCAACGCTCGCGTGTTCGTCTCCACCTATCCAACGTTGATGAACATGATCAACGAGATGGACAGCAGTGGACTCCGGCGCTTCGGTCCAGGCTACTTCGACATGATCGTCATCGATGAAGCCCACCGCTCCATCTACCAGAAGTATGGTGCGATCTTCGACTACTTCGATGCCCTGCTCGTCGGGCTGACGGCGACACCCAAGGATGAGATCGACCGCAACACCTACCGCCGTTTCCAAGTAGAGGACGGCGTCCCCACTGACGTCTACAGCCTGGACGAGGCCGTTGCCCAGGGTTACCTCGTCGCTCCTCGCGCTGTAGACGTCCCGCTCAAGTTCCAACGTGGCGGCATCAGGTATGCCGACCTGTCGGACGAGGAAAAAGAACGCTGGGACGAGTTGGAGTGGGACGAAGACGGCAACGTCCCTGCCGAGATCACCTCGGAAGAGTTGAACAAGTACCTCTTCAATGCCGACACCGTCGATAAGGCGCTGAAGACGCTAATGACGAACGGCCTCAAAGTCGCGGGCGGCGACCGGCTCGGCAAGACCATCATCTTCGCGGCGAACAACAAGCACGCTGAATTCATCGCCGAGCGCTTCGACATCAACTATCCCGAGTACAAGGGCGCGTTCGCACAGGTCATCACCTACCGCAAGGACCATGCGCAGAGCCTGATCGATCAGTTCTCAGACCCGACCAGGTCACCGCACATCGCCATCTCCGTCGACATGCTCGACACCGGCATCGACGTGCCCGAGGTCGTCAACCTGGTCTTCTACAAGCCGGTTCGTTCGAAGACCAAGTTCTGGCAGATGATCGGCCGTGGGACCCGGCTCGCCCCCGACCTGTTCGGTCCGAATCGCGACAAGACCGGTTTCCTCGTCTTCGACCTTTGCCAGAACATCGAGTTCTTCAACCAGAACCTCATGCCCGCCGAGGGACGCCTCGCACCATCCTTGGGACAGCGGCTGTTCGAGCACCGAGCTGACCTGCTGCTTGCGCTCGATCGCCACTACCCGGCCCAGCCTTCCGTTGACGACAACGGTCTGGATGGCACGACGAGCGAAGCTGGCCTGCGCCGGGACCTGGCCCACCGCCTGCACCAGGAGGTCACCGGTATGAACCCGGACAACTTTCTGGTCCGTCCGCATCTCGAACAAGTCGACACCTTCACCGACTTCGACAGCTGGCTCAGACTTACGCCCGAGGCTCACGCGGAGGTCGTCGACCATCTCGCAGGGCTTCCGACCACCTTCCGCGAAGACGACACCAGCGAAGAGGCGAAGCGTTTCGACCTGCTCGCATTGCGCCTGCAGCTCGCTCTGATCAACGCTGAACCCGGATATGCCCGACTGCAGGCCAGGGTTCGGGAGATCGCTTCTGCTCTGCTCGACCAGCTCACCATTCCGGCCGTCCGGGCCCAGCAGGAACTCCTTGACGAGCTCGCCGGCGACCACTGGTGGCAGGACGTCACCCTGCCAATGCTGGAGACCATGCGTCGCCGCATCCGCAGCCTCGTCAAGCTGATCGAGAAGAACAAGCGCAACCCCGTCTACACCGACTTCGAGGACGAACTCGGCGACCTGTCGGCTGCGTCCCTGCGCGGTATGGAGATCGGCGCCGATCTCACCCGGTTCGAGCAGAAGCTGCGGATCTACCTGCGCACTCATGAGAACCAGCTCGCTGTTCAGAAGATCCGCCGCAACCGGCAAATCACCGCTACCGACCTCGACGAACTTGAGCGGATCTTCATCGAGTCCGGGATCGGCACCGAGGCCGAGATCGACCAGGTCAAGGCCAACTCCGGAGGCCTCGGCGTGTTCCTTCGATCGATCACCGGCCTCGACCGTGAGGCCGCAGCTGCGGCGTTCAGCAAGTTCCAGGAGGGGAAGACCTTCACGTCGGCGCAGCTCCGCTTCGTCAACCAGTTGATCGACTACCTCGCTCACAACGGCAGCATCACCGTCGACGTCTTCTATCGGTCTCCCTTTAACTCCATCGCTCCCGGCGGGCCGGAAGACATCTTCGTCGAAGTCGACATCGAAGCCATGATCCACACCATCCACGCCGTTAACTCGACGGCCATCCCGGCATAGCTCCTCGACTCACGAGGCCCTCATCAGCCTGGAGACCTTCGTTCAAGCACAGCAGGTTTCCGCTCGCCGTGAGCGGTCGCGGACGAGTCCTGGGTTGAACACAGGCCTGAAGTCACGGCGGTTCTACCGGCTTCGGAGCTACCTGTCGTGCGTCCACTGACATCCGTGAATGTTCGGCACGGCAAACCGTGTCGGAACTGTCTACTACGGCTGCCAGCCCAAGAACGCGTACTGCCCTGACGGTCATCCGCCGATGTTCCGTGTGCGTGAGGACGAGCTGCTGAATGGCGTCAACAGCTACCTGACTCACGAGGTCTTCGGCGCCTACCGTCGCAGCCTGTTCGCCGCGGGGAAGGCGGACCAGGACAAGGGTGCGCAGAAGGAACGCGATGACAAGGTCGCGGCGAATCGGCGTGCGCTGAGCGACAACCGATCGAAGTCGACCAACCTGCTCCGCAGCCTGGAGATCGCCGCCGAGCTGATCGACGAGTTCGTCAGGGACGTGAACAACCGTCGCATTGAACTTCAGGCCGACCAGGTTCGTCTGGAAGACCAGCTGAAGGCCATAGAGGGCGAGGTTCGTGAGGCTGTGAACCCAGACCTGCTCGATTGTCTTCCCGTCACCGCGATCGACCTCGACGAGCTGCCCGATGAGGTGTCACGACCGTTGTTCGAGGCACTTCGCCTGGAGGTCCACTGCGACTACGAGACGAGGAGCGCCATGGTCGGCATCACGCTGGCCGGAGACACGGTCGGAGCAGCAGAAAGGGCCGCGACCGAGGCGGTCGCGGCCCTTCCGAAGCAACGCTCTGCTCACAGTGAGCAGGTCTGCGTGGTGCCCCCGGCAGGGCACACAGCAGATGGGAACGGTTCCGACCAGTGGATTCTCGGCCGGGCATCTGGTCGTCGAGCACCGAGCGTCACTCGATCGGAGTGGTGAGCCGACGATGGGCGGTCGTCGCGCCCCCGTGGGCTCCCGATGAGCGTGACGCCGCTGCCTTGGTCAGAGGGTCGTTCCGCACTGATCGAGGTCGTGCTGTCCGAAGGCCGCTCGACACCGCCTGGCAGGCCGCCGTCGAGGGCGGGTGCCCGGACCAGGCCTGACCGCGCCTTGCTCGCCTTCGCGCCGTGACGCATCCGGCTGACGCGATCCCGGTCCTTCAGCGAGCGGCCGAGCGGGCTCACATGGCTGTCGTGCCGGAGCAGCCTCGGCAAGATCATCCGCGCTGAATTCGATGAGCAGACCAGTTTCCGACGTCTGGACTCCGCGCCGGTTCGGTTGTGATCGATCGAAATGTTCCCGACTCTCGACGGGATACCGTTCGCGGTCGACTGGAGCTGGAAAATCGTCAGCAAGCCGATCTTCGCAGCTCCAGATACTCACAGCTGATTATCAGGAAGTGCCCGTAAGATTTTTCTGGCCGGGAAACAATTTGCTCGTGCGTGCAAGTGATGCGTGTAGTCTGGCGATCAGAGGCTCCTCTTCGAAGAGGGTTCTCGATCCTTCCGGAATGGCCTTGAGTCCCATGACGGACCATTTTCTCAAAAATTGCCCGGCCAGATCGTGTGACCGGGGGACGGGGTGCCGACATGAGCACGTCGACCTGGACGACCGACGCGTTGACCACGGAGCGATTGACCTTGCGGCCCTGGCAGGTCGACGACGCGCAGGCCGCGCTGGATGTTTACGGCCACGCCGAGGTGACTCGCTGGCTCAGCCCCGACATGGACAGGGTGCCTGACCTCGCGGCCATGAGGCTGCTGTTGCAGCAGTGGAGCGCCGAGGGCGCCCGGTTCCCTGCTCCGGCCGGCCGATGGGCAGTCCAACGCAACTCCGACGATCGTGTTGTCGGTGGCGCCGTTCTACTCCCGCTGCCGCCGGGCAACGAGGATCTGGAGATCGGCTGGCAACTGCGTCCCGACGCCTGGGGCAACGGCTACGCCACCGAGACCACCTACGCGCTCGCTCGCTGGGCGTTCAGTCAGAACGTCCACGAGATCTTCGCCGTCGTCCGCCCCGGCAACGTCCGCGCCGCAGCCACCGTCCGGAAGAACGGCATGCACTGGGTCGGCGAGACCACCAAGTACTTCGGGGTCGAGCTGCAGGTGTTCCGCCTCCGCACGGCCGACCTGGATCCGGCGGCGCCCACGGCACTTCGGCCACCCGGCGGCGATTGAGCGCGCGGTCGTCACAGAACGCTTCGGAGTCTTCCACGGGCAACTCGCAGCGCTGCTCCCGCACCTGCGCTCCGCCCTCACCGGCGCCCGGGACACCAACGAGATCATCCGGCGTGCCATCGAGATCCGCGAAGGAACCATCCTGAACCCCGCATCCTCTCCTTCCGGCATCGATCATCGGAGTACCCGCATGCCCGCGTCTGAACTGCAAACCGTCGCAATGGTCGAGCACGCTGACGCTGCCGACATCTGTGCGGTGTGCCCGCACCCGTGGCACGAGCACGACCCGCTCAGTGTTCGCTACTGCGCCGCGACCACGGCTGCCGTGCTGTTCCGAGGCTGCATCTGCCGGTGACGTGCAGCACCTGGCTTCACATCACACCGGTTTTGCCGCTGTCACACCACGGGTATCCGACCGGTGTGACGACCTCACGCGGGTCGCCCGGCACTTGGTGCCCGCCAAAATTCCACATCGATCGCCCCGGACCCCGGCGATGGAGAACGTGCCGCTTTCCGGAGGTAGAAAGATGAATGCGAAAGTCCAATCAGGCACATCCCGTGTCGATGCCGCGCCGCAGCCGATGCTGGCCGGAGAGAAGTCCCCGGCCGAGATGTTCCTGGTCAAACTGTTCGCCGTGATACCGGCGCTGGCACTCGTCGCAGCGGTGCCGCTGGCATGGGGCTGGGGCCTCGGCTGGGTCGACGTCGGCCTCGCCGTCTTCTTCTACACCTTCACCTGTCTCGGGGTGACGATCGGGTTCCACCGCTACTTCACCCACGGCGCTTTCAAAGCCACCCGCGCGCTGCGGATCGCCCTCGCGGTCGCCGGCAGCACTGCCATGCAGGGCCCGATCATCGGCTGGGTCGCCGATCACCGCCGTCACCACGCCTACGCCGACCGCGAAGGCGACCCGCACTCCCCGTGGCTCTTCGGCACCTCGGCCCGCGCACTGGCCAAAGGCTTCTGGCACGCCCACATGGGCTGGATGTTCAGACGGGAACTGACCAATGCCGCCCGCTTCGCCCCCGACCTGCTCTCCGACCCGGACATCCAGCGCGTCAATCGTTGGTTCCCCGCACTGACCGCCGCAACACTGCTCGCCCCGGCACTCGCCGGAGGCCTGATCACCTGGAGCTGGTGGGGCGCACTCACCGCCTTCTTCTGGGCCGGGCTCGTCCGCGTCGCCCTGCTGCACCACGTGACCTGGTCGGTCAACTCGATCTGCCACATGATCGGCGATCGGCCCTTCACCGCGCGCGACAAGTCCGCCAACTTCTGGCCGCTGGCGATCCTGTCGATGGGTGAGTCCTGGCACAACTCCCACCACGCCGACCCGACCTGCGCCCGCCACGGCGTCCGCCGCGGTCAGATCGACATCTCCGCACGGCTGATCTGGGTCTTCGAGAAACTCGGCTGGGCCACCAACGTGCGCTGGCCGAGGCCGGAACGGCTGGCGCGCAACCTGAAGGCGCAATCGGTGAACGACTTCGCTTTCCCGCAAGAAGAAATGCACCAAAGCACTTGTTCGACCAGATGAGGTGTAGCGTTGCACTGCGGGTACCGCGAAGGACAATCTGAACTCCGGAAAGCCATTGCCCGGCAAGAACAGTGCAACACTCCACAAAGGACTGGCAGGCGCATGCCCGACACTTCGGAAGACGCAGCAGTCATCGCCCAACGCCTGCACCTCGCCACCGGATTCCTCGCATCCGAACGCGGCTGGGTCTCGGAACGTCTGGCCGCGCTCGGTCCGCGGTTGCGCTCGTTCCGCAACGACGAGATCGACCTGGAAATCAGCCTGAAGGACCGTCAGGGCGCCGAGCAGCGAGTCACCCTGGAATGCTGGATCAACCGCCGCATTCGCCTGCACCTCGTCGCCACGTCTTCGGCGCGCGACCTGCCCGCAGCACTGGGCGAGGTCCGCAACGAGCTGATCAGGCAGGTCGACGAGGTTGAGACGCGCACCGGTCCACGCCGCAACCGCGCACTGCGGTTGGTGCCCAAACTGCCCGACGACGAATAGGCCCACCGCCTCTCCCGCGACCCACCGGTCGCGGGATCAACGCACCCGCTCCGGGATGTGGTCCAGCGCGCCCAGCACGCGCACGGCGGCAGCCCGCGCGGATTTGGCGCTGAGCTCGGAATGCTCGGTCAGAGTGTCCTGAACCAGCTTGAGCCTGCGCTCGTACAGGGACACGTAGGTCGGTGTTGTCATCTCTTCACACTTCCTCTGCTGGATCTCACCCGGCCGAACCGCCGGCACCGCGAGCAGCGCGGGCAGTTCGGCGGCGAGGTCCTGGGAACGCGGCCACCAGGCACCGTCGACATGCCCCGTGGTGGGCGCCGTCGGCCGCAGCCGCAATCGCAGCGGACACCGAGGCTGCCCGCTGGCCGTCAAGGCCGGTGGGGGCGATGGAGACGTGTGAGGCCGACGTCGTGCAAGATTCCCGTCTCCGGCCGGAGAAACGGCCGGTTCAGGTTTCGTCGAGGACGACGTGGGCTTGACCGCTCACGTGCGAGATTTTCTCGGCAAAATCGACACCACACCGTTCTGTGCGTGATCGGACGGAATCTCCGGGTTATTTACTGCTGTAGTCGGGTACTCGCAAACATCCACCTACGCCGAGATCGGTTCCCCTGTCACGGCTCGCCCTCGGCTCGTGAGGAGAGATGCAAGTGAGCACCATCAGTGAAAACGCATGAGCACATTTCCCGCAGACGCCTCCGTGATTGCGCAGCGGCTGCACCTCGCCACCGGCTTCCACGCGAACGAACGCGACTGGATCGTGAACCGCCTGGCCGCGCTCGGCTCTCGCCTGCGGTCGTACCGCGACGACCAGATCGACCTGGAGATCAGCCTGCAGGACCGCGAAGGTGCCGAGCAACGAGTCGTCCTGCAGTGCTGGATCAGCCACAGTCATCGCCTGCACCTCGTGGCCACCTCGTCGCAGCGAGGCCTGTCCGCTGCGCTCAACGAGGTCCGCGACGAACTGACCCGTCAGGTCGACGAGGCCAAAACCCGCTCCGAACCGCGCCACAACCGCGCGTTGCGATCTGTCCCCGCACCGCCCGAACTCGGCTGAGCACCTGGCAAGGAGTCCTGTCCGCAACGCTCCTGACGAACGGCGCTTTTGTGCACCTGAGGCGTACAAAGCGCCGTTCATCACGCGCCGATGTCGGGGGTGGTGCACCACCATCGGCTGAGGAGTAGCGTCGGATGATCAATCGATCAGCAGGCGAAGAACAACCTGTGACGATCTCGGGTCCGGTCAACGGGAGGATCCGAGCGGGTGCGGTCGTGATGTCGGCCGTTCTGGTTGTGCTCGCGGCAACACTGGTGATCCTGCTCGGGGTTTCCGAAGCAGGCGCGGTGCTGCTGGGCGTTCTCGGGTGGCTCGTCGCACTGGCGGCGCGGCTGCCGGCGCTGGCCTCCGCGGGCAGGCTCCGAGATCCCGAACGCAGCCGCACCATCCTCGAGTCTGCCTCCGCGATCACTGACGAAGTCGTCCGGCTCGCGCTCGTACTGGTCGTCGTCAGCGGACACGCTGCCGCGCTCTGGGCGGGCTTCGGCTGGGCGTTGGCAGAACTCGTTTTCGTCGTCGCGACGTACCTCTCGCGGTTCAGCTGGCCCATCGGACGCCAAGCGGCGGAGCAACTGCGGTCCCAGGGTGGATTCCTCAGCACTCATCCCGCACACAGCGGTGTCCGTGGCATCACGGCAACCTCGTTCCACCTCGGTGCCACGCTGCTGCTGGCCACGGGACCGTGGTGGGTGTTGGTCACCGCCCCCGCGCACGTCGCGGTGAACCTGGTGTTCGTCCGATGGGCTCGTCGGCGACTGGTATCGGTCGAAGTCTTCAGCGCGGTGGTGAGTGCGGCCTTGCTGGTCGCCGGATTGGCAGCTGCCGACCTGCGTTGAGTGCGCCAGAACGGGCGCTGTCGTAACCGCAGCGGCGTAGCATGGAGTTACCGAGGGCATGTCGTTGCACTGGCGGTCAAGCTGGTGCCGCCTTGGGCGTGTCAGGAAGTCCGGCCGGTTCGGCTGGAGGCGGGAGCGCCGAGATGATCTCGGATCTGCTCTGCAACAACAAAGTGCCGGTCGTGCAACGCGGTCTGAGGTTGCCGCTGAAACCGGATGCGGTGTCCCATGAGTACTTCCACGGGAGCTGGCATCCGTTGTCGACCGACCCGGCCATCGACGTGCCTGCGCTCGTCACTCCTGCCAGGCGACCCTGGTGACGCCAGTCAGTGCGGAATCTCCCATCTCTCGATAAACCTTGCGGCACAAGGAACAGTTCACCTCCATGACACCTGCGCAATCGGTACCTACGGTTACGTAGGCGTAGGTTGGTGCGGAACGGACTGCCTGCGTGCCGGTAGTGGCCGGCACGGTCGAGATCGACCTGTGGGAGCAGCGCATGACGACCACCGAACAGCTGACCGTGTGCGACATCGACGAGTTCGGCCGTGAACTGGACCAGATCCGCGACGAGGTGCTGGCCACCCGCGGCGAGAACGACGCGCGGTACATCCGGCAGGTGATCGCGGTGCAGAGGGGCTTGGAAGCCGGCGGCCGGGCACTGCTGTTCGTCTCGATCCTGCCGCCGGCCTGGCTCGCGGGCACCGCGGCGCTCGCCACCGCGAAGATCCTCGAGAACATGGAGATCGGCCACAACGTGTTGCACGGCCAGTGGGACTGGATGTGCGATCCGAAGATCCACTCCACCACCTGGGAATGGGATTTCGCCACGCCGGCCAAGGCGTGGCAGCACTCGCACAACTTCGTGCACCACACCTACACCAACGTGCTCGGCAAGGATCGCGACATCGGCTACAGCGCGCTGCGCATCCACCCGGAACAGCCGTGGCATCCGGTCTACCTGGCGCAGCCGTTCTACAACGTGGCGCTCGCGATGTTCTTCGAGTGGGGCATCACGATCTACGACGTCGAGCTCGAACGGGCCTGGCGTGGCGAGAAGAGCTGGCGCGAGGCGCTGACCCAGTTGCGCGGTGTCCTCGGCAAGGCCAGCCGCCAGGTGCTCAAGGACTACGTCGCGTACCCGCTGCTGTCAGGCCCGTCGTTCCTGCCGACGTTGCTCGCGAACCTGACGGCGAACACGATCCGCAACGTGTGGACGCACACGATCATCTTCTGCGGCCACTTCCCTGACGGCACAGTGGTTTTCACCGAGGAGCAGCTCGACGGCGAGAGCCGCGGCGAGTGGTACCTGCGCCAGTTGGCCGGATCGGCGAACATCGACGGCGGCGCGCTGTTCCACCTCATGACCGGCAACCTCAGCCACCAGATCGAGCACCACCTGTTCCCGGACCTGCCCAGCAACCGGTACGCCGAGATCGCGCCGAAGGTCCGCGCGCTCTGCGAACGCTTCGGCCTGCCGTACACCACCGGGCCGTTGCTACAGCAGACCACCAGCGTGTGGAAGCGCGTGCTGAGGCTCGCTTTCCCCGGTCAGGGCGGCCAGCAGACCGCGCAGTGACGTGGTCGCCAGCCCGATGGTCGCGTCGCTCGCGCCGTAGGGGATCACCAGCGTGTCGTCGTGCAGCAGGGCGCCGCAGGAGTAGACGACGTTGGGCACGTAACCGTCGCGTTCGGCGGCGGTGGGCAGCAGCAGCGGTTCGGGCAGCGTCGCCAGCACCCGCTCGGGGTGGTCGAGGTCGAGCAGCATCGCGCCCATCGTGTAGACCCGCATGGGGCCGACGCCGTGGGTCAGCACGAGCCAGCCCTCAGGAGTCTCGATGGGCGAACCGCAGTTGCCGACCTGGACGAGGTCCCAGTCCCGGCCGGGCACCTGCACGGGCTGGGTCCCGTTCCAGGTCCTGATGTCGTCGGAGGTCACCACGGCCGAGCTCTCGCCGTCCCCGCGCGTCAACGCCGCGTACCGGCCTCCGATCTTCCGGGGGAACAGGGCCATGCCCTTGTTGCGTGCGGCCGAACCAGTCGTCTGCGTGATGTGGAACGTGCGGAAGTCCTTGGTCTGCAGCAACTGTGGTGCGACATCGACACCGTCGAAGGCGGTGTAGGTGGCGTAGTAGGTCTGTTCGCCGTCATCGTCGGTGAAGCGCACGAACCTGGCGTCCTCCATGCCCTGGCGTTCGGAGGGGCCGGTCGGCCAGAGCACCCGCCCGCTGACGACGGTGTCGCCGGGGAACTCCGAGGTGTAGTTGCACGCGGCGATCCACCGGATCAGTTCGACGGTCCGGTGCGCCTCCTGGCGGGCGACCAGGCTCGGGTGCAGGCCGGCCAGCACCAGGTCCAGGTCGGTGCCGGTGAACCGTGCGGGCAGCCACCGGTTCAGGACGGCGGAGACCTCGTCGTCGTGGCCGAACTCGGCGAGCTTGCCCTGGAAGAGGCGCTTCTCGTACACCGCCTGCTGGTGCGCACCGGTGGTGACGACGTTCGGTGGCGTGTCGACGGTGAGCGCGCCGCCGGGACCGATCACCCCGGTGCGGAAGCCGATCGAGGACAGATGGCCCTCACCGATGCCACGCACACTGAGCACATATCTCAGCTGCCCCTGTGCCATTCCGCTCTGGTCGGGATGCGCGACCATGGACGGGTTGCACAGCGCGGCGCCTTCGATGGCGTACTCGTGCGTGAAGTACGCGCCGATGAGCAGCCGGCGGGACTCGGACAGCTCGACACCCGCGGCGAGGCGGTGACTGACGCTCGCGAAGTGATCGGTGAAGATCGCCCGGACGTCCCGGTGCCTGCCCGCGAACATGCGGACCGTGCGATCCAGCGCGGTGCACACCGTCGCCTCGTCCAGTGCCATCACCCGCCGGATCACGGCCGCGGACCGCGACTCGTGCTCTGGCCGCTCCTCTCCCGGCACGAACAGCTTGGCGATGACGCGGCGCGGGTTCGGCCGCAGCCGCAGTGACGTTCGCGTGATTTCGGCGTTCATCCGGTGCTCCCCAGCAAGGTGCGGCCGTGTTGCAGAGTGGAGATCAGCGCCAGGGTCGACTCCGCGCCCTGGTTGCGGTTGGGGCCGTCGTGGGTGAGTCCGTCGTAGCCGCCGCCGGTCTCCTCGTCGAGCATGGGCAGGCCGAGATCGTTGTCGCCGTC
Source organism: Lentzea rhizosphaerae (assembly GCF_042649515.1). NCBI lineage: Bacteria > Bacillati > Actinomycetota > Actinomycetes > Pseudonocardiales > Pseudonocardiaceae > Lentzea > Lentzea rhizosphaerae. The sequence goes on along the minus strand of NZ_JBHRZI010000011.1, from coordinate 106,084 downwards.
GAACCACGCGACGGCGCGGCCGACACCGATGAGCCACCGAAGGTCGCCTGTGACCTGGTTGGCGCGAGCACAGGCGTCGGCGAGCGCGGCGACCTCGATGGGTTGCTGGTCGAACGCCGGGCGAGGTTCGCCGACGCGCCAACCGCCTGCCGGGGTCGGCGACAGGTGGACCTCGTCCGACTCGACGGCGAGCAACCAGTCCAACAGTTGCAGGCCGTCATCGCGGATCTGGGGATCGTCGAGGAGGTCGCCCGCGGCGATGAGCGCCTCGGGCAGTACGGCGTTGGCGTAGAAGAGTCGTTGTTCGGGCCACGGCCAGTCCGGTGTGTCACCGGGTTCGCCGACGTACGAGGCGATGTCACCGAGCAGCTTGGCCGCGAGCGCGTGATCGGGGTCGACGCTCAGCACCTCAGCGGCGCCGAGGGCGGCGAAGGCCATCGAGCGCACCGATGGTGGCCGGTGGTGGGCGCTCCTCTCGAAGCGGGCCAGTGCGGACTGCCGGATCCAGGGCACCGGGCAGCGGGCCGCTGCGGTGCCCAGCCCCCACAGCGCGCGTCCCCACCAGTCGCCGAGGCCTGGCTCGTCCAGCCAGCCGCGGTCGGGACCGAGCCGGTTGTGGAAGCGCCCGTCATCGGCCTGCGCGTGAGCGGTGAAGGCGAGATAGCGCTCCAGCAGGACGACCAGATCGGCGGACAGCTCCGGCTCGCGGCACAGCACGACCAGACCGCGGGCGACGTCGTCCAGGCAGTAGCCGTGTTCCCGGCGGGGCAGTGGACCGTCGGCGTGCTCGTGCAGACCCGTGTCGTCGCTGAGCCGGATCAGGTGAGTGAAGCTCGGGCCGGTCACGTGGTCACGACGACTCGGGCGGTGAGAAGGCGCTCTGCCAGGCGGTGATACCGGTTCGCGACGGCTGACCAGCTCAGCGCCGGGGCGAGACTGGTCGAACGGTCGCTCATCGCGGCCGCGAGTCCCGGTTCGGTCAGCACCCGCCGCAGCGCCGCACTGATGGCGGCCGAGTCGCGGTGGGGAACCAGCAGCCCGGCCCCGTCCGCCAGCAGTTCGACGGCGTGCGGGAACTCGGTCGCCACCACCGGTTTGCCCGCGGCCAGGGCTTCGATCAGCACGCCGGACGTGACCTGTTCGGAGGAGTCGTAGGGCAGCAGGACGACATCGGCTTGGCCGACCAGCTCCGCCAGCGCGTTGACCTCGCGGTAGGCCGGGTCGAACTCGACCAGGTCCGCGACGCCGAACGCGATCGCGCGGTCGCGCAGGTTGCTGCGGTAGAGCTCGCCCTCGTGCGCCAGCACCTTGGGATGGGTCTGGCCGGCCACCAGGTAACGGGGCCGCAGGTCGCGCAGCGCAGGCAGTGCGGAGATCCCCCATTCGATGCCCTTGCCGTGTCCCAGCAGACCCCAGGTGAGGATCATCGGCCGGTCGGTGGACGGACCGCGGGCGGGTGGCTCGACGGGAAGTGCGCCGTGCGGGATCACGACGACCTCGTCTGGCCGTTCGACGGCGTAGCCGTCCACGAGCCGCTGCCGCGCGGCCTCGGACATGGTCACCACAGCGTCGGCGAAGCCGACGGCCTCCTCGAGCACCTGCCGCTGGCCAGGAGTGGGCGTGGTGAGCACCGTGTGCAGCACGATGATCACCGGCACCCGCAGGCGGGCGAGCACGCCCAGCACGTCCGCGCCGTCGCGGCCGGCGTAGATGCCGTACTCGTGTTGCACCACCACCAGGTCGCAGCGGTTGAGCACCTCGGCAGCCTCCTCGACCGCGCCGGGAGTCATCTGGTGCACCATCGAGGTTCCCGTGGCGGCGACCGGCTCCGTGAGAACGCGGACCACCCTCCCCGTGCTCCCCGGGGTCACCGCGGTCAGATGGTGCAGGAGTGACGCGGTGAACGTGGCGAGGCCACATTGCGTCGGCGGATACGTGCTCAGAAAACCGTAAGTGCGGACCACGAAGCGGGCCTTTCGGATTGATGGAAGCAGAAGCTCCACTGTGGACTGCGCTGACGAGTGGTCAACGCACCCGGTGCGGGGGGTGACCGTCCAGGTGCAGCACGTGCACCGCGACCCGGCCCTGGCGCGCGGGCACTGTGAGGCGGTGTCCGTCCAGCGTGGCGAGATCGATGGTGTGCACGGGGCGTGCGACGAACCCCTCGAGCCGAGTCCGGCGCCAGCCGGCGGCGAGGTGGTAGTAGCTCAGCCAGAGCACATCGCCCAGTTCGGCGAGCAGTGTGCGCGGCGAACGTCGAGGCCGCTCGGAGGACGGGACGGCCGGTGGTGCGGTGGGAAGGTGGGATGCCGACATCATGCCGGGCTCCCGTCTCCGGCCGGAGAAACGGCCGGTTCAGTTTTTTCGCCGAGTACGACGTGGGCTTGACCGCTCACGTACGAGGTGTTCCTCGGCAAAATCAACTCTACACCATTCAGGCTGTGCTCGGCTGAATGTGAAGCATGATTTTTGGTTGCCGGTCTTCGCAGGTGAGAGGCACTCTTGGTGATCTTTTGGAACTGATTTGAGTTTCATTCGCGTGTAACATGGTGGCGAATCGCACAAATTCCGCGGATTGCAGAATCAAGACCCCGGCGGGAGCGAGCGGGCTGTTCGCGAGAACTGCTTGACCGGGGCCGCGATACCGGCGATGCGCGCGGACAGTTCCCGTGCGCCCGCGTGGGAGCCGTGTCGCCGCGCGAGCAGGCCGAGCGGGCGGAGACGATCACGGACGCGGGCCGAGCCGATGTCCTCAGTGGACACCATCGCCCGGAATCCGATGTCCACCGCACCGTCGATGTTCCCTTCGACGAGGTGGTTGATCGCCAGGAGGATGTGGCTGAAGGCGCGGCTGCGGGCCATCGCGTCGCCGTAACCGCCGATCGCTCTGGTCAGCAGTGGAATGGCGATGCGGGTGTGGCGCGGGTTCGCGGTGCGGGCCAGATCGGTGTGGACGGCACCGGCCAGGGCAGACAGGTCGTTCTCGGTGAAGAACTTCGCCCACTCGGGCACAGGGGTGTCGCCGGCGGCGGCGAAGTGCTCCTTGCCGCGGTTGAGCAGAACGCACGCCATGTCCTCGTCACCCTGTTTGGCGTGTGCCCACGCGGCGTTCATGGACAGGATGCTGGCCCCGATCTCGTCGCCAGGCCGGGTCACGTCACGTTGCCCGAGTTCGAAGTACCCGAGCGCGTCGTCGAGGTTTCCCTGATGCAGGCACACGCGTCCGAGCCGGTAGCAGATGTTGGCGATCAGCCCGCTGTGGCGGCCGCGGCCGGCCAGCACCAGGGCGTGGCGGAAGTGTCCGCGGGCACTGCCGGCCAGGCCCGCGTCGAAGCACACCCAGCCGGCGAGGTTGTGCAGATCGGCCAAGGCGACGTGCAGCCGCTGGCGCACCACCGGCGTCGCGGAGGCTTCGGCCGTCTCCTCGCACTCGCGCACTCGGAGCCGGACGGCATCGAGGCAGGCCTCGCCGCCGTGCCGGTAGTCCAGCGCGCGCAGAGCGTGCGTGTCCGACTCCATCCGTGCGACGTCGGAGGCACCGATCGACAGAGGGGCAGGAAGAAGGTGCGGAGCGGCCACGGCGACTCTCCTGGCGTGCGGACGGAGAAGTGGGCACCGCCGAGGTCCGGAGCGGTCGAGCGACCATCCGGCTGACGACTCGGCGAGCCGCCAGGCCAGGAAACCCTGATCACCACAGAGGACAGGCCGGCTCCTCGGCCGGGTGTGCCGCCGTTCGACGGACCGAAGCCCGCGGCCGGCAACGGCGGTGTCCGCTCTTGTCGAGCAACAACAAAGCACTGCAGGCTGCACCGCATCTTGAGCGTGACCGAGTTTCCGCCAATGCGTTGTGCACCCCGCAGTGGCGACTGATTCCCGGCGACCACGCCCACGTCCGTTCACCCGTCTGCTGCCGCCCCGTTCGGTGGCAGCGGTCGCCCGTGAGCTCAGCTAGGTTGACACCGGTCGAGTCATGTCGACGAATGTTCGTTCCGCTCCCAGTTCTGCGGCTGACCAGCCGCTGGCCGGGGGCGGGTAACCGCCCTGGACCCCGGCGGCGCCCACTTCCTTCAGTACCGGCTGACAGGAGTGCCGCCATGGCGACCCCGGATTTCCTTCCTGGCGCGGAACGTGCACCGCGCAGGATCAGTCTGTCCGATGTGGAGCGGTTGGAGGCGGAGACAGACGCCTTGCGCCTGATGGACTACCGCCTCGGCGGGGGTGCCAGTCTCGCCGCGGTCCGCACGCGGATGGGGGACGGGCGGCTGATGCTCGAGGCGTCAGCCGCCGAGTACGTGCAACGGCGGCTGCACGTGGCGCTGGGCGATCTGTACAACCTCGCCGGCTGGGTGTCCTTCGACGTCGGCCTGGTCGGCAGCGCCCACGTGCACTTCGCCGAAGCGCTGATACACGCGGGGTGGGGCCGGAGCAACAGCCTGGTCGCCAACATCTGTTATCGGCTCGGACGCGTGTGTTTGCACCACGGGAGCCTCGACGAGGCTTTGGACCACTTCGAGCTGGGCCGGCTCGCGGCAGCCGGGCCGGGTGACGAGATCGCGGCCAGCATCCTGTCGGTGAACGCGGCGTGGACCCACGCGAGGAAGGGAGACGGTGCTCAGACGCTCGCCGACCTCGACCGCGGCCGGAGTCACTTCGCGGCCGCCGACCACACCGCTGTGCCCTCCTGGGCCAGGTTCTTCACCGAGACCGATCTTTCCGCCGTGACCGGTGCCGTCCACACCGATCTTGCCCTCACCGTGAACCCTCACCACACCCGGAACGCGATTCCGCTGCTCACTGAAGCAGTCGGCGACTACGGCGACGACATGGCCCGCAGCCGCGCGTTCAGCCTCATCCTGCTGTCCATCAACCATCTGCTCGACCGGGACCTCGACCAAGGCGTTGCCGTCGGATTCCGAGCGCTGGCATCCGCCGAACAGCTGGCCTCAGCACGCGTCCGTGACCGCATCCGCCCGCTCGGCGAGCACGCGGAGCAGCACCGCTCGCACGCCGGCGCACGCGAACTCGCCACGTGTGTCGCCGCTCATGTCGGTACACCGGCGGGGCCGCGCTGACACGTTCCGCGGTTGGAGCTGCTGTGTTCGACGAGCGCCACCCCCGCACTGGTCCCGATCGCTCCCGTAACCGGAGTCTGGCAGCGGGCGCGTGAAGGACTAGAGTCCGTACGTACGAGATCACAATGGCGAGGAGTGACCGGAGTGGGCACGAATCGGCATCTCGACCTGCTCGTCGTGATCAATGAGATCGCCAGGGCCGACCAGGTGCCCGTCGACGTCCGCCATGTCTGTCTTGCCTGCAAGGTCGGCCTGAACGCGGCCGGCGTCGCGGTCTATCTGGTCGGTAGCGCGCAACCACTGGAAGTCGCCGGAGTCACCGGCGACGAGATGGCCGAGTTGCAGGCGACGGTGGGTGAGGGGCCGGTGTCGGAGGCTCTGCGGCAGAACCACCCGGTGTTCGTGTCCGATCTGGCGGACGGGTGGAGTGCGAGTCGCTGGCCCGTGTTCGCTCCGGCCGCGGTCGCGGCGGGGGTGGCGGCGGTCTTCGTGATCCCCCTGACGCTCGGGGCGATCGCGCTGGGCGCGCTGGAGATCTGCCGGCACGTCGGCGGCCCGTTGTCGCAGGACGAGCTCGCGGACGCGCTGCTGTTCGCCGACACCGCGACAACGCTGCTGCTCGGGCGGCCCGCGACACCGGCGTCGCAGGACGGCGCCGACCTGTGGGGCACGGAGCCGGAGCGCCGGTGGGGAGTGGTGCACCAGGCCACCGGGATGGTGTCGGTGCAGCTGGACACCGATCTCGGCGAGGCGTTCCTGCGGTTGCGGGCCCATGCGTTCCTCACCGGCCGCCGCCTGTCTGAGGTCGCGGCCGACGTGGTCGCGCGCAAACTGAGGTTCACCCCGGATACCAACCATGAGAAAAAGAGGTGAGTCACGTGTTGGACCGGCGGATCGCTCAGACCTTCGTCGAACTGGCGGACACGCTCGTGCTGAGGTTCGACGCCATCGACTTCCTGCACACCCTGACCGAACGCTGTGCCGAGCTGCTGGAGGTCGACGCGGTCGGGATCCTGCTGGCGGATCAGCGGGGTGCGCTGAACCTGGTGGCCGCGTCCACCGAGCAGGCCAGGATGCTGGAGCTGTTCCAGCTGCAGGACGAGGAGGGCCCCTGCCTGGACTGCTTCCGCACCGGGCAGCCGGTGGCGTGCGACGACCTGGCCCAGGAGCCGCAACGCTGGCCCCGGTTCACGCTCGCGGCGCGCGAACAGGGATTCTCCGCCGTCCACGCGGTGCCGATGCGACTGCGTGATCAGATCGTCGGCGCGCTGAACCTGTTCCGGACCTCCCCCGGGGTCATCCCGGAGGAGGCGGTCGAGCTGGCTCAGTCCTTCGCCAACGTCGCGACGATCAGCATTCTCCAGGTCCGTGCGCTCCGGCACAGCGAGATGGTCACCGAACAGCTGCAGAACGCCCTCAACAGCCGCGTGGTCATCGAACAGGCCAAGGGCATCCTGACCGAACGCCTGCAGATCGGTGTCGAGGACGCGTTCTCCCTGATGCGGAACTACGCACGCACCCACAACCAGCTGCTGTCGGACGTCGCGAAGCAGGTGGTCTCGCGATCGCCCGAGATCGCCGAACTGACGGGGATCGACAATCTCGGGTCACACCGTTAGAGAGGCGGCGCAGTCCACCGGCGTGAATTCGACCGAGCAGAGAGCACTTCGCGCGTCGGGAGCCGGACTGGCGCCGTCCTCGGCGCTGCCCGAGAACGGTCATGAGACGACCGGGACGGGAGTCGCACGATGCCGAGCGAGCGCGCCTACAGGGTTCCCGCGCGGACCATCCTCGCGACCATCGGGCTGACCCTGGCCACGGTCGTGGCCGTGGTGTTCGTCATGCACGTCCAACGAGTTCTGGTGTGGATGCCATCGCGGTCGTCTTCACCGTCGCGCTCTACCCGGCGGTGAACTGGCTGCAGAACCGTGTCAGCTGATGCCGCCGCTCGCTGGCGACACTGGTCGTGTTCCTCGTGTTCCTCGTGGTCTTCCTGGCGTTCGGCGGCGTGCTCACGCTCTTCGCCCTACCGCTGGCCGAGCAGGGCACGCAGCTGGCGGCACGGTTGCCCGACATGATCGCCGACGCACGCGGCGGCAGAGGCCCTGTCGGGACTCTGCCGGAGCGCACCAACGCGCTGGAGTTCCCCCGCGACAACGAAGAACGCATCCGGCAGTTCGCCACCGGCCTCGGCACCCCGGCGCTGAACTTGCTGCGCAGTGCGGTCACCGGGATCGTCGCGACCATCTCCATCTTCGTGCTGGCCTACCTCGCGGTGCTGCAAGGCCCCAAAGTGATCGACGGGATGCTCGCGCTCTTCCCGCCGCAACGCGCGCAGCGCATCCACCGCGTCGGCCGCGAGTGCGCGAAGACCGTCACCGGCTACATCACCGGCAACCTGCTCATCAGCGTGATCTGCGGCATGCTCACCTACATCGTGCTGAAGATCCTCGAAGTGCCGTTCGCCGAGCTGATCGCGGTCTTCGTCGCAATAGCCGACCTGATCCCTCTGGTGGGCGCCACCCTCGGCGCGGTGGTCGCCGGCGTCGCCGCGCTCATCCACTCGCTGCCCGCGGCCATCACCGTGATCATCTTCTTCATCGTCTACCAGCAGTTGGAGAACCACCTGCTCCAGCCGGTGATCTTCTCCCGCACGGTCCGGCTCAACCCGTTGACCGTGCTCGTCGCGTTGCTGCTGGCGACCGAACTTGCCGGAATACTCGGCGCCCTGCTCGCCATCCCGGTCGTCCTGCGCGACGTCTGGCACCACCGCGCCGCAGCGCCGGACGCCGGACCTGTCGGGTCAGAGCCAGCCGCGGCGTCTGAACACGAAGTACAGGCCGGTGCAGACCAGCGCCATGAGCAGCAGCGCGAACGGGTATCCCCACATCCAGTTCAGCTCGGGCATGTGGCGGAAGTTCATCCCGTAGATCGTCCCGATCAGGGTGGGAGCGAACAGGATCGCCGCCCATGAGGAGATCCTCTTGATCTGCTCGTTCTGCGCGTTGCTGGCCTCGGCGAGGCGTTGCATCTCCTCGTTCTGCGCTTGGGTGACCAGGGTGGTGTTGACGGCGAGGATGTCGGCGAGCACGCCGCGAAAGCCGTCGACCTGCTCGACCACGCTGATGACGTGGTCGGCCACGTCGCGCAGGTGGCGCTGAAGTTCCTCGTCGACGCCGTGCTCGGCGAACCCGGCTGAGAAGTTGTCGAGGATCGTGAGGAGCGGGTGGGTGGCGCGCTGGAACTCCATCACCTCACGGGACAGCTCGTAGATTCGCCGGGAGGCGTTCGGGTCACGGCTGAACACCTGGGTCTCGATCTCTTCGATGTCGTTGTGCAGTCCGGACACCACGGGCGGGTAGCCGTCGACCACCGCGTCCAGCACGGCGTACAGCACCGCCTCGGGGCCCAGCCGCAGCAGGTGCGGCTGGTTCTCCAGCCGCTGCCGCACGCCGGCCAGGTCCGGTGGGTCGGTGTGCCGAACCGTGAGCACGAAATTGGGACCCACGAACAGGTGCAGCTCACCGAACTCGACCCGTTCGGTGTCATCGCGGTAGCTGGCCGAGCGCAGTACCACGAACCGGGTGTCGCCGTAGCGTTCCAGTTTCGGGCGCTGGTGGGCCGTGATGGCGTCTTCCACCGCCAGTTCGTGCAGCCCGAGCTGGGTGGCCGCGTCCATGAGCTGTGCCTCGGCGGGTCGGTAGAGGCCGATCCAGGCCGTGCTGTCGGGCTGCGCCTCGATCAGTTGGAAGGTGTCGGCCAGGGTGGCTGGGGACGCGGCATGCCGCCCGTCCGAGTAGACGACGTTGTTGATGATGCTGCTGTTTTCTGAAGGCAACTGCTGGTACTCCTTGCCGGAGGTCACACCGAGGACGGCGTACCGGGCCCAGCGCGCGGCCCTGGCAGGATGCAGTCATCGTCGGCAACGTCGCCTGGGCGCAGCCGGGCGTGGGCGACGTCGGGACAGACATCGAACAACTCGTCCAGTCCGGTGATCGCCAGCGGCCGAAGCACCACTCGAGTGCCTGCGACGAGACACAGCCTGACGCCGGCCGTCTCTGCCGCTTCCCTGACAGTGACCAGGACGGTGAGCCCGGCTGCTCCGAAGAAACTCACATCGGTGAGGTCTATGACCAGACGTGGGTGAGCCGGCCGCAAGTGATGGAGGAGGCGGTCACACAGCAGCGGGCCGGTGGACCTGTCCACCTCGCCGTGCACGGCGACCACGAACGCACCGGGCGGGGCCGGGCACACGGTGACACTCAGAATCTCCCCATCTGGCTGGAAATCTGGTTGGACAGCAGCTGCGCGCCTCGGACGGTTCGTCGGCGTGCGCTGGAGGGAGGGCGTCATGGGGGACATCTCCTGGTAGTTCTTCGTCAGGTTCGGGAGAGGGTCGAGTCGGACTTCGTTCGAAGCTCGATACCGGCCTCACCGTGCGGCGAAGGCGGTTGTGGAGAACTGAGGATGAAAACGTTTTCTTGCCAGCGCGCGATCTTCATGGTCGACCCGCCCTTCCGGTCACCCGTGTCGTGACGCGGATGCGGTCAGGCGGGTTCGGCGTGATGGAAGTTGCCAAGACTTGGCGCCGGCGGGCTCGCCGGCGGCCGGACGTGTGCCGACCCGGGAGTCATGTGGCTGTCCCATTAGGACTGACTGGAAGGGCGTCCGCTGCATCACCGGTGGCGAGCGCGCGGATCCGGTCGATCATCAGTTCGGCTTCGGCCGCGCTGAAAACGCCCAGGCCGGCAGCACCCAGGATGGATGCGACCGTGCTCTGGTGGGGCTCCGCAATCCCCATGAGCGTCGTGGTAGCGGAAAGCTGATCGACCTGCGCCATGAGAGTGCCCCTCGGTCGGCTGCCGTCATGCCGGGGTCCAGGGCACTTCCAGGAACACTACTCGCTTGTCAGGACAACGTTTGATCATCGCGCGCCTCGGCCTGCGCCGGCCGCACACGCAAGGCGCCAAGCCGTGCGCACGACACGGTCCAGCCGCCTTCTGGCCAGTGCTGCCAGGGGTTCATCGGCGTAGGCTGAGGGCACCAGAGGCGAACGAGCACCGCGGTGTCGCAGGTGCCGCCTCAGGCGCAGGAGCAATCCCGGCGCTCACTCATCGGGTGAACCGGAGGCAGGAGCTCCGAGATGATCTCGGATCAGCTCAGTCCCACCCGCACGCCACCGACTGACCATCGCGACCTCTCGTTGCGCTTGCAGATGAAGCCGGCGGGGACGGCACTCAAACCCGTCGCCGGTGGCTGGTGGCCGTGGTCGGACGACCCAGCAGCCGAGTTCCCCGCCCTGATCGCCGCACTCGGCGCCTGGGTGGGCCCGGTCAACCGTGTCTCCTACCACCTGGACACCTGGGGCCCAGTCGCCAGGAAAGCACCCGTCGACGGCCGGATGGTTCGATTCGAGGGCTTCCGGTCGATCGATCCGCACACCGTCGTGGTGATCGGATCCGACCGCCGGAGGGTCAGCCTGCTCGTCGTGCCGCCCGCCATCCCAGCAGGTGTGGCACGCGCGGTGCTGAGGTCGGTCGCCGACCGCGACTCGACCGCGAGCGTCGCCGACATCCTGGCCGCCAACGGCGTGCTGCTGGAAACCCACGACCTCAGCCTCGTGATCGTTCCCAGGTCCCGCCCGGCAGAGCCGGCCGAAGAACGGTGGGAAGCCGAAGGCGGCCACATCAGGTGACCCGGACGCTTCCAGTTCGAGACTGAGCGGCACGGCGTCTCATTCCGAGTCGAGCGGCGACGCGGTGGACCGCACGACCTGTCTGGCGAGCCGGCGATGTTGAACGGCCGGCATTCGCGCCCACCACCGCTGACCGGAGTCCTTGGCGGGTCGCCCGCCGACTGCGCGCACGCCGACGCGCTGCGGGCACTGCCCGCTGAGCTCGGTGGTGACCTCGTGGTGACCTCGGCTCGCCGTCGGCCTGGTCGTGGCCCAGTGCCCGGATGAAGGCGACCACGACGAGTTCGTCACCGAAGCTCTGACGTTCCTCGAATCGTGACTGGATGCTGCTCTTCCTCGGCGCCGCCGCTGATCGGCAGACCTGGATGGCACGAACCTGCGCACGTCATCCAGCAAAAAATATGCTCGGTAGCGACCTATCGCTACCGAGCACAACTATCCTGAACTGCAGAAACGCTTGATCAAAGTGGTGCCCCCGGCAGGATTCGAACCTGCGCTCCCGCCTCCGGAGGGCGGTGCTCTATCCCCTGAGCTACGGGGGCGCTACCAACACGGAAGATCCTAGCGCACTCCAGCGAGCCCGTTTCACGCCTACCCCCAAGAACGGTCCGACCGTGGCGTCCGTCACCTCCGCGCCTGGTCAGGGGTGCTGCCGATTGCACTCATGCGCATATCGCTATATGTTCCTGGTCATGGGTCACGGCCACGGTCATGGACACGCGTCGGGGAGCGGGCAGCACGTCGGCAAGCTCTGGATCGCGTTCGGGATCGGCGCGGCGTTCATGGTGGTCGAGTTCGTCGTCGGGTTTGCGACGTCCTCGCTCGCCCTCATCTCCGACGCCGCGCACATGCTCACCGACGTGCTCGGGGTGGGGATGGCGCTGGCCGCGATCATGGTGGCGCGCAGGGCCAAGGCCGGGAAGAACCGCACGTTCGGCTTCTACCGGGCCGAGGTGCTGGCGGCGCTTGCCAACGCCGTGTTGTTGTTCGGGGTTGCCGGTTACGTGATCTACGAGGCCGTAGGGCGGTTCCAGGATCCGCCGGCGGTGCCCGGGTGGCCCGTTCTCATCGCCGCGTCGCTGGGGTTGGTGGCCAACCTCGTCAGTTTCGGCGTCCTGCGGGAGGGCGCGAAGGACAGCATCAACGTCAAGGGCGCCTATCTGGAGGTGCTGGCGGACCTGATCGGGTCTGTTGGTGTGCTGGTCTCGGCGTTGATCATCCTCACCACCGGGTGGCGGTACGCGGACCCGATCATGGGTGTGCTGATCGGGGTCTGGGTGTTGCCGCGGACGTACGGGCTCGCCAAGAACGCCTTGCACATCCTCTTCCAGCACGCGCCGGAGCGGCTCGACGTCACGGAGATGCAGAAGGCGCTCACCGCGCTGCCTGGTGTCACGGAGGCGCACGACCTGCACGTGTGGACGCTCACCAGTGGCATGGAGGTGGCTTCGGCGCACCTCACTACTGCTGAGGACGCCGATCACGAGGATGTGCTCAAGGTCGCGCAGTCGTTGCTGGCGACTGAGTACGGCATCGAGCACGCCACGTTGCAGGTCGAGGGTGGCTCGTCAGCGCAGCGGTGCCGGGAGCTTTCGTGGTGAGGCCGGCAGGTCGCGCAGCTCGTCCTTAGTGGACGGGGCGCCGGTCCGTGACGGAACAACCATGCGCGGTTGTGGCACGAAGACCCGGACACGGCCTCGTTCGAACGGCACCACAACAGCCTCCCCGGTCACCACCACACGAATTGCCAAGATCTCATCGGAGTATGTCCGAAGGAGATAGATCCTTTCAGGTGAATGAGAAAGGCCGCGCTCCGTGACGGAACGCGGCCTTCTCATTCGAACGAACTCAGTTAGGCACTACAGACCAGTGCACTGTCCTGCCTTCGGTCCCTTGACGTCGTTGGCGAACCCGTTGTTCGACGGCTCCGGGTTGTTGCCCGTGCAGGACAACGGGCCGCCGACCGTGGAGAAGGCCACGACCGTCCTGGTCCTGTTCGACGTCAGTGACACCGGGCCGCCGACCGAGGTGTTCTCGACGGCCACCTCGGTCGTGGAGCCGTTGACCGACACCGGGCCGCCCACGCGCGTGCCGACGAGCACCACGGAGGCACCTTCCGACGCCGACAGCGGGCCCTTGATCTCGCCGCCGAAGACGTACAGCGTGGCGCCCTTCTCGACGGTCACCGGGCCGTTGATCGTGGCACCGTCCACATAGGTCACGCCCTTGACCTGCAGCGGACCGCTGACGGTGCCGGTCACCGTGGTGGTGGCCGCGGGCAGCGGCTTCGACATCAGCTCGAACTCGGCGAGCGTCACGTCGGCCGGGAACTCCAGGCGGTAGAAGTTGTAGCGGCCCGGCGAGGCGATCTTGAACGACCGGGTGTACTGCTGCCACTGGAAGTTCTCACCGGAACGCTTGTCGACCGTCGCCCACGTCTTGCCGTCGTAGGAGGCCTTCAGCTCCCAGGACGACGGGGACGTGCCCGTCTTGGCGTTGGTCAACGTGTAGAACTCCGCCTTCTCCTTCACGTCAGCGGCCTTGAAGTCGAACGAACGAACCACCGCGGACGTGCCGGAGTTGTTGTCCACCAGCGCACCCACCGACACGCCGGACGACACGTCGCGCAACGGTGTGGGCACCGCGTCACCCGTGGTGATCGAGTCCGGCACGTCGTTCACTCCCGTGCCCCACTTCGACGGCGCCGGGCCCATGTCGAAGTCGATCGTGGCGCCGGCCGCGAGCACGTCGTGCGGCAGCGACGTCTTGTTCCACGCCTTGCCGTTGACCTTCACACCCTGCACGTAGATGTTCTCCGCGCTGTTCTTCGGCGCGTTGATCACCAGCTTCTTGCCGTTCTCGAGCGACACGGTCGCCTTGGTGAACAGCGGCGAACCGATCGCGTAGGCCGGCTTGCCCATCTGCAACGGGTAGAAGCCCAGCGCCGAGAACAGGTGCCACGCGGACATCTCGCCGTTGTCCTCGTCACCGGCGTAGCCCTGGCCCTGCTCGGAGCCCACGTACAGCCGCGACAGGACCTCGCGCACCTTCTCCTGCGTGCTCGACGGCTTGCCCGCGTAGTTGTACATGTAGGCGATGTGGTGCGACGGCTGGTTGGAGTGTCCGTACTGGCCCATCCGCACGTCCCGCGCCTCGATCATCTCGTGGATCACGCCGCCGTAGCCGCCGGGGAACTTCGCCGTCTCGGGCAAGGTGAAGAACGAGTCGAGCTTCTGCGCCAGCTTGTCCCGCCCGCCGTACAGGTTCGCGAGGCCCTGCCCGTCGTGCGGCACCGTGAACGCCATGTTCCAGCCGTTCGTCTCGGTGTAGTCGTAGCGCCAGTCCTGCGGGTTGTACTTCGCAGGGTCCTCGACGCGCCACGAGCCGTCGACGTTGCGGCCCTGGAAGAAGCCGATCCGCTGGTCGAACGTCAGCACGTAGTTCTGGGCGCGGTTGAGGAAGTACTCGTGTTCTTCCAAGTACCGCTTCTCACCCGTCTTCTCGTGCAACGCCTTCGCCATCGACGCGATGCCGAAGTCGTTGAGGTAGCCCTCGATCGCCCACGACCACGCCTCACCGAGCTGGTCGTGGCCGGTCCAGCCGAGGAAGACCGAGCGGTCCATGCCCTTGCGGCCGACCCCGCTGCTCGGCGGCACCACGGACGCGTTCTTCACCGCGGCGTCGTAAGCGGCCTTGATGTCGAAGTTGCTGACACCCTTCAGGTACGCGTCGGCGAACGCCACGTCGGAGCTCGTGCCGGTCATCAGGTCCGCGTAACCGGGGGAGGACCAGCGCGAGATCCAGCCGCCGTCCTTGTACTGCTGGACGAAGCCCTCGGCCATCTCACCCGCCTTGGAGGGGGTGAACAGGCTGTACGCGGGCCAGGTGGTGCGGTAGGTGTCCCAGAAGCCGTTGTTGACGTAGATCTTGCCGTCGACGATCTTCGCGCCGGTCTTCGTCGGCGTGCTCGGCCCGGCCGCCGGCGACACCGGGGACGCGTACTGGAACTTGTCGCCGACCTTCTCGTAGCCCGAGTTCGGGTACAGGTAGAGCCGGTACATGTTGGAGTACAGCGTGATCAGCTGCTCCTCCGACGCGCCCTCGACCGAGATGATGCCGAGCTGCTTGTCCCACGCCGCCTGCGCGCGGTCGCGCACGGAGTCGAACGTGTCGGAGCCGCTGATCTCCTGGTCGAGGTTGGCGCGAGCCTGGTCGACCGAGATCAACGACGTGGCGATCCGCAGCTGCACCGTCTTGTCCGCGAACGCGAAGTACCCGCCGACGTTGTCGCGGCCCGCGCCCGTCAGCTTGCCGCTCGCCGTCACGGCCTTGTCGACCTTGCCGTAGACGAACAGTCGCGACGCGCCCGCCGACTCGCCCACGCCCACGTCCGAGAAGCCCGTGACGGTCCCGGTCGCGGCGTCCAGCGTCAGGCCGCCCGAGTTGTTGACGTTGTCGAAGACGAGGTTCTTCTGCGCCTCGTCGTTGAACGTGAACCGGAACACCGCCGCGTGGTCCGTGGGAGCGATCTCGGTCTTGATGCCGTTCTCGAAGGTCACGCCGTAGTAGTGCGCCTTCGCGACCTCGTTGTCGTGCTTGAACGCCAACCCGCGCAGGGCGCGGTCCTGCGTCGGCGCCTTGTCGGACGGCATCACCTGGAACGTCTGCCGGTCGCGCATCCACGGGCTGGGCTCGTGCGACGCGGTGAACGCCTGCAGCACCGGCAGGTTCTGCGCGTTGTTGCGCTGCTGGTACTCGTACAGCCAGGACATCGAGCCGGCGTTGGTCATCGGCGTCCAGAAGTTGAAGCCGTGCGGCACCGCGGTCGCCGGGAAGTTGTTGCCCCGCGAGAACGAGCCGTTCGAGTTCGTGCCGCGCGTGGTCAGCACGTAGTCCGACGGCTTCGCGTACTGCTTCTTGACGACGTCGCCGATCCTGATGTCGTCGACCCAGGCGCCGAACTCCGTCGGGCCCTTGGGGCCGTCGTAGGCGACCAGGATCCGCTTGATCGTCTTGCCGGCCGCGACCGCGCCGATCGTGGACGCCACCTTGTTCCACTGGTTGGCGTACAGGAACTTGCCCGCGCCCTGGCCCTGCGGCGACAGCACCGCGCCGTGCTGGTCGACGGCCTTGAGGTCGCTCAGGTACGTGCCGTCGGAGAACGCGAGGTCCACCGACGAGTACGTGCTCGGGTAGTTCAGGTTGTCGGTCACGAAGTCGGGGAAGATCATGTACGACAGCTCGGTCTGCTGCCCGACCTTGAGATCGACGTCGAAGACCTTGTTGTAGCTGTAGGCGCGGCCTTCGCTGGTGTGGCGTCCCTGGAAGCGGAACGACTTCACGCCCGTCCAGCCGACGCGGGACTTCGAGGTGTAGCCGCCAGTTGGGCCGTTGCCGACGACGCTGCGCATGTTGGGCGGCGCCGGGGTGGACGTGCCGTCGGAGAACTGCACCTCGGCGAGCTGCACGATGTTCGTGGACCCGTTGTTCGCCGTGATGTCGAGCTTGTACTGCGAGTACGTCACCGGCGCCGGGAGCTCGTAGACCTTGGTCTGGAGCCGCTCGGCGAACGTCTCGCCGGTGCGGGTGTCGAGCACCGTCCAGTCCGAGCCGTCGTTGGAGCCCTGCAGGGTCCAGTTCTTCGGATCGCGGCCCGGCTCGTCGTTGGCCGACGAGAGCGCGTACCTCACGACCTTCTGGGGTTCGCCGAAGCGGAACGACGCCCAGCCGGTGGTGGCGAAGACGAGCCACTTGGTGTTGACGCTGCCGTCGACGAGGTTCTCCTTCACCTCGCCCGCGTCCGCGTACTCACCGTTGGCCTTGACCTCCAGCACCTTGCCGGAGACGTTGCCGGGGATCTCCGTGCCCTCGGAACCGATCACGTTCGCCGACTTGGGGTTGCCCGCCGCGTCGGTCTCGACGGTGTTCGCCCACGATGGTTGCGGTTGACCGTCCTCAAAGGACGAAGAAAAGCCCACGCCCTGCTCCTCTGGTGCGGCGGCCGCGTGGCCGGTGGTGACGCCGCACACCAGTGTCGCAGTGATCGCAACGCTCAACAGAGTTCTGGTTCGTCTCTTCCCCAGTTGCCTCATTGCAACCCTTCCGCCGCCTGCCCCATGTGCGAGGGAGCGTTTCTGCACGTGACATCGTTGTCAAGGGACCGGACGGAGATTGTCTGCAAACCTGTCCTTTCAACAGTTGTGCGCGTACTCGTCAACGCACTGCGCCGGACCGGAAGAGTCCACAGTGGACGGCTGAGAGGGTTGCGGACACGGGGTCCGCCGGGGTGGCGTTCGGGGCATCGCGATGGGCCGAGGAGTGGCTCGCGAACTCGCCCTCGGGGTCACTCTCTGAGAGTAGTCGAACGACCCTCACCTGGTAGTTCACTCAATCGTCGTAACTGTTAACGGTGTTTTGTGGCTTAGCGTTACCGGAACCTCCACCTGGAGGGTGTTGTGTCCTTCCGTTGCAAGGGGAGTCGGTAGGGGGATGCGGGGGACGTAGCCCCCTACCGGCCGTGCACTGGGCAGGTGCCGCGCCCGCACCATCAGCCTGCCCAGTGCAGTAACGGGCCTCAGCGTGGCGTCGGCCGGTGCACGTTCGCCGCCGTCGACTCCCGGTGCGTCGAGTCCGCGATCCACCGGCCGGGGATCGACGCGTCGACCACGCCCTCCTCCAGCCACGTGAAGTTGCCGTCCATGACCTGCCTGGCCAGCGCCACGTCGCTGTCGTCGGTGTTCGTCCAGAGCTTCTCGAAGAGCTCGTCGACCCTGATCCGCGCCTGCTTGGCGAACGCGTCCGCGAGCAGCTGGGCGTTCGGGTTCTTGTCCTGCGCGGCCCGCACGCACGCGGCGCTGATGGCGAACAGCTCGGCGCCGATGTCCACGATCCGGCTGAGGAACCGCTGCTTGCGCTCCATCTTCCCCTGCCACCGCGACATCGCGTAGAACGTCTGCCGCGCCAGCTTGCGCGCCGACCGCTCGACGAACCGCAGGTGCTTGGCGAGCGGCCCGAACTCCGTGTAGCCGGCCGGGCTCTGCCCCTTGCCGACGATCAGAGTCGGGAACCACTTGGCGTAGAACCCGCCGGCCTTGGCCGCGGCCTTCATCTTGGCCTGGCGGTCCGCGTCGGGGTCGATGATGTCGCCGGCCACGCTGAGGTGGGCGTCGACGGCCTCGCGCGCGATCAGCAGGTGCATGATCTCCGTGGAGCCCTCGAAGATCCGGTTGATCCGGAGGTCCCGCAGGATCTGCTCGGCCGCGATGCCACGTTCCCCGCGCGCCGCCTGCGACTCTGCCGTCTCGTAACCGCGCCCGCCGCGGACCTGCACGAGCTCGTCGGCCACCAGCCAGGCCTTCTCGGACGCGTAGAGCTTCGCGAGCGCGGCCTCGATGCGGATGTCGTGCTTGCCGGCGTCCGCGAGTTCGGAGCTGAGGTCCAGCACGGCCTCCAGCGCGTAGGCCGTCGCCGCGATGTACGCGATCTTGCCCGCGATGGCCTCGTGCTTGCCGACCGGCAGACCCCACTGGATGCGTTCGGTGGACCACTCGCGGGCGATCTTCAGACACCACTTCGCACTGCCCGCGCACAGTGCGGGAAGGCTGAGGCGCCCGGTGTTGAGGGTGGCCAGCGCGATCTTGAGGCCCGCACCCTCCTTGCCGATGACGTTCTTCTTCGGGACGCGGACCTCGTGGAACCTGGTCACGCCGTTCTCGAGGCCCCGCAAGCCCATGAACGCGTTGCGGTTCTCGACGGTGATGCCTTCCGCGTCCGCCTCCACGACGAACGCGGTGATGCCCTTCTCGGGGACCTGGGCCATGACGACGAGGAGGTCGGCCACGACACCGTTGGTGGTCCACAGCTTCACGCCGTTGAGCACGTAGTCGTCGCCGTCCGGGGTGGCGGTGGTGCCGAGCCTGGCGGGGTCGGAGCCGACGTCCGGTTCGGTGAGCAGGAACGCCGTGATCTCGCCCTTGGCGCACCTCGGCAGGAACTCCTGCTTCTGCTCGGGGCTGCCGAACATCGCGATCGGCTGGGGGACGCCGATGGACTGGTGCGCGCTCAGCATCGCGCCGATCGCCGGGCTGGCGCTGCCGACCAGCATCAGGGCCCGGTTGTAGTAGACCTGGGTGAGTCCGACGCCGCCGTACTCCGGCTTGATCTTCATGCCGAACGCGCCCAGGTCCTTCAGGCCTTTCAGGACCTCGTCGGGGATCTGGGCGTCCCGCTCGATGACGGTGTTGTCGATGTTCGACTCGGTGAACTTCTGGAGCTTCTCGAGGAACGCTTCGCCGCGTTCGCGGTCTTCTGCGGTGCCGGTCGGGTGGGGGTGGATCAGGTCGAGGCGGAAGTGACCGAGGAAGAGCTCTTTGCCGAAGCTCGGTCGCTGCCAGCGGGTTTCCCGTGCTTGTTCGGCGACCTGCCTGGCCGCGCGCTCGTCGACGGTCATGGTTACCTCCGAGTAGGGGTGTGACCCACGTTACTCAGCGGTAGTCGGATGTCCACAGGTCTGGAGGGTGAAAGCATGAACGGCGCATTTGTCCACCTGAGGTGGACAAATGCGCCGTTCATCGAGGAAGTACCGGGTTACGGCAGCGGTGCGGCTCCGCGCTTGGCCAGGTAGTCCTTCATCAGTTCGGTTTCGGCGGACTGCGACTTCAGCATGTTGTCCGCCAGCGTCCGGACGAACGGCTGGCTCGCCCGCTCGGCCGCGTACTCGGCCATCGGTGCGCCGCCCACGTGGTGGCGGAGCATCAGCTGGAGGAAGTACACGTCGAAGTCTCGGCCTGCGGGCATCGTGCGCAGCTTGGTCAGTTCGTCGGTCACCGCCATGCCGGGCATCAGCGGCTTGCCCGCTTCAGGCGTGGTGGCGCCGTGGCCGTGGACGCCCGAGTCGTTCATCCACGCCATGTAGACGCCGGAGACGTTCTGCTCGTGCTCGTTCCACATCATCAGCCAGCCCTTCATGCGCCCCACCTGTTCGAGCTGGGTGGAGGCGATGTCGAACGCCAGCTGGCGGATCTCCGGGTCGCTCGAGCGGTCGCGGGCGAGGTTGGCCATCTGGATGCCCTGCAGGTGGTGCTGGGCCATGTCCTGGCAGAAGCCGACGTCCACGGAGCCCGAGGCCGGGACCGCGGAGGACGACGAGCCCGGCAGCTTCACGAGCAGGCCCACCGCCGCGCCCAGGAGCAGCACGGCCAGAACGGCGGCGCCGATCACCAGGGTCCGAGCGACCCCTGAGGGGCGCTCGGACGTGGTTTCCTCTGAACTCATCAGCTCGACGGGGGCGTCGAGACGGAGCTCGACGGCGGCGTGCTCATGTTCGGCTGGCCCTCGGTCTTCGACTCGTCGACGCCGCCGTCCATCGGCACGGCGTCGGCGCCCGGCTTCTCGGCCACGAACGGGGCCGGGTTCGACAGGAACTGCGGGTTCTCGCAGGACGCGCCGACCTCCGGGTAGGTGTTCGCGTTGCGCAGCAGCGACGAGATGAACTGGTCGACGCGCTCGTCGTCGGCCTTCTCCAGCTTCAGCTGGTGGCCCCACGACTGCAGCGAGATCGGCTTGTCGAGGCCGGGGTACGGCGACATCATCATGTACGGGACGCCCTCGACCTTGACCTTGAGCTTGGCCAGCTGGTCGTCCTTGACCTGGTCCGGGTTGTACGCGATCCAGACGGCGCCGTGCTCCAGGCCGTGGACCATGTTCTCCGTGCGGACGGCCTTGTCGTAGACGACGCCGGTGCAGTCGGCCCACTGGCCGTCGTGCGGACCGCCGAAGGCCGGGGTCTGGTCGTACGCGACGCGCTGGGTCGGCTGGACGTGGCGGGAGCCCTTGTACTCCTTGGTCACGATGCCCGCGAGCTGCGTCGACGGGTCCTTGTTCGTGTCCGAGGGCTTCCACTTGGCCAGGGCGGCCTCTTTGACGTTGTTCGCGTGGATCTGCGAATACGCATATCCGAACACGCCGCCCGCGAGGCCCAGCACGGCGATCACCGCGATGATCGTGCCCCACGGCTTGGGCTTGCTCGCCACCACCGAGGAACGGGCTGCGGCCACGCTGTTGCGTGTGGCCTTCGTCTTCTTGCCGCTGGTCATGTCCGCCTCAGATGTCGTCCTGGTCAACCGGCGCCAGTGTAGGGACTTCGTGTCTGATCACTGTCAGCGCGTGGCGATACCACGTGGGCATTAACACTTGCCGTCTCACCCTCCGAGACCCGGTAACCCAGTCGAGACCTGCGACAACAGTTCTCTAAACTCTCGGGGCGTGACCCCTGAAGCGCTCGCCGATCTCGTCCGGACCGCGGTTGCCCAGTTGCTGGCGGACCGAGGCCTGGACGTCACCACCGCCCCCCGGCAGGTGACGGTCGAGCGACCGAGAAACCCCGAGCACGGGGACTACGCCACGAACGTCGCGCTCCAGCTCGCCAAGAAGGTCGGTGTCGCGCCGCGCGACCTCGCGACGTGGCTCGTCGATGCCCTGAAGGACCAGCCCGCGATCGCCGGGGCCGACGTGGCCGGGCCGGGCTTCATCAACCTCACGCTCGCCACCGAGGCCCAGGGCGCCATCGTCGAGGACGCGCTGAAGGACGGCTACGGCACCGGCACAGAGCTGGCCGGCCAGAAGATCAACCTGGAGTTCGTCTCCGCGAACCCGACCGGCCCCATCCACCTCGGTGGCGCGCGCTGGGCGGCCGTCGGCGACGCGATCGGCCGCGTGCTGCAGGCGCGTGGCGCGGACGTCACCCGCGAGTACTACATCAACGACGCCGGGGCGCAGATCGACCGGTTCGCCCGGTCCCTCATCGCCGCGGCCAAGGGCGAGCCCGCGCCGGAGGACGGCTACGCGGGCACGTACGTGGGCGACATCGCGGCCGAGGTGCTGCGTCGCGAGCCGGGCGCGCTGACCGACCACGACACGGTGCGCCGCGTCGGGCTCGAGCTGATGATCGACGAGATCAAACGCAACCTGAGCGACTTCGGCACGCACTTCGACGTGTTCTTCTCCGAGACCTCGCTGTACGAGAGCGGCGTGGTCGGCGAGACCGTCGCGAAGCTCAAGGCGAACGGCTCGCTGTACGAGAAGGACAACGCGTGGTGGCTGCGCTCCACGGACTTCGGTGACGACAAGGACCGGGTCGTCATCAAGAGCGACGGCAACCCCGCCTACATCGCGGGCGACATCGGCTACCTCGTGAACAAGTTCGGCCGCGGCTTCGACCTGTGCATCTACATGCTCGGGGCGGACCACCACGGCTACACCGCCCGGCTCAAGGCCGCGGCGGTGGCGCTGGGGCACGAAGCGGACGACGTCGAGGTGCTGATCGGCCAGCTGGTGAACCTCGTCAGCGGTGGCCAGCCGGTGCGGATGAGCAAGCGCGCCGGCACCGTGATCACGATGGACGACCTGGTCGACGCGGTCGGGGTGGACGCCGCCCGGTACGCGCTGGTCCGGTCGTCGGTCGACTCCAGCATCGACATCGACCTCGACCTGCTGCGCAAGCACAGCAACGAGAACCCGGTCTACTACGTGCAGTACGCCCACGCGCGCACGTCGTCGATCCTGCGCAACGCCGCCGACCTCGGCATCACCCCAGGTGGGGACTTCGCGCTGCTCACCCACGAGCGCGAGGGCGACCTCATCCGCACCATCGGCGAGTTCCCGCGCGTGGTGGCCACCGCCGCCGAACTCCGGGAACCGCACCGCGTGGCTCGCTACCTCGAAGAGCTCGCGGGGACGTACCACCGCTTCCAGCAGGACTGCCGCGTTCTTCCGCGCGGCGACGAGGAGACGACTCCGTTGCACCAGGTCAGGCTTCAGCTCGTCAGCGCCACCAGGCGTGTCTTCGCCGCAGGTCTCGGCCTGCTCGGCGTGACCGCCCCGGAGCGCATGTGATGCGCGCGCACCCGGCCGGACCCCGGCACGCCGACGTCGTGGTTCCCGGCAACACCGCCGGCGACCGCCCCAGCACCGCCGACCAGCTCGACCACCTGCCGCCGCACGTGTGGCCCCGCAACGCCAGGCGCACCGACACCGGTGTCGTGGAGCTGGCGGGCGTCGACGTGCGCGAGCTCGCCGAGCAGTACGGCACCCCGCTGTTCGTCATGGACGAGCAGGACTTCCGCGCGCGTTGCCGCGAGCACGCCGAGGCGTTCGGCGACCCGACGCTCGTGCACTACGCCTCCAAGGCGTTCCTGAGCGTCCAGGTCGCGAAGTGGGTGGCCGAAGAGGGCCTCTCGATCGACGTGTG
The DNA here is from genome assembly GCF_042649515.1 of Lentzea rhizosphaerae. Taxonomy (NCBI): domain Bacteria; kingdom Bacillati; phylum Actinomycetota; class Actinomycetes; order Pseudonocardiales; family Pseudonocardiaceae; genus Lentzea; species Lentzea rhizosphaerae. The sequence goes on along the minus strand of NZ_JBHRZI010000011.1, from coordinate 83,070 downwards.
CAGCGGCGGCGAGCTCGCCATCGCCCTCAAGGCGGACTTCCCCGCCGAGCGCATCGCGTTGCACGGCAACAACAAGAGCGTTCCCGAACTGGTCGCGGCCGTAGAGGCGGGCGTCGGCGGGATCGTGCTCGACTCGTACCACGAGATCGCGCGCCTCGACCAGATCGCGCGTGAACGCGGTGTGGTGCAGCCGGTGCTGATCCGCGTGACGGTCGGCGTCGAGGCGCACACGCACGAGTTCATCGCGACCGCGCACGAGGACCAGAAGTTCGGCTTCTCGCTGTCCTCCGGCGACGCGGCCGAGGCCGTGCGGCGCGTGCTCAAGGCGAGCGGGCTCAAGCTCGTCGGCCTGCACAGCCACATCGGCTCGCAGATCTTCGACGCGTCCGGCTTCGAGGTCGCCGCCCGTCGCGTGATCGGCCTGCTCGCGGACATCCGCGAAGAGCACGGCGACATCGAGTCGCTGACCGTCGTCGACCTCGGCGGTGGCCTCGGCATCGCGTACACGCCGGACGACGACCCGCCCCCGCCCGCCGAGCTGGCGCGGCAGCTGCACAACATCGTGCAGAAGGAGTGCGAGCACAACGGCCTGGAGATGCCTCGCATCGCGGTCGAGCCCGGCCGCGCGATCGTCGGCCCCGGCACGGTCACCGTGTACGAGGTCGGCACCATCAAGGACGTCGAGCTCGACGGTGGCGCCCGGCGCCGGTACGTCAGCGTCGACGGCGGGATGAGCGACAACATCCGCACCGCGCTGTACGACGCGGTCTACGACTGCAAACTGGTCTCACGTGCCGCGGAGCCGGAGTCGCGCGCGGTGCTGTGCCGCGTCGTCGGCAAGCACTGCGAGTCCGGTGACATCGTCGTGCGCGACTGCTGGCTGCCCGACGACCTCGCGCCGGGGGACCTGGTGGCGATCGCTGCGACGGGGGCCTACTGCTACTCGATGGCGAGCGGGTACAACCGACTTCCACGGCCCGCGCTCGCCGCGGTGACCGGTGGAGAGGCGCGGCTGCTGCTGCGTCGTGAGACCGAGGACGATCTGTTCCGTCTGGAGGTATGAAAGCCGTGAAACCGATTCGGGTCGCCTTGCTGGGTTGCGGCACGGTGGGCACGGAGGTGGTTCGGCTGCTGACGGACCAGGCCGAGGACCTCACCCAGCGCATCGGCGCGCCGGTTGAGCTCGCGGGCATCGCCGTGCGCAGGCCGAACAAACACCGCGAAGTACCGGAGCACCTGCTCACCACGGACGCCGCCGGGCTCGTCTCGTCGGACGACGTGGACGTGGTCGTCGAGGTCATCGGCGGCATCGACCCGACGCGCGGGCTGCTGCTGGACGCGTTGAAGGCGGGCAAGTCCGTCGTGACCGCGAACAAGGCGCTGCTCGCCGAGCACGGTTCCGACCTGTTCGAGGCGGCCGACGCGTCCGGTGCGGACCTCTACTTCGAGGCCGCCGTCGCCGGCGCGATCCCGTTGCTGCGCCCGTTGCGGGAATCCCTTGCGGGAGACCGGATCACGCGTGTCATGGGCATCGTCAACGGCACCACGAACTTCATCCTGTCCGCGATGGACGCCACGGGTGCGGGCTACGCGGAGACGCTCGAGGAGGCCTCGCGCCTCGGTTACGCCGAGGCCGACCCGACCGCGGACGTCGACGGGTTCGACGCCGCGTCCAAGGCCGCGATCCTCGCGTCGCTGGCGTTCCACACCCGTGTGACGGCTGCCGACGTGTACCGCGAGGGCATCCGTTCGGTGTCCGCGGCGGACATCGCGGCGGCCAAGGGCCTCGGCCGCACGGTGAAGCTGCTCGCGATCTGCGAACGCGTGGTCTCGCCGTCCGGCCAGGAGTCAGTCGCCGTTCGAGTGCACCCGGCCATGATCCCCAGGACGCACCCGCTGGCTTCGGTCAACGGCGCGTTCAACGCGGTGTTCGTCGAGGCCGACGCGGCGGGGGAGATGATGTTCTACGGGCAGGGTGCCGGTGGCGCCCCGACGGCGAGCGCGGTGCTCGGCGACCTGGTCGCCGTGGCGCGCAACAAGGTCGCGAGCGGGCGTGGTCCGCGCGAGTCGGCCTACGCCGCGCTTCCCGTGCAGCCCATGGGGAACACGCCCACGCGCTACCACATCAGCCTCGACGTGGCGGACAAGCCCGGTGTCCTCTCGCAGGTCGCCGCGGTGTTCGCCGAGCACGACGTGAGCATCGCCGCGGTCCGCCAGGAAGGCCGCGTCGAGGACGCCAGCCTGGTGATCGTCACGCACGCGGCGACCGACGCCGCGCTGCGGTCCACTGTGGACAAGATCGGCGGTCTCCCGGTGGTGCGGGAGGTCGTGAGCGTGATGAGGGTGGAGGGCGAGGAATGAGCGGCGCTGCGAGAGCTGGCTGGCCCGGTCTCATCAACGCTTACCGGGACCGCATCGAGATCCCCGAGGGCGCGGAGGTCGTGACGCTGCACGAGGGCGGCACGCCGCTCGTGCACGCGCGGAGGCTGTCCGCGGTCACGGGTTCCGACGTGTGGGTCAAGGTCGAGGGCGCGAACCCGACGGGTTCGTTCAAGGACCGCGGCATGACCGTGGCGATGACGTACGCGCTCGCGTCCGGTCTGAAGGCGGTCATCTGCGCCTCCACGGGCAACACGTCCGCCTCGGCCGCGGCGTACGCGGCCAAGGCCGGTCTGACGGCGGCCGTGCTGGTGCCCAGCGGCAAGATCGCGATGGGCAAGCTCGCCCAGGCCGTCATGCACGGCGCGAAGATCCTGCAGATCGACGGCAACTTCGACGACTGCCTGGAGCTCGCGTCCAAGACGGCGGCCGAGTACCCCGTGACGCTGGTGAACTCGGTCAACCCCGTGCGGCTCATCGGTCAGCAGACCGCCGCGTGGGAGGTCGCCGACGTGCTCGGGCAGGCGCCGGACGTGCACTGCCTGCCGGTCGGCAACGCGGGCAACATCACCGCGTACTGGAAGGGCTACACGTCGTACGACAAGGGCCTGCCGCGGATGTTCGGCTTCCAGGCCGCGGGCGCGGCGCCGCTGGTGTCCGGTGAGCCGGTGGCGAACCCGGAGACCATCGCGACCGCGATCCGCATCGGTTCGCCGGCGTCGTGGACGGGTGCGATCAACGCCCGTGACGAGTCCGGTGGCCTCATCGACGCCGTCACCGACGACCAGATCCTGGCCGCGTACCGGCTGCTGGCGTCGTCGGAGGGCATCTTCGTCGAGCCCGCGTCGGCCGCGTCCATCGCCGGTCTGCTGATGACCGCCGAGGACGGCCGGCTGCCCAAGGGCTCGACGGTCGTGTGCACGGTCACCGGTCACGGTCTGAAGGACCCGGACACCGCGTTGCTCGGCGTCACCGAGGTCGAGCCGGTTCCGGTCGACCCCGGCGCCGTCGCGCACGCTCTGGAGCTCGCGTGAGGTTCCTCGTAACCGTGCCCGCGTCGACCGCGAACCTCGGTTCGGGGTTCGACGCGCTGGGCATGGCGCTCGGTCTGCACGACGAGATCGAGGTCGCCGTCGCCGACGGCCTGTCGATCACGGTGGAAGGCGCCGGATCAGGTGACGTCCCGCTCGACGAGTCGCATCTCGTCGTGCGGGCCGTCCGCGCCGCCGGCTACACGGGTGGGCTCGCCCTGAAGTGCCGCAACGTGATTCCGCACGCACGTGGACTGGGCTCGTCGGCCGCCGCGATCGTGGCGGGTGTCGCAGCGGGATTCACCCTGACGGGTCGCGAGTTGGACACGGACGCGTTGCAAATCGCTGCTGAGTTCGAGGGGCACGCGGACAACGCCGCTGCCTCTCTGTACGGCGGTGTTGTCGTTGCGTGGTCAGAAGGAGAGTGCTACCGCGCTGTCCGGATGGAGCCCGACGCACGGGTGCGGCCGATCGTGCTGATCCCGTCCCAGGAGTCGTCCACCAAGACGACGCGCGGCCTGCTTCCGGCCGAAGTGCCGCACGCGGACGCAGCGCACGCCGCGGGACGGGCCGCCCTGGCGGTGCACGCGTTGACGTCGGATCCGACGGTTCTCCTTGCCGCGACTGAGGATCGCCTCCACCAGAACTACCGCGAACCCGCGTGGCCCGACACCGTCCGTGTGATCAACGATCTTCGCAAGCTCGGTGTTCCCGCCTGCGTGTCCGGAGCGGGACCCACCGTGATCGCGTTCGGCGACCTGCCTTCCGAGGTCGACGTCCACGGCTTCGACGTGCGGAGACTCGACGTCGACACCGCCGGCGTGCGCGTTCGTCCATTGGACTGACACGCCCGACCCCGGTTGTTGCATGCGGGGGAACCGGCGTCTACCCTCGGGGGCGATCAGTCACCGCGCGCACGGGCGCCGGTGTCGCGCCCGGACACTCGTTCCGGGTCGCAATCCTTTTGTGTTCCGGCTCTGTGCCGTGCGGGCGGGGCGGACGCAAAAGAGGCACCCGATCGCCGTGTGACCTGAGAAAAGTCCCGTGCTTGCCGGAAGCGGTGTGTGCTTCCGTCTGCATCGGACTGACCGTCGTTCCCCAGTTGAAGCGGGAAGACGGGTCCGCTGGGCCGCGTAGGAGGCGGGGCCTGGTCAGGAAGGACATGTGTGAGCAACACCGATTTGCTGAGCAGTGAAGTCGCAGCTGCTTCTGGTTCTGGAGCCGAGGAGACCGCTCTGTCCACCCCTTCGAACGGCACGACGCCGCGCCGCCGCGCGGGTCTGTCCGGCATGGTGCTCGCGGAGTTGCGTGAGCTCGCCGGCCAAATGGGCATCACCGGAACCGCAGGTCTGCGCAAGGGCGACCTGATCGCGGCCATCAAGGAGAAGCAGGGCGCAGGCGCCCCGGCGAAAGCCGAGAAGCCCGCGAAGGCTGCTGCGAAGGCCGAGGCTCCCGCCGAGAAGCCGGCCGCCAAGGTGGTCGAGAAGATCGTCGAAAAGGCCGCCGAAAAGCCTGTTCAGCAGCAGCTCGAGGTGACGGAGAAGCCTGCCGTCGCCGAGTCCGGCTCCTCTGCGGAGGACGGTGGGCGCCGGGGCAACCGCCGCCGCCGTTCCGGCCGTGGCGGTGGCAACGCCGAGGCGGGCGACGGCCAGCAGCAGGAGCAGCGCGCCGAGCGTCCCGACCGCGGCGAGCGTGCCGAGCGTCAGGACCGTGGCGACCGCGCCGAGCGTCAGGACCGCGGAGAGCGTTCCGACCGTTCCGAGCGTGGCGACCGCAACGAGCGTGGCGACCGTGGTGAGCGCGGCGACCGTGGTGAGCGGGGCGGCCGTGACCGCAACCGCGACCGTGGTGACCGCGGCGACCGCAACGACCGCCAGGGTGGAGGCCCGCAGGGCGACGACGACGGCGATGGCCGTCGTGGCCGCTTCCGCGACCGTCGCCGCCGCGGTGGTCGCGGCGAGGGCGGCGAGCGTGGCGACCGCGAGACCGAGGTGCGCGACGACGACGTCCTGCTCCCCGTCGCGGGCATCCTGGACGTGCTGGAGAACTACGCGTTCGTCCGCACGTCGGGCTACCTGGCCGGCTCGAACGACGTCTACGTCTCGCTGTCGCTGGTCCGCAAGTACGGCCTGCGCCGCGGTGACGCCATCACCGGCGCCGTCCGCCAGCCGCGCGAGGGCGAGCAGCAGCGCCAGAAGTTCAACCCGCTGGTCCGCGTCGACAAGATCAACGGCCTGGACCCGGAAGAGGCGCGCAACCGCCCGGACTTCACCAAGCTGACGCCGCTCTACCCGAACGAGCGCCTGCGCCTGGAGACCGAGCCGCACATCCTCACCACCCGCGTCATCGACCTGGTGATGCCGATCGGCAAGGGCCAGCGCGCCCTGATCGTGTCGCCGCCGAAGGCCGGCAAGACCTCGGTTCTGCAGTCGATCGCCAACGCGATCACGAAGAACAACCCCGAGTGCCACCTGATGGTCGTGCTCGTGGACGAGCGTCCTGAAGAGGTCACCGACATGCAGCGCTCGGTGAAGGGCGAGGTCATCGCCTCGACCTTCGACCGCCCGCCGTCGGACCACACGACCATCTCCGAGCTCGCGATCGAGCGGGCGAAGCGCCTGGTCGAGATGGGCCACGACGTGGTCGTGCTGCTGGACTCGATCACGCGTCTGGGCCGTGCGTACAACCTGGCGGCGCCGGCTTCCGGCCGCATCCTGTCCGGTGGTGTCGACTCCACCGCGCTGTACCCGCCGAAGCGGTTCCTCGGCGCTGCTCGGAACATCGAGGGTGGCGGGTCGTTGACCGTCATCGCCACCGCGCTGGTGGAGACCGGTTCTGCCGGTGACTCGGTGATCTTCGAGGAGTTCAAGGGCACGGGCAACGCCGAGCTGAAGCTCGACCGGAAGATCGCGGACAAGCGGACGTTCCCGGCTGTGGACGTGGACTCTTCCGGTACGCGCAAGGAAGAGCTGCTGCTGTCGCCGGATGAGATGGCGGTCACGCACAAGCTGCGTCGGGTGCTGCACGCGTTGGACGGGCAGCAGGCGATCGATCTGCTGTTGGATCGGCTGCGGAAGTCTCGTACCAACATCGAGTTCTTGATGCAGGTGGCGAAGACGACGCCGGGCGCCGAGCAGGACTGATCGCCCGCGTGAGTTTCACGTGAAAAGACCCCCGGTGCAGGTCACCGGGGGTCTTTCCGCATCTCGTCACCCGAATGCCGAGGCTGTTCGAGTGCACGCGGGGAGCTTTCGTTCGCTGTGAGCACACGCGGGGTCCCCGCGTGCCGTCCGGGGGAGCGGAGAGGGCTGGGTGGGGAGCGGGGTCAGCGGCAGCCTGAGGCCGATCTGCCCTCTTCGCTCTGCATCAGGCACTGGAACACCAGACCCAGCAGCACCGGCAGGCCCACCACCGCCGTGGCCAGGGCTGGGACCTCCACTGCTCCCACCAGCACTCCGAACGCCAGCACTGCGGCCAGGTACGGCCAGCGCAGCCAGGTTCGTTGCCACGGGCGCCTCCACCGGACGCCGCCTGAGACGGCTGCGGCCACTGCTACGCCCGCGCCTGACACCACCGGTGACAGAGGCACGGTGGTCCAGGATGCCGTGATCAGACCTGCTGAACCCATCAGGCCGAACACTGCGGCGGAGAACAGGAACGGCACGGCTAGCCAGAGGCGCTGGTGCATTGGCCGTTCGGCGGCGCAGAACACGGTGCACAGTCTGATGGACGGCCATCAACAACATGGAGCCGTATGTGGCCGAACGGGCTCACCTTGCGCCGAACGGCGTATCGGGGAGGTTAAGCGGTTGTGATATCAGCCACCCTCAAGGCCGTGTGGGTGGCCTGGGAACAACCGCGTTTTTGCACGTGTTGAAGGGTCTGGCAAACTAAACGGTCGAGTCCGGCTCCGGTTCACCCGCTCACAAACAGGGACCCGGCGGCCATCCTCTGAAAGGGACAAGATCTTGAAGACTGGAATCCACCCGGAGTACGTGACCACCGAGGTCACCTGCGGTTGCGGCAACACCTTCACCACCCGGAGCACCAAGACCTCCGGCTCCGTGCACGTCGAGGTCTGCTCGAACTGCCACCCGTTCTACACGGGCAAGCAGAAGATCCTGGACACCGGTGGCCGCGTCGCGCGCTTCGAGGCGCGTTACGGCAAGCGCAACAAGTAGCTGCGTTCACGGCGCCTGACCTCGGCAGAACTGCTGGGGTCAGGCGCCGTTGCCGTCTGCACGACCTTCAACCAGGGAGTCAACGAACGTGTCGCAGTCGCTGGACAGCCTGCTCGCCGAGTACGACGAGCTCGAGAAGAAGCTCGCCGATCCCAGCGTGCACGCTGACCAGGCAGGCGCGCGGAAGTTGGGCAAGCGGTACGCCCAGCTCGGGCCGATCGTGAAGACCGCCCGGGAGATCGAGCAGACCCGCAGCGACCTCGAGGCCGCCAAGGAGCTGGCCGGCGAGGACTCGGCGTTCGCCGACGAGGCGAAGCAGCTGGAGGAACAGCTTCCCAAGTTGGAGGAGAAGCTCACCGAGCTCCTGCTGCCGCGTGACCCGCACGACGGGGACGACGTGCTGCTGGAGATCAAGTCCGGTGAAGGGGGCGAGGAGTCCGCGCTGTTCGCCGGAGACCTGCTGCGCATGTACACGCGGTACGCCGAGCGTCAGGGCTGGAAGGTCGAGATGCTCGACGGGACCGACTCCGACCTCGGCGGGTTCAAGGACGTCACGGTCGCCATCAAGGCCAAGAGCGCAACGCCTGACGGGGTGTGGAGCCGGCTGAAGTGGGAGGGCGGCGTGCACCGGGTGCAGCGCGTGCCCGTCACGGAGTCGCAGGGGCGCATCCACACGTCTGCCGCCGGCGTGCTCGTCTTTCCCGAGACCGAGGAGGTCGCGGAGGTCGAGATCGACGAGAAGGACCTGCGCATCGACGTCTACCGGTCGTCGGGCAAGGGCGGTCAGTCGGTCAACACCACCGACTCCGCGGTGCGCATCACGCACCTGCCGACCGGCATCGTCGTGTCGTGTCAGAACGAGCGCAGCCAGCTGCAGAACAAGGCCCGCGCCATGCAGGTGCTGCAGAGCCGCCTTGCCGCGCTCGCCGAGGAGCAGAAGGCGCAGGAGGCGTCGGACGCCCGGCGCACCCAGATCCGCACCGTCGACCGCAGTGAGCGGGTGCGGACCTACAACTTCCCCGAATCGCGAATTTCTGATCACCGGGTTGGGTACAAAGCGCATAACCTGGACCAGGTGCTCGACGGTGACCTGGACGCGGTGGTGGACGCGCTGGCCGCCGCCGACCGGGCAGAACGGCTCGCAGGCGGGTAATCCGACGTGAGAGGGGCGCGTTGTGGCCGAGATCCTGGTGAATCCGCAGTCCGCGCCTCTCGACCAAGCGGTCGACGTTGTCGTCGTCGGCCTCAAACCCGGTCAGGCGATCTCGGTCCAGCTCTCCACGGGCGACCGGGCCTCCCACGCCGTCTTCACCGCTGACGATCGCGGTGTCGTCGATCTGACCAGGCACGCTCCCGTCGAGGGCAGCTACCACGGTGTTGATCCGATGGGGCTGTTCTGGTCGCTGGAACGCACGGGTGGCAAGCAGGCGCCGATGTGCCTGTCGGTGGAGGGCGTCGGTGACCGCGTCCTCGAACGGCTCACCGTGCCTGAGGGCGTCGAGCGGCTGGAGGTCCGGGAGAACGGGCTGGTCGGCACGCTGTTCGCCCCTGAGGACGACGGAGGCGTCCTGCCGGGCGTGATCGTGCTCGGCGGGTCGGAAGGCGGCATCCACGAGACTGACGCGGCTCTGCTGGCCGCGCACGGGTTCGTCACGCTCGCGCTCGGCTACTTCGGAATGAAGGGCCTGCCGGAGCACCTCGTGGACGTCCCGCTCGAGTACTTCGGCACCGCGATCGAGTACCTGTCCGAGCGTTGCGGCGAGATCGGCGTGGTCGGCGGTTCGCGCGGTGGTGAGCTGGCGTTGCTCGCCGGAGCGACGTTCCCTCAGGTCAGGGCTGTGGTCAGTGTGGTGGGCAGCGGCGTGGTGACCCAGGGCATCGGGCCGGGTGCGAACCTGCTGCAGAAGCTCTCGTACGAGGCGGCGTCCTGGACGTGGAAGGGCGAGCCGCTGCCGTACCTGCCCTACTACGTGAGCGACGAGCTGCGGGCGAAGATCGTGAACGACGAACCGGTGCCGTTGCGGCTCGCGTTCGACACGAGCGACGGCATCCCCGAGGACACCGAGATCCGCGTCGAGAACATCGTCGGCGGTGTGTTGCTCATCTCGTCCGGACACGACGACGGGTGGCCCTGCGTCGAGCTGAGCGAGGTCGCGATGCGGCGGCTGAAGGACCACGACCACCCGTTCCCGTACGAGCACGTCGTGTATCCCGAGGCAGGACACCTGATAGCGGGCCCGCCGCACCGTCCGGCGACCGACGTGACCTATCCGGGGCCCGGTGTCACCTTCTCGGGTGGTGGTGTTCCGCAGACCACAGCGCACGCGCGTGTGGACGCTTGGAAACGGACGGTTGAGTTCTTGCAGGAGCAGCTCGGGACCTAGGGTGTGTGCTTATGAGCGCACACTTTGATGTCGTCGTCGTGGGTGCGGGTCCCGGCGGGTACGTCGCCGCGATCCGGGCGGCTCAGCTGGGGCTGAAGACCGCCATCGTGGAGGAGAAGTACTGGGGCGGTGTCTGCCTGAACGTGGGCTGCATCCCGTCGAAGGCTCTCCTGCGCAACGCCGAGCTCGCGCACATCTTCACGCACGAGCAGAAGACGTTCGGCATCAAGGTCGACGGCACCGTCAGCTTCGACTACAGCGCCGCGTGGCAGCGCAGCCGCAAGGTCGCGGACGGCCGCGTCAAGGGCGTGCACTTCCTGATGAAGAAGAACGGCATCACCGAGTACAACGGGTGGGCCAACTTCACCGACGACCACACGCTGACCGTCGGGGACGAGACGATCACCTTCGGCCACGCGATCCTCGCCGTGGGCGCCACGACCCGGATGCTGCCGAACACGCAGAAGTCCGACCGCGTCGTGACCTACGAAGAGCAGATCATGACCGAGGACCTGCCCGAGTCGATCATCATCGCCGGCGCGGGCGCGATCGGCGTCGAGTTCGCCTACGTGATGCACAACTACGGCGTGAAGGTCACCATCGTCGAGTTCCTCGACCGGATGGTGCCGCTCGAGGACGCCGAGGTGTCCGCCGAGCTCCTCAAGCGCTACAAGAAGATGGGCGTCGACGTGCGCGTCGGCACCCGTGTCGAGTCGATCGACGAGTCGGGCCAGAAGGTCCGCGTCACGGTGTCGAAGAACGGTGCCCAGGAGGTCCTGGAAGCCGACAAGGTCATGCAGGCCATCGGTTTCGTGCCCCGCGTCGAGGGCTACGGCCTCGAGAACACCGGCGTGAAGCTGACCGACCGCGGCGCGATCGACATCGACGGCCGCGGCCGCACCTCCGTGCCGCACATCTTCGCCATCGGTGACGTCACCGCGAAGCTGATGCTCGCGCACACCGCCGAGTCCATGGGCATCATCGCCGCGGAGACCATCGCGGGCGCCGAGACCATGGAGCTCGACTACGTCATGATCCCGCGGGCCACGTTCTGCCAGCCGCAGATCGCCTCCTTCGGCTACACCGAGGAGCAGGCCCGCGAGAAGGGCTTCGACGTCCAGGTCGCGAAGTTCCCGTTCACCGCGAACGGCAAGGCGCACGGCCTCGCCGACGCCGGCGGCTTCGTGAAGCTGATCAGCGACGGCAAGCACGGCGAGCTGCTCGGCGGCCACATCATCGGCCCCGAGGCGACCGAGCTGCTGCCCGAGCTCACGCTGGCCCAGCAGTGGGACCTCACGGTGCACGAGGTCGCGCGCAACGTGCACGCGCACCCGACGCTGTCCGAGGCCGTCAAGGAAGCGGTGCACGGCCTGGCCGGGCACATGATCAACTTCTGAGATAGCTTTCTCTTCGATGATGAACCGGCAGCCGCTCCGCCTCGCGATCTCCGAGGCGGCCAAGATCCTCGCCGAGGCCGGCGTGGACAGCCCGCGCGTCGACGCGGAGTACCTGGCCGCGCACGTGCTCGGCGTGGAACGTGGGCGGCTGCCGCTCATCCCGCTGGTCGATCCGCCGGTGATCGACCAGCTGCACAAGCTCGTTCGTGCGCGGGCCTCGCGGATTCCGTTGCAGCACATCCTCGGCTGGGCGCCGATGGGCGCCATCTCGGTCGAGGTCGGGCCGGGTGTGTTCGTGCCGCGGCCGGAGACCGAGCTGCTGATGGAGTGGGGCCTGAAGGCGCTGGTCGGCGTTTCCTCGCCTGTCGTCGTGGATCTGTGCACGGGGACGGGCGCGCTGGCGTTGTCGATCGCTCACGCCCGCCCGGACGCCGTGGTGCACGCGGTGGAGATCGACCCGCAAGCGCTTGCGTGGACGCGTCGCAACGCGGACGCGCGTGCGGCGACGGGGGACACGCCGATCCGGTTGCACTCCGGCGACGCCACGGACCCGTCGCTGCTGTCCGATCTGGACGGTCTGGTCGACCTCGTGGTGTGCAACCCGCCCTACGTGCCAGAGGGAACTCCCGTGCAGCCCGAGGTGGGCGTGCACGACCCGCACCACGCGGTGTTCTCCGGCGCGGACGGCCTGGACGTGATCCGGCACGTCGTGTCGGCGGCCGCGCGGTGGCTCAAGCCGGGTGGGGCCGTCGGGATAGAGCACGACGACACCCAGGGCGAGTCCGTGCCGGCGTTGCTGGCCGCGCGCCGGGTGCTCACGGACGTCGCCGGCCACACCGATCTGGCGGGGCGGCCGCGGTTCGCGACCGCCCGCAAGGTCTCCTAGAAGAGCGCGTCGAAGGCCTTCGCCAGGTCCTTCATCTGTTCGCCAAGACCGCGGTCGGCCAGCTTGTCCATCAGGTGCGCCGTGACGTCCTTGCTGGGCTTGGGTTTGCGCGCCTCGACCCGCAGGTCGTCGACCGCCTCGATGGTGGACGTGGGCGCCTTGGCGTCGTTGAGGTCCTCGCGGAGCTCGTCGAGCAGCCTCAGCACGGCGCTGACGTCCTTGATGTGTCCGATGTGGACGTCTCCGGCCCTGGCTCGTCCGCTGGTGCCGATGTTGCTGCCGACCACCGGCCCGTGGATCTCGAAGTTTCGTTCATTCATCGCTTCCGGCCTTTGCCCGTGCTGACATTGCCCGTGCGCGCCCGGCCCGTCGTGGCGATGTTGCTCGCGATCACGGGGCCGGTGATGTGCACGTTGTTGTTCGTGATCTGCATGGCCTGTTCCATGAACTCGGTGACCGAGATTCCCTTGCTCTGCAGGAACTCGCCGATCGTGCGCAACAACCGTGCCTCCAGCACCTTGATGTAGCGCTCGACGTCCGTGAGCTGGAAGTAGTTGTCGACCGACTGTTCGGAGGCGAGCTCGCGGATGCTGACGCGCGCGCCGTACTTGTCCGACACGAACGTGCCGGGCGGCTGGTCGATCGGCGACATCCACATGACCGCGTTCGAGAACCGCTTCGGCAGGGTCGCCGGAAACCTGAGCATATCCACGAGCGCCTCGCCGAGCGGTCGGAGCGAGTACGGCGACCACTTGTCGATCTCGCGGTACTTCGCCTCGATCGGGGTCAGCACGCACGGCGTCCACTCGACGTAGAGCATCTCGTCGTCGAGGCCGAGCGTGAGGTACGCCGACACCACCACGTCGCGGTCCCACGTCTCGACCTGGAAGGAACGGAAGTAGCGCATCCACTCCTTGGGCTTGTTGACGAGATCATCCACAACGGACCCGTCGACCACCCGCACCGGAGCCTTGTCCTTGTCCGGCAGGATGATCTGCGTCTCCGGGTCGCCGAGGTGGTCGATCAGCTCGACCGCGGACGCGACGACGCGGTCGCCGAAGGTGAGGTCGCGCAACCGGTGGCCTGGCGACAGCGATGGCGACCTGCCCGTCGTCACCAGGTCGTTCGTGACGTGGTCGTAGAGCTCTGTCAGCGTGAACCCCAGTCTGGGCTTGGCTTCCTCGTTCTCGGCGGGCTTCAGCGGCAGCGCCATCGACCAGGGTTCGAACATCGTGCCCGAGCCCACGAACGGCTCGTAGCCGCGGTAGACGACGACCTGTGCCTGACCGGGGTCATCAGGAGTGTGCTCGTCCTCCTCGTCCGGGTAGCGCTGCAGCGCGTTGGCGTAGATTCCGTGCCCGAGCTGCCGCACCTTCCACTCGTTCTGCCACAGCTCCTGACCCGGCCTGGTGCGGAACCTGTTGCGGCGGAAGCTCTTGGTGAGCAGGAGCCACACGACCACGCGGTCGGCCAGCAACACGCCGAAGATGAGAGCGAGGGTGATGATCGCGATGACGGTCTCGGCGTCGCTGGAGCTGCTGTACCGCGTTCCGTACCCGTTGTAGTAGTCGCGTTCGAAGGACGATCCCGCCTTGAGCAACACGATGCCCAGCGCGATCGAACCGCCGATGGCGCCGACGATGAGGGGCCCCCGCCCGGTGGGCGTCGACAGCTGCCGCACCAGTGGCCGGATGGTGAAGCCGGCGGAGGCGAACGCCAGCGGCACGGCGACGATCAGCCAGGGCATGAGTGCGGTCGCGGTCGCGGTGAGCAGCAGCACGAGCGTCAGCACCAGCAGTGCGCTGTCGCGCATCTTGCGCCGCATGCGCCCGGCCACGGCCTCGCGCAGCACCGCGCCCGTGTTGACGCCGGGTGAGCGCGGAATCAACCGTGTCTTCTCCACCAGGTACTCGCGAATGGCCGCGTCCGCGAAGTGCTCGTCGCGGTGCGCGGCCCCACAGAGGAAGCGGGTCGTGTCGTCGCGCAACTTCGGTGAACCGGTGTTCGCTGTCGTCGCCGGAGATGACATTGTTGTGTCCACTTTCTGTCATGGTTTCGCGTGGGTTGTCATCAAATTGAGCAACTTTTCTGCCGTTGCTCGTCCGGACAGCGGTGAGACAACGAACAGGACATATTCGATACCGCCTGCCTCCCACCAGGCTCCGGTGCAGAACTGAGCCACTCCGTTCGATGTCGTGGTGTAGCTCCACTCTGCGGCGGGATAACCGTGGAACCGCGTGTCGCGCAACGTTTCCATCGAGTAGGAGTTCTTGCCCAGCTTCGCCTGGTGAGCCGTGGAGATGCGTTCGAACAGGGTTTTCGCGGGGTCTTCCGGCGGTGCGCCGCCGAGGCGCACCTCGTAACCGGGCATGGTGTCGCTGCGTGCGACCGACACTGTCGACACGTCGCCCTGCCGGACCGCCCATCCCTTGGGCACGGCTGTGACCAGCTCATATGCGCCGCTCACCAGGTCGTAGCTCGTATCGGCGGTGGTCGTCGTGGTTCTCCGTGCAGGCCTTGTGGTCGTGGTCGTCGTCCTGGTGGTCGTGGCGGTGTAGTCGTAGGTCGTCGCGTCCAGTGCGTGCGGCTCGGGTTTCCGTTCCGTCATCAGCGCGATACCTGTCAGTGTCGAAACAACCAAGTATGCCGACGCGAGAGCAAGTGCGAGCGAACGTGAGCTGAGCTTTTCCATGGGGCATCCTCCGCGTTCTGGCACAATAGCTTTCGATGGCCGATTCCTGGCGAAGTTCGGGTGATCTGGTGAATGTCAATGCGCCGAATGAGTGTCAAGAACTGCTTGCTGGAGAGATTGAGCGCGTGCTCAGGTCCGACGACCCGCGTGGTCGCCCTCACGAACTGCTGGCTGTCATTTCGGTGACCGGCGTCTCCGACGAGCACATCGAGGAACTGGCCGGCCTGCCGGGCGCTGCGGCTCACCTGGCCGTGGCGCTCGCCCTCCGGTCGGTCTCGTTGCGCGCCGTGACCCACGAGGGCGAGTTGGTGATGGTCGAACGGGCTCAGGTGGACGGGTGTGACCGCATCGCCACCCGCATGCTCGAACTGGGAGTGACGGGCGAGCTCGCGACGTTCGCCGCGGACCTGCGTCGCGAGGTCGAGGCGAGCCGCGAGTGGACGTGGGGCTACCGCGGGATGCCCGCGCTCGTCCTGCTGATCGGCCTCAGTGGACTGCTCGTCGTGCTTGGCGGCGCCAACTCGTCCGTGCTCGTGCTGGCTGCCGGTGGGGTGCTGGGCGCGGCCTTGCTCTACGCATTCGTTGTCCGTCAACGCAAACAGCGTTGGGAGTGGTTGTCCGACGAGGTCACCCCACTGCTGTCGAGGGTGGGTAAATGACCTCCTCGGACGCGCCGCCGATCCGTTGTTTCCTGAGTTACGCGCGCAAGGACGACGTCGTGATGGACTTCGTCGACCCGTTCATCCAGTCCTTGCGTCAGTACGCCTACGCCGACCGAGGTCGCGAGCTGGAGATCTTCCTGGACCGCACCTCGATCGGCTGGGGCGACCTCGCGCAGCCGGTCATCAGGTCGGCAGTCCGCAGCGCCACCGTCTTCATCCCGGTGGTGACCCGCCGCTACTTCGATCGCCCGTACTGCCGCGAGGAACTCTTCATCTTCTACAACCAGGCTGTCGTCGACGACGCGCGCTCACTGCTGCTGCCCGTCGTGCTGCTCGGTGACAACCACCTGACCGAGGACAACCCGGACCTGGCAGTGCAGATCATCGTGGAACGCCAGCACCGGGTGCTGAGGGAGGCGTGGCTCGAGGGCGCTTCGTCACCCGCGTGGCGGCGCACCGTGCTGGCGTTGGCGGGCGAACTGGTCGATCGGGTGGAGGAGGCCGAGCGCTCGCTGGTCTCCGCACCGCCGGCCGCCGACGTGGACGTGTCCGCTGAGCGGGCGAGGTTCTGCCAAGACATCGCCGACGTGTCCGATGCGACGGCGTCGGTGACGACCGAGTTCACGGCACTCGTCGAAGTGGGCGCTGACGCCCGCCGATACCTGCCGGGTGCGGCGCGGCTGCGGGACGCCGGGCGGCGGTTCGAGCGGCGGGCCTTCGAGGTGGATCGGCTGATCCGGGCGGCGGGCAACGCGCCGGGCCCGTTCGTGGAGCTGGACGACGGCTTCGTGGAGGGCGTCGAGGCGCTGCTGGTGAGCACTCGCCGGATGGAGGCGGCCGACGTGTCGATGAGGCGGGCGATGGTGCCGTTCAGGGAGGGGCTCACCGCGCTGCGGAGCGGGCTGCGGCTCGTGGAGTCGTGGGAGGAGTTGACAATTCCTGGCCAATAAGAAGACGTTTGGACCCATTCGGGCCAAACAGTCGTATGTTCTCTGGTCGGGGAGGGCACGCGGTCACGCGCTGGAGGAACCGCCGCCTCGCGCGTGACCGCGTGTGCGCCTATTCGGGCTCGCGGACCGGGAGCCAGGCGACGAGGAAGATGAACACGCCGTTCATCAGCAGCGCCAGCAGGAGCAGCAGGTTGTGCCCCAGGCCGACCTCGCGCGGTTCGAGGTCGGGGACGACACCGGTCCTGTCGACGACGACGTCCATCTCGGTGCCCGGCTGTGGGGCTGACTTGTACGAGTCCGCGATGTGCACGCGCTGCTGGTCGCCACATTGCAACTTGCTGTGGTACTTGGAGGGACTGGTTCGGCTGGGAACTGTGTCGACGCTGATGACCTTGCAGTGCACCGTCTCGCCGAACACCGAGAGCCACACGGAGTGGCTGCCGACGTGCGCCGCGAAGAAGGTGGCGAAGCCGACCACCATCGCTGTGATCCCGGCCCACTTCGACGGCTTCGGTCGATAGTTGCCCAGGGCGATGACGTAGAAGACCCAGACGATCGTGGTCGCGAACGCCACAGCGATGAACGCCTTGCCGACCGCCATGATGAGAAAGCCTGCCGCCACGATCGCGACAGCGAAGAGGCTCGACCAAAGCAGCTTCTTCGGTTGGAAGGGCGGTCTGGTTCCGGTCATTCGTCCAAAGATCCGTGCCATCGAGGGAAGTCGTCGCTCCGACCTTCTTGATCTTCGTCGGTCACTGGAGGAAGTCACGCCGCAGGTCGGGCCTGTCCGGCCGTTTCTTCGGCTTCTTCGCGGGCCACCAGAGCACCAGGGCTGCGAATCCCAGTCCTGCCAGGCCTGCGACGCCGACGAATGCGCTGGTCAGTGGCTTGATCGTGCCGGGTTCGGCATAGCCGGCGAATCCCGTGCGGTCGATGACGAGGTCGATCCGCTCACCGACAGGCTTGCTCGTGTAACCAGGGCTCGGGCGGTAGCTGAGCTGCAGTGAGCCGCAGTTCAGTTCGTTGCTGTAGTAGCTCGGCGCGCGGCGAGAAGTGTGCTCGGAGCGTCCGACAACCACGCAGCCATCTGCAGGCTCTCCATAACCCGAGAGCCACAGTGACTTCATGCCCAGTGAGGACACGAACGCGATCGCAACGACAGCGAGCAGTGCCCACGCGGAGGTCTTGCTCCAGGGACGCAGGCGTGACGTCGCGAACCACGCGGTGGCTCCAGCGGCCAGGGCGACGGCAATGGCGAGAAGCGACCTCAGATCACCCTTCATCGTCAGGAGCGGCGCTGCGATCGCACAGCCGACTGCCGCCGTCAAGACCGCCGCCCAAAGGATCCTGCGGGCGCGACGTGGCTGATCATCCGATGAAGTCACAGGTCGAGGTGCCCCTGTTGCCGCTTGAACGCCTTCTTCTGCTCGTCCGGGATGCCTTGCTCCTGCAACTCGTCCTGCTTGGTGGTTTCGCGGATGACATCCGCGCCCAATTTGATCTGGTAGCCACCGTCCATCACATTGGGTACCGAGTGCGGTGTCACTGACCCGTCGGCCTTGGTGACCGGCTTGAACGGCGTGTACGCGTCGACGGCGTCCTGCTGCCAGGGCTTGGACGGAACCCTCCGGCTGTACGGTTCTTCGTACTTGTCCTTCCAGGTGTTGCCCGCGTCCGCGTAACCGTCCTTGAACTCGCGTCCGCCCTGCTTGAGCTTGTCGAACCCCTCGCCTGCGGTCGGCCTTGAGTTTCCCCAGTCCTCCAGCCGTCTTCCCGCGTCACCGAGCGCGTCTGCCTTCGGGGTGGCTGGTGCGTGCGGAGCACTCGGGACGTCGACTTCTCGTCCACCCCTGCCGAAACGTGCAAGCCGCGAGAGCACATCGCCCAGCTTCGCGAAGAGGGTCTTGAGCCTGCCGGCGATCCTCGTGATGACCTTCACCAGCTTGGCGATCTGCTGAGTGATCTTGCCGAGCACTGCCGCGCCACGCCCGACCGCCCAGGCGGAGAACGCCGCGATGGAGCTGCCCAACGACACATAGGACGAGGCGAGGGCGATGATCGCGTTGCGGATGACCTCGTAGATGAACATGGCGACGAGGTCCCGGAGCATGCCCCGTACCGCGGCAGTGATCGTGCCTGCCGTGGCCACCTGCTCGCCGACCGCGGCACACGACTTGCTGACCGCCGTCATCTCGGCAGCGAGCTGGTTCTGGCTGGATCGGAAGCGTTCAGCCGCCGCCTCCTGCCACGACCCGACCTGGCTCTGCACGGCCTTGTTCTGTTCGTCCGCGATCTGCGCGATCGCGAGCGACACCTGGTTCCACGTGGCGACTGCGGCCTTGATCTTGTCGCCGTTGCCCGCGAGCCAGTCGAGCGGTTCACGCAGGAAGCTGAGGTGCTCGATGAGCCAGCCGATCCCTGCCGTTGCCAGCGCTCCGACGGGGTCCATGAACACACCGAGTGCGTCGAGGCCGAGCGCGGCGGCATTGAGCCCCAGCTCAGCCGCGTCACCTTCGCCGAGCCGTCCCATCGAGTCGACGGTCTGAGGCAGGGATTCGAAGAGTCCGGCACCGGCGAAGTTGTCGGGGTCGGCCCAGTCCTTGCCGCCCTTCAACGAGGTGAAGGTCATCAGGAGCCCTCGAACCGTTGGCGGTTGGCGTCCTCGTTCAGTTCATAGAACGAGGCAGTGGTCTTGGTGTCCTCCGCGGCCTCGCCGACCGCCTTGGAGAGCTCGCGGATCGCCTCGACGGTCTTGTGCGCCGAATCCTCGGCGTCGAAGGCGAAGAACTGCAGCAGCACGCCGAACGTGTCGCCGCCGAGGTTCACTCCGGCAGCCTTGTCTGCGGCCATCTCCAACACCTGCTGGCGGCGGAACTGGTCCTTTGCGAACGAGTGGAGCTCACTCGGATTGACGCTGAAGCCGGTCACCTCAGCACGCTCCCGAAGCCGTCGTCATCGTCCTCCGCCGGCCGCTGCGGCCGTGGCGCGGGCTTCTGCGCCGGTCCGTTCCACGAGACCTCGCGCATGACCTGGCCTTCGTCCTGCGGCGGCGGAGGTTCCTCTTCCTCCTGTTGCGGGATGAAGCTGCGCAGGAAGTCCATCGCCTCGGTGCCGCCGAACTCGGGCTCCACAATGGACGCAACTTGTTCGGCGGACTGGATCTGGGCTTTTTGCACCGTCTGCATGACGAGCTGGCTCAGCTGGACGTGGGTCAGGCGCATGGCGGCCGGCGAGAACTCGATGTGCTGCAACGCGCCGTTCGGTGCCACGCGCACGGTCACCGCCTCGTTGGGGGAGGTGAGGTGCTGCTGGCGTTCTGGATCTGCTCCTGCATCTGCTGGGAGCGTTGCTGGAGTTGCTGCGCCCTGGACTCGAGGTCCGCGATCATCTGTTCCGAGTTCATCGTTCGCTCGTCATCGCCAGCACCTGCCCGAGGTGTCGTGCCAGGCCCACGTTGTCGGCCGGGCTGATGGTGAACCAGCCCTTGCGGGTCTCGACGTTGCAGTAGCGGCCCTGGTTGGTGTCGACCCAGGTCACGGGTGGGAAGTCACGCCTGGTGCGGCCCTGCGCCAGCTGGACGAGGAAGTGGCCGTTGCCGGTGGCGGGGCCGGTCAGCATCTGCTTGGCGAGACGCACGTCGTCGTTCTCTGCGCTGCGGACCGCCTGCCGAAAGCCCTCTTGTTGCGGTTGAGGGCTTTCGAACGCCTGGGCGGGCACGGTCACGGGTTTACCCGGTCCCGGTCTGCCCGGCGGCATCGCGTTGGCGAGCCTGGTGGCGATCTCGTTGGGCTGCACCAGGTTCAGCGTGATGCTGGTGTCGTCCTGCGTGACCAGCACGGCATAACGGCCCCGCGCCACCACGCTGGCTCGCACGAGCGTCTCCTGCCTCATGTCGGGCATGCACAGGGCGATGACGCGGAGTTCGGGACGCGCCAACAGGTTCAGCGCGTCCTCGAGGTCCGGCTCGGGCCTGCCGCGGCGGGCGAGGCCCCTGCGTTCGAGGTCGGCGTGCACGGCGGACCTGACGCGGGCGCGCTCGTCCAGCGTCTCGCCGTGCTGGCTGACGTCGAAGGGGTAGGGAACGCTCCCCGCCCGCAGATCCTCCCAGAGGACCTCGAACGCGGGCAGGGAGAGCTGCGCGATCTGCCTCATCCGCCGATCACCGGCGGCGCGACCATGCGATCGTCGTCGAAGAACTCGTCGGTCGGGATGAGGTAGTTCGACTTGTGTTCCTTGTCCTCTTCACCCTGACCGCCCTGGCCGGCACCGGCGCCACCCGCACCGGCCGCGCCCGCGGCACCTCCACGACCCGCCGCACCAGCGCCCGCACCTGCACCGCCTGGCCCGCTGCCGGGACCCGCGATGCCCGCGCTGCCACCGGGGGTGGCGGGGCCGAAGCTGCCCATGCCGCGTCCGGAAGCCATGCCACCCATACCGCCTGGGCCGCGACCGCCCGCACCGCCTCCGGGTCCGCCCGGTCCACCGGGACGCATGCCTTGGCCGCCACCGGGTGGCCTGCCCTGGCCCGTGCCACCGCCGGGAGGGCGCATGCCTGGGGGCAGCGCGCCGGGAGGTCCGTAAGGCGGACGGTTGCCGCCGGGCGGGTTGTTCTGGTTGTTCGGGTTGCCCGGCAGGTTGGGGTCCTTGACCTGGGGAGCGACCCAGGACGGGTTCGTCGTGCCGTTGCCCGTGTTCGAAGGCGTCGACGGCATGCCGGTGTTGCTGAACCGCTGGTTCGAGTTGACGCTGCTGAGGCTCTGCGAGTGCGTGGTGCTGCTGGGCTGCGTGGTGCCCTGGTCGTGGGTGACCTGCGGCGTGGTCTCCATGGTGGGCATGGACATCGCCGCGGCCAGCATCGTGCTGTCACGTGTCTGCATGACCTGAACAGCTTCGGCCTTGGCCTCCTGCTGCTCGTTGTGCTTCGACATCATCTCGATCGGCCCGCCGATCATGGCGACGGGACTGATCATGCTGGCAACGCCCCACTTGCCCATGATCTTGGACGGACTGAACTCGACCGGGGTCGGCATCGTCCTGTTCGCCTGGATGGCCGCGTCCCGCTGGTCGGCGATGGCGACGGCCGTCGTCTGGAACGCGGTACCCGTGTCGTCGGCGAACTTCCCCACCTTGGTCAGCGCCTGCCGGACCCCGTCGGCGGCGGCACCCTGCCAGCCGCCCTGAGAACTGTTGACCAGCTGGTTGAACTCACCCGCCAGCTGGCTGAACGTCTTGCCGATCTTCTGCCAGGCAAGAGCCACGGTGGTGGCGGCGTTCGGGTCGTAGTTCTGGGTGACCAGCTGCTGCATGTGTTCGTGCTGCTGGCCTGGGTAGTTCTCGTTCGACGGTTGGACGGCGGGTTTGACGGGCGCCATGAGTTTCCCCCCTCGGGCGTCGTGGTTACGGCAGCTTCGCTGCGATCAAGTCGGCGGCCTTGGTGGCGCGCTCGCAGGACGCGGCAGTGTCGGTGGAGGTCGCGCTAAGGGTCGAGATGACCGAGACCGCCGAGCTTTCGGTGACGGAGATGAGGACAGCGCAGGCCGTCTTGTCACCGTTCTGCGCCTCGACCTTGGTTGCGGTGAACTTGCCGACCTTGATCTCGGACAGCCGTTCGCCCTTCGCATCGAGTTCCTTGACACCCGAATTGGCGAAAACGCCTGCCCGCAGGCCACCGTTGCCGGAGATCTTCCAGTAACAGGTGTCCGCAGTGCCCAGGTCCGACTGATCACCGGGATACGTCAGACCGAGCCCGGTCACGTCAGCCTCGGTGAGCAGGTCGCAGGACTTGACCGTGGCCAGGCCGGAGCTGCTGCCGGAGGAACTGGTGGGTGTGCTGTCGGTGGGACCGGGCTTCGCTTCACCGGAGGTGCCGGTGCAGCCGGCGCTCAGTGCAGCGAGGCCGACGACAGCGGTGATGAGAATGCGCTTCATGACTTCCCGTCGAGTTTCTTGAGCGAGTCGGCGTGCGCCTGATCCACGTTCTGGTAGCTGGCGCGGCTCTTCTCGAGCTGCGTCCTGAGCGACGCGATCTCGCGCTCGATGTCCGCCAGCTGCTTGGTCGCGGCCTCACCGAACTTCGTGTTGTTCTTGCTGATTTCCGCGGCATATCCGCTGCCGAGCTTGGTGTCGATGCTCAGGTGGTGCGAGCCGGACCGGACGTCCGCCAGCAGGTCCTCCATCTGCAGCAGCTTCTTGATCATGCTGTCGACCAGCTGCGGGTCCACCTTCAGCGACTTGGAGTCGACAGCCGTCGCCACGATCTTGCTGGCGGCGGACACGTCGGCCGCACCGGCACCGAGCACCCCTTGCCAGGACGTCGGCTGCGTGAAAGACCTTCCTCGTTTGAAGAACGCCTGTTGGTCTTCGGACACAGGAGCTCGACCCTCCCCGATTGCGCTCTGTGGTCGGCTCATGACCTTACAGTTGTGCGCCCATTTGGGGGATGAGTTGAACTACTCAAACCTGTTCGGACCAAAACTTCCCCTGGTCAGGTGCAGGATGAACGCGCTAAGTGAGAACGAGAGCACACATCCGAACGGCGGAAATCAGTGGTTCACGCCGAACTCCACTATCGCCAGCGCCGCCGGCACGACCCGGTCACCGACCTCCTCCGCGGTCCCGCCGAGGCCGGGAGTGCTGACGCGGATGTTGACCTGGTCGAGCTGGAACCAGAGCGCCCAGTCGGTGCCCGACTTCACCAGGCAGCTGCGAGCGTGGCCCGCGGACGGTGTCGCGTCGACGACTTCGGAGCCTGAGCAGAACCTGGCGTTCTCGGCTCGAGCGGCCTGCGGGCTGTCCGCGACGGAGAACTCGACGAGCAGCTCGCGGTGCTCGACCTCGTTCAGGCTTCCGCCTCGCACGATGTTGCTGCGCCGGCAGGACATCAGGACGTCGGACTGGGAGCGGGTCGGGTGGTACGTGCCGCGCACGATCGACGACACGCCCGCGTGGGACGGGAAGGCCCTGTCGAACGCCGCGTAGTTCGCCGACTCGCACGGATCGCGCAGCCTGCTGAACGGGTCTTCGTAGAAGTGCTCCGTGTGGCCGATCGGGCCAGTGATGATCGCCGTCGTCACCAGGGGTTCGAGTTTCGTGGCGAGAGTCGGGGCGTCCATTCCGTTGGCAGGCCACGGCTTGCTCGTGCCGATGGAGACGTCGATCAGGATGTCCTGTTTCCAGGCGTTGAGCCTCTGTGCGTCCGACTGCTTGTCGTGCCACTGCGCGAGAGAGAGGTCGCTCTCAGTCTTCAACGTCGCACCCGCGCGGTATCCCGCCTGCTTCAGGAAGTCCAGGTCGGCCGCGGCGGTGAACGGGGTCTGGTGAACGGTCACCGTCAGCGTGTTGCCGTTGGCCAGCGGGTAGGAGCAGTGGGCGGCGTCAGCGGGGCTCTGGGTGATCGCGGCCTCTGGCAGCACGCTGCCGTCCACACGTTGCTGGACGACGGGCTCGTTCTCGGAGAGCGGCACGCCGAGGCCGTTCAGGTCCTGGATCTTGATCACCGCGCAGGCGTCGTGCAGTTCGGTGCTGCCGAACGTCGGCAGGGAGTGGCCGTGGCCCATCTGTCTCAGGATTCCCACACCTGCCGACGGGCGGTCGGGACGCTGGTGCCCGGCGTGGAAGCCGAACCAGCAGCTGGCGGCGAGCAGCGCCGTCGCCAGCAGGCCGGCCGCCAAGCCGACGAACTGGCCCCAGCGCGACGGACGCGGGGCCGTTCGAGGTCTAGGTGCCCACAGGTGCTGTTCGTCCACGATCCCCCCAGATCCGCGCGAGTTGCCGAAAGGTAGCTCCTCCCAGCGCCGTTGCCCAGAGTCGTCGGACGGGCCTTGCGTCACCCGATCGGGACGGCTGGCTAGGCTTACCGAGGTGAGCACGGTCTACGACTGCAGCGAACCCAGCAATCGCGCGGCGGGACTTGCCGCTGCCGCCGGCGCGGTGCGGAGCGGGCGACTCGTCGTCCTGCCCACCGACACCGTCTACGGGATCGGCTGCGACGCGTTCGACGCCGAAGCCGTCCGGAGTCTTCTCGAGGCCAAGGGGCGCGGGCCCGACATGCCCGTGCCGGTGCTCGTCGGTTCCTGGACCACCATCGACGGTCTGGTCCTCAGCGTGCCCCGGCAGGCGCGGGCGCTCATCGAGGCCTTCTGGCCCGGCGGGCTGAGCATCGTCCTGCCGCACGCGCCCAGCCTGGCGTGGGACCTCGGGCAGACGCGCGGCACCGTCATGTTGCGCATGCCGTTGCACCCGGTCGCCCTCGAACTGCTGCGCGACGTCGGTCCGATGGCCGTGTCCAGCGCGAACAAGACCGGGTACGCACCGGCCGCCAGCGCGCAGGAGGCCCGCGACCAGCTCGGCGACTCCGTGCCCGTGTACCTCGACGGCGGGTTGAGCGGCGAGAACATCGCCTCGACCATCGTCGATCTCACCGGGCCGGACGCGCTGATCCTGCGCGAGGGCGCGGTCAGCAGGGAAGAGGTCAACGAGGTGCTCGGCATCGAGGTCGAAGTGGCGCGGTAGGGCGCTGCTGCCAGAATTGATCATGTCGCCGCGGGGTACCGTGGCGAGCACCCCGCCGATTTCCCCCGATTGATTGGTAGGCCCGTGGGGCCCGCATCCTCGTTCGTCCTTCCCGTGCGCGAGTACCTCCTCGTCGCGTTGATCGCTGCCGTGGTGACGTTCCTGCTCGTGGGTCTCGTGCGCGCGCTGGCGTTCCGTCTCGGCGCGGTGGCCTACCCGCGGCAACGTGACGTGCACGTGCAGCCGATGCCGCGCATGGGTGGTGTCGCCATCTACGGCGGCGTGCTGTGCGGCATGTTCGTGGCGCACCAACTGCCGGTGCTGCGGGCGGCGTTCGACTTCTCCAACGACCCGTGGGGCGTCATCGTCGCGGGCGGCGTCATCGTGCTCGTGGGTGCGATCGACGACAGGTTCGAGCTCGACTCGCTCACCAAGCTCGCCGGGCAGGTCACCGCGGCGGGCATCCTGGTGCTGTTCGGTCTCCAGTGGATGATCGCGTGGGTGCCGTGGGACGGCGGCGCCACCATCTCCCTCGACCAGAACCAGGGCGCGCTGCTGACCGTCCTGCTCGCGGTCACCATGATCAACGCGATGAACTTCGTCGACGGCCTCGACGGGCTGGCCGCCGGCATCGGCCTCATCGCCGCCGCGGCCACCTGCGCGTTCTCGATCGGACTGCTCGTCGAACGGCAGGGCGCGGTGGAGGCCTACCCGCCAGCCCTGATCGCCGCGGCGCTGGCCGGCGCGTGCCTGGGCTTCCTGCCGCACAACTTCAACCCCGCGCGCATCTTCATGGGCGACTCGGGCTCGATGCTCATCGGCCTCATGCTCGCGGCCGCCACCACCAGCGCGTCCGGAAAGATCAACCAGGCCACCGGCAGCGCCGCGGACCTGCTCGGTCTGCTCTCGCCGCTGATCGTCGTCGCCGCGGTGTTGTTCGTGCCGCTGCTCGACCTGCTGATGGCGATCATCCGCCGCACTCGACGGGGTGAAAGCCCGTTCTCGCCGGACAAGATGCACCTGCACCACCGGTTGCTGGAGATCGGGCATTCACAGCGTCGAGCGGTGCTGCTCATCTACTTGTGGGCGGGCGTGCTGGCGTTCGGCGCGGTGGCGCTGACGTTGTTCGACCCGATCATCGTGGCCACCTGCTTCGTCATCGGGCTGATCGTGACGTTCGTGGTGTCGGTGATCCCGCGGCTCAGGGACGCCCGCAAGCCGTAAACGGCGTTCATCTTGTTTGGACCCGCTTAACCGGCGTTAACCAGGGGCTGCTTGCGGGGCCCGGAATGCGAGTTCCTACACTTCGAGACATGAGCGACGCGGACAAGGCCGTCACGCACGAGCTGGTCGTCCAGCGGCTCGCCGGGGAAATGTTCCGCGCGGCCGCCTGGGCCGCACTCGGCACGTTTGTCCTCGGCGTCGTCGTGTCAACCGTGATCTGGGGGACCGCTGGTCTCAACGGATCATTGATCGGTGGTGCGATCGCCATCGCTTCGAGCCTCGTGACGCTGTTGTTGATGCGCAAGACCGCGGCGCTCGATCCGATGTTCGTGATGGTCGCCGCACTCGGTGGATTCACGGGAAAGCTGATCGTCCTGCTGCTGGCGGTGATCTTGCTGCGCAACCAGCAGTGGCTTGAACCCAAGGCGCTCGGAATCACCCTGGTGGCGACGGTGCTCGTGACGTCGTGGCTGGAGGCCAGAGCCTCCAAGCGCAGCCGTAGTCAGATGGTGGTCCCCGCCTCCGAAGGCACCTGAGACCTGCTGATATGGTCCGCGCAGACCAGGGACACCCGATAGCAGGGGTGCCTCTGGTAGTCGCTTGCGAACCGTAAGGTACGTTAAGTCCAGATCGTGACGATTCCCCCGGCGGAGTGAACGCCGGCCGGGAGAACCGGAAGGAACACAGTGACCGAGATGGTGCTGGCCTCGGGTGACAAGTTCGTCGCCCCAGGAGTTGCGGACTTCTTCCTCCCGCCGATCTTCGGCTCGGTCACGAAGCCGATGGTCCTGCTGGTGCTGTCGATCTTGATCATCGGCGCCTTCTTCATCGCGGCGACCCGCAACCTCAAGTTGGTTCCCGGCAAGTTCCAGTTCGCCGCGGAGTCCCTTTACGACTTCAGCCGCAACGGCATCGCCAGGGAACAGATCGGCGCGAAGGACTTCAAGCCGTTCATCCCGCTGATCCTCACGATCTTCACCTTCATCCTGGTGAACAACCTGTTCGGGCTCATCCCGATCATCCAGTTCCCCACGATGTCGCACATCGGCTTCCCGCTCGCCGTTTCGTTGCTCGTCGTTTACCCGGTGTACCACTTCGTCGGGTTCAAGCGGCACGGCTTCGTGGGTTACTTGAAGCACCAGACGATTCCGCCGGGCGCGCCGTGGTTCGTGCTCCCGCTGCTGATTCCGATCGAGTTCTTCCAGAAGTTCATCCTGAACCCGCTCACGCTGGCGATCCGAGTTTTCGCGGCCATGTTCGCGGGTCACCTCCTGCTGCTGGTGTTCACCCTGGCCGGTGAGTTCCTGCTGCTCAACGGCGGGCTGACCGTCATCGTGGCGCCGGTGTCCTTCGCCTTCGCCATCGCGCTGACCTTCCTGGAGGCACTGATCATGTGCCTGCAGGCCTACATCTTCGCGCTGCTGTCTGCCAGCTACATCGGCATGGCGCTGGCAGAAGAGCACTGAGTAACAGCACAAAGCCTCCGATCCGCGAACACTCGCGGACCGAGTTGGAAAGGGAACAGCAACAGTGAGCGCTCTCCAGATCGCCCAGGACGCCGCCGCCAACATCAACCCGGGTCTCGCGGCCATCGGTTACGGCCTCGCGGCCATCGGCCCCGGCATCGGCGTGGGTCTGATCTTCTCCTCGGTCATCAGCGGCACCGCCCGCCAGCCCGAGGCCCGCGGCGTCCTGCTCAGCCTCGCGTGGACCACCTTCGCCATCGTCGAGGTCCTCGCGCTGATCGGCTTCGTCGTGTACTTCATCGCGACCGCCGGCTGACCTAACCCTTCATCGCGTTAGGAGACGTCGTGAACCGCACCCTGATCCTGGCCGCGGAAGGTGGGCACAACCCCGTCGTTCCGCAGCTCGCTGAGGTCATTCTCGGTCTCGTCGCGTTCCTGCTCCTCTTCTTCGTCATCAAGAAGTTCGTGTCGCCGAGGTTCGAGGCGCTGTACGCGGAGCGGACGGCCAAGATCGAGGGCGGCATCGAGAAGGCGGAGCAGGCCCAGGCCGAAGCTCAGCGCACGCTCGAGCAGTACAAGGAGCAGCTGGCCGAGGCTCGCGCCGAGGCCGCGCGCATCCGCGACGACGCGCGGGCCGAGGGCCTGCAGATCATCGAGGAACTGCGCGAGCAGGCGCAGGCCGAGTCCGCGCGCATCGTCGCGCAGGGCCAGCACCAGCTGGACGCTCAGCGCGCCCAGATCGTCGCCGAGCTGCGTGCCGACCTCGGTCGCACCGCCGTCGAGCTGGCGAGCAAGGTCGTGGGCGAGTCCCTCGAGGACGAGGCCCGCCGCCGCGGCACCGTCGACCGCTTCCTCAACGAGCTGGACGCCGTCGCGGCGCCGGCGAGCAAGTAGAGGCTGCCGATGACGTTGCATGCCGCTAGTCGTGAAGCTCTGGCAGCCGCGGAACTGCGGCTGCTGGAGCTGGCCGACGCCACCACGTCCACGGACGACCTCGCCAAGCTGGGCGAGGAGCTCTTCGCCGTGTTGGGCCTGCTGATCGAGCAGCCCTCGCTGCGCCGTGCGGCCGCCGACGCCTCGTCGCAGCCCGCCGGTCGTGAGCAGCTCGTTCGCGGTCTGTTCGCGGGCAAGGTGAGCGACGCGACGCTGCAGGTCCTGGTCGCCGTCGTGACCGCCCGCTGGTCCAGCCCGCGCGAACTCGTCGACGGTGTCGAGTCGCTCGCCCGCACCGCGCTGCTGGTGCGTGCCGAGCGCGACGGCCAGCTCGACTCGACGGAGGACGAGCTGTTCCGGCTCGGCCGCATCGTCGCCGGTTCGAACGAGCTCGAGCTGCTGCTGGCGGACCCCGCCGGCTCGGTTCCCGGCAAGGTCGCGCTGGTCGACTCCCTGATCGAGGGAAAGGTCAGCCCGGTCACCAAGACGCTGGTGGACCAGCTGGTTCGTCACCCGCGCGGGATGCGCGTGGCGGACGGACTGGCCGAGCTCGCCGACCTGGCGGCCAAGCGCCGTCAGCGTTCCGTCGCGCACGTCCGGTCCGCGGTGGAGCTGACCGCGGAGCAGATCGACCGCTTGACCGCGACGCTGACCACGATCTACTCGCGCCCGATCGCCCTGCACGTCGAGGTGGACGCCTCGCTCGCGGGTGGTCTCCAGATCAAGATCGGCGACGAGATCATCGACGGAAGCATCGCCGGCCGGTTGGCGGCACTGCGCCGCAATCTCGCCAGCTAGCCCCCGAGCCCTTTCCCAAGAACGAAGAAGTGAGAGCAGGAACGACATGGCGGAGCTGACGATCTCGTCGGACGAGATCCGCAGTGCGATCGAGAAGTACGTCTCGAGCTACTCCCCGGAGGTCAGCCGGGAAGAGGTCGGTACCGTCTCCGAGACCTACGACGGCATCGCCATCGTCGAGGGCCTTCCGGGCACGATGACCAACGAGCTGCTCGAGTTCCCCGGTGGCGTCCTCGGCGTCGCCCTGAACCTCGAGGTCCGCGAGATCGGTGCGGTCATCCTCGGTGACTTCGACAAGATCGAAGAAGGCCAGGAGGTCCGCCGGACGGGCAAGGTCCTCTCCGTGCCGGTCGGCGACGGCTTCCTCGGCCGCGTCGTCAACCCGCTGGGTCAGCCGATCGACGGCCTCGGCGACATCGTCGCCGACGACAACCGCGCCCTGGAGCTGCAGGCCGCCACCGTGCTGCAGCGTCAGCCGGTGTCCGAGCCGATGCAGACCGGCATCAAGGCCATCGACGCGATGACCCCGATCGGTCGCGGCCAGCGCCAGCTGATCATCGGTGACCGCAAGACCGGCAAGACCGCGGTCTGCATCGACACGATCATCAACCAGAAGAAGGCCTGGGAGTCGGGCGACCCCAAGCAGCAGGTCCGCTGCGTCTACGTCGCCATCGGCCAGAAGGGCTCCACCATCGCGGGCGTCAAGGCCGCGCTGGAGGAGGCGGGCGCGCTCGAGTACACGACGATCGTCGCCGCCCCGGCTTCCGACTCCGCCGGCTTCAAGTGGCTGGCGCCGTACACCGGCTCCGCCATCGGCCAGCACTGGATGTACCAGGGCAAGCACGTCCTGATCATCTTCGACGACCTGACCAAGCAGGCCGAGGCGTACCGCGCGATCTCGCTGCTGCTGCGCCGCCCGCCGGGCCGCGAGGCGTACCCCGGCGACGTCTTCTACTTGCACTCGCGTCTCCTCGAGCGTTGCGCGAAGCTGTCGGACGACCTCGGCGGTGGCTCGATGACGGGTCTGCCGATCATCGAGACCAAGGCGAACGACGTGTCGGCGTACATCCCGACCAACGTCATCTCGATCACCGACGGTCAGTGCTTCCTCGAGTCCGACCTGTTCAACGCCGGTGTTCGCCCGGCCGTCAACGTGGGTATCTCCGTCTCCCGCGTCGGTGGTGCCGCGCAGATCAAGGCGATGAAGGACGTCGCGGGCTCGCTGCGTCTCGACCTGTCGCAGTTCCGCGAGCTGGAGGCCTTCTCCGCGTTCGCGTCCGACCTCGACGCCGCCTCGCGCGCCCAGCTGGACCGCGGTGCCCGTCTGGTCGAGCTGCTCAAGCAGGGCCAGTACTCGCCGGTCGCCGTCGAGGAGCAGGTCGTCGAGATCTTCGCCGCGACCAAGGGCCACCTGGACGACGTCCCCGTCGGCGACATCCGCCGGTTCGTCGCCGAGTTCAAGGACTCGCTGCGCCGCAACCACGCGGACGTGCTCGGCGGTATCGTCGAGACCAAGAAGTTCCCCGAGGACGCGCAGAAGCGTGTCGTTGACGCCATCGCCGAGTTCAAGAAGCAGTTCACCGCTTCGGACGGCACGACGATCGTCAACGAGGCCCCGGAGAAGGCGATGGACGCCGACAAGGTCGCGCAGGAGTCGGTGAAGCTTCACAAGCCCGAGCCCACCAAGAAGTGATCTGAGCCATGGGTGCACAGATTCGGGAGCTCCGCCAGCGGATCCGAACGGTCAACTCGACCAAGAAGATCACGAAGGCCTACGAGCTCATCGCGACGTCTCGCCTCGCGAAGGCGCAGACCAGGGTCGCGGCTTCCCGGCCGTACGCGGACGAGATCACTAACGTGCTCTCCGCGTTGGCCGAGGCCTCGGCGAACCTCGACCACCCGCTGCTGACGGAGCGCCCGAACCCGAAGCGCGCCGCGGTGCTGGTGATCACGAGCGACAAGGGCATGTGCGGCGGTTACAACGCCAACGTCCTCAAGGCCGCTGAGCAGCTGCTGCAGCTGATCCGGTCCGAGGGCAAGGAGCCGGTGCTGTACGTGACCGGCCGCAAGGGCCAGGGCTACTACCAGTTCCGCCGCCGCGAGGTCACCGGGTCGTGGAGCGGGTTCTCGCAGACCCCGCACTACGTCAACGCCGTCGAGGCGGGTGACGCGCTGGTGGAGGCGTTCCTGGAGGGCACGGAGGACGGTGCGCAGGGCGTGGACGAGATCCACATCGTGTACACCGAGTTCAAGTCCATGCTGAGCCAGACGCCGACCGCCCGCCGGGTCGCGCCGATGGAGGTCGAGTACACCGGCGAGGCCCCCAAGGGTCCGCGCGCGGTGTACGACTTCGAGCCCAGCGCCGAGGCGCTGCTCGGTGCGATGCTGCCCAAGTACGTGAAGACCCGGCTGTTCTCCGCCATGCTGGAGGCCGCGGCTTCGGAGTCGGCGGCCCGTCGTACGGCCATGAAGGCCGCGACGGACAACGCGACGGAGCTGGTCCGGAACCTCAGCCGGGCGGCGAACTCGGCCCGTCAGGCCCAGATCACCCAGGAGATCAGCGAGATCGTCGGTGGCGCTGCCGCGCTTACCGGTGGCGCAGGAAGTGATGAGTGACATGAGTGCTACTGCCACCACCACCCGCACCGGCCGTGTGGTCCGGGTGATCGGTGCGGTCGTCGACGTGGAGTTCCCGCGCGACGCCGTGCCGGAGCTGTTCAACGCCCTGAACGTGGAGATCACGTTCGAGGCCGTCGCCAAGACGCTGACCCTCGAGGTCGCGCAGCACCTCGGCGACAACCTCGTCCGCACCATCTCGATGCAGCCGACCGACGGTCTGGTCCGCGGTGCCACCGTGACCGACACCGGTCGCGCCATCTCGGTTCCCGTCGGCGACATCGTCAAGGGCCACGTGTTCAACGCCCTCGGCGACTGCCTCGACCAGCCGGGCCTCGGCCGTGACGGCGAGCAGTGGGGCATCCACCGCAAGGCTCCGTCGTTCGACCAGCTCGAGGGCAAGACCGAGATCCTCGAGACCGGCATCAAGGTCATCGACCTCCTCACCCCGTACGTCAAGGGCGGCAAGATCGGCCTGTTCGGCGGCGCGGGTGTCGGCAAGACCGTTCTGATCCAGGAGATGATCACGCGTATCGCGCGTGAGTTCTCCGGCACCTCGGTCTTCGCCGGCGTCGGTGAGCGCACCCGTGAGGGCACCGACCTCCTCCTGGAGATGGAGGAGATGGGTGTTATTCAGGACACCGCGCTCGTCTTCGGTCAGATGGACGAGCCGCCGGGCACGCGTATGCGCGTCGCCCTGTCCGCTCTGACGATGGCGGAGTACTTCCGCGACGTGCAGAACCAGGACGTGCTGCTCTTCATCGACAACATCTTCCGCTTCACCCAGGCGGGCTCCGAGGTGTCGACCCTGCTGGGCCGCATGCCTTCCGCCGTGGGTTACCAGCCGACGCTGGCGGACGAGATGGGTGAGCTCCAGGAGCGCATCACCTCGACGCGCGGTAAGTCGATCACCTCGCTGCAGGCCATCTACGTGCCCGCGGACGACTACACCGACCCCGCGCCCGCCACGACCTTCGCCCACCTGGACGCGACGACGGAGCTCTCCCGTCCGATCTCCCAGAAGGGCATCTACCCGGCCGTCGACCCGCTGTCGTCGTCGTCTCGAATCCTCGAGCCGTCGATCGTCGGCGAGGAGCACTACCGGGTGGCCCAGGAGGTCAAGCGGATCCTGCAGAAGTACAAGGAGCTGCAGGACATCATCGCGATCCTCGGTATGGACGAGCTCTCCGAGGAGGACAAGGTCCTCGTCGGTCGGGCGCGTCGTCTGGAGCGCTTCCTGGGTCAGAACTTCTTCGTTGCGGAGAAGTTCACCGGGCAGCCCGGGTCGTTCGTGCCGATCAAGGACACGGTCGAGGCGTTCGACCGGGTCTGCAAGGGCGAGTTCGACCACTTCCCGGAGCAGGCGTTCTTCTCCTGCGGTGGGTTGGACGACGTTGAGGCCAACGCCAAGAAGCTGGCTGGTAACTGAGCTGGTTTCTGCTGGTTTGTGAAAGGGCCGTCTCTCCACTTTGGAGGGACGGTCTTTTTGCTTTGTGCGGGTCAGGGGTGTGCGGGTCGGGCGAAATTGGTCGTGCCGCGCGTGAGGTGATGGCACAGTCGAGTTATGTCCCGACATGCGCCGTACGCCGATCCCGGTGCGCCCGATGTTCGATCGCCCTGGCGGTACCTGTGGTGGCTGGTGAAGATGCAGCGCTGGCGGGTGCTTGCGGGGGCGTGGTGGGGGTCGCTGTGGATGTGCGGGCTGATCGTGCCTCCGTATTTGATCGAGCGGGCCATCAAGGACGGGTTGCGCGGGGGTGACCGTGCGGCGCTCGTGTGGTGGTGCTCGGCGTTGGTTGTTGTCGCGGCGTTGTTGGCGCTTCTTGGCGTTGCTCGACACCGCACGATGACGTTGGTGCGGACCGATGCGTCGTTGCGGACTGCTCAGGTGGTGGTCAGGCACGTTACGCAGCTTGGTGGGGTGGTGCGGCGCAAGCTGTCCACAGGGGAGTTGACGTACCTCCAGAACGGGGACACGGCGCGGATCGCTCACGCGCTCACCAGCACTGGGCCCGGGGTGGGGGCGGTGATCGCGTATGGGGTCACGGCTGTGCTGCTTGTGCGGATCTCTCCCCTCGTCGCGGTGGTGGTGTTGTTGGGTGTGCCGGTGTTGGCGGTGGTCACCGGGCCCGTGTTGAGTCGCCTGCACGCGGTGGAGACCGGTTATCGGCACAGCCAAGGGGAGTTGAGCGCGCGGGCCGGGGACATCGTGGCCGGGCTGCGGGTGTTGTCCGGGATCGGTGGGAAGCCCGCGTTCGAGGAGCGGTTCCGGGTGAAGTCCCGTGAGGTGCTGCGCGACGGTTACCGGGTGTCGAGGTGGCTCAGCTGGGTGCAGGCGTTGACGTGGGGGCTGCCGACGTTGTTCCTCGCTGTCGTCACGTGGATCGCGGCGCGCATGGTGGTGACGGGTGCCATCTCGATCGAAGAGATGGTTGCCGTGTACCTGTACGTCACGACGTTGATCGTGCCGGTGAGTTTCTTCATGGAAGGTGCGGACGCGATTCCGCGCGCGTTGGTGTCCGCACGGCGCGTTATCGACCTCTTGCGGTTGCGGCCGGATGACGGCGACGGCGACGCCTCTGCGTTGGACGTGAAGAGTGGCGTGTTGACGGTGGTCGTGTCGGCCAACGCGACGGCGGCGCGTGAAGCCGTGGAACGGTTGCCGGGGCAGGTTGTGGTGGCGGACAACGACGACTACCTGTTCGCCGGCACGGTGCGTGAGGCGGTGTCGGTTGCTGAGCACGACGACGCAGAGCTGGAACGGGCCGTGTGGGCGGCTGCCGCGGTGGACGTCGTGGAGGCGTTGCCGGACGGGCTCGACTCGCGCCTGGAACCCAAGGGGCGCAACGTTTCTGGTGGCCAGCGGCAACGGCTGAGGCTCGTCAGGGCGTTGCTGAGCGAGCCGGAGGTGCTGGTGCTCGTGGAGCCGACGTCGGCGCTCGACGCGGTGACCGAGGCCGCGGTGGCCCAGCGGGTGAAGCAGGCGCGGCTCGGGCGGACGACGGTGGTCGTCTCGTCGTCGCCGCTGTGGGCTGGGCAGGCGGACCAGACCGTGTACCTGGAGGAGAGCCGGTGAACCGGTTGCCGATCGCGGACCGGCGTCAGGTGCGGCAGGTGGCCGTGCGGTTGATGCGAGGTGAACGAGGCGCGTTCAGCGTCGTTCTCCTCCTCACCGTGCTGACCGCGTTGTCCGGTCTCGTGGGGCCGTATCTGCTCGGGAAGATCGTGGGTGGCGCTGAACGCGGCGAGCTCACCTTGTCCACTGTGGACTGGTTCGCGCTCGGGGTGCTGATCGCCGCTGTAGTGCACCTGTTGTTGGTGCGGTACAGCGCGTTGCAGACGACGAGACTCGGCGAACGGCTGTTGGCGTCGTTGCGCGAGGAGGCGGTGACGCGCTCGATGGCGTTGCCGGCGCGGGTGGTGGACCGGCTGAGCACCGGTGATCTGCTCGCCCGCGTCACGAGCGACGT
Organism: Lentzea rhizosphaerae; assembly: GCF_042649515.1. Lineage (NCBI taxonomy): Bacteria > Bacillati > Actinomycetota > Actinomycetes > Pseudonocardiales > Pseudonocardiaceae > Lentzea > Lentzea rhizosphaerae. The sequence goes on along the minus strand of NZ_JBHRZI010000011.1, from coordinate 47,490 downwards.
CGGGACGATCGGGCAGGCGCTCCGGGACAGCGTGCCCGAGGTGTTCACGGGCGTCGTGCACCTCGTGGTCGTGTTCGTGGCGCTGTTCGTGCTGGATCCGGTGCTGGGACTGGTCGCGCTGGCCGGGATGCCGTTCCTCGCGTGGGTTCTGCACTGGTACCTCGTTCGTGCGCGCGCCGCGTACCTCGCGGAGAGCGAGGCCAACGGTGACGTGGCGGAGATTTCGGCGGCGGTCGGTGAGGGCAGCCGGACCATCGAGACGTACGGGCTGCGGGACCGGATGGTGGCGGCCGCGGACGACACCATCGCGCGTTCGTACCGGACGCGGCTGCGGACGTTGCGGCTGAGGAACGTGCTGTTCCCGGTGGCGGGCTTCGTGAACACCCTGCCGACGGCGTTGGTGCTCCTCGTAGGTGGACTGTTCTACGCGACGGACAGCGTTCAGATCGAGGTCGTCGTCACGGGCAGTCTCTACGTGTGGCGGCTCATCGAACCGTTGGACCGCATCCTGTTCTGGGTCGAGTTCCTGCAGCGTGGTGGTGCGTCGTTCGCACGGGTCGAGGGGATCGGCGCCAACGTCGAGCCGGCGCCCGCTGTTGCGGAACCGGAGGACGACCGCATCGAGGTGCGCGGGGTTCGCTTCTCCTATGTGGACGGACACGAGGTGCTGCACGGCGTCGATCTCGTGGTGCAGCCGGGGGAACGGCTCGCGATCGTCGGCGTGTCCGGTGCCGGCAAGTCGACGCTCGGCAGGCTGATCGCCGGTGTCGACCGGCCCTCGGAGGGGTCCGTGCACGTCGGCGGAGTGCCGGTGGCGGATCTCGCAGCAGCGGGAGAGCAACGGATCGTGCTCGTTACACAAGAGCATCACGTGTTCATCGGCACGTTGCGCGAAAACCTGGCGATGGCCGCACCGGACGCTCCGGACGAACGGCTCGTTGAAGCCCTACGCACCGTTGATGGGCATTGGTTCGACGAGCTGGAAGAAGGGCTCGACACGGTTCTTGGTGCCGGTGGGGTCGAACTGGATCCCGCGCAAGCACAACAACTAGCGCTCGCACGGGTGGAAGTAGCCGATCCACACACGTTGGTGCTCGACGAGGCCACGTCGTCTCTTGACCCGGCCACGGCCAGGCACGCCGAGCGCGCGATCGCGGCCGTGCGGGAGAGACGCACGGTGATCGCGATCGCGCACCGGCTGCAGACCGCGCGTGACGCCGACCGGATCGCCGTCGTCGACGCGGGCCGCGTCGTGGAGTTGGGGTCCCACGACGACCTGGTGGCCAGGGACGGCACCTACGCGACGCTCTGGCGTTCCTGGCACGGGGGCTAGAGCGGTACGACCGCGGGCGAGTCACCCCGCACGATCGTCACCTCCTTCGTCCCGGCCGGAGCGAGCCAGAAGTCCGGGCGCTGCTCCGGCCCGACGAGGGCGCCGAAGTCGGCGATCATCGTGCCCTGGCCGTCGGGCAGCACCAGCCGCACGGGCGCCACGGTGCCCTTGACCGCGGGTCCGCCGACCACCGCGGCGCTGAACAGGCCGTCCGCCGTGTAGAGCACGCCGTAGAGCTGGCCGAACGCCTCGAACGCGAGCGCGAAGCGGCCGTCCGGCGTCCACGTGCAGACCTCCCAGCTGCCGAGAGATTCGCGGCTGACCAGGAAGTCGAGGAGTCCACGCCGTTGGAGGTCCGTCTGCGCCTGGGCGGGCGAGTGCAGGCCTTGCGGAAAGGTCATCTTCTTGCACTGGTCGCCCGTCCAGCCGAGGCCGCCGTACGGCGTGAACGCCTTGCCCAGCCCCAGATCGGACTTCGACCGCACGGGTTCTGTGATGAAGACGTCAGGAGCCGGCGGGGAATCGGCGCGCACGAACACCGGCCTGCTCTGCGGCGGCGCGCTCACCACGGAGACACCGGGCGGTTCCCTGTCGAGCTCCCGCCACTTCCGCGTCAGCTTGTTGTCCTGACCCCGTACGGGGTCCTGGGACAGGTAGACCCTCTTGCCGAGGCTCAACACGACGTACGTCGAGGAGTCCGCGCCGAACTGGTACAGGCCCCGCTGCAGGTCGGAGACGAGTTCCCGCTCCACCACTGCGTTCCCGGTGACCAGGCCGATCGCCACCTGGGGATCGGGCTTGTGGCCGACCTTCACCGTCTGCGCGACCAGGGCAGCGGGACCGCTCGGGGTGTTCCCGGCCCAGAAGACGTTCGACTGCGCCGTGAACTCCGTCACGTTGTCGTCCGGCCCCCACCCGGAGTTCTCGTTGTTCGCCCACACAGTTCGCGCCTGTTCGATGAACCGCGTGTCGTTGGCCAGGTCGCCGCTCGTCGGCGCGGTGAGCCGTGCGTCGACGGCCACGACGGACTCGGTGGACGACGAGGTCAGCACCACGCCCGCCGTCACGCCCGCGAGCAGCGCCATCGCCGCGGTCACCGCCACCAGTCTGCGCGTGTGTCGTCGCCGAGCCCCGGTCATCACGTCCCCCACGAATCCCGGCCGCACGTCCAGGTCCGCCGTCGCGGCCTCCATCGCCTGCTTCAGTTCCACGTCAGCACCTGCTCACCCATCAGTTCCCGCAGGCGGGCGAGGCCGCGTGAGGTCTGGCTCTTCACCGTGCCGATGCCGCACCCGAGTGTGCGGGCCGTCTCGGCCTCGCTGAGGTCGTCGAAGAACCTCAGCACCAGAACGGCGCGCATCTTCTTCGGCAGCTGTGCCAGCGCACGCACCACGCTGTCCGCGTCGACGATCTGCTGCTCGTGTCCCCGCGCCGTAGGTACCGCCCCCAGTTCCAGCGGTGCCTCCGGTTTGCGGGAACGACGACGCCAGCGGTTCGCCGCGGCGTTGGCCAGCGCGGTGCGCGCGTAGGCCTCCGGAGAGGTCCTGATGCGGCGCCACTTGCCGTACATGCTCATGAGCACGTCCTGCAGAATGTCCTCAGCGGCACCTTTGTCACCGCCGCACAGCAGGTAGGCGGTGCGCAACAGAGCCTGTGAACGCAACGCCACGAAGTCCTCGAAGTCCTGCATGTGTCCCCTTCGGCGGCTGTCGAAGGTACTGACACCGGGCGGGGCGGCAAGGTTGCCAGGCGACCGTTTAGACTCAGTTCGACTCCAGACGACGAGGGAGATACGCGTGGCCGAGATGACCGTTGAACTGGTCGCCGTTGAACGCCGCCTGTGGTCCGGCACGGCCACCTCTGTTTCGGCTCAGACGACCGAGGGCGAGATCGGCATCCTGCCCGGTCACGAGCCTGTTCTCGGCCAGCTGGTCGAGGGTGGCGTGGTGCGCATCCGCACGACGGACGGTGGCCTGGTCACCGCCGCCGTGCACGGCGGCTTCCTCTCCGTGACCGGCACCGGCGTATCGATTCTCGCCGAGGACGCCGAGCTCGCGGGTGAGATCGACGTGACCGCGGCGCGATCGGCGCTGCAGGACGCGGACGACGCAGAGCGCGCACGTGCGGCAGCGCGCGTGCGGGCCGTGGAACAGTCGGCCTGAGACCGGGCGCGAGGGCCCAGCCGTGGGGATCACCGAGATTGCCGGACTGATCCTGCTCGCCGTGGCGGTCGTCATAGCGGGCTTCGCCTGGCGCCGCATCCGGCTGCTGCGGGAAGGCGGCGTGCACGTCGCGCTGCGCAGCCAGTTCGACGACCGCGGTCGTGGCTGGCACCTGGGCGTGGGGCACTACCGGGGCGACAAGTTCGCCTGGTTCCGGGTGCTCTCGCTCGGGTCGGGCCCCAACCAGCTGATCTCCAGAGACGGGCTCGAGATCGACGCACGCCGTGAGCCGACAGGCCCGGAGGCGTACGCGATGCCGGTGGGCGCGACGGTGCTGCGGTGCCGTTCCGCCTCGGGCGAGGTCGAGATCGCGATGGGCCCGGACGCGCTGACAGGATTTCTGTCCTGGTTGGAGTCAGCGCCTCCGGGCCGATCCATTCCCTGGGCTTCCTAGCGCTGCTTGGTTT